>CAZCBE010000001.1:0-28094 GCA_964496695.1 uncultured Klebsiella sp.
TGGCCGGTGGTGGGGTGGGGGTGGTTTGATTCATGATGGGCGGACGCCGGCCACCATTACCCAATGGTGTCCGCCAAATCGATACAGGCTCACTTGGATCGGCATCCTTCACCATCAGTTGAAACTCCAGGACCTTCACACTTCGCGAAGGAAAGCACCACTTTGGGCGCACGCAACCCCTGACCCCTACCCTCTCCCCTTGCTCCGCAAAAGGAGAGGGAGAAAACCCGCCAACTGCAAAGGTCCGGCCCGCCATGCCGGCTGAGGGCTTCCTCCGACACGAAATGGTGCGGAGGCCATCGCTTCCCCTCCCTCTCCCTTCATCGGATGAGGGGAGAGGGCCGGGGCGAGGGGTGTGCCCGACACTTGGATCGGCATCCTTGACCATCAGTTGAAACCCAAGGGCCTTGATACTTCGCGAAGGAAAGCACCATTGGTGGCGCACGCTACCCCTCACCCCTTGCTCCGCAAAGGGAGAGGGGGAAGAAGTCAGTTTCGTCACCATGCCAACTGATTTCATTCTGGATTCAGGCACTCAACACCCCTTGCAGCCGGCCGAGAAATTCCAGCTCACGCTGCTTGCCGGAAATCAGCGAGTCATCCTGATGACGCTGGTCGCGGCCGCCGCCGTGGAGTTCCTGCACGCGGGCTGCGAAGAACGGCTTGGGGCTGGCGGCGGAAAGCATTTCCGTCTTGAGCACCTCCTGCCAGTGCGGGATGCGGGCGAGCAGATCGGCCGCATCCTTGGGCTGGTAGGTCTCCATCAGCTTGAGCAGCACAAGCAGGTCGGCGCGGTGGTAAAAATCTTCACTGGTCGAGGCGAGCAGGTAGCGGAAGAGCACGGCGCGACGCGGCTCCTTGTTCCACACGATGCGCCGGGCCAGCGCCTTGAGCAGCGCGCGATCCTCCGGCGGCGGCAGCGAGTGCAGCAGCTTGCCGAGCGGATCAGGGATCACGACATCGAGGTTCAGCCGTGTGACGAAGCGCTCCAGGCTCACCTCGCGCAGCCGGATGGGGTGTGTAGTGCCATCCTCCGTGGTCAGGTGCGCGATCGTGGGCCGGTCACGGAGCTGGTGGATGAGCACGGGCCACTCGCTCGCGGGCAAGGTCTGCCGGTCGAGCAGTTCGGAGAAGGCCGCCTGCTCCGGCAGCGTGGGCGTGAACAGCGGCGAGAACAGCAGGTCCACCTCGTAATCCTCGAGCCCTTCAAGCTGGCTGGTGAAGAACGCGCCCAGCTCGTCCCGGCTCACCGAGTAGTGCGACGCCAGATGGTCCACCACCTGTTTGAGCAGCGGGCGGGGCCGTTCCAGCTCCGCCGCCACGGCGTCCACGAAAGCTTGCATGAGCGCAGTATGCGGAGGCGCTGGCAAGCCGGGAAGCCCCAAAGATAAGGCGTGAAGGGGACACTCCTGTCCCCTTTGTCCTTGATCCGAATTCCCAAGCCCCCCGTCGTTGTTCCCCGTCCGCTTCAGAGTCCAGGCCATCTCCCATCTTTGTCCGTCCCTAATCTTTGGGCATTCACCGGTCCGGCGCAGTCCCATTACCGCCGCTCGCCCCCCAGCCGCTTCGGCCCCACCGCCAGTTCATCCATCCACAGCGTCTGCGCATGCGGCAGCAGCCCAGGACCGAAGTAGGGCAGCAGCAGGAGTTGATTGAACTTCATCTTCGGGAAATCCGTAGAGCGCAGGACCACATTGGTCCGGTCCACCACCAGTTTGCCGTCGAACCACGCCCGCACAATGCCGTCGGCGTTCGGCTTGTCCGCCTTCAGGTCGAGCGTGTTGAGCTGGAACATCGCCTCGATGCAATGCCACTGGTCGTCGGTGAAAAGCTTCTCCGCACTGTCGAACATCTGGCCGTTGAAGCCCCCGCGCAACGGGCCTTGCGTGAGTCCATGCGGCCGGTCCTTGTTCTGGATGTCCTGAGCAGCCAGGCGCAACCGCCCCTCCCACGGCTCGACATAGACGGTGAGGTGGCTGCCCGCCGGCCCGTGATACGCAGCATTCTCCGTGGTCATGAACTGGATCAAGTGCGGGTGATAGCCACGCCCGGTCCAGCCCCAGCCCTCGGAAAGCCGCATGTGGAAGCGCAGATGAACCGTCTCCGTCGGCTCGAACAGCCGGCGCATCCCGTGGGAACTGGCCGGCGTGGTGCTCTTGTCCTCCCAGCGAAACTCAAGGCACCCCGCCCCCGTGTGCGCCCCATTGGTCGCGACGGTGAACTTGTCCCCGTCATACCAGCCGCGCCGGAGCAGCCGTGCGTCCTCAAAGGATTCGCTGAAGAAGGCGGAGGTCGAAGACCGGGGTGATTCAGCCGCCGCAGTCGCGGCAAGAGCTTGGTCGGCTGGCAAAAGCGGAATGACGATGCAGAGCAGCACGACGGCCAAACGGGTTCTCATGCCAAGGAAGTTACGTTTTGGCCACCGCAAGGCACAAGCATGTGCTTGGCAGTGTAAATTCATAGGATTCAAATTGGGACGCCGCCCTTGGTGGACGCTTGGTGCCGAGCCACACCCGCATAGCGAGACAATGATTCCCAGCCACATGATTCCCAGTCGCGTAGCGACGCCCCGATGGTAGCCGTGGGTTTCAACCCACGGACCGGCATCCGAACGCGAGCGCGTCGCGTAGCGACGCTTGAACGCGTCGAATACGAATCGCTTTGGATAACACCCGGTTCAAGCGTCGCTACGCGACTTGAAACCGGAACACACGACGATCAAATCGGCGGATAACCGTTACCCCGTGTGCTCCGCTTCAAACAAATAGCGTTCGTCGTAGGTGATGTCGTGCCGGTCGAGGAACGTGCGATACTCCTCCTCGAAGGACTTCACGCTATGGTGGTCGCGCTGTTTCAGAATGTAGGTTTCGATTTCTGGAATCTGGGACCGGCTCACCGTGAATGCCGCATACCCATCCTGCCAGCCGAAGCCGGCAGCCTCGGGAAAGCTCTCCTTCATCCATTTCGACGATCCACCCTTGAGCAGTTGAACCGCCTTGCTCACGGCGATGGAGGGCGGGATGCCGACCAGGAGGTGGACATGGTTCTCAATGCCACCGAACCGCACAGGTTTTAGATCGTTGTCCTTTGCAATGCCGCCGAGGTAGGCCCACACGCGCTGCTCGATGTCCTGGCGAATCCACGGCTCCCGGTTCTTCGTGCTGAAAACGACGTGGTAGTGGAGGGAGGTGAAGGTGTTGGCCATGTAAAAAGGGTGATGAATTCCGTGGTGCGGACAAGTGAAAAACGGAGAACGCGAACAATCGTGATGGCGAACGGAAGTGGCACGAGACGCGGTGCTGCCCCCGCCGCCTCGCGTAGCGAGGCCTGATGGTAGCCGTGGGTTTCAACCCACGGACCGGCATCCGAACGTGAGCGCGTCGCGTAGCGACGCTTGAACGCGTCTAACACGAACCGATTCGCAGATGCACGGTTCAAGCGTCGCTACGCGACGCCCATAACCCACCGCATCTACCGTGGGTTGAAACCCACGGCTACCATCGGGTCGTCGCTACGCGACTTGTCCTCCTCAAAGCACTCGTCTGGTGATACGCTGGGAAAGCCTCTGCCAGACGAACAGCACAAAGAGTGTTGCCAGCATCCAGATGCCAACATTGATCAACGCCAGCAATGGATATACGCGGTGGTGGCCATCAAAAAGGCTTCCAATAGTATCTGGACCATACCATTCAGGATTGAAATCACACGGTCTGGCCACATATGCCAACGGATAACCACGCCAAGTATCGAATGGGCCTGACCAAAGGTATATAAGACTGCTCAACGCGGTCAGGGCCACACCTGCACCAATGGCGATTAACAGCTTCTTCATCTGATGCGCGTCATTTCTTCCCCGCCGGCACCGCCCCCGCCATGAAATACGCGAACAAATCCTTCACCTGCTGCTCGGTCATGGCGTCCAGCAGCCCCTCGGGCATGAGCGAGGTGTGGCTGGCTTGCATGTCCTTGATGTTCGTCCGCGAGAGCACGGTCTTGTTGCCACCGATGTCCAGCAGGGTCACGGAGGTTTTGGACAGTTCCGTCACGAGGCCGGTGAGCGTCTGCGCGTCGGTCGTCGCAATGTTGAAGGCGATGTATTCCTCCCGGATGGCCAGGCTCGGGTCCACGATGGCGGGGAGGATGAAGTCCAGGTTGTCGCGCTCATAGCCGGTCAGGTCGGGGCCGATCTTGCCGCCTTCCTTGTTCAGGGTGTGGCAGACGGCGCAAGCGAGCTTGAAGAGCTCCTGGCCGGCCTTCAGGTCGCCTTTGCCGGAGGCGAGCAGCTTTTTCACCTTGGCGATCTGCGCCTCCTTTTCCTCGCTGCTCTTGGTGAGCCGGCCCCAGTGCTTCTTGATGAGCGCGTCGCTCGCGGCGTCCTTGAACGCGGTGATGGCGAGCAGGTTGGCGATGGAGATCTGTTCCTTCTTGAGTTGCCCCTCGTCCACGGCGGCGAGGAGGCGGCGCGACCAATCGGGCCGGCTCGCGAGCGCGGCCTGCGCAGTGTCGCGGAGCTTGCCGCTGAAGCCGGGGTAAAGGTCCAGCAAATCGCGGGCAATGTCCGGCGACGCGAAGCGCTGGAGGGCGTTGACCAAATCCAGCCGAAGCGCCTCGCCTTTCTCGAAGCGCAGCAGTTTCAGGAAAGTCGGCACGGCCGCGTCCACGCGGCGCTCGGCGAGCAGCGTGATGGTCTTGCGCCGGTCGGCCTCGGAGACTTTCGCATCGCTGATGCGGGCCAGCGCGGCCTCAGCGGCGGGCGCATGGCCGAGGCGGACGGCGAAGCTGATGAGCGTGGGCGTGGGCGGACGGCTGGCCCAGAGTTCGGCCACCTTCTTCGAGAGCGCGGCGGGGACAGACTTCACCGCATCACCCTGCAGGCCGGCTTCCATGCCCTTGATGAGTTCGTCCACGGCGGCGGCGTTCGGTGCCATCTCAAACAGCAGCGCGGCGGTCGCGAGATTCTCGTCGCTGCGCTCGGCGGTGAAGCGCTGGCCCAGCCGGCTCACGATGAACTTCTGCACGATGGGCGTCTCCCACAGCGTGCTGTCCAGAAACATCTGCATCACGCGATTGCGGTCGCTGATGGCCTTGCTCTCGATGGCCCACCAGAGCAGGAGCGGGATGTGCTTGTCGCTCACGTCTTCGCTGCGGAGGAGGAGTTCGCGCGTGATGGCGAGGCAGTCGTTGCCCGGCAGGCGCGTCGCCGTGCTGGCGAGCTGGGCGCGGACTTCCGCCACCGGCTCGGTGCGGGCGAGACGGAACAACGCGGGATGAAGCGTCGCGGACAGGGTCTTCTTCCTGTCGCCAAGCAGCCGAATGGTCCAGTAGCGAATCATCTCGTTCGGGTGCGAGAGGGTTTGCAGGGCGAAGGCGTCGTCGAAGCCGCCGCAGGCGTTCACGGCCCAAAATGCTTCCAAGGCCAACTGGTTGTCGTGCCCCCTCACCCCAGCCCTCTCCCCCGATGGGGGCGAGGGAGGAGAAGTCGCGAGCGCAAGCTGCTTGAGCTTCGGCAGCAGGCTCTTGTCGCCCCGGTCCCACAGCACGCGGAGCGCAGTCTGGCGATGCCACTTGTTCGCGTGCGAAAGGAGCTTGATGAGTTCGTCACCGGAGAGCTTGGTGAAATCCATCTTCTCCCAGCCCACTTTCGCACCGGTCGCCGAAAGCCGGTAGATGCGCCCTGACTCCTTGTCCCATGTGTCGCGCGGGTCGAGGTGGCTGAGGCGGCTGTCGCACCAGTCGGCGAAGTAGATCGCGCCGTCGGGGCCGGTCTTCATGTCCACCGGGCGGAACCAGCGGTTGCTGGAGAGCACGCTCGTCTCGATGTCGGCGGTCTGGAACGTCGAGGTGTCGCGCGCCACCTTGCTCGCCATCACGCGGCTCGTGAGCGCCATGCCGACGACGATGTGCCCCTCGTATTGCGGGATCGCGCCGCCCTCGTAGTAGAGCATCGCCTGCGGGAAGCGCGGTTCGTAGCCCTTGTGCGCCATGTGCTCGAACCATCCGAAGCGATACGGGCTCATCGCGGGGCCGTGCTTGGACCAGCCCTTGATGTAGAGCGCACCCTGCGCGTAGTGCAGGCCGCGCGTCTGCCCGTAGTTTGAGCCGGAGAAGGCGCGGCCCTGCGCGTCGAACTCGATGGAGAAGGTGTTGCCACCGCCCTCGGCGAAGATTTCAAAGTCGCCGCTCACGGGGTGGTAACGCCAGATGGCCTGGCCGAGGAATTTCACGCCCTTGATGTCTGCCGTGCAGGTGCTGCCGTGCGCGCCGTAGAGCCAGCCGTCCGGCCCCCACGCGAGCGAGTTCGCGCCGCTGTGCGTGTCTTCGAGGCCGAAGCCGGAAAGCTTCACCTCGGGCGGGCCGTCGGGGATGTCGTCGCGATTCTTGTCCGGGTAGAAGAGGAGATAAGGCGGGTTCAACACCCACACGCCGCCGCGTCCGGTGACGACGCTGCGCGCGATGTTCAGGTCGGAGACGAAGTCCTTCGACTTGTCGAAGACGCCATCGCCGTTCGTGTCCTCCAGGATCGTGATGCGGTCAGCCCCCTTGAAATGGTTCGGCGGCGGAGGCGGGACCTTGTCGTAAATAGCCCGGAGATACTGGTCATACTTCGTGATCTTCAGCCCGGCGGGAAAGGGATACTGGAGATACTGCACCACCCACATGCGACCGCGTTCATCGAAGTGGAAGTTCAGCGGCTGCCGCACCATCGGCTCCGTGGCCGCGAGATCCCAGCGCAGGCCGGGAGCGACGTTGAATTGTTTGAGCGACTCGGCGGGCGTGGGTTTCACGGAGCCGTCCTGCAGCATCCCGCCGCCCTTGAAGCGCTTCACGAACTCGGCCATCTCCGGCGTGAAGCGCGGGTCCGGCGGCGCCTCGGCGGCGGGTAGCGAGAGCGCGGCGGCGAGAACGGCGAGGAGTGACAGGCGCATAAGGTGCAACGGGTGCGGTGCTCGTGATACCGGCGTTCGACGCGCGGGGCAAGGGAGGTGTTCGGGCGGAGCGCGGCCTTCAGGCCGCAGGAACGTGAGCAGGCCAAGGAAGATTGGAGCGCCAAGTTTCAAGCGGAGCTTTCTGCGGCGTGAACGCTGCTCTCCTGGGCTTTGGCGTCAGGCGAAATCCAGTTGCATAACCACCCACCGGGCGTATGACCAAAGCAGCAACCGATGCCATCCATCGTCCCCCACAACTGCGCGCTTCACGAATACGCCCACGCCTACCACAAGCGTTGTCACGAACTGTTCGCGGAACACGCCTTGAAACTGGCGCGCATGGGATTCTTCGAGCGGCGGCGTTTCCGCAAGCAGCTCCGGGAACAGGCGGCCTCCGAATTGAAACCGGCCACCGCAGCTTCCCTGCCCGGCAAGCCGGCCCGCGAAAGCCTCCTCTTCGGCGAAGCTCAGGTCCTTCGCTGAGTCCCCAAAAACGGACCACGCGGGCATCAGCGGTTCTTACGAACCTCCGATGCCCGCGGGCTGTCCCTAACACACTTGCACACCGTGGCTGGCGGCCTGAACCCGTCAGGCGGTCACTTGATGACCTGCTGCCACTGATTCTCGCGCGCCGAACGGGCGGCTTTCAACGCCCCCAGCGCGACAAATTCCTGGTAGCGGTCGCCGGTCCGGCGCACGCACGGCTGCTCGTAGCCCTCGGCGGCGAGGAGACGCTGCAGTTCAGTGTCCAGCCCGCGGATGCGGCTGCCACCACCAGTGAGAATGATGTTCTGCAGCAGCTCGCCGACGCTGTCCGGAGACGCGTGGGCGATGAGCTGCTTGGCGCTCGCGAGGATCTGCTCCAGCAGCGCCGTGCAGGACTGGCCGAGCTGCTCGGTGATGTCCAGCTTGCGCAGTTTGCCGTTGATCATGACGCTGCCGACGACCGCCGCCGTGGGCGTGCCGACGTAGGAGTTCTGCTCCTTCAGCTCGCGCACCTTGTAGGGCGTCAGGCCGCAGTCAGGATACGTCTTGCGGATGGCCGCGTGCAGGAGCGAGTCCACCTTGTCACCGGCAAAGGGCAGCGAAATCTGCTCTTCCGGCGCGGGGAAGTAGCCTTGCACAAGGCACAGGTCCGTGGTGCCGCCACCGATGTCAATGAAGAGGGAGTTGCGCACCGGGTCCACATAGGTCGGATCGCTCAAGCGGCTCTCGTCGCGGAAGCCCAGCGCCGCGAGGAACGGCTCGGGGATGAGGATGACGCGGTCAAACAGGCCCGCCACGGCCTCGCGGATGCTCTCGCGGTCGGCGGCGTTCGCATTCGCCGGGATGCCGATGACGGCGCGCACCTCGGTGCCGGGGGCGATGTCCATCAGGGAGCGCAGATAGCGGGCGTAGTCGCGCGCGGCGGCGGTGTCCCGGATGACGCCGTCCACCATGGGCTGGACGAGATTCAGGTGCAGGCGCTGGCGGACGGCTTCCTCGCCGAAGAGCACGGAGGCATTGTCGGGCAGGAGGCCTTCCACGACGCCGTCCTTGGCATAGCCGACGACGGTGGGGATTACGCGGTCGGTGGCCAGTTCATGGCTCCCGCCGTAAGCGCCCTTGAGGCACGACTTGTTCGTGCCCCAGTCGAAACCGAGCAGGAGCACGGCGCGGTCGGTTGCGGTGCCGTTGTTGGCGCAGATGTCGAAACGGCCTTTGCCGTTGACCTCCTGCGGCTTGAAGTAACGATGGTTGCTGGGAGTGAGGACTGAGTTTGCTGCGTTCATGTGTGTAGGACAGTTGATGTGTGGGACGGACAGGGTCAGGCGGCGAGCGGCCGGACAGGGGCTGATTGCTCGTCTGCCAAAATGAGATCAATGATCGAGGTGAGATCACCCGCCGCCACGCGGGCGGGGCGAGCGGCGGGCGCTGCCGCCGGGGCAGGACGCGATGGGGCGGGCTGCGGGGCGCGCGTAGGGGCGGGTGCCTGCGGACGGGCAGCCGGAGCGAGGGTCGCCGCTGGGCGGAGGTTGGATTCCGTCACAGCCTTGCGCACCTCGGCGGTGATCTGGGCGGTGAGCGAGGGTAGCAGTTCGGCCCGGACCTGCTGCGCCATGAGTTCCTGCGCCAGCCAGGCATCCGCCAGGCGGGTTTGTTCCACCTGGAACATCTCGTCGAGCCGGCGGGCCTTGGAGGCGCCATCCGCGGAGTCTCGCTCGGACCATTCGAGGATGCTCACCGGCAGGTCGTTTTGCAGGAGGCGCAGCGATTCCTCATTCCGCGCCTGCTGTTGCAGGACGCAGAGCTGCCGGTAGTCCTGGACCACCTTCTGCCAGAGGGCATCTGCCGTGTTGCTGCTTGCGCTCATGAAACTTCGTTCGCCGTCGGCTGGTAAAGCAACGCCAATGCCAGCGATGCAAGTCGTTGAAATGGAGTGTCCTCCTCTGGTTGGCGGCGATTTCTTCCCGTTCCAACAGCGAACGTTCCTGCCGCCCCGGCAACAACTTCCCGCTTAACCTTGCGAAGCTGCGCGCCCACACTGTCGTCAGCCTTACAGCCAACTAATCATGCCCGCCGCCACACATGCTCGGCTGCCCCAGCCGGCTAGCTCCGGAACCATTGTCAACCGGACACACCCGACGCTCGTCACGCTGCTCCTGCTGGTCGGCTTGAGGCTGGCCGTTCCCCTGCCCGCCGCCGAGTGGTTCGTCCACTTGGAAACCGGGGCCGACAACCAAACCGGAGCAAAGTCCGCCCCGCTCAAGACCGCCCAGCTCGCCGTCAGCCGCGCCAAGCCCGGCGACACCATCCATCTGCTGCCCGAAGGCGCGGTCTTTCGCCAGATGATCATGCTGGCGGGCAAGACCAACCTCACCATCGAAGGCCACGGCGTGACCCTCACCGGTGCCGACCCGCTGCCGGCCGACGGCTGGGAAACGGTCGCGCCCGGCCTGCATCGCCGGCAGTTGCCCCGCACGCGCTTTGACCGCCACCTGCTCATTCGCAACGGCAAGGCGAACCGCATGGGCCGCAGCCCATCGGTGAACGTCCCCTTCCCTGCGCCGGAGGCATTGCGCGACGGCGAGTTTGCGTGGGTGCTGCAACCGGACGAAAAGACCGGCTGGCTCTACGTGCGCGGTTCGACGACGGGCTTGGAATGGAGTGTGCGCGACGCCGGCCTCGCCACCGGCGGCACCAACCGCTCCATCACCGTCCGCAACCTTCACGCCCGTCACGCGCTCAACGACGGCTTCAACATCCATGGCGACTGCCGTGAACTGCGCTGTTTCAACATCACCGGTTACGAAAACTTCGACGAAGGCTTCAGCGCGCACGACACCTGCCAGGTCTGGGTGACGGATGGGAAGTTCTGGGGCAACGACAACGCCGTCGCCGACGTGAACCTGTGCGACTCCTACTACACCCGCTGCGAATTCCGCGACAGCGTGAGCGTGGAAGTGCTCTTCTCCGGCGGCGACCACCGGCTGGACGACTGCCGGATCATCGCCTCGGGCAAGGCGGCCTTCACGCTCTCCTCCGGTGGCAACCCGCGGACCAAGGAACCGGGTCTCGGAAAGTGCGCCGTGACCAACACGGAGATCTCCAGCGCCGACCAAACGCCCCGCGCACTGCGCATCGCTGAATCCAGCGAAGCAACCTTCACGAACTGCCGCCTGCGCGGAATCACCGTCTCCAATCGCGGCAAGCTCACGGCCGCCGGGTCTACGCTCGATGGCATGGCGTGGTCGCCACGCTGACTGGTTGGGACATCAATTCAAGTCTCACGCACTACCTCCGCATGAACCCGAACAGCTCCACCGCTCTCGACCGCCGTCGTTTTCTGCACGGCTCCCTGCTCGCCGCCGCAGGCGCGTCGTTCGCCCTTCGCCCGGCCCAGGCCGCCGCGCCGGAGTTCAAGCTGCTCGACACCAAGGTCATTTCGCATCAGCCGGAGTATTACCACGGGTGGCCCACGGTCGCGCGCCGGAGCAATGGCGAGCTGTGGCTGGTCTGGTCCGGCGGGCGCGAGGCGCATGTGTGTCCGTTCGGGCAGGTCGTCGCCATGACCTCGCGCGACCACGGCGCGACCTGGACCTGGCCGCGCGTGCTGCTGGACTGCGCGATTGATGATCGCGACGCCGGCGTGCTGGAGACGGCGAAAGGCTCGCTGCTGGTCTCGACCTTCAATTCGCTCGCCTACGTGCCCATTCTGGAACAGGCCGAAAAGGACGGCAAATGGGCCGCTGCCAAACTTGCCCGCTGGCAGGCCGCACACCGTCGCCTCAGCCCCGAGGCACAGCAAAAGGAGCTGGGCCAGTGGATGCTGCGCTCGACCGACGGTGGCGTGACTTGGTCGGCCCGCTATGGTTGCACAGTCAACAGCCCACACGGGCCAGTTCAGCTCCGCGACGGCCGCGTGTTCTACGCCGGCAAGGAACTCTGGACTGGCGACAAGCGCACCGGCGTGTGCGTGTCCGACGATGACGGGCAGAACTGGCGCTGGCTGGCGGACATTCCCGTCCGCAAAGGTGATCTGGCGAAGGACTACCACGAGCTGCACGCCGTCGAATGCGCCAGCGGCACGCTGCTCGTCCACATCCGCAACCACAACAAGCCGAACGCGGGCGAGACCTTGCAGACCGAGTCCACGGACGGCGGGAAGACCTGGAGCGAGCCGCATTCCATCGGCGTCTGGGGCCTGCCCTCGCATCTGCTGCGTCTGCGCGATGGTCGCCTCGTGATGAGCTACGGCCACCGCCGTGCCCCGCTCGGCAACCAGGCCCGCGTCAGCGCCGACCACGGCAAGACCTGGAGCGAGCCGATGATCCTTTCCGGCGATGGCACCTCCGGCGACCTCGGCTATCCCAGCACCGTGCAGCTCGACGATGGTTCGTTGCTTACCGTTTGGTATGAGAAGCTAAAGGACCGTCCCCTAGCCGCCCTCCGCCAGGCCCGCTGGACGTTGGGCAACGGGTGAGCCGTGTCTTCCTATGAACTGTCTTAGTGCGATGAATAGCTGGGGGAGCCGCTCGTGCAAATCGACGTTGCATGAACCCGTGATGGTAGGGCGGGGTGTCCTCACCCCGCCGCCGACCACCCGGATGCCACAGAACTTCGGCGGCGCGCTGAGGACAGCGCGCCCTACCAGCGCAGGCTCAAAGGTTGCGGGCAAAACGCGCACCCGAACAAGTCGCTGGTCCGCTCTGACTTCATCGCTCATGGGCCTGGTTGTTCTCCTCCTAGCCCTGCTCGCATGTTCCATCCATGCCGCTGAACCGCTCGACTTCACCGTGAAGCTCGAAACGGTGCTCAGGCACGACGACGGCAAATTCCTCTGGTTCCACCCGCGCGCCGCCGCCATCCCCGGCACCAGCCCGTCCGAGCCGGCTTCGGTGATGACCATCCAGAAGCACCTCAAGGTTTCGGACTACTACTCCGGCCTGCATGTCATGACCCGTGCCACGCCCACCGCACCGTGGACCGGCCCGGTGCTGCCGCCCGAGTTGGACTGGAAGCAGCAGCCCGACGGCGTGACCATCAGCGTGGCGGACGTGACGCCCGGCTGGCACGCGCCGACGGGCCGGCTCCTCGCCATCGGCTGCCAGGTCCGCTACAGCGAGAAGGGCAAGCAGCTCGACGACGTCAAGCGCGCCCACCAGACCGTCTATGCCGTGCTTGATCCGAAGACTGGCAAGTGGTCGCCGTGGCAGGTGCTGGAGATGCCGGCGGACGAGGAATTCAACTTCGCCCGCAACGCCTGCGCCCAATGGTTGGTGCGCCCCGACGGCTCCCTGCTCGTGCCGCTCTACATCGGCAAAAGTGCGAAGGACCGCTACAGCACGACGGTGGCGGAGTGCCGCTTCGACGGCACCAAGCTCACCTTCGCGCGCCACGGCAGCGTGCTGCGGCTGCCGGTTGCACGCGGCCTTTACGAGCCGTCGCTCGTCGCATTTCAGGGACGCTACTTCCTCACGCTGCGCAATGACCTGCGCGGCTACGTGAGCGTGAGCGACGACGGCCAGAACTTCGCCGAGCCCAAGCCGTGGCTCTTCGACGACGGCACCGAACTCGGCAGCTACAACACGCAGGCCCACTGGCTCGCGCATAGCGAGGGGCTGTTCCTCATCTACACCCGGCGCGGCGCGAACAACGACCACATCATCCGCCATCGTGCACCGCTCTTCATGGCCCAGGTGGACCCCGCCACGCTCCGCGTCCGGCGTGCCACGGAGAAGGTCGTCGTGCCCGAGCGTGGCGCAGAACTCGGCAACTTCGGTTGCAATCCGTTCAGCGCGGCGGAGTCCTGGGTGACCGTGTCCGAAGGCTTGTTCATGAAGGACTCGAAGCAGCGCGGCGCCGAGGGCGCGACCTTCGTGGCTCGCATTCTCTGGTCGAAACCCAACCGGCTTGTCGGCAACACCCCATGAAATCAATCAGACTGCTTATCGGCTTGCTGCTGGTTTGTCTCGGCAGCCAGGTGGCCTTCGCCGCCGGCCCAACCTACGATCTCGTCATCTACGGCGGCACCTCGGCGGGCGTCGCTGCGGCCGTGCAGGCCAAGCGCATGGGCAAGTCTGTCGTGCTCATTGAGCCGACCCGCAGGCTCGGCGGGCTGACCACGGGCGGCCTGGGCCAGACCGACATTGGCAACAAGGCCGCCATCGGTGGCATTGCGCGGGAATTCTACCAGGGCATCAAGCGCCACTACGACGACCCCGCCGCCTGGAAATGGCAGCCCCAGACGCTTTACCGCGACAGCGGTCAGACCCGCACGGACACCGGCGAGCAAGCCCGCTGGACCTTTGAACCCAGCGCCGCGCTGCGCGTCTTCTCGGACTGGGTCAGAACCAACCAGATCGAAGTCATTTACGGCGAACGCCTCGAACGCGCCACTGGCGTCACGCTCACCAAGACCGCCCCGCCGCGCATCGAAGCCATCCGCATGGAGTCCGGGAAAGCCTTCCAAGGCCGCATGTTCATGGACGCGACCTACGAAGGCGACCTGATGGCCTCCGCCAAGGTCAGCTACACCGTCGGTCGCGAAGCCAACGCCCGCTATGGCGAAACCCTCAATGGCATCCAGCCCGCGCAGGCCCGCTTCCATCAGCTCGTCAAGGGCGTAAGCCCCTACGTGAAGCCCGGCGATCCTGCCAGCGGCCTCCTGCCCCACATCAACCCCAACGGACCCGGTAAAGAAGGCGATGGCGACCACCGCGTCCAGGCCTACTGCTTCCGCATGTGCCTCACCGACCATCCCGACAACCGCATTCCCTTTCACAAACCGGACGGCTACGTCGCACTCTGGTATGAGCTGCTGCTCCGCAACTACGAGGCGGGCGAGAAGGCCCCGCCGTGGATCAATTCCTCCATGCCCAACCGCAAAACCGACACGAACAATCGCCTCGGCGTTTCCACCGATTTCATCGGCCAGAACTACGACTACCCCGAAGCCTCCTATGCTGTGCGTGAGAAAATCGTCGCCCAGCACCGCCTCTACCAGCAGGGCTTGATGTGGACCCTCGCCAACCACCCGCGCATCCCAGAAGCCGTCCGAAAGGAAGTGGCGCGCTGGGGCATGTGCAAGGACGAGTTCACCGAAGGCAACGGCTGGCAGGAGCAGCTCTACATTCGCGAAGCCCGCCGCATGGTCGCCGACCTGGTCATGACGCAGCACCATTGCCAGGGCCGTGAAGTCGCGCCCTATCCGGTCGGCCTCGCCGCCTACACCATGGATTCGCACCACCAGCAGCGCTACATCGACGCCGACGGCCACGTCCGCAACGAGGGCGATGTCGAAGTCGGCGGCTTCCCGCCCTACCCGATTGGCTTCCGCTCCATCGTGCCGAAGGCCACGGAGTGCGCCAATCTCCTCGTTCCCACCTGCCTCTCCGCCTCGCACATCGCGTTCGGCAGCATCCGCATGGAACCCGTCTTCATGGTCCTCGCCCAGTCCGCCGCCACCGCCGCCGCCCACGCGATTGACGAGCAGGTTCCGGTGCAGCACATCAATCAGCCGAAGTTCCGCGCCCGGCTCGAAGCCGACCACCAGGTGCTCGTATGGGTCGCCCCGGCCAAGCCCGCTTCGACGCCCAAGGCGACCCCCCAAAAGCTCCGCATCGTCACGCTGGGCGACTCCATTACGAAGGGCGTGCGCCCCGGCGTGAAGGCGGAGGAGACGTTTGCCGCGCGCTTGGAAGCCGCCTTGCGCGCGGACGGCGTGGAAGCCTCTGTGACCAACGTCGGCATCGGCGGCGAGCGCACGGATCAGGCTTTGAAAAGGCTGGCCAAGGACGTCCTCGCGCAAAAGCCATCCCTCGTCACCATCATGTATGGCACCAACGACAGCTACGTGGACCAGGGCAAAAACGCCTCGCGCATCACCGCCGACGAGTATCGCACGAACCTCGGCAAGCTGGTGGATGAACTCCGCGCCGCCGGGACCACACCCGTGCTGATGACCGAGCCGCGCTGGGGCAAGACGGCGAAGCTCAACGGCGTTGGCGAGCACCCGAACGTGCAACTCGAGAAGTATGTCGCGGCCTGCCGCGCCGTCGCGAAGGAGAAACAAACGCCTCTCGTGGACCACTACCAGCACTGGACCAACGCGGAAGCCAAGGGCGTGGACATCGGCGCGTGGACCACCGACCAGTGCCACCCGAATCCCGACGGCCACCGCGTGCTCACCGAAGCCATGCTGCCGGTCATTCGCGCCGCACTGAAGCCCGCTCCTTGAACTCGCGCTCGCCAACTTTCCGCATAACCCCGATTCTCCATTCATGAAACCGCTTTGCCTCTTACCCGCCCTGCTGCTTGCCCTCACGCTTGCCGCGCAGGCCGCTTCGCCGCTCAGCACCGCCATCGAAGCCGCGCTCACCAAGGAGATCGCCGCCCACCACGCCGCCGGCGTCGTCACGCTCGTGATGCAGGACGGCAAGGTGGTTCATCACGCGGCCACTGGACTTGCCGACCGCGAGCAGAAGCTGCCGATGAAAACCGATTCGCTCTTCTGGATTGCCTCCATGACCAAATCGGTGGCCGTCACCACGATCATGACGCTCGTGGACGAGGGCAAACTCTCGCTCGATGTTCCCGCGTCGCAGTGGCTGCCCGAGCTGGGCAAGGTCAAGCTCGCCAACGGCCAGCCGCCCGCGCGCCCCATCACGCTGCGTGACCTGATGTCGCACACGGCGGGCATCGCGTTTCCGCCGCGCAAGTCCACCGATGGCGCGCACTCGCTCAAGGGCTACGTGGCGGAACTGCTGCGTGCGCCGCTCGCCTTCGAGCCAGGCTCGGCCTACGAATACGGCTTTGGCATCACCGTCGCGGGCCGCATCGCGGAACTGGTGTCCGGCAAACCCTTCGAAGTGCTGATGCACGAGCGCGTCCTCGACCCGCTGGGCATGAAGGAGACCACCTTCCATCCCGACGCCCGCCAGCGCCCGCGCATCGCCCGCACTTACAAATCCGCCGAGGGCGGCGGCCTCGCACTGGCCAACAACGTCTTCGTCACCTCCGACCCCGCCGTGCGGCGCATGGCCGAGCCCTCGGGCGGACTTTTTTCCACGGCGGCGGACATGGCCAAGTTTTATCAGATGATCCTTGTCGGCGGCCTGCATGAGGGGAAACGCATCGTGTCGGAGAAAGCCATTGCCGAGATGACGCGCCCGCACACAGCCGGCGGCAAAACGCTGAACTACGGCCTCGGCTGGCAGACTGGCAACGGCGAGAAGCCGGCCATCCCCGGCTTTTCCAAGGCCGCCTTCGGCCACGGCGGCGCGTTCGCCACGCACGGGTTCATTGATCCCGAGCGCAAGCTGGTCACGGTCTTCATGGTGCAGAACGTCCTCGTCACCGGCAGCGGCGATGCGCGCAAGGCCTTCCATGATGAAGTCAACCGCGCCCTGAGAAGCGGCGAAACCAGTTCGGCCCGGTGAACTCGCCAACCGCCAGCTCAACCGCGCGTCGGTTTTCCGCGTTGCCAGCCATCTGGCCGCGCCTGCTGATTGTGCTCTGCCTGGTGGGAGCCACATGGCTTCACGCTGCGGAAAACAATTGGTGGTCTTACCAGCCCATCGTCCGCCCCGCGCTGCCGTCGGTGAAAAACTCCGCCTGGGTTCGCAATGACCTCGACCGCTTCATCCTCGCGAAGCTGGAGGCCAAGGGCCTCCAGCCCTCGCCCGAAGCCGACCCGCGCACCCTGATTCGCCGCCTCTATTTTGATTTGCTGGGCCTGCCGCCGACGCCCGAGGAAGTCGAGGCTTTCGTGCGCGAATGTTCTCCAATCGGCAATCGGCAATCGGCAATCGGCAATCTCATTGACCGTCTCCTCGCCTCCCCGCACTACGGCGAACGCTGGGCCCGCCACTGGCTCGACATCGCCCACTACGCCGACACCCACGGCTTCGAGCGCGACCAGCTCCGTCCCAACGCCTGGCGCTACCGCGACTACGTCATCGCCGCGCTCAACGCCGACAAGCCCTACGACCAGTTCCTCCGCGAGCAAATCGCCGGCGACGTCCTCGCCCGTGAGGGGGACACTCCTGTCCCCCGTGCGACTCCCGCAAAACTAACAGCGGACAAGAGTGTCCGCCCCAGGGAACTGATCGCAGCGACCGGCTTCCTCGCCGCCGGCCCATGGGACTTCGTCGGCCAGGTCGAGACACGGAGCGACATGCTCAAGCGCGCCGCCCGCGCGGACGACCTCGACGACATGGTCACCCAGGTCCTCACCGCCAGCATGGGCGTGACTATCAACTGCGCCCGCTGCCACGACCACAAGCTCGACCCCATCTCACAGCGCGAATACTACGGCCTCTGGGCGGTCTTCGCCGGTGTGAAGCGCGGCGACCGCGAACTCGATCCCGCCGCCACCGCGCGCCGCGAAACTGAACGTCAACAACTCCAGACCCGCCTCCGGGAAATCACCGCCGAGCTGGGCCGCCTCACCGGCGAGGGCCTCGACCTCGCGGACATGGTCGGCGGTGGCAACGGCCGTGGCACCGGTGTCAAAGGCGCGGGCCTCGACCTCCGCACCGGCAACGTGGTGAAGGACAAGCTCGGCTACCACCGCGACATTCAGGTGAACCGCCGACAAAAGCCCGAGTGGCCGGATGCAAACACGCCGAAGTTTGTGCAGTGGATTTTCCTGCCCGACGGCAAATCGCCCGTGCAGCTCGCCAGCCAGGTGACGGTGAGCAATCTCCCGCCCACTTCCGGCCACGCCTGGGACGCGATCCGCAACGGTCCGCTGAACGCGCAAGTCTCCACCAAGCTGGATGGCGTGGACTTCGCCACGCCCGGCCACTCAATCCTCGGCCTGCATGCCAACGCCGGCATCACCTTCGACCTCGCCGAGATTCGCAAGGTCAGCGGCTTCGCGAAGCTCCGCTTCACGGCGCAAGTCGGCTTCGGCGCAGGACCGGTCGCCGCCACGACGCGCGCCGACTTCAGCGTGTTCGCCGGCAAGGAACTGCTCTTCCAAAAGCTCAAGCTGCGCAAAGATGAGTCCGCCCGCGTGGACGTGGCGCTTCCGGCCGCTGCCGAGACGCTCACACTCATCGCCACCGACGGCGGCGACGGCATCGGCCACGACCTGCTCTTCCTGGGCGACGCGCGGCTTTCGCCCGACACCGACGTGCAAACCCTCGCCGCCGCCGACCGCGTGCGCATCGAGTCTCTGCGTGCCGAGGAGAAGCAGTTGAGCGCCACGCTCAACGCGAAGACTGACCCCGAGAAGGTCTATGCCATCACGAACACCGAGCCGGCCGTGGTGAAAGTGCTCCGTCGCGGCAATCCCGAGGACGCGCAGGAAGAAGTCGCCCCCGGCGTCCTCGCCTGCGTGAAGCACGCCCCCGCCGACTTCGCCCGCGCCAAGACCGAGGGCGAACGCCGTCTCGCTTTGGCCGAGTGGATTACGCATCCCGCGAACCCATTGACGCGCCGCGTGCTCGTGAACCGGCTCTGGCACCACCACTTCGGCGTCGGCCTGGTGGATACGCCCAGCGACTTCGGCAAAGGCGGCGGCGTCCCCTCGCACCCCGAACTGCTCGACTGGCTGGCGGAGGAGTTTCTGGCGCGCGGCTGGTCGCTGAAGGCGATGCACCGGCTCATTTGCACGAGCGCGGCGTATCGGCAGGCTAGCGGGGTTGAAGGGTTGAAGAGTTCAAGAGTTGAAGAGGGGAAGGTCCCGCGCGCCCGCCCAACCTCTTCAACCCTTCAACCCTTGAACCCTTCAACTCTTGACGCTTCGAACCGCCTCCTCTGGCGCCAAAACCCCCGCCGCCTCGACGCCGAGTCTGTCCGCGACACCGTGCTCGCCGTCAGCGGCAAGCTGAACCTCGCCGCCGGCGGCCCCGGCTGGCGCGACTTCAAATACACCGAGGCCTACGCGCCCATTTATCAATACATCACCGCCGACACGCCGGAGCTGTGGCGGCGCAGCATCTACCGCTTCATCGTGCGCACCACGCCGCACCAGTTCATGACCACGCTGGACTGCCCCAACCCGGCGAACCTCACGCCCGCGCGCACCGCCACCACCACCGCGCTGCAAGCCCTCGCGCTCTCGAACAACGAGTTCATGCTGCAACAAGCCCGCCACTTCGCCACGCGCGTCGAGCGCGAGGCCGGCGCGGACCCCGCCGCCCAAATCACCCGCGCCTTCCAGCTCGCCTTCGCCCGGGCACCCAGCCAGCCGGAACTGGCCGCCGCGCGTGACCTTGTCCGCACCGACGGAGTCTTTTCTCTCTGCCGCATGCTGCTCAACACCAACGAATTTGTGTATGTGGACTGACATCACTTTCCCATGAACGAGTTTGTCCGACTTGTCCGGTCGCTGGCGTCTTTCTGCATAGTTGCCTTCGTGACGCACGCCCACATTTCCCTGCTCGCCGGTGAAGTTCACAAAGCACTTTGGGACAAGGGAGAGCCAACCAAGGCGCTCGCCTTGCTCAAGTCAGACAAGACGCTCATCAACTCGAAAGACGAATACGACTGCACGCCGCTGCATCACTCAGCCCGGTTTAGCCACCTTGAGGTCACTCGCTGGCTCGTGGAGGCGAAGGCGGACCTCAATGCTAAAGCCTATAACGGTTTCACTCCGCTGCATCTCACCTCGGACAAGGCGACCGCCAGCCTCCTCATCCGGAACGGGGCGGACCTGAACATCCGCGACACCTGGGGCAACACCCCGCTGCAAATGGCGGTTGAGAACACCAACCAGTATGCGGGTCTGATTGAAGCCATTCTGGAGTCGGGGCATCCGCTCGACCTGAAGTCGGCGCTTTGGTTACGCAAGACTAGCCTTGCCAAGGCCCTCGTCTTGGCCAATCCGAAGCTGCTTCAGGTGGAGAAAGGGACGATGCACCTCCATGTGAACGTGACGCCCTTGGGTATCGCTGCACTTCTGGGCGAGAAGGATCTTGTTGAATTATTCCTCTCACTTGGTGCCCCAGTTAACGCAATGACGGAACACCCCTTGGCTGGGTTTATCTCCCCTTTGCAAAACGCGGTCATGGCCCGACAGCAGGAAATTGTTGAGATGCTGTGCCGCGCAAAAGCTGATGTGAACACCGTTGGTGGAAGGTTCATTCTAAGCAAAAACAGCGTCGGCCCATACGCCTATCTTTTGGATTATGCGATGGCCAACTCAACGCCCCAAATCGTCGATATACTGAAAAGGCACGGCGCACGGTCCTCGCCCGGGGGTGCTGCTCCCAAAAGCAAATCGTCACTTGGAAAGGCAATCCCATGATTGTCGCTTTGCCACCGTATCGGTAATCATGAAATCCTTACTACCGCTCGTGCTAACGGCCTTCATTTCCTTGGCCGCTCCTCGTTCATCGCATTCGGCGCAGCCCAACCTCATCCTCTTTCTCGCCGATGACCTCGGCTATGGCGATCTCGCGTGCTTCGGCCATCCGATCATCAAGACGCCGCACCTCGACGCGTTCGCGAAGCAGGGCGTGCGGCTGACACAGTGCTACTCGGCCAGCGCGGTGTGCAGTCCGTCGCGGTCGGCGCTGCTCACGGGGCGCACGCCGCATCGCAACGGGGTTTTCACCTGGATTGCCGAGGGCGCGCCAGTGCATCTGCGCACGAGCGAAATCACGCTGCCCAAGCTGCTCAAGGGCGCGGGCTACGCGACCTGCCACAGCGGCAAATGGCATCTCAACGGACTGTTCAACAACCCCGCGCAGCCGCAGCCCGGCGACCACGGTTACGACTGGTGGATGGCCACGCAAAACAACGCCGGCCCGACCCACGAGAACCCGAGCAACTTCGTCCGCAACGGCCAGCCGGTCGGCCGGCTCGAAGGCTACTCCGCGCCGCTGGTCGTCAGCGAAGCGGTGACGTGGCTGAAGGAGAAGCGTGACCAGTCCAAGCCATTCTTCCTGGCCGTGTGGACCCATGAGCCGCACTACCCAATCAAGTCCGACCCGAAATTCAAGGGGCTTTACCCCGACCTCGCCGATGACGTGCAGCGCGAGCACCACGCGAATGTCACCCAGATGGATTTCGCCTTCGGCCAGCTCATGAAGGCGCTCGACGAGCAGAAGCTCGCGGACAGCACGTTTGTCTTCTTCACCTCGGACAACGGTCCCGAAGGCGACGGCATCAAGACGCCAGGGCGCGGGTCCAGCGGCGGCTTGCGCGAGCGCAAGCGGTCCATGCACGAGGGCGGCATCCGCGTTCCCGGCATCGCCCGCTGGCCCGGCCACATCAAGCCCGGCACCACGAGCGAAGTCCCGGTCATCGGCAGCGATTTGTTCCCGACGATGCTCGGTATCGCCGGAGTGAAGCCACCCACCGACCGTGTGCTCGACGGCGTGAACGTGCTGCCCGTGCTCACCGGCGCGGCGACGCACGTTGCGCGCCCGCAGCCACTCTACTGGCGCTTGCACATGGCCCCGAACGCCAAGATCGCCATGCGTGTGGATGATTGGAAGATCCTCGCCAACGCCGAGCTGACCGAGTTCGAACTCTACAACCTCAAGACCGATGTAAAAGAGACCACCGACCTCAAGGACAGCGAGCCGAAACGCTTCGCCGCGCTCCGCGAGCAGCTCCTCAAGCACAACGCCGCCGTGGACGCAGATGGTCCCGATTGGTGGAAAACCCTCAGCCCGAACGGCGGCAAAGCCAAAGGCGACGCGCCACCGGCGAAGAAGAAGGGGAAGCAGCAGTGAACTCAACCAAACCACTTATGAAAAAAACAGTCACCATCCTCCTGACCGCGTTGTTTGTTCCATTCGCCGTTTCCGCACAGACCGGCGGCCTGAAACAAGCTCTCACCTTCCACGCCTCCTTCGACAAGGGCTTTGACGCCGACTTCTCGCGCGGTGACAAGGCGGCCTTGTCACGCGGCAAGCAGGGCACTGTGCCGCTCGTGGCGAACGAGGAGTTGAAGCTCGTGCCCGACGGGCGCTTCGGAGGCGGGCTGCACTTCACGAAGAAAGGCTCCACACAGCCGCGCTTCAAGGGCACGGGCGTGCTCGGCTACAATGACAAGAACTGGAGCGCCACCGTCTCCGTCTGGCTGCGGCTCGACCCCGACAAGGACTTGGAGCCGGGCTATTGCGACCCCGTGCAAATCGTCGGCGAGGACACGAAGAAGGGTTTTATCTTTCTCGAATGGTCGAAGGACGAGACGCCGCGCCACTTCCGCTTCGCCATCCGCCCGCTGTTCCACCTCTGGAATCCGAACAACCTCGACTGGGCGAAGATGCCCTCCGAGCAGCGTCCCGCGGTGCAGCTCCCGCGCGCGCCGTTCTCGCGCGAGGCGTGGACGCACGCCGTCTTCTCGTTTGAGAATCTGAACGACAAGGCGAAGAAGCCCGTCGGCCGCCTCCACTTGAACGGCAAGCTGATGGGCACCATCGAGAACCGCGACCTCACCATCGGCTGGAATCCCGAAGCCGTGCAGCTCGTGCTCGGCGCGGCGTATGTCGGCCATCTCGATGACCTCGCCGTCTTCAACCGCGCCCTGACCGATGCCGAGGTGACGCAGCTCCATGGGCTGAAGAGCGGGGTTCGGGAGCTGCACCCGTAACCAGCCCGCCCGGCCGCGCTTTGCCGCTTGCATCCGTGGCGGCGAAGCGGTGAATTCAAGCGTTCCATGCGCCTTCCAGCGATACTCCTGCTGTCTGTCCTGTTCGCCACCGGGCGCGTGGCCGAGCCGGCGGAACGGAGCGCTGTTGGCGCGGATTCGGCCGTTGCCTACATCCTGGGCTGCCGCAAGGCCAACGGCGCGTTTGGGCCGGCGGATCAGGCCTACACGGATGCGGCGTGGAATTTCCCGGCCGTCGCCGCGCTGCGGCTTCTCGGGGCGGAGATCAGTCAGCCGGAAAAAATCCTCCAGCACGGGCTGGGACAGCCGGGCGGCCATGTGGGCGCGGGGCACTGGCAGTTCCATCATTATCACGGCATCCGGCAGCGGCTGAATTCGCCGCTGGCGATGCAGGCGACCCGCGTCTCGTTGCGGCACCAAGGCTACCAGGTCCGTTACTACGGCAGCCCGTTCGGCACCGACGCGAAAACCTTCTTCCAATCCAGCGGGAGCCTGGACCCGCGCGATGCCGGGGCGCGTGAACTCGGATTCTACAACCTGTCCTCGTTGTATTACCTCCTGGCCGGCCTGGCCGCCTCCGGGCGCAGTGCGGAGAACCGCGACGAACTGGTGGCCTTCGTGCAGCGCCGGCAGGCGCCCGCCGGCGGTTTCGTGGATGTCCGGCAGGAAGACCTCGCCCCGCGCGATGCCGAGGCTCATGTGGCGCACACGTTTCATGCGCTCGCCGCGCTCCGGCTGCTGGGAGCCGCCCCGCCGCATCCCGAGGCCTGCGCGAAATTTCTCCGGGCGGCGCAGTTGCCCGACGGCGCCTTTGGCTGGCATCCCGACCACGCCCTGCCGGGCAATGGCCCGGACGTTTACTACACTTGGGCCGCCGTCCACGCGCTGGCGGCCCTGGCCGCCCGCCCGGCTGATGGCGTGGCCTGTGTGCGCTGGCTGAACTCCCTTCAGAACAGCGACGGCGGTTTCGGCGACTGTCCCGGCTGGCGGTCCCGGCTTTACAGCACCTACTACGCGGTGGACGCACTATCGGTGCTGGCCGGAAGCGCGCGAGCGGGCATCACCGCAAAGCAACTGCTCCCTCCAACCGTCACGCCCATCCCGGAAGGCCGGTTCCAAATCTTCCAAGGGCTTAACAAAATGCCGCTCGTCCAGCCGGCCGACCTTGCCGGCCTGCACGCGCGCGGCCTAAACCTGCTCGCGCTCAAGTCCGCCGATTTCGCCGCGGCCGGGCGGTTGCGCGCGTTTATTCGCGAGCAACGCCTGCCCATGGACGTGGTGCTGTGTCCGGAGGCGTATCCGCATCGGGCCGTGATTCCCGGCGGCACGGTGCTGGACCATCTGGCGAACGTGACGCTGGACCCGGGCTGGACGGAGGCCCAGCGCGGCCGGTGGACCACGGCTGACGACCTCGGGGCGAAGCAGCTCTTGTGGCACGACTATCGGGCCCAGGTCATTCGCCCCGTCCGCGAACTGGGCGCGCTCATCTACCCCGAGCAGGAATTTGAGATGGAGCACGCCTACCGCGCCTACGACGTGACCCCAAACAGCGACGGCTACAACGCCATGCTGGCCGGCTTCAACTGGGCTCCCCGTGATTTTGTGCGGGTATTCCCCTGGCGCGAGCGTTATGTGGACCGGCTCGTGCCCGTGGCGGACGCCGACGCGCACGGTGATCTGGCCAAATGGTCGCCGCAACTGGATCACACCCGGCATCTTTTCATCGCCGAAGGTCCGACCAACGCGGATTTTCTAAAAGCCGCCGCCGCTGGG
The DNA here is from genome assembly GCA_964496695.1 of uncultured Klebsiella sp. GTDB lineage: Bacteria > Verrucomicrobiota > Verrucomicrobiia > Limisphaerales > SXTU01 > SXTU01. The sequence continues at coordinate 24,754 of CAZCBE010000001.1, forward strand.
CGCGTCGTCTGCGCCATCGTCTCCGCCGCCACTTCCGGTCCCGACGTGACGCTTTACGGTCCGCCCGCCGCCGTTGCCTATTGCCAGCGTCATCAGGCCAGGTGGCAGTGGTGGCCGAAACGGAGCGGCCAGCAAGCGCCGTTAAACTGAGCGCCTCCCCAACACCCACATCGCAACCACCATGCAAAACCTGCTCCTCGCCCTGCTCCTTTGCGCCGCGTGCGCTTCCGCTCAAGCCGCCCAGCCGCAGCCCAACTTCGTCATCATGCTCGTGGACGACATGGGCGTGATGGACACGTCGCTGCCGTTCCTCACGGACGCGGACGGCAAGCCCAAGCGCTATCCGCTCAACGACTACTACCGCACGCCCAACATGGAGCGGCTCGCCGCCCGCGGCATTCGCTTCAACAACTTCTACTGCATGAGCGTGTGCTCGCCGACGCGCATCTCGCTGATGACCGGCCAGAACGCGGCGCGGCATCGCACCACGAACTGGATCAACCCGGACAACAACAACGCCGGACCGAGCGGCCCGCCGCAGTGGAACTGGCGCGGCCTGAAACAGGGGGACCTCACGCTCGCGAGCCTGCTGCAGGCAAACGGCTACCGCACCATCCACGTCGGCAAGGGGCACTTCGGCCCGCGCGATTCCGACGGAGCGGACCCCGGCAAGCTCGGCTTCGACATCAACGTGGGCGGGGCTTCCATTGGCGCGCCCGCGAGCTACTACGGCACGCAGGATTTCGGTCTCAAGACGAAGAATGCCAAGGCCGGCGTGCGCGGCCTGGAGAAATACCACGGCCAGGACATCTTCCTCACCGAGGCGCTCACGCTCGAGGCCAACGCGCACGTCGCCGATGCAGTGAAGGCGGGCAAGCCGTTCTTCCTCTACTTCCCGCAATACGCCGTCCACGCGCCCTTCAACTCCGACCCGCGCTTCGCTGCGAACTATGCGAACTCCGGCAAACCCGCCAACGCGCAGGCTTTCGCCACGCTCATCGAGGGCATGGACAAGTCGCTCGGGGACGTGCTCAACCACCTTGAGAAGCTCGGCGTCGCGGAGAACACGCTGTTCATTTTCCTCGGCGACAACGGTTCCGACGCGCCGCTCGGCCACCAGCACGAGGTCGCGTGCGCCGCACCGTTGCGCGGGAAGAAAGGCTCGCACTACGAAGGCGGCGTGCGCGTGCCGTTCATCGCCGCGTGGGCCAGGCCGGATGCGAGCAACGCCTTTCAGAAGCGTCTGCCCATCACCGCCGGAACCATCCAGAGCCAGCAGGCCGCCGTCTATGACCTGTTCCCCACGCTCCTCGCGCTCACCGGCAAGTCCGCGCCCGCCAGCCACGCTGTGGACGGCACACGCCTCGACACCCTGCTCACCGGCAAGCGCGACGCCAGCCGCGACGAGACGTTCCTCATGCACTACCCGCACGCACCGCACCGCACCGATTACTTCACCACGTATCGCACCGGGGATTGGAAAGTCATCTACCACTACTTCCCGAGCGAGGTGTCGGAGAACTCACACTACCAGCTCTTCAACCTGAAGGCCGACCCCTTCGAGCAGAAGAACCTTGCCGCCACGGAGCCAGCCGCACTGAAGCGTCTGATGCAGGGGCTTATCGCGGGCTTGGAAAAGCAGGGCGCGGTTTATCCGGTGGAGAAGGGCAGCAACAAACCCGTGAAGCCCATGCTGCCTTGATGCTTTGACGACCGGGTGTGGACGGAACCCGGCCTGTCGTGCTCTGATTCAAGCAACCACCTGATGACGTCATCCGTTCTACTTCCAGAACAAGATTTGCCAGACGCTGTCTGGCAAATCACTCCTTTCGTGATGAAGACTCAGAGGGCGTGGGCTTTTCTGTGAGGTCGAGGCATGAACCCATCACTTCTCAAAGCCAAGTCGAAACCGGTAAAATTTGCGCTGATGTGGGTGCTGCTTCTGGCCACCGCTGCGGTGGCCTTTTATCAGTGGAGAAGAGTCGAACCAGCGTATCCAAAGGGCGACCTCATCAAATTCCTTGCCCTCCAGCAGACCCAGCCATTGCTGGCCGGCGAAGTTCGGCGGCTTGATCCGGAATGGATTGGCACGGTGAAACGCGTTCATTTGAAGGACAGTTTGGGAATCTATCAGACCGACGAACCTGACAACTTGCGGTTTAGTCGTTTGTTTTCTCAGCTCGTCTGGCACAATAAGCGCCTTGCTGAACATGTCGTAATCGGCCGCATAGGCGAAATAGGGGGATACAGCGAAAGGGACATCGCCCGTTTCACGAACTGCCTTCCGGCGACAAAGACCGTAGCAAAATTCACAACACTTTCGGAACTCGAATCGGCCTTCGGCCCCAACCAGCGACGTTTCGTTGATGGATGGGGCGGACCAGATGGATTGCACACAACAGCCGGTTGGACTTTCTTTACCAAGGAGTCGGCAGACCGACTCCGCTTCATGGATGTGTTCGCGCATTTATCCCATGCACGTGGAGCCAAAGACTCTTCGATAGACATCATCGAGATTCGGGAGGGTATCCTCCGCCCAGCGAATCCAGACTCAGTGACAGAACGACAACAATTCAAAACGGCTGATGAGTTGGAGAACATAAGGCGCGCCAAAAGGGCCGCCGAGCGAGCGAAATATCCACAACCGCTTCGCAGCGTCATTGAAGCCCGCGAACGGCCCGATGATCACAGCCTTATCGCGTATGCGCGTGCTCTCAATCAAATCCGACAGGCTCCAGACCCAATGTTGTTCCAGCAAATCGTTGAGCGCGTTCATGAGGATACTGTGACCTTTGGTGGCTATTTGCGTGATATTCTCCTTGAGCCAACCGCCATCGAGTCGGAACCTTGGAATAGCATCCTACGCCAGAAGGCCCTTCGAGCGACGGTGGACTCGCTTGATAAGTCGAAGACGCGCATGGCCCTCGACGATGTCCTGATGACCGTTCTGGCTGCTCAAGGCGGCGGCGAGATGCGATTGGACGTCCCGAGTGCGGGCGCATCCATAAAGCTGAAGTTTACCATGCTCACAAACGGCTCCTCAATGTCCTATGATTCGTCCGGAGTGACAGACGCAAACCTGCCCATCGTCGCGGCCGAATGCCGAGCTTGGCTTTTGAAGCGGTATCCAGAGTTGGAGAATCCATGAAATTCCCCTTAGCCTGCAATCTCCGCCAGCGCGCCGCCTCGCGCCGCGAGTTCCTCTGGCAGCTCGGCGGCGGCCTCGGCGGTGTCGCTCTCACCACACTGCTCACGGAGCAGGCCGCCCGCGCCGCAGCTCCCCAGACCCCAGACGCCATTCCCCATCTCCCAACCCCCCGGGGGCCCCCCACCCCCCCCGG
>CAZCBE010000001.1:28104-81145 GCA_964496695.1 uncultured Klebsiella sp.
AACCCTCCCCTTCCCCCGCCCGCGCCCGCGCCGTCATCCAAATCTTCTGCCCCGGCGGGCTCAGCCATGTTGATTCGTGGGATTGGAAGCCGGAGTTGGCGAAGCGTTCCGGCCAGCCGTTCGACCCGACGGGCAAGCTCCAGTTCTTCGCGTCGAAGCCCGGCAACTGCCAGGGCAGCTACTGGCCGTTCCGCCAGCACGGCCAGTGCGGACGCTGGGTGAGCGATCTGTTTCCGAAGTTCGCCGCCTGCGCGGATGACGTCGCGTTCATCCACTCGATGCAGAGCAAGTCCGCGCTGCACGGCCCTGCGATGTTCATGGCCAACAGCGGCTTCATCTTGCCCGGTTTTCCGAGCATGGGCGCGTGGGTCACCTACGGGCTCGGCAGCGAGAGCGAGAATCTCCCGGCGTTCGTCGTGCTGCCGGACCCGCGCGGCCTGCCGCCCGGTGGCGTCATCAACTGGGGCGCGGGCTTTCTCCCCGCCGTGCATCAGGGCACGACGCTCAACACCGACCCGGAACTCCCGCCCATCGCCGACCTGTTCCCGCCGAAGAACTTCGCCGGCATCACGCCGCAGGGCGAGGCGAGCGGGCGCAACTTCCTCCAAACCCTGAACCGCCAGCACGCCGCCGCGCGAGTGGGCAACATGGAACTCGACGCCCGCATCGCCGCCTACGAACTGGCCGCGCGCCTCCAACTCAGCGCGCCAGAAGTCACCGACCTGCGCGGCGAGACTGACGCCACCCAGCGCCTCTACGACCTCGCCGATGAGGACACCGGCCCATTCGGCCGCCAATGTCTCCTCGCCCGCCGCTTGGTCGAACGCGGCGTGCGCTTCGTGCAGATTTACTGCGGCGCGGAGAACACGACCGCGAGGAAGATTCGCCCGAACTGGGACAGCCACGAAGACCTCGTGCGCGACCACGGCTACTGGGGCCGCGTGCTGGACACCGGTGCGTCCGCGCTCCTGCACGACTTGAAAGCGCGCGGTCTGCTCGACTCCACGCTCGTCATCTGCACCACGGAATTTGGCCGTCAGCCCGGCGCGCAGGGCAAAGGCCGCGACCACAACCCCGGTGCATTCACCGCGTGGCTCGCCGGCGGCGGCATCCGGGGTGGCACCAGCCATGGCACGACCGACGAGTTGGGCTTCCAAGCTGCGGAGCACCCGGCCTACAGCTACGACCTCCACGCCACCGCGCTGCACCTGCTCGGCGTGGACCACGAGCGCCTGACCTTCTACCACAACGGCGTCCAACGCCGCCTCACCGACGTGCATGGGCATGTCATCCGCGAACTACTGACATGAAAGCAATCCGTCCGAGAACCACCACGAAGCATCGCAGCCGCCGTGAGCGGGACACTCTTGTCCCGCAGTCCAGATTGGACCCCGGACTTCCCCATCCGCAGACGCGGCTCGCAGACTTGGACATCTGGGCAGAAGACCCGGCAGACAAACGGGACAAGAGTGTCCCGTTCACGAATGCCGACGGCCCTAGCACCCGCCGCCAGTTCGTCCAGGCGACGGCCACCGCCACCGCCTTCGCCTCCCTCGCCACGCCCGTCCTCGCACAGCCTGCTGGCAAATCCCTCGGCACCAAGACGCTCAAGACCGATGTGCTCGTCTGCGGTGGCGGTTGCGCGGGCATTGCCGCCGCGCTCGCTGCAGCCAGACGCGGCGCGAAGGTGTTGCTCGTGGAGAAAGCCCCGTTCGCCGGCGGCATCATCACCTGCGTCGGGCTGCCTTACTTCGATGGCATCGCGAACATCAAGGACAACCGCATCGTCGTGCGCGGCATCGCGCTGGAGCTGTTGTCCAAGTCCGGCGTGTGCAAACCCGACGCCACGCACACGCAGAAGCACAACCCGACCATCGGGAATTCCTTCGAGTTCAAGCTGCTGCTCGACCGCCTCATCCGCGAGCAGAAGGAGCGACTGACCGTGCTGTTCAACTCCTTCGTCTGCGGCGTGCAGAGCAGTGGCGGGCGCATCAGTTCCGTGCAAATCGCCAACAAGGACGGGCTGGTGAGTGTCGAGGCGAACGCCGTGATTGACTGCACCGGCGACGCGGATGTCGCGGCCTGGGCCGGCGCGCCGTTCGAGCAGAACGCCGAGGTGCAGCCGCTCACGCTGCACTTCCGCATCGGGAACGTGAAGCGCGTCGGCAACCTCAGCCAGAACTGCCGCGCCGCGCTCGCGAAGGCGCAGACCGCCGGTGAACTGCCCTTCTACTACGGCCCCGGCGTGATGTTCCTCTACCATGAGACCGAGGTTTACATCCACGGCATCCGTGTGCCCGCGAACCCGACCGATGCCGCCGACCTCTCCCGCGCCGAGATGCAGGGCCGCGCCGATGCATGGGCGATGTTCCGGGCCTGGAAGCGCGAGGTGCCGGGCTTCGAGCAGGCCTACTTCATGGAGGCATATCCGTGGATTGGCGTGCGCGAATCGCGCCGGCTGATCGGCCAGCATGTGCTGAGCGAGGACGATCTGATGAAGTCCCGCCGCTTCGACGATGCCATCGCCACCGGCTGCTGGTATCTCGACCTGCACCCGAACAAAACCGTCATCGGCAGTGCGAACGACTTCGATCCCAAGAAGGTGCAGCCCGAACCCTACGACATCCCGTATCGCTCTCTCCTGCCGCAGAAAATCGAAAACCTGCTCGTCGCCGGCCGCTGCCACTCCGCCACGCGCGGCGCGCACGCCTCCACCCGCGTGACCGTCACCGCGATGGCCATGGGCGAAGCCGCCGGAACGGCCGCGGCGATGGCCGTCGCCGCGAAGAAGAACCCGCAGGAGATTGGTGGCGTGAAAGTCCGCGAGGCGCTGAAGGCCGGTGGCGCAGGGCCGTTTACGGATGCCTGAGCGGACGAACTGACTGAGATCAGGCCACACCGAAAGGCGACTTCCACGCTTTGTGTGGCTGTCCGACACGACTTGGCAGAGCGCGACGCCTTCCCCCTCACCCCGGCCCTCTCCCCAGCGGAGAGGGGGAAACTCAGTCCGCACTCGCTGCGTGCTGACCGCGTTCGGATTCCCGTTGAACTGGCTGACATTCTCCCTCTCCGCTGGGGAGAGGGCCGGGGTGAGGGGGAACGCAGCGTCCAACCACCGGCGCGACTCGATCCGATTCTATCGCACCCGAATTCACCCCGCCGCTTCCCACACCGTCAGCTTGTTGTGCCCCGCCGTGTAGAAACGCGTGCCCGTCTCATCGAGCGTGAACTTGTGGAAGTGATTCGAGGTCATCTCCTCGCGCAGAATCTTGCCAGACACGACATCGAAGAACATGACCAGCCCCTTCGAGTCACCGCCCGCGCCCACGAGCCATTCGCCCTGCGGATGAAAAGCCAGGTGGGTGATGAGGCCCTTGGCCTTGTCGCCCGAGAACTTCGCCACGCGCTCCTGCTTCCGCCAGTCGAAGACCTCGACGTGCGCCTTGCCTTCGAGGTGGTCAATGTTCCCGACCTTGCCCATGCCGCCGACCGCGAGCTGCGTGCCGTCCGGCGAGAAGGCCAGCGAGCGGATGCCGCCGATGGAGTGGATGCGTGCGCGCGGGTCCCAGGTGTAAACCTCCGGCACTTCGAGCGTGGCCTGCGGCTTGCCCGTCGCCACGTCCCACACGACGACGTGGCCGATCTTGTCGCCGGTGGCCAGCAGCGTGCCGTCGGCGGAGAAGGCGCAGGAGTAGAGCATGGAGCTGAAGTGGCTCGGCGTGAGCGTCGCGTGGCCGCGCAGCTCGTGCTTCGGCTTCCCGGTGGCGGCGTCCCAGATGCGGCAGACCATGTCATCCGCCGTGCTGGCAACGAGCTTGCCATCGCGCGTCGCGACCACGTTGCGAATCCAGCGGTCATGCGCCTTGATGCCGCGCACCTTCTGGCGCGACTCCGCGTCCCACCAGATGAGCTGGCCGTCGTAGGCACCCGAGATGACCTGCTTGCCCGCGACCGCCACGCCGGTGACGTAGCCGGTGTGGCCTTCCATCGCGACGGCCTCGGGCTTTTCCTCCGCAAGATCGAAATGATACACGCAGCCGTCCGAGCTGCCCGCGAAGAGGCGCTTCGTCTCCGGCACGCGCGCGAGGCAGAGCAGGATGTCCTTCCGCGAAATCTCCTTCGCGACTTTGAACTTGGCGGGGTCGGTGGGCATGGGGGCGGAAGGTTAAAGGGTGGAAGAGTTGAAAAGTTGAAGAGGAGGCAAACGGCAGACTCCAATGAAGTGGGGCCATCCATTGGTGTCGGACGCGCTCTCCCTCACCCCGGCCCTCTCCCGCTGGGAGAGGGGGAATGTCAGCCAGCGCATCCGGCAACCGAGCGCGTCCGGCTTTAGCCCGTTGCGGTATGCGTTTCTCCCTCTCCCAGCGGGAGAGGGCCGGGGTGAGGGAGAACGGCCACGAACTCCCACGTCCGCCGCAATAATCTGAGGCTTGCCCTTCACGCCAGCACCTGCGTTATCGGCTTGATGCCGGGGTTCACCAGCGGGATGGGGCGCGCGCCGACGTGGTATTCCTTCTTCGGGTTCACGCCGATGGCGGCGAGCACGGTGGCGAAGAGTTCGCCCGCGCCCACCTGGTCTTCCACCACCGTCTGGCCGTCCTTGTCCGTCTTGCCGAAGACCGCGCCGCCCTTGAGTCCGCAGCCGAACATCGCCGCGCTCCAAGCGGCGGCGAAGTGGTCACGACCGAGGCTGGCGTTGATGGCCGGCGTGCGGCCGAACTCGCCCACGGCCAGCACCAGCGTGCGCTCCAGCAGCCCGCGCTGCTTGAGGTCGTCGTGCAAGGCGGACATCACGCGGTCCAGCTCCGGCACCATCTCCTGGTGCGTCTCGAAGTTCTGCCCGTGGCTGTCCCACCACGCGCGGCTCACGCGCACGAAGGGCACGCCCGCCTCGACCATCCGCCGCGCCATCAGCGCCTGCTCGCCAAAGAGCGTCGGGCCATACGGCTCGCGCGCCTTCGCCGACTCTTGGGACAGGTCGAAGAGCGTCTCGCTGCTCATCAGGCCGTGGACACGCGCATAGGCGTTCGCGTGGCTCTTCACCGGCCCGGTGCCGTGCCCGGCGATGAACTGGTTGTTAATCAACTGCTGCAACTCCGCGCGCGCGTGGTGGTCCAGCTCGGTGATGGATTCCAGCCGCTTCAAGTTCGGTGGCGTCATGCTCTCGGCCAGCTTCATCGGGGCGTAACGCGCGCCCAGGAAGCTGGAGCCTTGCCGCGAAAAGTCGCGCCCCTCGGTGGCGGCGTAGAAGGAGACGTAGTCGGGCACCTTGCTGTCGGCGCGGCCCAGTTCGCGCGCGAGCACCGCACCCATGTCGGGGTAGCGCAGGCTCGGCTCGTCGGCGCGACCGCGCATCATGAGCTGGGCGGCCCCGCCGTGGTCGCCGTTCCGCGTGTTCAGGCCGCGGATGACGCAGATGTCCTTCATGCGCTTCGCCATTTGCGGCATCAACTCGCTGATGTGGACGCCCGGCACAGAGGTGGGGATGGCCGCGAACGGCCCGCCCGTGAGCCGGCCCGGCTTCGGGTCCCACGTCTCCAACTGGCTCGCGCCGCCCGCCAGCCAGAGCAGGATGACGCTCTTGCCGCCGGCCTTGAGCGTGTCGTTCAGCGCCGGCGTGGCGAAGGAATGCACCGCGCCGATGCCGCCAGCGGCCAAGCCCGCGCCCGCGCCGAGCGTGCGGAGAAAGGCGCGGCGGCTGACGTCGTGTTCAGAGGAACCGCAGAAGTAGGAGTTCATAAAAATGTGCTGAACTAGGCTATGTCATCGTGTCGTCATCAGGTTGTTCAAGTCCAAGTTCTAGCTGAGGAATCTCAATGCCTTCCGCCTGAATACGCGAGACTCGACGAAACTGCTCGACCTGCAGGGCTTGAAAACGGACCGCTATCGAATCAGCGCTTGTTCTTACAGCAGTAGCCCACCGGCCCTCTCGAAACTCGAGGAGGTTAAGGTAAATCACAAACAAGGCACCCGAGCACGACGAAAGAGCAGCGGAAACCGCCACACCAGAATCACCCCTCACATAACTTGCTCCAATGTCATAAACGACCATACCTCGCTCGGCAGTCTCAATAGCGTGTTGCGCAATCTCAAGTGGGATAACTGTGGCCGGCATCAGTTGCTCTCTTGCACGGTCACGAAGGCGCCGCTTCTCGACTGGCTCCTTACAAGCGTTGCGTGCCAGCCGCGCTTGGTGGTAGCGGTCGAACTGAACGGCATCTCTTTGGACTGCCTCTCGGAAGAATGGTTCATGCCGGCTAGTCAAAGCTGTGCCAACAAGGTCCAACTGGCCGACATGATTGGCATATTTCGGATTCCGGCGTGTCACGGCGACAACAGTCTGCATCATCTTGCAAGCTACCAAACCAAGCAGAGCTGCCGCGCTGCCCGAACCTGGCTTGTGCCGTCCAGCGCCAAACTCATCGAGTAGAGTCTGCGTGGGCATCTGAAGGAAGTTAGGTATTTCAGGTGTCGTCATTATGGCTTGGAATGGACGCTAGCGCTACGCGGTTCAGTTAGTGATTAAACCGAAACTCCGTGCTGGTCGGCAGCGACCACACCACCTGCCGCACCGCCTCGGTCGGCCGGCCGGTGCGCTGGACTCGGCAATCCCAACGGGATTGTGTCCTCCAGCCCAGGGTTGCGAGGCACGAGCTACCCTGGGTGGCTGGCACGAAGGTCTTCAACCCCAACGGGGTTGCGCCTTGGCCAGCGCGGAGCGCGGCGTTCACGCCGCAGAAAGCACGGCGGGGCAAGTGCGTTCGGATGACGGTTGCCATCCGCACGTTTCTGCGGCCTGAAGGCCGCGCTCCGGGACGTAGGCTGCCACGCGTCTTCGGTATTCGTGTCAAACTCGCCGCAACCCCGTTGGGGTTGCTAATCCACAGACGGCTAACCCAGGGTAGCTCGTTCCTCGCAACCCTGGGCTGAAGGCCGGAATCCCTTTGGGATTCGACGTTGGGTGATTCGGAGGGCGAGGGCATTGGGCTCAGTGGTTTATCGGCTCAATGATTAAACCGAAATTCCGTGCTGGTCAGCAGCGACCACACCACCTGCCGCACCGCTTCGGTCGGACGGTCGCTGCGCTTGTCGAGGTAGTCGGCGAGCACTTGCAGTTCGCGCGCTTCGGGCGGGCGGGAGAGGACGTTCCACACGGCGGCGGTAGCCAGTTCGCGGTTGTCCTTGAGGTCCAGCAGGCCCTTGAGCAGGCGGTCGTTCGAGAGGGCCAGCAGCTCGCGCTGGACGCGGTCGCTGTTGCTGAAGAGCAGCGCCTCGTCCACGCCCACTTGGAAATCATCGCCGGGGCGTTCGAGCGAGCTGGCCCAGCCCTGGCCGGCGCGTTCCACCTGCTCGATGAACTTCTCCCGTTCCTCCGGCTTCGCATCCGGCTTGAAGGCGTCCGGGCTGGTGACGGCGAATTGCAGCGACGCCCCGACCTGCTGCGGCGTGAGCGCCCGCGGCTGCGCCACGGCGAAGAGTCCCGGTTCCGGCCGCGCGCCCTCCCACCGGCTGCTGCGCGCGTAGGCCGCGCTCTGCACCAATCCGCGCACGAGCCGGCGCACGTCGTAATCGTGCTGCACCAGGTCGCGTGCGAGCCACTGGAGCAGCGCGGGATGGCTCGGCGCGTTCTGCCCGTGCATCTGGTCCACCGGCATCACCAAGCCGTGGCCGAAGAGACGTTGCCAGACCTGGTTCACCACCGCGCGGGCGAAGAAGCCTTCATGGCCGGACTTCAAGCTGGCCTCGGCGAGCAGCGCACGGCGGCTGAACTTGGGCGCGGGCATGGGCTGCTTGTTCTTCTTCGTTTCTTCGAGCAGCCGTTTCTCCTCCTTCTTCTGTGGCTCGGTCGGCTCGGGCGCGGGCGGTTCCTCGACGGCGTCGCCGCTCAGGAACATCAGACGCGCCTGCTTGGTCTCGCCTGCCGTGGTCTTGAAGCTGATGGTGCCGTAGTCGCGCTCGGCCACGAAGTCGCCGTGCTCGAACGTGCGGCTGAAGAAGGACTTCATGCCGTAGTAATGGTCCTGCTTCCACGCGGGCACGAGCGGGTGGTCGTGGCACTGGGCGCAACTGATGTTCACGCCGAAGAAGCGCACGCTTACGTCGGTGACGAGCTTGTCGAGGTCCTTGGCGCGCGAGCGGAGGAAGGCGTCCGCGCCCTTCGTCTCCGGCGTGGCGGCGTCGCCCGTGATGACTTCCTTGAAGACGCGGTCCCAGCGCCGGCCTTCGGAAATGGCCCGCGTGAGGTAGTCGCGGAAACCGGTGCCCTGCCCCTCGGTCAGCAGCCACTCGAACTCCGTCACCTGATGCCGCACGAAGCCGGGCGCGGCCATCAACCGCTCCACGAGCCGCGCGGCCTTGTCCGGCTCGGTGGCGGCGACATACGCGCGCACCTCCGCCGTCGTCGGGATGCGGCCGGCGAGGTCGAGCGTCAGGCGGCGGATGAAGTTTGCGTCGCTCGCGGCGGGCGCGGGCTTGAGCTTGGCTTGCGTGAGCTTCGCGGTGACGTAGTGGTCCACAACCTCATGAATCGGTCGCGCGGCGGGAAGCAGGTCCTTCTCCGCGACCGTGTCCCACCACGGCTTGGCGTCCTTCGCCGACGCGGCGGACGCGGCTGCATCCGGGAAAGGCGCACCAGCCTTCACCCACTTCTCGAAGTTGGCGATGACCTCGTCCGGCAGCTTGCCATCCGGTGGCATGAGCTGGTCCTTGTCCGGGTGGCGGAGGGACTTGAGCAGGAGGCTGTCATCGGGCTTCGCGGTGGAGATGGCCGGGCCGGTGTCGCCGCCCTTGAGCAGGCCCTCGCGGTGGTCGAGGCGCAGGCCGCCTTTGACCTTCACGGCCTTGGCGGAATGGCACTTGTAGCAATGCTCGGCGAGTGCGGGCCGGATCTTCTCCTCGAAGAACGTCACGGAGCCGGGCGGACTGGCCGCGAAGGCGCACGGAACTCCCGCGGCGAACAGGGCCGCCAATGCGGGGAGGACGAGGCGCAGATCGGAGCTTCTCATGCGAACTCACACCGGCCATGGCGGGCCGGCGGACGGGTTCAGATACAGGAGTGCCGACTGGCGAAATTGAAAGGGTATTCACAACAGGCCGCCAGTAGTGGAGCAGGCTTCCAGCCGGCTGCTACGGGCATCCTGCCCGCGTTCCTGACAGATCACGATACTGCATAAAATTCGCGGGCAAGATGCCCGGTGAGGCAGGCTGGAAGCCTGCCCCACTTTTGATGCGGAACGCGGTCTAGGCGAGCGAGGCCGTGTAGGCACGCCAGCCGCCGAAGGCGGTGATCTCGCGCTGGCCTTCGCAGAGGGCGGGTTCGCCCAGCACGCCGAGCACCTCGGAACCGTCCGCCAGCTTCACCTTGCCAATGCTCAGGCCGGGCGGCTCCTTGAGCAGGATGGCGGCAAGCCCGGCCGGCGGCACCGCCCAGACCTCGACCGCCACGGACACGCCGCCACTGGTCTGGCGCACCATCGCGGGGTGACGGTCACCGATGGTCCAGAGGCGGTAGGCCGGGACGGTGGCCGACTCGCGCACAAACTCAGCGCCAACAGCCAGCATGTTCGGGTTCAGCTCCAGGCCGCGCATCAGCGTGCCGTTGACAGCCAGGAGAACGAGGGGATCACTCATGAGCAGGAGCGGGTGGGGCGAGGAACTTCACGGGCTTTTCGTAGATGGCCAGGACGATGCAGCCGTTTTCGCTGAGGATGCTGTGCGCGGTGCCGGGCGGATTGATGATGAGCGAGCCGGTTTCCGCGCGGCTGTTCTCGTCCACCTGCGAACCGGCGAGCATGAAGACATGCTCGTAGCCGGTATGTTCGTGGAGCGGCACCCGCCCGCCGGGGCGGAAGCGCAGCAACACCGCCGTCGGTCCCGTGGTGCCATCGCCATAGAGCCGGTAGATGTCCACGCCCGGCTGGAAAGGCTGCCACGGAAGCTGGTGCTGCCAGCCCGAGATTTGAAACAGGTCGTTGAGTTTGACCACCCGCGCCGCGTCATTTTCCATGCGACTGGTTTAGCAGGGCGGTGTGGGAGAGGGAATTGAGAACCACGGATGGACACGAATAAACACGGACCGGGGCGGCCAGGCAGATTCCCCATCCGTGTTCATTCGTGTCCATCCGTGGTTTGATTTCAGTGCCGTTCAGTCGTGACGAACCAGCGCAGCAAGCTAGGCCGGGACGCCGGCCCCATGCGGTGTTTCCGCCGGCTCAGGCGGCTTGGCCTCGACCACCACAAACTTGGCACAGCCGAAGAGAATCGCTGCGACCGCCACGTAGCCGATGGCCACCACGGGTGACATCGCCACGCCGATGCGCTCGCCGTGCATCAGGCCGAAGAAGGTCATCGCCCCGCCCGCGAGCGAGAACGCCGCCGCCTTGGCAAACGAGCGGTCAATAATGCCCACCGCGATGGCCGTGAGGATCAGGCCGCCGAGGATGGAGCCGCCGCCCAGGACTTCGAGGCCGTGGTAGAGCACGCCTTCGTTCCGCATGGCCGCCACGAGCGCCTCCTTTTTGTCGGGCGTGAGCACGGACACCAGCGTTCCGGCGGCGGCCAGCGAACCGTTGATCTGCACGAGCGCCCAGGCGGCGAGATGCGGCGCGAGGCCGAGGATGATGGCCGGGGCGTGGGCCTTCGGGGTTTCCTGGAACGCCTGCGAACCGATCAACATGCCGATGTAGAGCAGGATCGGCAGGATCGCCACGGTCGGGATGAGTGCGAGCATCACCGAGATGACGCCGAACCAGCAGAGCACGATGACAAAGATGCCGGTCGCGGCCGAGTAGCCGATGCGCCCGCCCATCGCCTTCCAGCCCGGGTGGCCGATGTAAACCGCGTTGATGAACGGATTGCCCATGAGGCACCCGATCAGGCTGACCACGCCATCGGCGGTGAGCACGCGGGTGGTGGGATAGGCGTCGCCGGCCACCTCGGCGCTCTCGACGTTGTCAATGGCCTCGACCAGGTCATAGATGCCGAAGGGAATCGCCGTGACCAGCAGGATGCCCAGAAACTCGAAGCCGCCAAAGACATGGCCAAACACCGGCATCGGGATGTTGAACCCGAAATTGGTCACCGAATCGGTCAGCCCCTTGAGCGTCATGCCGCCGAAGTTGAAGCCCAGCGCCGTGGAGCCCCACGCGATCAGCGTGCCCGCCGCGATGGCGACCAGCCCGGCCGGGACGCCCCGGTATTTCACGCCGCCGAACCAACTGAGGAGGATGATCGCCAGGCAGGTCAGCCCGATGACCGGCGTCATGAACATTTCCAGCGCGGGCTTCATCGAGATGAACGTGATGGAGACGCCGGCCAGCGTGCCGAGCAGCGCGGCCCGCGGCGTGATCTTCCGGACCCAGGTGCCCAGGAATCCACCGGCCATCAGCACGAAGCTCTGGATGAACACCCACGTCAGCCCGGCTTCCCAGCCCTTGATCGGGTCGCCGGTCTTGAGGGTGATCGGCAGCATGATCACAAACGTGACGATGAACATGTGCGGCACGCTGATGCCGGACGGCAGCGCGCAGACATCGGTGCGGCCCGTTTTCTGCGCCAGGCGGTAGGCCAGCCAGGCGTAATACATCGTCGAGAGACAAAGCATCAGCCCGGTGGCCGGCAGGATTTTGCCGAAAATGAGTTCGTTAGGCATCTTCAACACGAACCGCAGCAACGCGGTGAGGGTGAGCAAATTGACAAGGATGTTGGTGCCGAAGCCAAAGAAGGCATTCCAGTCACCGGGCACCCAGATCTTGGGCTTCGTGGTCATGGTTGTGGTCATGGTCGGTTTTTCCTGTGTTGTTTGGTGGCGTGCTGTGGACACCTGGCCGGCCCCTCAGCCGAGGGCGGCCAGAATTTTCTCCGAATGCGACACCCACCCAAAGATGCCGCCCTGGGCCTTGATCATTTGAAGGCCCATCGCTTGAAATTCTGGGAAGTAGGAACCCACGCAGTCCTCGGGCACGAGGCAGTCGTAGCCCCGGTCATTGGCCTCGCGGACAGTGGTGTTCACGCACACCTCGGTGGTCACGCCCGTCACCACGAGCTGCTTGATGCCCCGGTTCTGGAGGATGGCGTGCAGGTCGGTGGCGAAGAACGCGCCCTTGCCCGGCTTGTCTATCACCGGCTCAGTGGGCAGCGGATAGAGTTCCGGGATGATGTCGTGGCCGGCCTCGCCCCGCACCAGGATGCGGCCCATCGGCCCGGGATCACCGATGCACGTCTTGCTGCGGCCGCGAATCTTCTTCGTGGGCGGCAGGTCGGTGAGATCGGGCCGGTGACCTTCACGCGTGTGCAGCACTTGCAGGCCCTTCGCCCGCCACGCGGCGAGCAGCCGCTGGTTCGGCACAATGGTGCGGCGAAGCTGCGAGACATCATTGCCGAGCATCTCGCCGAAGCCGCCCGGCTCGAGAAAGTCTCGCTGCATGTCAATGATGAGGAGCGCGCACGTCGCCGGCGTGAACTCGAACGGGTAGGGCTCGGCCTCGACTGACAGGATTCCGCTGGGTTGCATGGTGGAGAGTTATGCGGGGGCGGCCTGCACGGCCTTGATGAAGTCGTCCGCGGTCGAGACGGCGCCAAAGACGCCGCCCTGCATCTTGATCATCTTGAGCGCGGCGAGGTAATTGCCGTAGTCCGTCGCACCCGTGCAGTCGGAGAGCAGGAGGCATTCGTAACCCCGGTCATTCGCCTCCCGCATGGTCGTATGCACGCACACATCGGTGGTGATGCCCGCGAGCACGATGTTCTGGATGCCCCGGCGGCGCAGCAGCATGTCGAGGTCCGTGGCGTAGAAAGAACCTTTGCCGGGCTTGTCTATGACCGGCTCGCCCGGCGCGGGTGCGAGTTCAGGAATCAAGTCCCAGCCTGGTTCGCCACGCGTGAGGATGCGTCCGCACGGCCCGGCATCGCCAATGCCCGCGCCGATGCGCTGGCTGCGCCAGCGTTTGTTCTCCGGCAGGTCGGACAGATCGGGCCGGTGGCCTTCCCGCGTATGGAAGACGTGGAAACCCAGTGGGCGGACCGCCGCGAACACGCGCTGAATCGGGCCAATGGGCGCGCGGGTGAGCGAGAGGTCGTAACCCATCTTGTCCACGTAACCACCCGGGCCGCAGAAATCGGTCTGCATGTCTATGACGAGGAACACGGTGTTCTCGGCGCGGAGGTCGCCGTTGAAGGGCCAGGGATAGGGATCAGCTTCGACGTAGCGTTTCATTGGGCAACAGGCGGGCGTAACGAGATGGCAGGGGCTCAGGGTGTCTTCCGGCGGACCGCCTGGGAGGGGAAGCGGTCGCGGGCATTTTGCGGAGCACGCGACAACGCGGTGGTGACTTCCGCCTTGGCAACCACAGCCTTGGAGTTGAGGACGCGGGCCACGCACTCGCGCCAGCCCGTCATCGCCACCAAGTCCAAGTTTTGCCGCGTGACGAAGAACTGCTGGAAGTCAACGTAGGGCGCGGAGGAAGAGCTCATGGTTTGCCTTTCTCAACAGGGTTTGACCGGCGTTGCTCAGAAGAAGCTGGAGACGCCGCAGAAGACCTGGAAGGCGTCCTTCTCGGCCTTGCCAGTGGCGTTGAACTGCTGCATCCCCTGCAGGTTCTTGTCCACGAAGCCCATGTATTTGAAGCCCGCGTGGAAGCCCCAGTTGCCGTAGCCCTGCGGCATGAACTTCATCGGCACGCTGCCTTTCAGGCCGAGTTCATACAGCCCGACCACCGAGCTTTTGCGGTAGAACTCGCCGTAAAAATCCTTGGACGGCAGCATGATCCGGCACGGGGCCTCCAGCTTGATGCCGGTGCTCTCGAACGTGTAGGAGGGCGCGATGCCAAGGTCGAAGTAGTAGCTGGAATTAGGCACGGAACCGGGGCCGGTCTGCGCGGCCGGCGTGGCGGCGAAGGGCACGCGCGCGGCGGTCGCTTTGCCGTCCAGCTCCTGCCAGTAGATCAGCGACGGGTGGAGCGCGAAGGCCTTGAGATACTCGCTGTCATCGAAGCTCAGCTTGGTCTCCAGATGATGCGAAAAAGGAATGTTCAGGATTTGCATGCTGAACGCGGTATAAGTCACATCCAGCTTGAACTTCTTCCCCAGCCCGACGGACACGCCGGCAATGGGATCCACCTCGTAGAAGCTGGTGGAGCCGGGCGCGCCGCTGCTTGGCAGCCGGGCCGTGCCGTAGCAGCTCCAGACGCCGCCCACCAGGGTCACGTCCGAGATGAAGCCGTCGCCCTTGTGGACATTCGCGAAGCCCAGGGCCAGCGGCTGAAACACCAAACCCTCGTTCTGCACGATCATGCCGCGCGGCGTGAGATACATGTTCGAGAACTCGAAGTTCAGCAGCATGTTGACCTTGGAAGTGGCGTCTGCGGCGTGCAGTCCGACGGCTCCCACCAGCAGCGCGCCGGCGCAGGCCAGTGATCGCAAGACACGGGATGGGGATGGCGAAGTGAGACGGGGACTCGTTTCAGATGGCATGTTCATGGTTGGGTAGGATGTGGCTGTGCAACCGACAGGTGCTCCCGGAGCCGCTCGGCGACTCCGTAAAACTACTGATTGCGTGCCAGCGTAAGGTGTGCCCCGGGATGCAAACCTCGCTGCAAAGAAATCCTTCCGCTTATGAACTGAATTGGTGCCACGCGAAACGCTTCGGCGGGCTCGCGGAATAATGCGCTGGATAAGTTGACGCAGAATTGAAGAAGGCCGGTTGTGGCTGGCACACCGATATCTAGCCAAGAGGCGGCTGGCTCTAATTTGCCAATTGAGTGACAAAAAATCGCCATAGTTTGAACTCGGCGGACCACTGGTGTGGCCGGAAATCTCATGGTTTAGTCGCATCTCTTATGTCAGCTCGTGGTGATATAAGAAGGCGTTGACCAACACCACAGCGATGCCGTTGGTGAGCGTCCTTGCCTTTTCGCGGAGGCGCAGAGGCCCATCCTTCGGCTTAGTTGTTGGGTGCGCGGCGTGGTGAGGGGGATCGCTGTCTCGGCGTTTTGCGGAGGGCCAAAGGCCCGCTTCATCCCAGCCCGGGGCAACGCCCCAGGAAACCGCACCGCACAGAAAACCAAGGGCTGAAAGCCCGTCCCATCGGAGATGGACCGAGTTGTGTTCCACGCGGTCGATTCCAGGCGCGTTGATGGAGCGGGCTTTCAGCCCTCTGGGATTCTTGGCGCTGCTGGGGCGTTGCCCCAGGCTGGGATGGGGCGCGCCGTTGGCGCTGCAGGTCAAGTCCATCGGTTGCTTCAATGCGGTTGCGGCGGCGTTCTGCCCCCTCGCCGCACAGCGCTCAGCTCTGAAACAACCGCGAATAGAGCCGGTCTTGCGCGCCCTGCCACAGGTCGAGCAGCGGGGCCGTCTGCGCAAGATCATCCAAGGTCAGCGTGGCGGCATGGGTGGCCACTGATTCGGCGACGGGTGAAAGCTGGTGCTGCATGGATTGGGCTTCCAGCGGGCCGACGACACCTAGACGCACCGCCGAGGAGACCAGTCCGCGCAGATGCAGAAACAGGAAGAGACGTGACGAAGGAAGTGTAGTGATACCCAGCCGGCAGGTAAGAACGCCGAACACCGGAGCGAGATGACACAGCTCTGGCGGCTCGGTGAGGTCCGGCATGAAAGCCCGCGTGGCCGCGGTCCAAAAAGCCCGGCCTTGCAGGCGACTGGCGCGGTTGGCGACGTGGTTGCTCAGGAAGGCCTCGCAAAACTGGTCCAATTCCAACAGCCGCTCCGGGCCGGCATGAGCCGCTGCGACAAAGGGCACGGCGGCCCGGGCGCATTGGCGGAGGCTGGCTTCGAGAAAGCCCGGCAGATTGGCCCGCGTTACTTCACCGTGCTGCCACGCGGCCTCCAGGCCGCCGGAGTGGCCGAAGCCCCCGGTGGGAAAGGCGGAGTCGGCGAGCTGCCAGAGGAGAAAATCTGAACTGGTAGCAGCCGACGTGAGGAGGCGCTGATTTTCCCACCCTTCTGGAACGGGCGCAGCAATACTGGGCAGCTCATTGGAGGCTCCCCGCTCGACTGGCTGGTTCAACGTCCCGTCGCGCTTCAAGATGGAGCCTTCTTACGTCGGCTGCTACCGGTTAGAACAGGAAATACCGCTGCGCGAGCGGCAGCACTTTCGCCGGTTCGCAGGTCAGCAGTTCGCCGTCGGCGCGGACCTCGTAGGTCTCGGGGTCCACGGTGATCTTGGGGAGCGCGTCGTTCCATTTGAGGTCGCGCTTGGTGACCTTGCGGCAGCCCTTCACGGCTTCGATGCGCTTGGTCAGGCCGTAGCCCTTGGCGACGCCCTTGGTCTTGCACAGCTTGCTCACGAACGCGATGGACGTGCCGCCCACTGCCCGGCCGAACGCGCCGAACATCGGGCGCATGAAGACCGGCTGTGGCGTGGGGATGCTCGCGTTCGGGTCGCCCATCTGCGCCCAGGCGATGACACCGCCCTTGATGACCATCTCGGGCTTCGCACCAAAGAGCGATGGCTTCCAGAGCACGAGGTCCGCGAGCTTGCCCACTTCGATGGAGCCAATCATGTGCGCCATGCCGTGGGCGAGGGCCGGGTTGATGGTGTATTTGGAGAGGTAGCGCTTGATGCGCAGGTTGTCGTTGCTGCCGGTCTCGCCGGGGAGCCGGCCGCGCTGCTGCTTCATCTTGTCGGCGGTTTGCCAGGTGCGCGTGATGACTTCGCCGATGCGGCCCATCGCCTGGCTATCACTGCTCATCATGCTGATCGCGCCGAGATCGTGGAGAATGTCCTCCGCCGCGATGGTCTCGCCGCGGATGCGGCTCTCGGCGAAGGCGACGTCCTCCGGCAGGTTGGGATCGAGATGGTGGCAGACCATGAGCATGTCGAGATGCTCATCAATCGTGTTCACCGTGTAAGGCCGCGTGGGGTTCGTCGAGCTGGGCAGCACGTTGGGCTCGCCGCAGATGCGGATGATGTCCGGCGCGTGGCCACCGCCCGCGCCTTCGCTGTGGTAGGTGTGAATCGTGCGGCCCTTGAAGGCGGCGATGGTGCCCTCGACGAAGGTGGATTCGTTCAAGGTGTCCGTGTGAATCGTCACCTGCACGTCGTGCTCGTCGGCCACGCCGAGGCAGCAATCAATCGCGGCAGGGGTCGTGCCCCAGTCTTCATGGAGCTTGAGGCCAATGGCACCGGCCTTGATCTGATCCGCGAGACCGGCGGGCATGGCGGTGTTGCCCTTGCCGGTGAAGCCGAAATTCAGCGGCAGGCTGTCCACGGCGCGCAGCATCGCCTCGAAGTAAAACGGCGCGGGCGTGCAAGTGGTCGCACAGGTGCCCACGGCGGGACCGGTGCCGCCGCCGACCATTGTGGTGAGGCCGGCAGCAATGGCTTCGTGCGCCTGCTGCGGGCAGATGAAATGGATATGTGTGTCGAGTCCGCCCGCCGTGAGGATAAGCCCTTCGCCCGCGATGACTTCGGTGGTGACACCGACAACCATGCCCTTGGTCACGCCGGCCATCACGTCGGGATTACCCGCCTTGCCGATGCCCGCGATAAGCCCGGCCTTGATCCCAATGTCCGCCTTGTAGATGCCGGTGTAGTCCATCACGAGCGCGTTGGTAATGACGCAGTCCAGTGCGCCCGCCGCACCGACGCCCGCCGCCTGGCCCATGCCTTCGCGGATGACCTTGCCGCCGCCAAATTTGCACTCGTCACCATAGACCGTGTGGTCGCGCTCGACTTCGAGCCAGAGCGAGGTGTCGCCGAGCCGGACCTTGTCGCCGGTGGTCGGGCCGAACATGTCGGCGTAATGGGCACGTTTCATTCTGTGGCTCATGGGGAAAGCAATTAGTGATTAGTCATCAGTGCACAGTCGCCACAGGCGTTCATTCTGTCTGGTGGGCAAATGACTGGGACTTAACCCGTTTCATCGCGGCCTTCTTGCCAGGGGCGGAGACCTTGCCATCCGCCAGATTATTGCCACCGCGGATGACCTGCTTCCCGGCGATGGCGACGAGCTTCACGGTCTTCGTCTCGCCAGGTTCGAAACGAACGGCGGTGCCGGCGGGGATGTCGAGGCGCAGACCGTAGGCCTTGGCGCGGTCGAAGCGGAGCGAGGCGTTCGTCTCGATGAAGTGGTAGTGGCTGCCGACCTGGATGGGGCGGTCACCGAGATTCGTAACGGGCAGTTCGGCGGTGGCGCGGCCCACGTTGAGTTCGATATCGCCTTCCTTGATTTCGCAGGCGCCGGGGATGGGTTCCTCGGCGATAGGCTTGAACACCGCGGGGTCCGGCACGGGGAGGAAGCTGCCGTGGAGGGCGAGGGCCAGGTCTCCGTTCTCACTGGCTACGGGGTGATGCACGGTGACGAGTTTGGAGCCGTCCGGGAACGTGCCTTCGACCTGCACGTCGTAGATCATCTCGGGCACGCCGGACATGACCTGGTTGCGACCGAGCAACTTGCGTCCGAGGTTCATCAGTTCGGCGACGCTCTTACCGTCACGGATGAACTCCAGCAATACGGTGGCGATAAGGGCGACGGCTTCGGGGTGGTTCAGCCGCAGGCCGCGCGCGAGGCGCTTTTGCGCGAGGGAGCCGGCGGCGTGCAGGGTGAGCTTGTCGAGTTCGCGAGGGGAGAGGTGCATGGCAAATGACCAATGTTCAATGACCAATGACCAGTGAATGACCAATGCTCAATTTTCCCTGTGCCCAGGCCGACCGCGAAGGATCACAGGTCGTCCGGGCATTGGGCATTGGACATTCTTTGGTCATTGAGGAATTGGGCATTGGGAATTTCCTACCATTTCCGGGCAAAGGGATCATCGCCAAGGTGCGCGGGCAGAAAGGCGAGGTGCGTGTGGAGTTCGCGGGCCACGTCCTCGAAGCGCTCGCCGGCAATGCGGAGCAAGGCACCGTCTCGGAGCGGGCTGGCGGCAACGACCAGCGGGGCACGGCGCACCACGGGGCGCTCGGCAAGGGTGGCGAGGAGTTGCTGCGCGGCGGTGGCCAGTGGCGGGCCGAGGAGCAGGAGGAGAGCGAGGCAGTTGAAACGACCGAGACGCATCGGGGCGTCGAGTGCGCCGTCGGCAGGGTCGAGGAGCAGGGAGTCCAGAAAGAACCGACGCGAGTGTGGAGTTTCGAGTTTGGGGTTTCGAGTTGGAGCGGCGTGCTGGCCGTCCTGGGCTGACGAACTGGTCTCGAAAACTTCGATGCGGCTGGAGTAGGAGTTGAAGGCCCAGCGCTCGCCGCGCGCAACACGGCCGGAGCAGCACCAGTCCAGCAGCATCAGCCCGGCGGTCGGGTGCAGGAAGATTTCCTGGCGCTGGCTGAAACTGGAGTCGGCGAAGGACTGCACCGGGTCAGGGGCGAGCACGAGCAAGCTGTCCTCGGCGGCCACTGCGTGGACGCGGTGAGAGCAGGGACGTTGCGAAGGGTTGCGATAGATCTTGGTGGAGGCCTGGGTGCCGACGAAGCAGCGGGTGCCAGGACCGGCATGGAGATCGAGACGGGTTTCATCCCCGGCAACCATGCCGCCACCAAAGCTGCTGAGGTAGGTCCAGACACTCTCTCCGCGCGAACGGGGCGTGAGGAGTTTCAGCGGCGAGGTGGCAAAGGACGAGGTAACAGCGGTCTTCCCGGCGATGCGCTCGCACTGCAAGTGGGCGTGGCCGGAACGACGAGTGGTAAAGTCATGGATGGCGGCGACCATCACGCACGGAGTCCCCAGACAACAGCGGCAACAGCAATAGCGGCGACGCCTGCGCCTTGAAGCAAGCGGCGCGGCATCCGTTCGTGGACATGACGCGCCCCGAACCAGAGCGCGATGCCCGCGAGCGCGAGCACCGCGAGGTGGTCGGGACTGGTCAGCAAGTGCCGGGCATCAACCTCGGTCAAGTCATGCCCAGGGTGGGCAGACGCGGAGAGGGCGAAGGCAACCGTAGCCGCCGACGTGAGGAGGCGGATTCCGAGGCGTGAGGCACGGGCTAAAAGCCACCCCTCACCCCGGCCCTCTCCCCTCATCCGATGAAGGGAGAGGGAGGAGATAGTGTTCACAGCGCTGCGGTCAGATCGGTCGCTCATACAGTCAGGTGCAGTTTGACGAGGTCGTCGTTCAGATGCGCGATGGGGCCGGAGGCCACGATGGCACCGCGGTCCATGATGTAGAAATTGTCCCCGACCGCGAGGCAGAAGTCGAGGTATTGCTCGACGAGCAGGATGCTGATCTTGCCCTCCTTCTTGATCTTCACGAGCGTGTCGCCGATCAGGTCAATGATGTTGGGCTGGATGCCCTCGGTCGGCTCGTCGAGGATGAGCACCTTGGGATCGGTGAGGAGCGCACGGGCGATGGCAAGCTGCTGCTGCTGGCCGCCGCTGAGCACACCGCCCTTCCGTTGGAGGAATTCCTTCAGAATCGGAAACAGCTCAAGCACGCGGTCCACCTGGCCGTTGGCCTTCGCGCCGTGGACGACGAGACTGAGGTTCAGATTTTCCCAGACCGTGAGGTGCGGGAAGATGTCGCGTCCCTGCGGCACATAGCCGACCCCGCTGCGGGCACGCACGTCGGGACGGCAGCCGGTGAGATTCTGACCGGCCAGCGTCACAGTGCCGGAGTCGGCCTGCACGAGGCCGATGATGCTCTTGAGCGTGGTGGTCTTGCCCACGCCATTGCGGCCCATGAGGCAGACGAGGCTGCGGTCCGGGACTTCGAGGCTGACGCCGCGCAGGATGCGGGAGCCGTCGTAGGAGACGTTGATGTCGGAGAGGGTGAGCATGGGGAAAGTAATTAGTGATTAGTGATTTGTCTCCGCGCAACCGAAGCAGCCGCTTCCACGCACTGATTACTAATTACTAAATGCTTCTTCATCAGGTTCACGCCTTCTTCTTGCGGCCGAGATACACCTCGATCACGCGCTCGTCGTTCTGCACTTGGTCCACGGTGCCTTCGCAGAGGACGTGGCCTTGGTGGAGGACGGTGACTTTGCGGGCGATCTGGCGGACGAAAGTCATGTCGTGTTCGATGACAACGATGCTGTGCTTGCCTTCAAGGCTGAGGAGCAGCTCGCCCGTCTTGTGCGTCTCCTCGTCGGTCATGCCGGCGGCGGGCTCATCCACGAGCAGAAGCTTGGGATTCTGTGCAAGCAACATGCCGATTTCCAACCACTGCTTTTGGCCGTGGGAAAGGAGCCCGGCCTTCGTGTCGGCCTTGTCCACCAAGCCGATGGTCTTCATCACTTCCTGGATGCGGTCGCGCTGGTCGGAGGAGATGCGCGAAAAGAGACAGGACCAGAGGCTGCGGCTGCCTTCGAGCGAGAGCCAGATGTTCTCGAAGACCGTGCTGTCCACATAGACCGAGGGCGTCTGGAACTTCCGCCCGATGCCGAGGCGGTTGATCTCGTATTCGTTCAGCTCGGTTAGGTCAGTGTCCTTGCCGAACTCGACCTTGCCCACGTCCGGCGCGGTGCGGCCGGTGATCAGGTCGAGCATGGTGCTCTTCCCTGCCCCGTTCGGGCCGATGACCACGCGCAGCTCGCCCGTGTCCATGTAGAAGTTGAGGTCATTGATGGCCTTGAAGCCGTCGAACGACTTGGTGACACCCTCGATCGTCAGAATGAATTCTTTGTGCGCGGTCACAGGTCAGGAGGTCTTGGCTTTGGCAGCTTCAGCGGCGGACGGTTCAACCGGGGCAGGCCCCGCAACAGCCGGCTCGGCGGTGGTTTTCTTCCCGAAGCGCTTCTTCAATTCCCGGAACTGCTCCGGGATGCCGACGATGCCCTTCGGCATGAAGAGTGTGACGAAGATGAACAACAGGCCGAGAATGTAGGGCCACTGCTCGGCGAAGGCGTGCGTAGCGTAGCTCTTGAGGGCGTTGATGCTGACGGCACCAAGGATGGGGCCGATGAGGCTCTGGCGTCCGCCGACCGCACACCAGACGACGGCTTCGAGCGACTTCTCGGGCGCCATCTCGCTGGGGTTGATGATGCCCACCTGTGGCACGAAGAGCGCGCCGCCCAGCGCGGCGATGATGCCGGCGACGACGAAGACAAAGAGCTTGAAGTGCGCCGTGGCGTAACCGCTGAAGAGCACGCGGTTCTCGGAGTCGCGGATCGCACGCTGGATGAGGCCGAACTTGGTCAAATTGAGCCAGCGGCAGAAGAGATAGACCAGCAGCAGCAACACGCCGGACGCGATGAAGAGCATGCGCTTGGTGCCCGGGGCGTTCACCTCGTAACCGAGGAGAAACTTGAAGTCGGTCAGGCCGTTGTTGCCGCCGAAGGTGAAGTCGTTGCGGAAGAACATCAGCGTGGCTGCGTAGGTCAGCGCCTGGCTGAGGATGGAGAAATAGACGCCCTTGATGCGCGAGCGGAAGGCGAGCCAGCCGAAGATGTAGGCGACCACGGCGGGCACGACGATCACCATCAGCGCGGCGAACCAGAAGTGCTTGAAGGGAATCCAGTGCGGGGGCAGGCCGCCGGTTTCCGGGAAGCGCTTCGGGAATTCGAGGAACACCATGAAGTCCGGGATGTCCGCGTGATACTGGCCGAGCTTGCCGATCAGCAGCATCAGGTGCATGCCGAGGCAGTAGCCGCCGAGCGAGAAGAAGAGGCACTGCCCCAGGCTGAGGATGCCGGTGTAGCCCCAGAGCAGGTTCACCCCCATCGCCAGCACGGCATAAGTGAGATACTTGCCGTAAACGCTCAGCGTGAAGGTGCTGATGTGGAGCGGGCTGCTGCTCGGCAGAAAGGCGTTCAGGCAGGGCACCACCACGAGCACGAGCGCGGCGACCAGCGTGATGAAAAACAATTCGCGTTTGGGAAACGGGGCCTTCATGAAAACAATCTCAATACCCACCCGCCGTATTTCACCGCCGTGCCAACCATGGTGTTCCAGAGGCGCATGGGCGCCGTCTTCCACATCCCGTGCTTGGACTCAAGCCCGGGGGCCGGGAATTTGGCGGTGTCCATCATCCCTCCAGGCTCCGGGTGCGCGTGGCAAACATGCCGGCGGGCCGCCATTGCAGGAACAAGATGATGCCGGCCAGGACGGTGATCTTGCCCAGCACCGCCCCCAGCCATGGCTGGAGAATCTGATCGGTGACACCAACGCCCAGCGCGGCGCACACCGTGCCAACCAGGTTGCCTACGCCGCCCAGCACCACGATCATGAAGCAGTCCACGATGTGGCTCTGGCCAAGGCTCGGTCCGACATTGCCAATCTGCGAGAGGCAGGCGCCCGCCATGCCCGCGAGACCGGAGCCAAAGGCGAACGTCATCATGTTCACCCGGTCGGTGCGCACGCCGAGCGCGGAAGCCATCTGGCGGTTTTGCATCACCGCACGGATTTGGAGCCCGAGGCTGGTGCGCGTGAGCAGCAGGTAAGTGCCCAGCACGATGAACACCGCGAAGCCGATGACAAAGATGCGGTTGTAGGCGAAGAGCACGTCGCTGATGACGTAGCTGCCGTTGAGCCAGCTCGGCGAGTTCACCTGCACGTTGGCCGCACCGAAAATGTGCCGGAAAATCTGTTGCAGCACCAAACTGACCCCCCAGGTGGCGAGCAGTGATTCCAAGGGACGCTTGTAGAGAAAGCGGATGACCCCGCGCTCCAGTGCCAAGCCCACCAGCCCGGCGGCGACAAATGAGAAAGGCAACGCGGCGATGAAGTAGGCATCGAAGCCGCCACCAGAAGTGCCGAACTTGGCACTGAAGATATTCTGCGTCACATACGCCGTGTATGCGCCGATCATGATCAGTTCCCCGTGGGCCATGTTGATGACGCCCATGAGACCGAATGTGATTGCGAGGCCAAGCGCGGCGACGAGCAGCACGGCGGCCAGGCTGAAGCCACGGAAAGCGGTGCCGAAGAGGTTGCCCATGGCCATGTAGGACTCGATTTTTTGCACGGCGGCATGCGCGGCCTCGTAGGTTTCCTTGGCCGTCGGCGAGGTGGCGCCCTTGGTGTCCTGCTCGATCTTCTGAAGGAACTGGAGAGAATTGATGGACCGCAACGCGCTCAAACGGTGAATGGCGGGCAAGCGGATCTTTGCCTCCTCATGGACAATGCCCGTCAGGGCCACGGCTTCTTCCAGCGCGCGGCGCACTTCCTTCTCAGTCTCTTTAGCCAGACGCACCTCGAAAAAGGGCAGATACTCGATGTTCTGCTCCTGGCCGAGCTTCGTCACGGCGTCCCGGCGCATCTTGGGGTTGGGATTGGCCAGGGAAAACAAGTCGAGCGTGGTCTTGATGGCCTTGCGGAGCTTGGAGCTGGTGTCAACGGCGGTGAGATCATTGGCCGCAAACTTCAGCAGCTTGCCGGACGGGTCTTTCAACTGCTCGCCATCGGACAGCCGCAGCGCCCGGGCGAGGCCATCGCCATCGGTCTGCGCGTCGAGCATGAACGGCGTGCGCGTGTTATTGGTCTCGTAGAGGTAAACTCCGCCCTGCCGCCAAGCGGAAAGCGCCTGCTCGACGAGCGGGTCGGCACCCGCATCCACGAGCTGCTTGACGAGTTCAATCTGCCGGCCCAGGTCGTCGGAGAGCATCGCCTCCACCAGCATGGCCCGATGGGAGGGCACCGTTGGAGCGGGGGCGGCGAAAACTGCGCCCAAGCTGGCCAGATGGACGAGAAGAGCGAGCTGCCCCAGCCGGGCGGAGATCAGCGTTCTCAGGCTGGGTGCCGGGCTTGCCGCCGGGCGGCTGGAAGGGTTGGGAGGACGGAAGAGGCGGGGCATCACGACGATTGGGTTGAACGCTGTTCGCTTTGTCGCAAGGGGAGGCGGGCGAATGCACGCGCCCGCCTCCCCCGCTGAACTAACCAATCAAACAACAGACAACCTATTTCTTCGTCAGGAACTTCTCGCTGAACGGCTCGCCGGCGACCGCGCCAAGCGACTTGATGATCTTGAACTGACCGGTCGCGAGAGTCTCACCGATGAACACCGGGTTAACCAGGTGATGGTTCGCCTGCATGGTCACCACACCGGTGGGGGCCTTGAAGGTCTGGCCGATGAGCGCGGGGCGGACCTTGTCCACCTCGAACGTGCCGGCCTTCTCAGCGGCCTGCTTCCAGAGATACACGCCGATGCGGGAGAGGTTCATCGGGCTGCAGGTCACACGGTCCTTGGCATCAATGCCGCTGACCTTGTAATCCGCGCCGGTGACGACGGGGGCCTTGATCCACTTCAGGAAGTCACCGACGAACTTGGTGTTCTCCGGGGACTTGATGGACATGAAGTAGGTCCAGCAGCCGAGGTGACCAACGAGCTGCTTGGCCGGGAGGCCGCGGAACTCATCCTCCGAGATGGAGAAGGAGACGACCGGGCAGTTCTCCGAGGTCAGGCCGGCGTTGGCGAACTCCTTGAAGAACGGCACGTTGGTGTCGCCGTTCAAGGTGCTGATGATGCAGGCCTTGCCGCCGGCGCTGAACTTCTTGATGGAAGCGACGATGGTCTGGTAGTCCGTGTGACCGAACGGCGTGTAGATCTCCTCGATGTCCGAGTCCGGGATGCCCTTGGACTTCAGATACTGCTTGAGGATCTTGTTCGTCGTGCGGGGATAGACGTAGTCCGAGCCCAGGAGGTAGAACTTCTTCTTGCCTTCCGCGAGCATGTAGTCCACCGACGGCACCGCCTGCTGGTTCACAGCCTCGGCGGTGTAGAAGATGTTCTTGGACAACTCCTCGCCCTCATACTGCACGGGGTAGAAGAGCAGGCCGTTGTTGCGCTCAAACACGGGGAGGCAGGACTTGCGGCTGACAGAGGTCCAGCAGCCGAAGACGACGGAGACCTTGTCCTTCACCAGCAACTGCTCGGCCTTTTCGGCGAACAGCGGCCAGTTGGACGCGGGGTCCACGACCACGGGCTCGATCAGGTAGGGCTTGCCGCCCACCTTCACGCCGCCCGCCTTGTTGATCTCGTCGAACGTGAACAGGAGCACGTCCTTGAGCGAGGTTTCGCTGATGGCCATGGTGCCGGACAGCGAGTGGAGCACACCGACTTTGACTTTGTCCGCCGCCTGCGCCGAGACGCCGAGGGCGACCGCCGCCAGGGCGGCGAGGATTTTAGGAGCTTTCATGTTTCAGGGGAGCTGAGGATTTTCAGTTTCAGGTTGACCAAGGTTTGCGTTTTGCAGGGACAGGGTTCAGAACGAATAGGTCACGCCGCAACCCACGATGACGCGGCTCTTCTTGCCGTCGAGGCCACCCGTATAGGACGTCCGGTCGAAACGCAGTTCCGGCTGGATCTTGATGCTCGGCACGGGCTTGTAGTTCAGTGTGAGCGTCAGGCTCGCGAGATCGCCATCGGGATCAGCAGACACGATGCCGGCACCGGGACGGACGGCGGGTCCAAGCACGCCGGTATCCTGGGCGATGTAGTCGCCGCGGAAGGCAAGTCCCAGTTGGGAGGTGAAGTCATACCACACCCAGCCGCCGATGGACCAGATGTCGGTCGTAACCGCAGGAGCATCAACGTTGAAGTAGTCAAACTCCCACCCGGTGCCGAGTTTCTCGGTAATTTGATAGCCACCGATGGTGCCAAAGCCCTTGACCACCGTGGCGCCCGGCTGGCGGTCGTAGAAGAAGTAGAGGTTCTCCCAGACCTTGGCCGTGGGCTTGAAGTTCAGGCTGCCGCTGAAGG
The DNA here is from genome assembly GCA_964496695.1 of uncultured Klebsiella sp. Taxonomy (GTDB): domain Bacteria; phylum Verrucomicrobiota; class Verrucomicrobiia; order Limisphaerales; family SXTU01; genus SXTU01. The sequence goes on from CAZCBE010000001.1 coordinate 54,687, forward strand.
CCTTGCCGTCGTTGTTGTCAATGGGGCCTTGGAAGAGGCCGTTGTCCACGCGCAACGTCAAGCCGACCTTGTCGGTGAAGTTGTAGCTGGCCTGGATGCCGGCGGAGGGACCGTTGCCGGTGAACCACCACTGGTTGCCTTGCGAGAAGTTCGGGTTGGCCGCACCGCCGTCGCCGGACTCATAGTTCAGCAGCGAGATGAGCTCGCCCGCCTTGACGTTCAAGCCCGTGCCGATGGGGACGTTCATCTCAACATAGGCCTCGCGGACATCGTTGAAGCTGGTATTGCCACCGACGTTGGAGTTGAGCTGACCCGCATCATCACCAAACATGAGCGACACCTTGTAACCAGCGGCCCAGGTGTCCGTGGGGAGCGCCTTGCTGCCGACGCTGAGCTTGATCTTGTTGATGGAAATGGAGTTGTTCCGGGTGTTCCACAGGTAGGCATCCGAAGCGCCGTCCGCCGGGCGCGCCGTGTTGTAGAAATACGACGCCTGGACAAAGCCGCTGATCTCGGTGTCCGCGAGGAATTTCAGCGTCTTGTTCGGGGTCTTGTCCTTGGGCAGGATGCCTTCCTTGACGGCGAGCGCCTCGATGTTCTCGAGCCGCTTCATCAGGTCGGCATTTTCCTTCTCCAATTTCTCCAATCGCGCGGCATCCTGAGCTCCGACCGAGGCCACCCCGGCCCCGACCAGCAGCGCAGTGCCAACACAGGTCCGCAGTGCTTTGTTTTTTAGGTTTTGTTTTGTCATGGTCGTCGTAGTTGCGATTTCCGAACTTGGGCACTTCGCCCAAGCGGGGGGACCAAAAGCGATGCCAATGCCAATCAGCCAGCCGGTTCAAGAATGGTGAATGAAATCGGTTGCTCAAAAGCGTGTGACGGTTTCGTGACGCTCCTTTCCCCCACTGCTGACCGGGGGTTTTACCGTAGCCAAGAACCGTTGAGGGTGATCCGGATTGACCGTATCCGAGCTGACACCCCCATTTAGACAGGCCCATTCAGCCCGTTGTCCTGATCGGAAGAAAACAAGGTGCTCAAAAATGAACACCGTGAGTGGACTGGGATGCGGAAGCCTCAAATCATCATCAGCACAACTTCCAGATTGATGCCTCCATCCAAGCCCGCCACAGTCCCCGCCATGTTGGCCAAGGTCTGTTCCGCTGCCGTGCAGGGCATTGAAGCGTATCCAGTTGAGGTCGAGGTCAACGTCGGCTGGGGCGACACGAAATTCACGCTGGTGGGCCTGCCCGACGCGGCGGTGCGCGAGTCCCTCGACCGCGTCACCACGGCGATGACGAACTCCGCGTTCAAGTTCCCGATGGGCAAGACCACCATCAATCTCGCCCCGGCGGACGTGCGCAAGGAAGGCCCGAGCTTCGATCTCCCCATCGCGCTGGGCTGGCTGGCCGCCAGCGAGCAGATCGAGACCGATCAGCTCGACAACTTCGCCATGGTCGGGGAGTTGGCGCTGACCGGCGCGGTCCGCCCGGTCAAAGGGGTGCTGACGATTGCGTTGCGCGCCAAGCAGGATGGCCGCGCCGGCGTGCTGGTGCCGGCCGAGAACGCCGCCGAGGCGGCCGTGGTGCAAGGCTTGCAGGTCATTCCCGTGCGGAACCTGCGCGAGGCCGCCGGCTTCCTCGAAGGCGAGGTGAAGATCCCGCCCGCCAAGGTGGATCTGGACAAGATCTTCGAATGCACCGCCGACGAACTGGTGGACATGGCGGACGTGAAGGGCCAGGAGTCCGTGAAGCGCGCCCTCGAGATCAGCGCGGCGGGCGGCCATAACCTGCTGTTAATCGGCCCCCCCGGCACGGGCAAATCCATGCTGGCCAAACGCCTGCCCACGATTCTCCCGCCGCTCACGCTCGACGAAGCGCTGGAGACCACGAAGATTCACAGCATCGTCGGTGCGCTGGCTCCCGGCCAGGCGCTCATCACGCAACGCCCTTTTCGTTCGCCGCATCACACTGCCTCCGATGCCGGCTTGCTCGGCGGGAACATCAATCCAACCCCCGGTGAAATCTCGCTGGCACACCATGGCGTGCTGTTCCTCGATGAACTGCCGGAGTTCAAGCGCACCGTGCTGGAGACGATGCGCCAGCCACTGGAAGATGGCAAAGTCACCATCTCTCGCGCCGCTGGCACGATGACCTTCCCATCGCAATTCATGCTCGTGGCCGCGATGAACCCGACAGGTTTCGTTGCCTATTTGTGAATTCTTCAGAAGAAGGGAGGTAGCAGAGGGTTATGTCGATTTCGTCCCGATCAACGACGATCTTTTCGGTGATGCTTTCGATCAGTCGCCGCTTCTCGTCGTTCGACAGTTTTGGCCAAAGCAGGTGCAAGTTGCTTGCTTCCGCTGCCACCTCGTCGGTCGAAATCTGCCGGACTTCCAAGGCGTCCACCTCACCCTGAAGCTTGGGTAGTTCCGCTGCGAGCGCCCGCTCTTGGTCCTCCAAAGGACGGTAGAGCTTCCCGAAGCCATCGGGGGTGATTTGATCCGCTTGGAAGAGCTGATACACCTTCCGCATCTCAGCCCTCACTTTCTCCAGTTGCTTGCTGTGGGCGGCAAGCTGGTCCTTTCTGCCAGCGAGGTGTTCGTCGGCCTTGGCGAGGTGGGCCTTCACCTTGTCCTTAGAAACGAAGAAGTCTTTGAGTTCCTCGCGAAAGATCGCCTCGATGTCCTCAATGGGGATTTTGCTCCGGCATTTCGGGCAGACATACTTGGGGGAGCGGGAAAACACATACATTTTCTGCCCGCAGCCGCAGAACAGGAGGCCAGCGAACGGATGGACTGGCTTCGGCCCCTGTGGCCGCTTGTCCTCGCGTCCCGCCATGATCGTATTGCATTGCTGCCAAAGCTCCTCTGTGACGATTGCTTCGACGGGGGAGGACACCCATTCAGCTTCTGGTTTTGCGAGGAGCTTGCCCTTGCCGTTGCGAAAGGTGTGGTTGGAACGATATGTCCCTTTGGCGGTGGTATCTTGGATGAGCCGCGTGACGGTGGTGTCGGTGAACCGTGCGCCCTTCCGGGTGCGATACCCGGCCTCATTGAGCAGACGCGCGACGCTCTTCTTCCGCTTCTCCGTTGCAAAGAGCTCATACATCCGCTTTCGGACGGGAGCCTCGGCAGGATTGACGACCAGCTTGTTGTCTTTCCACATGTATCCGAAGGGAGCCGCCCCGCCAAGGCTCTTGCCGAGTTTCGCCCGTATCTTGATCGACGCCTTCACACGGTCGGCGATCTCCTCGCGTTCCCATTGGCTGAGCGCCGCGATCATGGTGTAGAAGAGGCGGCCGGCGGGACTGCTGGTGTCGATCTTCTCCTGAAGGGAAATCATGTCTGTGTTGTGCTCCCGGAAGATGTCGGAGAATTCGAGGAGCTCCTTGGTGTTTCGGGCGAGACGGGCGAGCTTGGAGAAAATGAGGCCGGTGACTCGTCCGCTCTTGATGTCGGAGAGCATCCGCTTCGTCTCCGGGTGGTCCATGACCGTTTTGCCGGAAACCCCGGCCAAGTCATACACTTCCTTGACGGTCCATCCTTGGAACTTGGCGTATTCACGGGCACGCTGCTCGTGGTGTTCGGGACTCTCTCCCTGGGCCTGGTCATCGGTCGAAACGCGAATCCAGATACCAACCGATTTGGGCGAAACGCTATTGTCCTTCATACACTACTTCATACCTGAAATTGGATTGGAAATGCAACACAAATGTATCGCGTTTTACAATACTTCTGCTTTCCTTCATCCATGTCGAATTCGAAGCTGGGACAACGGACGTGTAGTGAACATGAACTGGCGGCGCTCGCGAAGGAATTCAGAGCCGGAGCAGGGGTATCGAAGGCGGAGGCTGCCCGACAACTCGGCGTCACGCGAGGCACCATCCAGCAGGCAGAAGAATACCCGGCAGTCAGTTTGACCAAGCTTCGGTTGCGAATGATCGAAGCGTTTTCGCCCTTCACCGTCGTCGGCCCCTTGTATCTGCTCCAGAAGAAGGTGCATCGCTGATCCGTTACCCCTTCTTCTGTTTTCGCAGCATGTAATCGGCAATGGAACTGATTGAAGCAGCTTCGGATTGCTTTTGGTCTGCCAGCGGTGTTTTCGCAACTTTGTGCTTCACCTTGTATCCCTTGATGATCTTTGGCCCCTGAGGGGTAGGCGGCTTTGGTAGAGGGAGTGACTGTAGGTGCGCAATGAACTCGTCCGGCAGAAAGAAGACAACCCCGCCGGTGGTTTCCTTTCCGAGACTTCCAACGACCGCAGCCCGTATCTTTTCGAGGCGGTCCTCGCTCAAGCAAATCACTGCCACGCTGGGGAAGCCTGCTTTGAGGCATTTCGAGACGTTGCCGACTTCGTGGTCGACGCTCGTGCTGAGCGAAATCTCACACGCAATGGATTTCGATTCACGAACGAGCAGCAAATCCACGCTCCCTTTGCCCTCAAGGACTTCCTTCTCAATGACACTGTGAAAACCGAGCGCTTCCGCTGCTTCCTTGACCCGCCTCTGTATCGCTTTGTGCTGGGCACCGCCCCGGCCCAAATCCGGCGGTGGAGGGGAGGACTCCGCTTCCTCGGGAGGCTTCGGAGCCGGTGCAACCTCCGGCGCTGCCGCGACGGGTGGTGCAACCGGTGCCTGTTCTTCTTTCGAGCCCGTCACCTTGGGACGTTCGGCAGCTTTTGGTTCCGGCTCCGGCGGCACCGGCGGGGGAACCGGTTTGGCCTTCGCAGGCTTCGGCTCCGCGTCCTCAGCGGCAAACGCCGCCCGCAATGCCGCCTCAATGTCCGCCCTCGGCGTGCCATACCGTTTTCTCGAAGCCGTGATGACTGCCTGTCGGGTGGCCTCGGCTTGGGCAAGCTCCGGTTCCTCCGGCAGTGGAATCGTGAGGTTGAAATCCCCATCCGCTTTCTCCACTCGGCAGATGGCCTGCCCCGTCTCCAAGTTCTGGATGTCCCGGGCCTCGAAGTTCGCGAACCCGTTCTCCAATGTCCGCGCATCGGCATCCCCGACCCGAAACACGACACGGGTATATGGATTGGAGAGGACCGCACTGGCCACCTCGCGGTCACGGTCCAACTGCCGCAACTCCTGGTGGGCGAGGATGAGTCCAAGGCGATACTTCCGGGCGCCGGTCAGGATTTCCGCCATGGATGGCGTGATGAAATTCTGGAACTCGTCCACGTAGAGCCAAAAGGGACGACGGGACTCCGCCCGCTGGGCTTGCCGGCTCATGGCCAACTGCTGGAACTTCGACACGAGCAAGCTGCCCAAGAGGAAGGCATTCTCCTTGCCCATCTGTCCCTGCGGGAGCTTGGCGAGGAAGATTTTGCCCGTGTCGAGGATGTCGGCGAAGTCCAGGCGGTTCTCCCGCTGGGACACCATGTAGCGGATGGGCTTGGGGGAGAGGAACGTTTCGAGCCGGGTGAGCACAGGGCCGATGGACTTGTTGCCGGAGAGCTGGGTGAAGCCTTTGCGCCAGTAATAGAGGATGTCGGGGTCGGTGACGGAGGCGAGGAACCGCTCGCGGAAAGCAGGTTCGATGAGGAAGCGACGGAGGTCGGCGAGCGTGCCGCCCTGGGAGCTTTCGAGGAACGCAAGGATGGCGTTCTGCAACACGCTTCCCATTTGGTCGCCCCATGAGGTCGAGAGACGCTGGAAGATGGACACGAGATCGGAAGCCAACAGGTTCTTCTCCAAATCGGAGTGGGCGGAGAGGATGTTGAAGCCGATGGAATGGCTTTCGTCGGCGAGGTCCACGAGGACGACGTCGCCGACGCGCTCGGGAGGAATGATGCCGAGAATCCGTTCGACCAAATCGCCATGCGGGTCAAGGACACCAATACCTTCACCCGCTTCGATGTCCTGGCGAATGAGGTTCACGAGCATGGTGCTCTTGCCGGTGCCGGAGGCACCGATGACGTGCATGTGCCGGACGCGCTGCTCGACGGAGAGGCGGACGGGCACTGACTGGCCAAGATGAATGTTTGCGCCCAGACAGAGGCCACTTGATTGCCGGAGTCCGGCTGGAACTGGGCGAGTGTTCTCAACAGCGCGGCGGAACTTGGGGGCGGCCACCTCGGAACCGGGGAAGTGAACGAATCCGGAGAGTTCCTTGGCGTTGAGGACCATGCCGCTCCGGCGGGACTGCCGGCGAAGCACGTCGTCCGCATGGGCATCCAGCGGATACTCCTTGTTGTGAAGGGGGATGAGCGCATTGCCCTCGGGATCGGCAAACACCCGTAGTCCATACGCGAGTTCGCGCGCGATTTCGGTCATCCGCTCGAACCCGTCTGCCTTCACCGCGATCCGCACGACTGCGCCATAGAGCGGAGCCGAGAACTTTTGCTTCGCGCCAATGAGGAACCGCTTTTCGTCGGGAAAGATCGCCTTATCCTCGGCATCGGTAAGCGTGCGCCAAGTGCTATCACGCCAGTCATTCTCGACGGGTTGGAAAAGGACTTGAAACAGTGCCAGTTCCCCGACGGCGAGTTCGCTCATGCCCGCGATCAAGCCAACAAAAGGATCAACTGCCGCGTCCGTGGCCAGTGGCAGCATGAATTCGTTCTCCAGTCCAAATTCGACCATGAGCGCGTCTGGGAAGGCGGCGTCCCAAGCCTCCGTGAGCGTATGGTCGGTGGGCAGAAAGGTCGCTTCGGGGAAAAAGGCAGTGAGCTGCCGGCGAACGACCGGGGCATCGGCCTTCCCGGCAGCAAATTGTGCGATGATGCTTGCCTCCGTGCCGAGCAGTTCGAAGGCGACCGGTTCAGCACAGACGGCGAGCCGGTCGAGAAACGTGGCAAAGGCATCCCGGCCAATGTCCAGCTTGGCCGGGAGTGCGGTCTGGAACTCAACGAGCTGGCCGCGCTCCAAGGCGATTGACTCTGGTTCTGGCTTGGGGTCTGGGTTGGCTTGCGAGGGTGCGGGTTCCGATGCCAGCCAGCGGCTGAGCCCTGCGACGAATGAGCTAAGGGCCGTTGGGCGACGACCATCGTCCACGATCTCCGCCAAGGTATATCCCCGAAACGGCTGGAAAGGTGGCTCCGGGGCAACCGCGTGAGGAAAGATCTGCCAGCCCCGTCCGCGCCGTTCAAAGGCGCTGAACTGGGCGGACCATTGCTCGTGGATGCTCGCCATTGGGCGTTACGGTTGGGGCGGACCGGGAGGAACTGGTGAACTGCCACTCTGGCGCGGTGCTGCACGGCGGTAGAGTTCGCCCAAGAGCGGTGCCTGTTCATACTCCCGAACGAGTTTCACCCCCTTCGCGGCCGTGACATCATCGGCAAGCTGCTTCACGACATTCGAGACGGTGTCGAGATACATCATCCGGGTGTCGAAGCGGTAATACGTTTCCTTGCGGAACAAGCGTTCATAGATGGGCCCAAGGACCGGGGACTTGATGAGGGTGGCATCGAGGTCTTTGAACCCAAGCGCCACGGTATTCCGGAGCAAATACACGATGGTGAGCATCAAGACGATCATCGCCAAGCAGCCGAGCAAGAACCCGAGCAATTTCCAGAACAGCCCTGTGAACACGCAAAAGCCGACGGCCACGGCGGCGAGTTGCCACAATTGGATGATGGCCGGAATCTCCGCTGAACGGCACGAGAAGAAAAAGCGGGTGCCGAACGGGGCGGCGCACACGTCGAACACCAGCCGCTCGCGCACCATTCGCAAATAGACCCGCTGGTCTGAAAGCACCCCGCCTTCGGAGAACTCAATGCGCGACATCATGAGGCCGGGAACCTTCCGGGTGATGAGCTCCTGCTCTATGGCGGCGTAGAACTCTGGCGGGGAAAGCTGGAAATTCTCGGCGAAGCCAATCCAATGGTCGAGGACCTCCGCATTACGTTTGATGAAAGGGCCAAACATACGTCATTTATGATTGGGGAACGGTGCGACCACCTCGCCTGCCAGCCATCCTCGCCAGCGTGTCCCCGGTTATACTCATTTCGTGAGGCCGGCGGGCTTCACATCCACGCCGATACCTCAATCCCTCTGCGGTATACTTTCTGACGCATCGGGTTCTTATGTAGAATGATATTGGCAGCGGGAAAATGGCAAGCCAGACTTGCACAGGATGAAAACCTTGGTGCTTACCTTCTTCTTCTTCTGGTCCGTGACGCTTGGCGGAATTAGTTTTGCGCAACCAAACTCGATCCCCGACACCCCCGAAAAAATGCGGCAGCGGATTCTTGAGCTGGAACGGGAGAATGCCCGATTGAAGTCCGACTTGGTGGAGCTGTTCAAGAAACTGGCTACCCCCACGGTCACCGCGCCTTCTGAAAGCGATGTGAAGGCACTCTTGGAAAAGAAGATCACGACACAGTCCAAAGGAGCGATCCGGCTCGTCAGTTTCAAGAAAACCAATGGCCAGGCAGCGGGTCAAAGCTACGCGTTTGAATACGAGGCGGAAATCAGCTTCAACGCCGACTGTTACTGGGGGAACGGTCCGCTCCTCTGGGATGGGAACTACGACGCAACGATTGGCAAACCGCGCAGTTCATTGGAGGAAATGTCGCCTGCCTTCTTCGGCAAGACGCGCGCCAAGCGCGGCGAGGTCAGCAAGGTCACCACCAAACTGTATTTTGAACACACGGAGAAGGGGTGGCGGGAAAAGTCCACGCAACTGTATATCGCGGGTGGGACAGGCGCGGCGGCGAGCTTGGGGACTGCTGTGGCCGCACCGGGCACAAGCACGCCGGGGCAGAAAATTCGCTCAAGTCCGGCCTGGCCCATCGTCGAACGCGCGGTTCAAGCACGGGGAGGAATTGACAATCTGCGCAAGGCTGGCTGCGTGAAGGTCGCCCTCAAGGGGCAAATGACCGACCCCGCGATGGGGCAGATGGACATGGAAGCCATCATCTATTCGCAAGCTCCCGACCAGATGCGGCAGGAGGTGAAAATACGACTGACGCGCGCGAGCGTGAGCCAGACGTTCGGAATTAGTGGCACTCGCGTCTGGCAGACGGTCAACGGATTGAAGATTACGGTGACTCCCATGATCGCGGACAACCTGAAGCGGGAGGCGTTCTGTCAGCGGGTTGAAGATTTGCTCGCCCTGTGGGACGACACGTATGAAGTCGCTCTCGGTGAGCCTGCCCGCGTGGATGGCAAGGAACTGCCTGCCTTGCACGTATCGTCGCCCGAGGGCTTAAAGGTGTTGGTCATGTTTGACCCTGAATCAGGTTGTTTGGTGCGCAGAAAATACGAGACTTTGAACTCCAAAGGGCAAACGGTCACCCGAGAATTGGTGTATTCCGATTTCAAGGAGCGTGACGGCTGCAAGGTGCCGTTTCATACCGTGGGGTATGAGCAAGGGAGCGTGATTTCTGAAGGGGATGTTCTCGAATGGAAGGTGCTCCAGAGGTTGCCGGACAGTCACTTCGCCGAGCCTGCGGGGCGATAGCGAGAGACTGTATTGAAACGGAGAAGGTGCAATGGAGATAAAAAAACGTCCGGCGGATGAGGCCGGACGTCTGAATGGCAGAAAGCCGTCGGGACAGGTCGGCTCGCACGTCTCAAAACGGTTCGTCCGACCTGGCTAGCCCCGCAGCTTTCAATATCAAGGCACCCGAGGATCGCAGTTCCATAACTCCAGGTGCCAGGCACATGACCTGGACATGATTGCCGGGACTGAACCCCGCACGCTCAAGCCAGCGGCCCATGAGCCGGATTTTCGGTTTGATGAGACCCTCGGCGAAATCTCCAGTGGCTTCAATCTTCAATTTGCGGGTCCGGGTTTCCAGTTCGGGTCGCCTGAATGGCTGTTCTTCAAGTATGGCGTCCCGCTGTGGCACGGGTTTCCATTCCTGGGGCTGACTCCATCGGATTCTTGTTTGTTCGGGCGATTCTGACTTGAACAGTTCGGTTTGTTCCATTGTGCTCCTTCCGGCCGTCCGCCTGTTCGTAGCAGGCTGCTTCTGGTTTTGTTGACTCCTTGGCCGGAAGCGTGGACGGCCACTTTGTTGGTGGCAGCCAAGGAGAAAGGAAAAGCCCCTTCCGACCGGAGTCGAAAGGGGCGTGATTCAGCCGAAGACAAGCTCCTGCTGCACGAGCGCCGTTTTCAGGCGCTCCATTTCGACCGGACTTGGCGGTTCGCCCTGGGCTTTCGCCTCCGGCGTCTCGATCCGCAGTGCCAGTGGCAGCCACGGGGCGATGTAGTGGAGGTTTGACCAGGCGGCCCAGCACTCCATGCTGAGCGCATTCCCATGGATCACCCGCGTCTGGATGCCCCAGAGCGTTGTGTTCACGAACGCCATGTGGCAGGCCGTGCGGCTCACGTCGATGGCGGTCACTCGCAACCGGCGGCGAACCTCCGGCGGGCAGGCCTGGGCAAATGACAGAATCATCGCCCCGGCCCCGCACGCCGGCTCACACACCGTGATCGGTCCTTCCGCCGGCAAGTCCACCGGGGTGACGAGCATCCGGGCCATGAGGTCCGTGATGCACTTCGGGGTGTGGAACTCACCGTTCCACCGCTGCCCTTTGTGGGACACGGCACAGTCCAGGTAGTAGGTGCCGAGAAGGTCCTCAAAGGGCCGTGACTCCATTTCGGCGACCAGTGCGCCGAAGGCTTCCGCAAACAACTCCATCTCCGGCTTTTCCCACCGCTTGGCGGCTTCGAGGTATTCGGCTTCTCGCGTCCCGGCGGCAAGCGCACAGGCCGCGAAGCAGACGAAGTCGTCGAAGACGCTGCGGGCGTCATGGTGGTGGGAAAGGCGTTTGAGGAGGGTGCGGAAGTCAGATGACTTCGCGTTCATCAGAGGCGGTAGTCCTCGAAGGTGGCCGCAAGGCCGTCCTCGTCGTCGCCCATGAGGTCTTCCAAGGCGGCCTTGGTCTCGACGCGTCCGGGGTCTGGTTTGGCATCCTTGGGACACGCCGGGCAGCGCACGACATTGATGACGCCCTGCCCGAACTCCCATCCGGCTTCCCGGAATGCCTGGCGGTATCGGTCGGCGAGCTTCAGGCGGCGGGGGAGTGACCGCCACCGCTCGCCTTCCGCGTGGGTCAACCCGGTCTCGAAGATGGCGTCCTGCCAGAGATGGAAAACATCCCAAGGCTCGCCACAGGTGGAACAATGCACGTCCATATGGCCTCCTTTAATCGAGCAGTTCCGCGATCTCCTCGGCCGACAACTGGCTCGGCTGATCTCCCTCCTTCGCGAAGACATGGGTCTTCACGAAGACGAACCGGGCGAGTCGGGCCGCGAGGACCTCGCGGCCTTCGCGTCCGGCATCATCCTCGTCGAGAACGACCAGAACCTGGCTGTGCCGGTCGGTGTGCCGACGGATGAGCTCCTCCTGCGCGGCTGACAGGGTGCTCCCCATGAGGGCCACCACCTTCTTGACCCCGTGCTGGTGGAGCTTCATGCAGTCGAAGAACCCTTCGACGAGCACGAGCGGCCCCGGCTCCTTCACCGCCCGGTCGAGGTTGAAGAGCTCCTGGGACTTCTTGAAGCCGGGCGGGAACTTGTATTTGGGCGTGTTGGCATCCGGTGGCTCTCCTGGATGCCGGCCCGCGTATGCGACCACCTGCCCCTCCCCGTTATGCACCGGGATGGCAATGCGTCCGGCCATCATCCCCTTGGCGCAGAAGCCAACCCCGAAGTCCACGATGGTCTCCGGCGTGAGGCCCCGCTCGATGAGGTATGGGTGCTTCCCGTCGAGATGCTCCAGGCGGAACTTGAGCGGGGCATTGGGCGTGGCGTCCTCGGGCTTTGGCGTCGCTTTCGAGGCCGTGGGTGCCGGTGCCTGGGAATGCCGTGGAGCCGATGGCTCGCACGGAGGTTCATCCTCCTCGGCCGGGGCATCCGGCTCTGGAAGGTCGAACCACTCCATGATGAGGAGCGCGGCTTTGTGGACGGTGATGCGCTCTTTCTCGGCGACAAAATCGAGGACGTTGCCGCCGTGCTTGCACTCGCTGAAGCAGTTCCAGACGTTTTTGCTGATACTCACCCGGAACTGTGTCGGGTTGGTGCCGTTGTGGATGGGGCAGCAGCCGGAGAGGTTGGCCCCGCTGCGCTTCATGGCGTCGAGCAGACCATATCGTGCGAGCACCTGCTCCATGGTGACGGCGGCCTTGATGGCCCTGAAGTCAACGAACTTGGATTTGGGCATGCGAATACTCCTTTGGGTTGTGAGGAACAATGACGGCTCCAGAATGGAATCGTCTCCGGGGAGCATCGTATCGCGGAAGCCCATTCCCGCACGAGGAGCGCATCTTTGCCGACGGCGGCAACCGCTATGACAGCAAGCTCGTCTGTTCTCCGCGCCCGTTCCGCCAGATGGGGGAGAAGAGGATGTCTGGGTGTTCCAAGGCACTCCGGTCAGCGAAGAGAAAGAGGCCGTGGCCGCGTTTCAACTGCGAACACGCCTGCACCAGTGACTCCACACGGGCGGGACTCTTTGTGACGACCAACACCCGGAAACGGGTGAATCCGAAGCGCTTCTCGTGGATGCTCTGCGACCAGGTCGCTTCGTATGCGATTAGTTTCCGGGCGAAGGAGGTCTGGGCGAGGCCCTTGCGGGTCACGGGCATGGTGCCACGGTCGGCTTCGAGGAAGAAATTGGCCTGCTCAACCGTCTGGTCCTCCCGAACCCGTTCCAATGCCAGTATCCGGTCGGGGATGAGGCCGAGACGGGTCTTGCCGTCCACGGCCACATTCCACCGGGCCTTGGCAGTGCCGGGAAGTTCGTCTTCCAAGCGAAGCCACAGGCTGCCCGACTTCAGGCAGGCGAGTTCCAAGGCCACGAGGATATCTGAAACGAGCAGGGCGTGCTCCAGAAAGAGCCGCCCAACGGTGCGGTTCTTGTCGTTCCAGCGGAAAGGCCGGTGCGAGGCGCCAAGCGTTGCCTTGAGGAGCTTGCCGCTCTTGTTGCCGAGGCCATACACAAGGGGGCGGGAGCCGGTGCGCTCGTAATAGAGGAGCTGGGCGCGGGGGCGTTCGAGGTATCCGTGATGGAAAAGGAATTGCAGCCGCCGGAGGAGCATCTGCTCACTGCCGCCTACCAGAACGGTCAGGTGCGAGGAACGGAGAAAACGGTGCCGGTGGACAAGCCGGAGGATGAGGCGGTCGCGGTCGGTTAGTGTGATGGGGGAAACCGCAGACGCACGTTGGAAACGGGGGAGGCGGGGGAAAGCCATCCTGGGAGGATACCGTAAGGCAAAAACGTGGCAGAGGCGTCAGGGTTTGCGGAATGGAGCAATTCGCCCAAAACGACACAGCGTTTCTCAATGCGAATGTGACATGGAAGGTCGAAAGCTAATCTTCAAAAGATAATCCTAGCAGCAAGAAAAGGATGTCACAACATCGCTGATTGAATGCTCTGTATGGTTGTCTGATGTTAGTAATATCCAACAACAATGGAAGGAAAGGTAATTCATCTATGGCAACTGCAACTCATCTCGACAGTGAACAATTGGTGGCGGATTTGGCGTGGAACTTTTGCGAAGAAACTAAGCGTGGCGAGGCGGTGCCCATGAAGGCATACTTGGATCAGTGTCCCGACAATGAGGCGCGTGAACTCTTCAAAGATTTGGTCAACACGGACTTGTTGCTGCACGCGGTGGTGAGCGTTGAGAGACACGAGCAAGCCTGCTGAGGCGAAAGAAGAGAGCCCGGTAGCACTTGCGTGCTACCGGGCCTAGGGCCAAAAAACACTCCTTTAACGGTCAAAAACGGCACGGACGATCCGTTCAAGCTCTTCAACACCGTGCTTCGTAACCACATGAAGAACTCCGAGGAAACCACGCCGGAACTCCTTCTCGTTGGCGAGGAAGGTTCCGAGGAGATCTGCACAAAGAGGGTCTTGCTTCAACTGCGCACGAACGGTTTCCAAGACCCGAGTGAGCAGCCTGGACCATTGCTTGCGGACCGCGGGCTGGGAAAGCCCGAGTTCGAACGCAATCGCTTCGTCACTCAAACAACGGCGGTAGCGCAATTCAAACAGCAGTTTCTCCCCGGCATCAAGGTCAGCGACCACTACCGAATGGAATGTTGCCAGGAGCTTTTTGACAGCCGCAAGCCGCTCTGTGAATTCCGATGTTGTTCCTGGCGTCAGCGTGTCCTGAGGCATAAGCACGCAATTCGCGTTGAAACCCGCACCTTGGTCTGGCAACTCTTCAACGAGGCTCTTTGTGTAGCGCCGCTCGGGGCCGCGAGCAAAACGCAAGGCCCGATTCTTGGCAACTTCCCTGACCCACGCATTGAGATTGCGGGGGAGTTTTCCATCCTGATGAGCCTTCCAGAGCTGAAGCAGCACATCATTCACAACTTCTTCAACGAGATGCTCCCGAGAATAACCAAGCACAAGGCGCGCAGAATTACCTGCGTTCTTTGAGACGGAGGGGAACAACGTGGCGAGTTCATCGGATCCGGCATTGACTGGTTTCACCTGAGTTTTCATGTTTCTTTCTCTAGTTGGCTTGTGGTTCAACAAGCCGTGTTAACGAAACAGAGCACCCCATGGGATGGCTTGTGACAATGGTGCCAAACCAGAATCCGAGGGAGCAACTAGCTCTGGATACTATAAACTATCGCACCAGAGGCGGTGCGCATCAAGTGAGGCAAGGTGGATATCGAAAATTCAACAACTACGCGACCGGACTCCTTTTAGAAAATGGGAAACCGCACTCAGTCTTTGTCAGCCGTCCGTCCATTGGTCGGCTTGGCGACGACCAACACAGCTTCCTCCGTGTCGCTCGCGTTTGCGAAGCGATGGAAAATTGAGCTTGGAAACACCACAGCCATTCCAGTCGTGAGCGTGTGTGGTTGCCTACAGTCTCGCTTGTTAACAGCAAACTCGCAAGTGACGACACCTTTCAAAACTAGGACAAATTCATGCCCGTTGTGGTTACCCCAATCGGTAGTATTCTGTTTGCCAGCGGAAAAAACGACCCGGTCAATCCGGGTCCGATGTTGAGACTTTTCCAAGAAAGCCTTGGTAACGTAAAAATCCCTCACGCCTTCTCTGATCTCACTGCGGGTAAAGCTATTCGCTGGAATCACGGTCACGTCGTCAAGTGAAGGGCAGCGGCAAGAATCCAGAAACGTATCAAAATCGTGAATCTCATACGCCGGCAGAATGTCCTCAACAAGGCGCTTATAGCTAAAGGACTGCTTCCCGCCCTCCCATCGAACAACTTGCAAGGGAGCGAATGCCTTCTTGCTGAGATGTTCGCTTTCTTGGGAAATTTCTGGCCCTGTCTTGCCACGATCCTCACGCCATTTTCTGAGGGCGGCCCCAAGCTGTTTTGGAGTAGGAAGTTTCATTGGAGTCAGCCCTCTTTTTAAGCCCTCCTACAACACCTGTCAAGCGTCGGCTGGAGCCCAAGAAGCCGAAAACATGAAGCAGGCTGGACCGTAAATGAGGCCGACAATTCATTGTCGGCCTCAAGGCGATGGTGATGGCGAAGACTCAGAAAACTTCGGCGAGCACCCAACCGTCTGGCAGTGAACCCTGACAGACAATTTACGCCTGTCAGAAGTGTAGCAGACGATCCTGAAAAGCGCAAATACACATCCTTATTGGATGCGTTAAGCCACTTCGTTGTGACGGTGAACTATCCGCAAATTGACACGAGCACCCCACCAAGCGGATTGAAGACGGGCGAATCCTTGCCCGTAGTCGCTCTCAGGTTAGTTTTCTCGCCTTCCGTGGTGAACTGGGTGAGCCGCTGCATAGCACGAGAAGCGACCGCGACAGTGAGACGCTTGTGCATAATGCGCAACTCAAGTTCACCTGAAACCGTAGTCCAATCCTTGGAAAAGTATCCCATCACACCACCCCTTAAGAGGCCCACCTGTTCAACCTGAACTGCATCGCCAATCCTGAAATTGCAAACCGTTCCCGCGACCGCGCAATGAGCTTCTGCCCGCCTCCGCAGCGCTTTGCCTGAGGTGGCAAACTCCGCCCCCGAAACGGCGTCTTGTTCAGCCCGCCCTCCAGGAGCTTCACCACCATCTCAAATCGGTCGAGGTCAACAAGCTGCTGCGCGGCGAACTCCTTCCCAAACTCCGGTCGCAACACCTCTGCATCCGTGCTTCCGACGCGGAAGGCGATGAGCGTCCCCACGTTCCCGAACACCGCCTGCCGGACAGGCAGTGAAAGCTGATCCACATATTGATGCGAAAGGGTGAGGCAGAGCCGATACTTCCGGACCTCGGCGAGGATCGCGGCGAACGAGTCCGTGCTGAAGTTCTGGAATTCGTCGATGAACAGGTAGAAGTCGCGGCGGGACTCCTCCGGCCGGCTCGCCCGGGCCATTGCCGCCAGTTGGAACTGCGTCACGAGGAGCGATCCGAGCAAGTTCGCCTTGTCGTGCCCCAGCTTGCCCTTGGACAGGTTGGCGATGAAGAGCCGCCCATTGTCCATCATGAACGGGAAGCTCACCCGGTTCCGCACCTGGCCCAGGATGTTGCGAATCACGGGGTTCAAAAGGAACTGCCCGAGCTTGTTCTGGATCGGCGCAATGGCCTCGCGTCGGAACCGGTCGTCGTAGCTTGCGAATTCGGTGGCCCAGTAGTCGCGGATGAAGGGGTCCTTCACCTGGCGCACCACCCACGCGCGGTAGTCGTCGTCGGTGAGCAGGCGGTTCACACCGAGCAAGGTGACATTCTGGCAGTCCAGAAGAGCCGCAATGGCGTTGTAGAGGATGTATTCGAGCCGGGGTCCCCATGAATCCCGCCAGATGCTCTTGAACGCACCGACGATGCCGGAGGCCACGAGGTGCCGGTCGTCCTGGGGGACGTTCGCAAGCAGGTTCAACCCGATGGGGAACTCCAGGTCGCCGGGGTTGAAGTAGCAGAGATGGTCGGCACGGGACGGGGGAATGTGGCTCAGGAGATCCTCGGCCAAGTCTCCGTGCGGGTCAATGACGCCCACCCCATCGCCCCGGGCGATGTGCTGGATGATGAGGTTCTTGAGCATGGTGGTCTTGCCGACGCCGGTCTTTCCGATCACATACACATGCTGCCGGGCATCCTCCCGGCCAAGGCCAAAAGGCTGGGAGCTTTCCCAGCCGTGGCGGAGGCCGTAGATGATGGGGGAGTCATGGTTCATGGTTCCAAAGCCAGCCGCCACTCCTGATCCCGCCCACAGGTTCCCCCGTGTAGTAGAACGTGGGGCGGAATCCGCGCCGGCCCCCGGGTGCCGGACGCTTTCACCGGCAAACGTATTGGGGACGAGTCGATGAGGTAATGGCGGCTGGAGTTGAAATCCGAATGCCCTCGGCTCCAGGGAGGATACCACGAGGGCCGGAGCGGTCGCGCTCTGCTCGCGCGGCTGGATTCGTGCCGCGAGGCGGCGGCAACGCTGTTTCCGGCAGCTTGCCGAATTCGTGGTGTCTTGACCGGTCGTCGAGTCGGCGCTGCTGACACCCGTCGTCCTCCGCGCCTCCCGCGCGTGGTGGTCGCGTGAGCGTATCCGTCGTGGGGCGCGATAGCGCCTCCTCTTAACGACAGTCCCCCCAACGTGTCGGCGCTAAAGGACGATAGGAGTGTGCGGCCGACATAAACGCTTTTGGCTAAAGGACAACGGGTAGATGTCTTTTAGCCCGATAGCCCGCAGGGAAACAGCGTTTATGTCGGGCGGTAGCCGACGACACGTTGGGGGAGGTAGTGGCCGGCGGTTAAGCCGTGGAAGTGGGGTAGTGACGGGCGGTAGCCCCTACATACCATGTATGTATGTAGTGATGTTTCGACGCTCAGCGTATCAACTGCTTCGTGACTTCAAGAAGCGTCAGTTGCGAGTTCTCACAACAATTCGCGCAGTTTGGTTCGGTTCTCGATGAGTGTCGGGCTTAGCATTGCGCCGCAAAGTGCGTTGGGCAGCTCGAGTGTTGGCTAATTTTGGTGCTTCATTCAGAAGCTATTTTGATTGAGCAGCGATAAATGGCTGAAGAATTTCAAGCACATTTTTAAGTAAGTCCGGATCTTCGTCTCCAAATATACAAACCGCGCCAGACCCTTTGCATTCACAGCGCCGAAGCTGACCGGCGAATTGGAAGGAAAACTTGATCGCGGTGAAATGAAATCGTCGCGGTTTCAGGAATTGACGAGCTTCCTGCTCCAATTTGCCTGAACTCTCGAAGTTCAAACGCACCGTCGTCTCAGCCGAGAGACTCAATCCCTCGATTGAAGCTGCGTATACGCTGACTTGCTCAAATCTTTGGGAGAATGCTGTCAATACCTTCTCAGGACTGAATTCCAACGGTTCCACAGAGATCGTAAAATCGGAAAATTCAGCTAATCGCCCAACTAGCGCTTTCGCCAGCGTGGTGGAATTCACTAGGAGCAAGTGAGACGGGCGGGCGAACAATTCGAATTTCTGTTCTGAAAAATGGACGACAGGAAACTCGAGGGTGTTCCCAAGTGGGTCAGTTACCTTCTCTGTCGCCTGAACCTTCTGCACATAGCGGGCCGTAATGTGAATATTGGACTGTTCGCTGACAATAAATCCGCTTGAGGCTCCCTCTGAGTATAGTTCCGCTCTCATTCCAGAAATGAGTTGTCTCATCAGGTTGAGCGACAATTCTCCCGCAGAATAAAATGAAAGTTTGGTGCTCAAGCTTTCACAGGCTTTGGGTTTGCGTCAGCTTGGCTCACGTCTTTGCGAGCCTGATGTTCCTCCGATACTGCCTTCAAGGATTTGACAGCAGCAGCTTCCAGCAAATCTGTTAGAGATCGCCTTTCGGCTGCGGTCATAGCAATTCCCTCCTGACGCTCGCGGCCGTCGGTGCTGAATTGCCACTTTCTCACTACATCGAAACTAAACTGGTCAGCCTTAACAGGTTCACTAAACCCCGCCTCACAATCAATGTGGTAACGCGAATCCTTTTCATCAATACACGACCAGCAAATGCTTGTTATGAAATAGCCAGTTTTGGCAGCTTGCTGGTAAAGATCAGTGGCTATGACTTGCTCCCCGTCGAGGGATACTTTGTTGACCATTCCCTTCATCACGGAGGCATTCTTCTTGGCAGACGGATCGCTTTCCTGGTTCTCTGTGTCTGTCCCTTCATCATCATTCTTGTCTGCTAATCTACGATCTACCGTTAAATAGGTTGCATTCTGCAATTTGTAGCCTGCTATGATCTTGATCAATTGAGTGAAAAACTTCGTTCTTAGAACAGCATCGCGGATACCTGAGAGCGAAATACGCTCTTCCACCATTTGACAGTCGGGTTTAATAGTTAGCAACGCCTTCATTGCGTCCACTATTTGTCGCGCGCGTTCGTTTGCGTTGTAAAGGAAATGAACCGTGTCATCCTTTTGCACCACTTCAATCGACAAGGTTTTCTCCCGGCGTTGGTAAACGACAGAACGGGATAAATCAATGTCCGTGTAGGCGACCTCCACGCGCACCGTCTTGTCGCCAGATTTGATCGGGTTAAACACCTCTCCGTGCTTCGCCCCTCGATCCGATTGGAGCTTTGTCACGATCTGGACGAAATCATTGCTTGGTTCACAATTAACCACTCTGAGCGAGCTTTTGCGTTCCTCTGGATCAGGACGCGCAATGCTCAGTAGCACATCAGAAACGATGTTCCAATCTGAAGGCAGCATGGAAAGTTTGCTTCTGACATCCGTGTCGTTGGCTTTCTCGCTGAAAATGTGTCCCCTTGAACGGCCCATTCGGAGCAACTCCCGCTTACCCACATTCTTTGGTGATAGCAGCTCGTAAAACTCTTCGTCACTTAGGTAAATCCTGGAAAGATGAACGTATTTAGCCATGATTAAGATTGCTCAGGAATCATCCCGAGCTCTGTGGTATTAAAGGAAGGAACGACGGATTGAACCTTTTTTAGGGTGATTTTATCCAAGATCTCCTTACAATCCTTCTCACTGGCACCCGCGGCGGGCCAATAGTCACGCGCGTATTCCCGTTTCGCCTTTTCAAAAACTGCCGGAGCATCTTTATGCTGGAATGTCTGCCGGAGCATTACGTAGGTTGTCTCATCGGCTATCTGGTATTTGAAGAAATAATCGAGTAAATACTTGAATTCGTCAGTGGTTTCGCCAGCTCCGTCGTAGTAAGCCACTACGCCCCGTTGGGCCACTCCTGGGGCCGGTGATGCCCCGGTTGCCGAAAATTCATAAAATAAGACAATAAGCGGTGAAAGTAGGACTGCCAACGGAACTGCCGTGCTCTTGGGATGTAGAGCCATTGTGCGGTTGAGATGAGGAAATTGAAATCGGCAGTGTTGCTGCTCTGGAATAATTCTCCTGAAGGTTAAATCCTTCATATCCGCTGCAACCGAGTTCAAGTAGATCACCCGCTCCGGGCCAACGACACCCACATACATGAAGGGGTGCATATCGAAATGAGATGGCGGTATGTTTTCAAGCTCGCTGGAAAAGTCGCTGTCGTATCCGCCATCATGGTTGTAAATGAAGACAAGCCCGATTACGGAATGGTTGCGTGTTTCGTCAACGTAAAGCGCCTTCCAAGCCGTGCTTTTGTTCGCACACTCAACCGCTTGACCAACTTCACGAATGATTTTGCCGAGATCTGCAGTCTTAAGCGTGCCTTTGGCGTAGCTCTTCAAATCGGAGAGAACGTAAATATCAAAGCCTGAATAAGGATCGGTGTAGATGAAAACAGCATCCGTTGGATGTGTGCTCGGCTTGCGAACCTTGTGGTGCTTCGGCTTTTCCTCACACTCCCAATTCTGGTTCATCAATTGGGCGCGTCGCCATCCGAAAACTGAAAACACTGCGTCCCCAGCAAGTTCGGCCATTTTCTGTATGCTACCTGTCTCAGCCATGGAGACAGGACTCTGAATGAAGTTCTTGCCCTATGCAACAGTATCCCAGCGAAATCAAACTGCGCTTTCGGAGTTGTTC
Source organism: uncultured Klebsiella sp. (assembly GCA_964496695.1). GTDB lineage: Bacteria > Verrucomicrobiota > Verrucomicrobiia > Limisphaerales > SXTU01 > SXTU01. The sequence goes on from CAZCBE010000001.1 coordinate 75,529, forward strand.
GGGCAGCAGACGCTAAGGAGGCGAGGCTGGGGAACCCTTCTGGAGAAGCGTGCCGCTGCCTGAATGCGCAATGAATATGGAGGTGGCGAAGCGTATCAAGCGGCAAGTGTTGCTTTGCCAGCGGCCCTCGCCTTCGCTCAGCGCGCTTTGGCAGCAGCCGCAATAGCAGCGCGACCGGCGGCGGTCATCTTGCGTTTCTTCTTCGGGCCGGGAGCTGCGTCTGTGCCTGTGCCTGTGCTGCCTTTCTTCTTCGCCCATCGTGCCTGCTGCGCCGCGCGCATCTTGGCTTTGGTGGCTTCGCTGAACTTCCGGCGGCCACCTTTCCCCGACGGCGCTGACGCGGCGGCAGGCAGCTCTTCATTGAGGACCTGGGCGATTTCAATCAACCGGGCTTCAATCCGTGCCTTCTCGTTGACAAGGGCGGTTTGCAACTTCAGGTATTTCTTAATTTTGACGGCCATATTGGTGAGAGGGTGAGGTAAAAGGGGCGAGCCCTGCAAGCTGGTTCCAGCCATTCCTGCGCGGTCCCTCACTGCGCTTGGCTCGGTCAACACTTCCCGCCTGCGGCAAAGTGCTCCGTCTTTGGCCACGCGACCTGCGGACGTATTCTGCGGGGATATGAAGAAAGGAAACAACGTATCACGCGGCACGTCACGCGCAGGTTCGCACCGGGCCTTTCGTAGATGGGCCAAGCAATTGTTCGCCAGCATGATGAAACGCCAGGGTCGCACGGGTTCGGACACCAACTTGATTCACGCCTTGCTCCGCGAGATTAGCGAATTGATCGGGGACTTCGCTTCCGAGCTGGCGCGGCAGTCCAAAGGGAAGAGGCGCTAATTCCCCTCACGGTCTCAATGGCGCAAGAAATCGTCGTCAGCTTGTTCGACCTCACGGGAATCATGGTGAAGCCTTGGGCCAAGGCGGGGTTTCTCTGCTACTGCGTGGACCTGCAGCATCCTGCCGGCGAGACACGGGAAGGGAACATCATCCGCGTCGGTGCGGACGTTCGAGACTGGCTGCCACCCTACGGCCCGGTTAAAATCCTGTTCGCCTTCCCGCCTTGCACCCACGTCGCCGTGAGCGGTGCGCGGTGGTTCCGGGACAAGGGTCTGGGCGGATTGATTCAGAGTCTCCAACTGTTCGATGCCTCTGTTCGCCTGGCGGAATGGACAGGCGCACCCCACATGATCGAGAATCCAGTGAGCACGGTGTCCACATACTGGCGAGCCCCGGACTACACCTTCGATCCCTGCGACTACGGCGGGTATCTGGTCCCACCCGCCGACGCCTACACCAAACGGACATGCCTCTGGACTGGCAACGGCTTCATCATACCTGAGGTGAAACGGGTGGCACCTGTGGAAGGCAGTCGGATGCACCGGCTACCGCCCTCGAACTCCCGGGCCGCACTCCGGTCAGCAACTCCGCAGGGATTCGCTCAGGCCGTCTTTGAAGCGAATTGCGGCCCGGCAGTCTTGGAAATTGCGATGCAGTCATGACAGGTGTTTCGCACCTTTCCGCCTCCGGCAAAGTTAGGCCTCTTTGGCAGCCGGTCGGTGGGACGTATTCTGTCACCATGCCAAAACCAAAAAACACAAAGCAGTGTGCGTGTCCGTTGCAGCCGCAAGATTTGACCCGGTGGGTAGTCCGGCCGGTCGTCCGCCGACTGTTACAGCACCATCGGGTATGCAATGATCTAGGAAAGCGCATCCTCAAGCAGGTTCAGGAGACGAACGAGTCCGTTGAAATCATTGCCCGCCAGATTGCCCGCTGGAGCCGACGCTGGGACTAGGTCCTGCAGCTTCTCGCTATGCTGCCGCCAGGCATTCCTTGACGACGCGTTGCAGTTCATCCACGGAGAACGGCTTGGCCAAGGTCTTCATCGCCCCGATTATCCTCGCGACCTTCAAGTTGGCCTCCGGGTCCCCGTGCCCTCCACCGGACATGGCGATGATCTTTACCGTCGGATGCGCTTTGCGCAGGGCCATGATCAACTCCATGCCTTCCCCGTCAGGCATGATCAGGTCGGTCAGAACAAGCTGAACCGAATGGCGATCGTATGCAGCGAGCGCTTCCCGGCCGTTGCGGGCACGAACTACGGTGTAACCGAAGGTGGCCAGAGCCTTTTGGATTATCGTGGCGATCTGGTCGTCATCATCCACGAGCAGTATGTTGGCTTGGTTCATCGAATGTGGTTGGTTTTGACGGTAGTCGGCAGTGACGCGGAAGCGGGGAAGACGCCATGAATAGCGCAGCCAAAGAGTGCTGCCCGGCTCCAACCTTCCAAGTTTCGCAACATGGCCATGAGACAGGATCAAGCCTGAAAAACGACTCGGGCAGCAGACGCCAAGGAGGTGGGGGTGGGGAACCCCTCTGAAGAACGTGCTGCTACCCGAATCTAAAACCGAAAGCTTGAACTGGTGTTTGTTCTACGCCTCTCGTTGGCCCTGTCAAAGCTCAATTCATCTCGGCGCTGGCGCGTGAGTTCAGATGCCCGCTGGAGTCGGCGCTGGGATCAGGGTGTGGAGGCGATCTGAGTGGACAGCGTTCTTTCAAGTCACCTCCGCGACTCTTAAAAAGCTGCGTCAGATCGGGTAATTCACCTCGCATTTTCATCGCGGCCAGCGTGTCGAGAATCCGGTCCCAAGTTCGAGGTATGTCCCGATTGGGGCCACAGTTAGTAGGTTTAGGCCGATTCACGATCTCCTTGAACGGCAACGACGGCTCCAACACTAGGTTTTTCCCTTCCACCTCCCGGTTCGAGGTGAGGATTTTCAGCATTTCAGAGCGTTCCTCTGGCAAGGCCGCTTCATGGCTCAACCAAGCGTTGCCGGCCAGTTCGAGGAATTCTCCCAGCTCGTCGGAGTTTTCGCCTTCGGATCGCTGTAACGCGGCCAGTTGCGCCTCCACTGCTTTGCGGTCCACGAGCAAGCCGTGCTTGCGTTCCTCGAACATAGGTTTGTCGAGTGCCTGGTCGAGATAGGCGTCGGTGAGGCGTTTGATCCGGTCGGTGCATTGGGCCAGCCGCAGATTGAGACTTCGCTCCTCTGCCTCTCTCCGGCTTGCCCATGCTGTCCGTAACTGCAGCACCCGTGCTCGGAAATAGGCCTGTTCCTGTTCATGAAACCGCAGGCGATCAAGAAATCGTTGCACCTCGGTCGTCGCCGTGTCCTCGCGGATGGTCGTCCGGGGATCGTGAGCCGTGTGACAGCGATAATACACCCGCCCCTTTTGGCGCTCGCCGATGAGGGAATACTCGCACCGGGCACAGGTAAGCAGGCGGCGGAATGCGTAAGCGTGTCGCTGGGTTTGGGCGTTGACCTTGCCGGTGAGCACGGCCTGCACCCGGTTGAAGAGCGCCTTGCTGATGAGCGGTTCGTGAGTGCCAACAAAACTCTCTGCGGTTTTTCGAATCCGCATCACTCCAAGATAGAAAGGGTTGTTGAGCAGGGTGGACAAGCCTGTCTTGCTGACGCGGCCACCGTTGCGGTTGCGCAAGCCGAGCCGGTGCATTTCTGTGCTGAGCGACTTCAAATTGAAGCGGCCAGTGCCATACAGCTCGAATGTCGTTCGCACCAGCGGCCCCATGATCGGATCAATCGTCTTCGCCTTGGCCTTGCCCTGATCAAGGTAGCCCAGCGGCGCGCGCAGGGGGTAAAAGCCCTGCTTCAAGCGGCCGTAGAAGCCCTTGCGGGTTTCCTCGCGGAGATTGCGAATGTAGTCAGCAGCAACGACTGCCTGGATGTCGGCGGAGAGGCGTCCCCCACGGGATTGAAGGTCAAGGCTTTCGGTGACGAAGTGGACCTCGACACCCTGGTCGGACAATTCGCCGATGGCGGCCCAGTCGCGTAGATTACGCGCCCCGCGATCAAGCTTGTGGAGAATGATGCCCTGGGCCTCGCCTTTGCGAAGCAGCGTGAGCGCGCGGTTGAACACGGGGCGTCCCTGTTTGGCAGCGGTTTCGGTCTCCTCCAGCCAGAGGGCGATGGGGAGGTGGTTGCGCTCGGCGTAGCGCAAGATCGCGTCGCGCTGTTCTTGAAGCGAGACGCCCTTGGTGCCCTGTTTGACCGTGGAAACACGGATGTAGCCGAGGTAGCCGTTCATGTTGGTGAATGGTGGCTACAGCTTATCATGCGGGCCGGAGCTGGACAAAGCGGCCTGTTCGGCTTTGAGGCGCTCGAAAATGCGCAGCACGAGCGCGAGATACAGCTCGAGGTTTTCCTCGGCAAGGGCGCACTCCTCTGGGGTGAGGTGCGGATATAGGTCGTGGATCGTGGGGGATTTCTGCTCCATGATCGTCTGAGCATACGCACCTGCATTTGCTCGCCAAAGACGACAGGACTTGTCGCTGTGGGCAAGGATTTGTCCACAGGCGGCAGTGGCCGCCGCCTCGTCGGCACAGTAAAATAGGAGCACTGCCGCCGAGCCATCCACGCTCGGCGTTTTTCGCGGAGGGTTGCCGTGTCCGGCAAGATTGCACCCCTTTGGCGAAATTCCCCATCCGGTATTGTGGAGTCCGGAACTCCACCCGAGTTCTTTCATCCCATGTCGTCGAAACTGCCCAACTACCTGCTTGCCGAACGGAAGCGCCGGTCGCTTTCCCAGGAAGCGGTCGCGTGCCTCCTCGGCGCCCAGAGCGGGGCCAAGGTGTGCCGGTATGAGCGGTTTGTTCGTGAACCGAGCCTGCGGACGGCCCTTGCGTATGAGGCGATCTTTCAGAAGCCGGTGCGTGAACTCTTCGCCGGCCTCTATGAGACGATGGAACGGGAAGTCGCGGCCCGTGCCGAGACACTCACCCGCAAAACGAAGCCCCCCATTACCAACCCACCGGCTGCTGGCACGGACACTGTCCGTCGGCAGCCTTCTTTGTCATCAACATGAAGCAAACAACTCCTCAACGTATCCTTGCCATTGCACCTTCAACCCGAGGCTTTGGCTTCGCTGTCCTCGAAGCACCCGCCAAGCTCGTGGACTGGGGCGTCAAAACCGTGAGCAAGCGGGACAAGAACGCCGACAGCCTCGTGAAAGCGGACGCCCTCATGGCCCATTACCTTCCCACCGTCCTTGTGCTGGAGAACCACGCCGCGCCGGACGTCCGGCGCTCGGCTCGCATCCACACCCTTTACACCGACCTCGCTGCCCTCGCCAAACGCCGGAAGATTAAACTGAAGCTGCTCACCCGCACCAAGGTGCGCCGGCAACTCCTCGGGGATGATGCACCGGGCACCAAACAGACCCTCGCCGAAGCACTCGCTGAACGGTTCCCGAACGATCTCGGCTCCCGCGTCCCGCGCAAGCGCCGGCTCTGGACGAGCGAAGCATACGGCATGGGCATCTTCGATGCACTGGCCCTCGGCGTGGTGAACCTGACTCCGAAGGGAAGGAAGGCGTCTGCTGGGGACGGGGAGACGGTGGGATCGTAGGGTCCGTGCTCGGCGAGTTCCGCGTTCCTCATTTTGCGGCAAAAAATCTCACGAAATTTGACCCTGTTTTGCGCAACCCGTTGTCCATCAAGGCAATCCTTTACTTTACAAGCTGGGGGGGGGGGGGGGGGGGTTTAAATGGGGGGGGGGGGGGGTAAAAAATATAGCGCCACAAACCCACGGGGGCAAAGAAC
>CAZCBE010000001.1:81155-265264 GCA_964496695.1 uncultured Klebsiella sp.
CCCCCCCCCCCCCCCCCCCCCCCCCGTATAAAGTCAGGGGATGACGGTATGCCAAAATTCGCGACTCACACACCTCTCTGCACTCATCCCATGAATCTCCGCTCCTTCCTCGCCATTTCCCTGCTCGGTCTCCTCACCGGTTGCGTCTTTGCACCCACCACCAGCCGGACCATTTCCCTCACCGGCAAAGTCCCAACCGGCGACGTGTTGGAGAACGCCATTGAGGTCGCCAAGCTCGTCAACTTTCCGCCCATGACCAAACTCGACAAGGCCAATGGCATCGTCGAGTTCGGCGGCTTCGGCATGTCAGAACTCGGCATCACCGCCCAAGTGCGGGTGCGGCCCGACAATCAGGCGGAGATCACCGTCAAGCGCGGCTCGGCGTATATCCCGCTCGGCGCGGACAAGCAGGCCGATGCGTTCCGCAACCAGCTCGAAAGCCGCCTGAAGGAAGTGGAACAGCGGGCGGGCGGGAAGTAGGGCGCAAACCTCGATTTCAAACACCGTGAGTGCTCTCCCCCGTTTCTTGCTTGTCGGAGTGATGATCATGCTCCTCGCCGGATGCTCCGGCCCCTCCGCATCCGATGCCGAGCGCGTTCTGCGCGAAGAAATCGAAACGGTATCCCATGGCAGCATCAAGCTCTTGAGCTTCAAGAAGACCGACGGCCAGGCGGGTGAAGCCTTCGGTGTGAAGGGATACAAACTCGACTTCGAGGCGGTGATTCAATCCCAGGCCCAAGGCATCTGGCAGAGCGATGACGGCACTGGCAAATTGGCCTTCGGCTGGACGGATCAGGACAAGGCGTTCTCCTCGGGTTTAATGTCTCAACTCCTCAACCAGTTCGGTGGCAAACCGCTTGAGAAGGGTGACCGAGCCAAGATCACCGGCGTCATGGTCGGAGAAAAAAAGGAAAGCGGCTGGAAGTTCAAGCGAACCGAGGGGCGATTTATGACCGTCTTGTGATCCTCGTCCCGACGAGACAGCATTCACAGTTCCAAAACACCAAACCCAGAAAGGACACATGAGTTCAGCACGCCAAAAAGGTCGCGCCGATGCCGCCGCAGGCAAATACAAACCACCCGGGCACAGCTTCTTCGGGAACGCTCAGAAGTTCCGGGAGGAGTTGAAGCAAAAGGAAGTGTATCGCGAGGGATACCATGACAAGAAGAGCGAGATGAAAAATCGCCGGTAGCGCGATGCAGTCGCACGACCTCCGAGCAAGCTGAGCGCCAAGGCACGGAGGGTGAAGATGCCGTTTGATGGCGTGTCCGTAAGCCCTAATCAATTGGGCTTGCCATACGAAGAGGAATGACCTATCCCGATTGCAGTTAGGAACCCGATCCATGCAGAGAGAATTTTCACGCCATTTCATCATTGCTTAATTCTTTCGCGTGAGTAGGCCCTCATCGCTCTGGGGAAGTATCGTGAGCATGAATGCCGTTTTGGAGGAAACCACATGAGAAAACATATCCTGGCCCTGCTGTTTGCCGTCGCGTGCTGGGCGTTGCCCACCGAGGCCGCCATCATCCCGCAAATCACCCTGACCCAAACCACCAACGCCGTGCTCACCTGGCCGAGTATTCCAAGCGACCGGTTCATGGTGATGCACCGGAAGGCCTTCCACCCGTCCACGCCGTGGAAGCTCCTTGCCACCAACTATCCCGCCGGCCCGAGCATCACCACGACGTTCACCCACGTCGGCGCGTTCTTCCAACCGTCCGGGGCCACAGTTTTGAACACCAATGGCGGAGGCGGTAGTCCGCCCGGACCCAGCGCGCTTACGGTCGCCCCGGGAACAACCGATCCTTCGACCGCGAACGACAAGGTGAAGCCCAAGGATGCTCCCTCCGCCCCGCCGGCCCTGCCGGATGCCAAGGAACTGGAACGCGAACTCCGCGAACTGCTCAAGCAATGGGAGAAAGAGCAGAAGCTCAACGGCAACGCCCACGCACCGGTCCAAGCCTTCTCCAGCCTCGCCGCCTTCACGCTGGCCGACCACGTTTACACCAACTTCCCCGGCGGCTTCTATATCATCAGCCGCGCCACGGACGACACCGATGCCGACGGTCTTCCCGACTGGTGGGAAGCCCTCTATGGCCTCAACCTGCTGGTGGACGATGCCAATGGTGATCCAGACGGAGACCATGTGCCGAACCTCGCCGAATACAACTACGGCACCTGGCCAACCAACCAGTTCAGCAGGCCATTCCTCCAGCTCAAGTTCGATGCTCCCGTCACATTGTATTGGCCCGATACCTACACCTACTTAACTTGGCCGATTGTTCAAATCAGCGGCAGCATCAACCTCAACCTCCGCACGGTCGCTTGCGACATAACGAATGCCGCCGGCGTCCAGAACGGACTCGAAGGCTTCGTCACCCGCCGCATTGCCAACCCCGGCCTGAGCTTCACCAATGCCACCGTGAGCTACACCAACAGCTTTCAGTGCTTCGACGTGCCGCTCACCAACGGCATGAACTACCTCACCCTCCGCTTTGCCGACGCCTACGGCTACATCGTGACCAATGTGCTCAGCTTTTTCGTGGACTTGAACGGCACCCTCGCCCCTCCGGTAGCCAGCCAGTTCTGGCCCACCAACGGAGTGCAACTAGGCTCCGACACGTTCACGGTGCGCGGACGGCTCGACAATCCCACCGCCTCGGTCGTGGCGCGAATGACCTTCAACGGCGAGGAGCAGGAATTCGGCGGCCTGGTCGAACGCGACGGCACATTCTGGATTGAAAGCCTCCCCGCGCCGTCCAGCGGCCCCCTGACCCTTGTGTTCACCGATGCGAGCGGGAAAAGCAGCACGAACACCATCGCCGTCAGCCGCTCGCCCGTTTCCGTGACCCTGGACAACCCCACCGGGACGGACCTTTGGAACAAAACCATGAACCTGAGCGGTTCCGTGAGCCACGCGAACTACAGCGTGTGGGTCAACAGCGTGCGCGCCACCGTGACCAATGGCATCTGGACCGCAAGCAACGTCCCGGTCAATGCCGGCGGCGTGGCGAGCTTTTCCCTCCGCGCCGTGGCCAACTCCGACAACGGCGGGGCCGGGAGCGGCGCGGCGGCCATGACGGGCAGCAGTCTCAGCGGCCTCTACAGCCCGCCCTCCGGCAACCCGAACTCGGCGAGCGGGGTGGATGCCGCATTTGACTTCGACAAACCCCCGCGCATCGTAGTGTCGAGCTACACCATGCGCTTCCAGGATGATATTCCCACCTATGCCACGGGCTTTACCAACCGCCAGACGTGGGACTGGAAGCGGAGCGGCGACGGCTACAGCGGAAACGCCACCGCCTACTGGCTGTCCCCGCAAGGCTACTCTTCCATGTGGTGGTATACCCAGGCCGTCACGTATCCGTTCCCGGGAACCAACGGCACCATGGTCACCACCACCTACGATTCCTTCGGCGTGCCTCACCCCGTCACCAATCTTGTCGGTTCGCCGAGCATTCCGTGGCAAACCGGCGAGGCCTATCAGCGCACCAGCACACGCACGTATGCGAGCAAGGTTATCACCCAGTTGGAACTTCAGACGGGCGGCAGAGCCTATTCAGGCGCTGCGTCCCTCTACGAGTTCAACGGTTCTGCCATCGCTTACAACGCCGAGGGCGTCGCCACGAACCTGGCACCTGACACCTTGCGCCTCATGGAGCAGGCGCTGGATGCCGCCGGCTACACTTACCGCACGAACCTGCCCGCCAACACGACCCTCGCGCTCACTTTCGCAGCCATGAATGCGGCTGCCCAAGTCCCACCAACGGCCCAGCCCTCGACTGGCGCGAACATCACCTATTCGATCAGCAACGGGGACATTCAACTGCGGCTGACACACCCGCCTTACTACCGGCGACCACCCGCTGCCGGTGCTGGCAATTTGATAAACACGCTCACACCGCCACTGTATTTGGGCTACGGAACCTTCGTGTTTCCCTATGAGCTCGCCTTCCGCTTCCTGCCTGATGGCCTGCAAACCACGATCGTCGGTGCCGAGCCGTTGCTGATTCGGTATCAGCAGTTCAACAACTTTCAACTAGGTGAGCAGACGATCCAATGGAACGGCGTCGTGCCACAGAAACAAGTGGGCATCACCTGGGTTAACCAACGCCTGAACACCCGGCAGTTCATCAACCCTCAGCTCACCGGGCTGCGCGTGCAGGTGGACGCCTGGAGAGGGCTGGCCGCGACCAACAAGACCACCCTCAAACAGCCCGCGCCCCCGATCCGAGTGGTGGGCAAGGCCGTCGTGGCGCGCAATACTGTCTCTGGCGGCGCGCATCTGGCCACGATTGCCGGGCACTTGCAGACCATGGGCCACACTGTGGACACCGAAGATGGTCTGCTCATGAACAATCTGACCAACCGGGTTCAGCATGGTCTGGTCTGGTATTCGATCTCCCATGCCGTGACCAATGCCACTGGTTTCGTCGGCGTTGATTTGCGGCAGACCCTCGGAGCCAACCATACGCTGGTTCCGGCGGAATTGCCGGCCGGATTGAACTACTCGTTGGTCTTCCTCAACGGCTGCGGATCAGTGATGGATGGGAATGGGGTGTCCACCGGTTTTGCCCAGCGTTTCGGGGCAGGCTGCGCCGTTGTCGGGTGGGAGACGCCGACTGTCCTTCTGCCTGTTGCGGAATCGGTGGCTGTGACCTTTTTCGATGCGCTCACATCCGGGAGATCTGTTCAGGGTGCTGTAGATGAGGTCCACCGGTTACAGGGCAACGACCAAGTTCACAATCTTCTGCCAATTTTCGTCAAGGACGTGTTCAAAGTTCTCACCAATGGGCATGTCATCATCGACCTTACCCGCTAAACTCATACTGATATGAAGACACTCCAAGTCTTGTTCACCTGGGCGTTTCTGGTCGGCACGCTGGCCGGGCCTGTTGCCGCCCAGTTGCCCTTGCTACCGTCAGACACCAACCGTGTGCAGGCGTTGTTCGCCGAAGCAGCCCGAGTTTTTGTCATCCCAGCAGAATCGGTCAGTCCTGCCATTATCAGGACAAACATGAGGCCACCGGGCAGGTTCGAGGAGTTTGGCATTTTCAACGTCTATGGAACGACGCTTCAACTCAACATCGCTGCTCGAAGGGCACGTCCTATCAGTGGATCGAACTCGGGGTTGAGTAACCAACGAGCTGAGGAGAGAAGAACAGGCAAGGTCAACACCAACGCGCCACCCCGGCTGACTGACGGAGAAGCGGAACGGTTGGCAAGGGAATTTGTTGCAAAACTTGGCGTCACGTTGGACGAGTCATACCTCACATGGGACGGAGCCTGGGGGATAAGGTCCAACCGATTTCACAACAGCTTTCGGGACTGGACATACCATTGGAACCGACACATCAAGGGAATCCCAGTCTGGAATGACCGCGTTTTGGTGAGCGTGGACGATCAATTGGGGCAGCTCATCGGCTTTAACATTTATACCCAGCCGTTTCGCGATGCCGACGCCATCAAGCCCGTCCTGACCTTGGAACAGGCCCAGCGCATCGCCGTCAAGGAGGGCCAGCGGCAGGCTGACTTCAACGGCTGGGGCCGGGGCAAGATGATGACCTGGCCGGACCCTCGCGTGAACCGGCTTTACTACTACATTGAGGAAGATTTCGCTCTGGGCCGCTTCACCCGCCTCAAGCAACCCCGCCTGCATCTGGTCTATGCCATCGAACTCGGCAGCTACCGTGACGGCGACCCGAAGCAACAATTCGATTTCCGCACCAAAGTCCTCGTGGACGCCGTGACGGGTGAGATTGTGCCGCAAGCTGATTACCTCACCGGCGGCTAGCTCATTCCCATGGTTGTTTTCCCGCCCGTCAGGGCGGGATGGCCGGTCGGGAGGAGCAAGAACGTGTGCCCTCCCGGCCGGCTTTATTTCTTGCCGCAGTATCCTGGCCTTACAGACAAGTGGTTTGCACCGGGAAAAGCCAAAGTCGAAACAAGCTTGTCAAAAAACGGGACGAATCAGGTGCTATGAGGAAAGGGTTCTACCAGTCTGAGTGGCGGATGATGCAGGGTGGGCCAAAAGGGGAGCCAGCTTCGGGGAACACAGATGATTTCGCCCTTGCGTTCAGTCAGCGTGTGTCTACCATGCTCGATATAGCCCCTTTAGAAAGGCATGAGGTATGGAGTGCAATACGATTCAACTCACGCGCAGTAGCTATCACGGACTGCTGGCTTCGCATCCCACGACATCTGCTCAAAATCCAAATCGCCCCATGAATACACTCTCCAACACAAGCACGACATCGAAACGCCATTGCCTCTCCGTAGCCGTGGCCGTGGTGCTCGCCTTCATCCAGGTCGTTGCCAATGCGGCGGCACCAGCTCGCCCCGAGATGACGGCACACTACATTAACGTCGGACAAGGCGCGGCGACGCTCCTCGAATTTCCCTGTGGGCTTATCCTCATTGATACGGGCGGCGGGAGCGATGAATACACCGCTGAGCTCATCGCACATTTGAACGGTGTGTTCATGCGACGACCGGAGCTCAATCGGAAGCTCGAATCAGTCGTGATCACGCACCCGCACATTGACCACACTCGCGGTTTGCGGAAGGTCATGGAGACGTTCACCGTAAAGCGCTACATCGACGACGGGGAGATAAGAGGAAGCGGTCGATACAACCCGCAGTGGGTTCGTAAGGCTGTGCAATCCGGTGAGCAGCAAGCAAAGATCGTGGAGATTGACGATCACGACATCCCTGCTGCGGGACTTACAAACGCTGACATCGACCCGCTGAAGTGCGCGTTGTGTGATCCAAAAATTACGATTCTCATGGGCGGAATAAAGGAAAACCCGGGCTGGGCGGAAGTCGATTTTGACAACCTCAACAATCATTCAGTTGTCGTTCGCGTCGATTTCGGGAAATCGACATTTCTCTTCTCCGGTGATCTCGAAGAAGCAGGCATTGCTCACCTCGTAAAGAAGTTCAAGAGAACGAAACTTTTGGACGTTGATGTCTACATGGTCGGCCATCACGGTGCTGCAAATGCCACGAACCCTGCATTCTTGGCAGCCGTCACGCCTCAAATGGCCGTGATCTCCATGGGCAAATGGAACGAGGGGCGACAACCCTACAATCCATTCTCGACCTACGCGTATGGCCACCCGCGGATTAACGTGCTTGAAGCACTTTCCGAGTTCATACCGGAAGAGCGGGTGCCGGTGCTTAAGGTGATGGCGGGCACCGGAGCCCGCAAGTTCAGCGAATACGAAGTCGAAAAGCAGATTTATGCGACAGGGTGGGATGGAACGATCAGGGTAATCTCCACGCTCGATGGAGAATACTCTGTCAAGAAAAACTAGCATGATTTCGTGCGCGGCTTGCCAGCGCGATGCACGCGCAAGGTGAAACCGCGCCCATTTTCAAACGGTTCGACGGTCGCGGTGATTTCCAGCACGGGATAGCGCACCGTAGCCAAGCCATAGCTCCGATAGGTAGCGGCGAACAGTTCCGTCTCCACCATGCCCGTCCGGTCCGCCAGCGTCAGGAACTTCATCGGCTCGCCGGTGATTTGATGATGCGTGCGCTGCTCGATAATCAGCCCGCACATCACCACTTCCTGTCCGACGAACTCGCCCAGCCGCTTCACCGGACAGTAGGTGTTCCATGCCACGTCGGGGAAGAGTTCCAGCGGGTGGCCGCTGACGGCGAAGCCGAACAACTCCGTTTCCCAGCGCAGGCGTTCCAGCCGCGACGGCTCGTTGAGCGGGACGCCGGGGAATTGCTCCAATCCGGGCGGCGGGAGCAACCAGCCTTGGCCTGGCTCCGCCGTCGCGCCGAACGTTTTGATCAGATGCTGCGCCTGCCAGTATTGGCGCGCCCGCGTGTCGCCGAACTCGTCGAAGGCCCCGGCACGAATCATCGCCTCGAATTCCTCGCCGCCGGGGCCGACGCGCCGGAAGAAATCCAACACCGAGGCGAACGGCCCTTGCGCCCGCGCCGCGAGCAACCGTTCCACGCTCTTCTCCGTCAATCCCTTCACCCGCGTCACCGGCACGCGGATGGACTGGCCGTGCGGCATGAAGGCCGGCCCCGGTTCGTTCACCGAGGGCGGCAGGAAGCTGAGGCCGATTCGGTGGCATTCCAGCACATACACCAGCGGATGGTAGAACCCCTTGCCGTTGGTGAGCACGCCCGCCATGAATTCGGCCGGGTGATACCGCTTCAACCATGCCGCCTGATACGCCTCCACGCCGTAGGCGGTGCTATGCGCCTTGTTGAAAGCGTAGCCGTTGAACCCGGTCACCAGTTCCCACACCTCAGTGATCTTCGCGTCGTCATGGCCGAGCAACCGGGCGGCAGTGCGGAACTCAATAGCTATCTCCGCCACAACGGCACGCTTCTGTTTCACCAGTGCCCGGCGCAACACGTCCGCCCGGCCCGGTGGCAGGCCGGCAAACGCTTCGCAGATTTGCAGGATGTGCTCCTCATAGACCACCAGCCCGAACGTGCTCCGCAAGCACGGTTCCAGCGACGGGTGCGGATACACCACCGGCTCAAGGCCCTGATAACGGCGCGTGAAGGAAAGCTTCTTGGACTCGTTGGCGGCACCCGGTCGGATGACGCTCACGATGGCCACTAGGCCGTCGATTTCCCGGACGTTAGTCATGCGGCACAGGCTGATCATCGCCGGTGACTCGATGTGATGCACGGCCCGCGCCCCGCCGCTGGCGATCATCTCCCACACGGCAGCATCTTCCCACGGTTCCAATGCGCCAAGGTCCACGGCGATCCCGCGCCGCTGTAGCGACTCGCGCGCGTCCCGCATCACGGCGAGGCCGCCCTGCGCGAGGATGTCCATTTTCACCAGGCCAATGGCCTCCACGCAGTCCATGTCGAAATGCGTGGTGGGATAGCCCTTGGCGGAGAGGAAAGTAGGCGTCAGCGCGTGCATCGGCTGGCGAGAGAGCACGACGCCGCAGGGGTGCATCTTTGGATGGCGGGGCGCACCGTCGAGGCAGGCAGCCATTTCGATGGCGGAGCGGTAGGGCTCTTCATCCAGCGGCAGCGACCGGGTTTCCGGGTTGGCGCGCAGGAGTTCGACCAGCCCGGCCCCGCTCTTGGGTGCGGGATCCTCCGGCACCCAGCCGCCGCCGAAGCCCCACGGGAAATGCTCGGTAAACTTCCGCACCTCGCGTTCCGCCACGCCCAGCACCTTGGCGACCTCGGCGAAGGCACTGCGCGCCTGGAAGGTCGAGAAGCCGCCCACCACCGCGCAATGCTCCGCGCCGTAGCGGGCGAAGAGCAGGTCCACCACGTCGTCCTTTCGGTCGTGGGGGAAGTCCACGTCAATGTCCGGGAGCTTGTTGAGGGCCATGCGATCCTTGTTCAGGAAGCGGCGGAAGTAGAGGTCGAAGCGGATGGGGCACACGTCGCTGATCCCCAGGCAGTAGCAGACGAGCGAGTCGGCGGCACTGCCACGCGTAATCCATTCGATTCCCTTACGGCGGCACTCCTGCAGGATGTCCCACACAACGAGGAAGTATTCTTCGTATCCCACGTCGGCGATGATGCCGAGTTCCTCGTTCACCTGTCCGGCAAACTGCGCGTATCGGTCGCGGTAACGCCAACGCAGACCCTCGTGAACGAGCCGACGCAGGAACTCATGCGCCGGGGAGCCGTCCGGTGGTCGGAATGCCGGGAATTGCGGTTTGGCCGGCTCCAACGTAAACGCGCACCGTTCCGCCAATTCCGTCGTGTGCCGGAACAGCTCCGGCCCGAACCGCTGCGCCAGTTCGCGCCCGGTATGGAAATGGAACTCGCCGCCTGCGCGCTTCTCCGGGTGCGGCTGTTTCAGGAGCGTAAGCGTGCGAATGCTTTGGACCACGTCGAACTTCCAGCGGTCGTCCGGCGTGGCGTGGTGGACGGGCAGATGCGGCACGCACTGAAATGCGGAGCGCACCGGTTGCATCGGGTCGGTGACGGCACGGTAGAAGCGTTCGGGAAAGTGCGGCGCGAAGCCGTCGCTGGCACTGGCTGCAAGCAGCCCGTCCGTTAGGCCATCAAGCCGCTTCACCGGCTGGGACAGCAACCGGCAGAGATTGTGATAGCCGGTGGCGTTCTGGACATAGAGCCAGAGCGGCTGGCCTTCCACCGTCACCTCCGCGCCGACGACCGGCTGGATACCGGCCTGCTTGGCGAGGGCGCAAAATTCGACCGCGCCGTGGAGGTTCGGGTCCGTAAGCGCGACGGCGGGCAGGCCCCGTTCCTTCGCCAGCGTCACCACGGCAGGCAGCGGCAGTGTGGAATCGAGGAAGGAGTAATGACTGTGAACATTGAGCGGCAGGCAGATGGCCGTCTGCTTGCGGACGATAATGTTGATCTTGGGTGGTGCCGCAGCTTCGGGCGCGTCCAGCTTCACGCCTTTGAGCACGAAGTCGTGGCCGCGCAGGATGACGCCGGGGCCATTCTTCTGCCGCAATTCGTCCACCGCCGCCGCGAGGCGTCGCCGGGCGTCCTGTTGCCGGGCTGAGGCATCCAGCGACAGTTCCGAACGGAACAGCCCGTCATACACGTTGGCGAACTTGAGCGACACCATGCGAAGGCTGACCCTTCGCTTCCAGGCCTTCTTGAGCAGCATGTCGAGCTTGCCGTAGAGGTCGGTTTCCAGGTCGGTGGGCTCCGTCAAACTTTCGCCGCATTGGTCCTCCGCAAAATCGTTGTAGCGGACTTTCACCGTCAGGGTGCGGATCGTCTTGCCCTCCGCCCGGACGCTGGCCATGAGGTTGTCGGCCATCTTGTGCAACGTGGCCTCAATCAGTTCCTCGTCCGTCTGGTCCGCTCCGAACGTGTGCTGCTCGCTGTAGGACTTGGCCGGGGTGCCGACTGGCACCAGCGGACGTTCATCAATCCCGTTGGCATACTGTCGCAACACGAGGCCCTGTCGGCCCATGAGCAGTTCAAGCAGCTCCGGCGGCGTTCCGGCGATCTGCCCGATCCAGGCCAACCCGGCCGCGTTGAGCCGCTCCGCGTTCTTCGGTCCGATGCCCGGCAGCCATTTGTTCGGCAGCGGGCAAAGGAAGGAGAGTTCATCGCCAGCGGGGATGTTGGTGAACCCGGCAGGCTTGTTGAGCTTGGAAGCGATCTGACTGACGAGCTTGTTGGCACCGATGCCTTCGCTGACGGTGATCTTGAGCGACTGTCCGATGGCTTCGCGGATGGTCGTGGCGACTTCAATCGCCGGTTTCCTGACGGCGGTAAGGTCAAAATAGCCTTCATCAATCGAACTCACCTCGACGTCCGGCGTGAAGTCGTAGGCATAGCTGAACATCCACTGCGAGAACCGTTCGTATTTCTCGAAATCGCCCGGCAGGACAATCAGCTTGGGGCACAGCTTCCGCGCCCGGATCGTTGGCATGGGGGTGTAAACCCCGAACTTCCGCGCCTCGTAGCTGGCGGAGGCGATGATGCCCCGCTTCTCGCCGCCCACCGCCACGGCCTTTCCGCGCAGCCGGGAGTCCGCTGCCTGCTCCACGGAGGCGAAGAAGGCGTCGGCGTCCAGATGGATGATGGTTCGCATCGCGGAGCAGGGGATAGCACTGCCGGTCGGACAAGGACTGTCCCGACGTCACCGCGCCCGGCGGACGACGAGCTTGAGCACGCCTTGGATGACCAGCTCATGGGCCGGAAGGAGGTCGGGGTAGTTCGGGTTCTCGGCCTTGAGGTAGGGCTTGTTGCCGCGCAGTAGGAAAGTCTTGAGGGTGCTTTCCCCGTCGATCAAGGCCGCCACCACGTCGCCGGGCTTCGGCGTCGCGCCATGCTCCAGCACCACGAGGTCGCCTTCGATGATATGCTTGCCGACCATCGAGTCCCCACGCACCTCCAGCGCGAAGGTCCGGGGGGTGGGCTTGAAGTTGAGCGTCCCGATGTCGATGGACACGCAGCCCTTGGCCTCTTGCGTGCGGTTCTGGGGTGGACCGGCGGGGATGGTGCCGAACACCGGGATGTCGGCCACGCGCTGGCGGAGACGTTCCAGCGGTGAAACCAGTCTCAACGCCCGGGCCTTGCCCTCGCTCTCTGCCAGCACGCCCTTTTGGCGGATGAGGCGGAGGTGTTCCCGCACCGCATTGGTGCTGCGGAAGCCGAAATGATCGGCAATCTCCTGTTGCGTCGGCACAAGACCGCTGCGTTCATGCTCATGCCGGATAAATTCCACGATCTCCTGCTGGCGTTCGGTCAATGGCAACATGCTGCCTAAATAGGCAGCATGGCTCGCCGTCCGTCAACCGGGAGTTATTCACCACAGGCCTTCGGCCTGGAGCGTCTCGATGCCGTCTTGGATCTCCCGGGGCAGGCCGGGGAAGAAATCCAGCCCGGTCTGGTGTTCGATCTCCCGAACGCTGGTGAGGAACTGCGCGAGCGGTTCGTGGCCCGTCATGGTTTGCGGGGCGAGAAACGCCAGGGTGCGGAGCCGTCCGTTTTCATCGTCCAGGATGATTCGGTAGAAGGCGGTAGGAACGTCCACGCCGCTCGGAAGCTTCTTGGCGGGAGCGGCGAACACTGGCCCGGTGATTACCCAAACGCGCTCGAACCGCATCGCGAAGTCGTCGGCCTCCTTCTGCTCCAGCAACCGCCACCAGATGCGGTTCAAGCTCGGCATCTGGGGTGTGATGTTGCTGAGCAGGAATGTCTCCCGCTGGGCCTCGGGGCCGTAACGGGTGCCGATGGCGTAGTTCGGAGCCATGTGCCCCCGGTCAAAGCCGCTGTTGCTGTAGTCCGCATGGGTGACCCGGCTCGCGGTGCGCGCATCCGTGAGGAACTTGCTGGCCCGCTTGGCAGACGGGCCGACGGTGATGCTTCCCACCGAGAAACCGACCCAGGCCGGGTTTCGGTGGGCTTCGCAGTAGCCGCTCAGATACCCGATGTTGGTAAGCACGATGACGGGGTGGCCGTAACGGGCGGCATCGGGCAGCCCGCCATAGACGCGCAACTCAGGCCCGTTCGATTGCGCCGCAGTCCCGCGCACCGGAGCGCGGCCAGGTTCGATAACCAGCACCCAGACCACGGCCGCGACCAGCGCGGCGAGCAGCAGGATCGCAGCGATGCCGGCAACGACGTTTTGCTTCCGTGAAATCACCACCGCGCATTACGCCGGAGCCGGGGCGCATAGCAACGCCAAACGCCACGAAATCAGTCGGCAGGCTCGTCAACCATCGCGCTAATCGTATCCAGCGCATTTCCCTCAAGCCGGTTGTTCACGAAAATGAACGTTTGCTTCCCCTGATCCTTGCCTTGCTTAATCAATGCCTTACCGGCCTTCCTCGCTTCTGCGTTCACTTCCTTCACCGCCGCGTAAGGGCTGAACAACTTAACGGCCTCGTCGTATTTACGCCCCGGCTTCAACAGGAAGCGCGCTGCCGCCAGCCGGTCGTTGGTTTGGCTGTCTGGAATCGCCAGTTGCTCGCCAACCGAGGGCATTGCCTGCCAGTTGTTGAAGACGTGCGTTACGCCGTGCCTGCGCAACGTCGCGAAGTATTCGGGCTGCAACCACTCCTTGTTGCGAATCTCCACCCCGTAGTTCCATCCCGGCGGCAGTTTGGCCAGATAGGCGTCGAGACAGGCGAAGAACTCGGACGGGTGCTCGAAGTCGGCCGGATAGAAGCGCGAGAACTCGAACATGAGCAGACCGACCTTCGGTCGGATGCCCTCACACACGGACAGGAAGGCGGAGTCGAAAAGCTCCACGTCCAGAAAGTGCGGGTTCGGTAGCCCCGCCTTCATGCCGAACTTCGGAAGGTTCGGGAAATGCTTGAGGGTAATGTCGTCAGTCACTTTGAGGGCGAAGCGGAAATCCACCGGCACTTGCGATGCAATCCCGGCGAGGAAGGCCTCCGTCGGAAACCGGTGGTAGGCAGCATCCACGCACACCGTTTTGAACACCTCGGCATACTCCGTCAGGCAGTCACGCTCAAACCGCGACTCAGCGAACTTGCCCCGATACACGTAACGTTCCCGGTCGTAAATCTGCCCGCACCATCCTGGGTATTTCCACGACGACGTGCCGATGAACACTCCTTGTTTGGCGAGTAGTTGAACAGCCTCCCTGAGCTTGGGTTTGAGGCGAGGCGCGGATTCGGAAAACAGGTCCAACACTGACACATGCTAAAGCGTGTTGGCGCTGAATGCCACCGGGTTTTGCAGCCCAGAAACCCGGTGTAGCTGGCGGCAGCATCATGGGTGAGGAAGGTCGTTCTCTAGGCGAAGTGAGGCGAGAGGTGACGGTGCAATGAGCATCGGTAGCTCGAAACGCAAGTGCCTTCATGCCGTCCCCTTGGCAACGCCGTTATCGGGTGAATTGCGCGATGCGTTGCAGGACCTTCTTGATTGGCTTCCTACGATCCGTTTCCCAGTTCCATAGCGACTTTCAACTTACGCCGAGGATATGAGCGAATTCCTGTCGGCATTTTCTCAATTCCAGCCTCCGCTTTCGAAGCAGTTGTCCAATGGTTGGGGCGGCAGTTGATAACGAGGCAACGCGACTCGTTTCGTTGCCCCCTCCCGGTCTAGTTCGAGCGAGCGGGATGCAGAACCCCGGTGCCGAGTCTTTGGAAGCCTCCCAAGCCCGCCAAGAACCACTCACACTATCAGCAGGAATGGAAATCCGAAAAGCGCTTTCTCAGCGCCTTCCTAAAAGATCAAGGTTGGAAAAATCGGACAAGGTAATTTTATCCTTCACAAGCAACACATTATCCTTCAATTAAAGACGGTCAAAAGCTTTCCCTTCGGCCAGGTGGTCTAAAACAGCGAAGAAAGCCATATGCAGCTCAGTATGCTACGATTCTTTAATACACTTTTTGCTTGTAAAGAATGCGACTGCCATGCTCGTGCGGAGTCCCAAATGCACAACACAATGGGGTCGTTTGCTGCCTTTGATGCGCTTGGTCGCATCATGGCCCGCATCTCGTCCGAGGCTGTCGTGCTTGATGCCTTATTAGCTGTCGTAATAACGGCGCTGAGAGAGCGTTTGCCCTGTTACTCAAGCACAAGTGCTTGTAGGCGGGTGTCAATTGACTCTCAGATTTCATCGCAAACCCATCAAACAAACCTGAGCGACAGTCTTGCGAGCCAAAAACTCGGAACCAATATTAGGTGCTTTTACAGATTCCAGAAATAGAGTTCACGCAAACCAACGCTTTAAGCACCACACGCATATGTCGCAAGGCGAGAAGAACTCTGACGAGCAAGCACGTCTTCAACTTCGAGAGCTTGGTTTCATTCAAACGACCAAGCTAATCCTCACACTCTCTCGAATTGGTCAGGAAGATGGATATGTGTTGGAACAGATCGATAACAAAGAATTATTCTCAGCCATATATGAGGAACTTTCAAAAGCCTGTCGTTTGACAGCGTTTTCCTTAGAAGGGGATCTTGTTCGTAAGGGTGTTCCACTTGACGAACGCCCAAACGAAATCAAAGAAGCTCTGATTTTTGGATTTTCTGATTATTATTTCAATGCATATGAAGAAAATGCATGGATTGGAAAATCTCTCGCATCCTTTTTTCAAATGACTACGCCTCAGTTGCGTGGCCTTAGACATTTTCTGATGAATAGTCGCGCCGCTCTCCTTGCTAGTTTCCCGAAGCCTGAAGGATCGGGCAGTGATGAATCCGCACATCAGCGTGGATTGGAGTTGCTTCGCTTGGCGCAAGAGTATTGTAAGAATAGGACCGGCCTACCACCGGCCGGAGAATCTGACCCCGAAGTCATGAACAAAGTTATCGCGGCATTAGTCAGAGTAAGCGGTGTTGGTTAACTTGCAACGATTTATCCAATTATGGGCACGAATCCTGAACCTACTCCAACGGCAACTACGATTTGTTCGGTTCTTCAAGCGCTTTGGCCTGAGCATTGCGATTTTCTTGGCAGCGAAATTGTAGAGGTTTTATCCTCAAATGCTGCCGGGACGACATCAATAGCTTTTGACAATCCTCAAAATGCCGCATTGCTTGACGTGACCGAGATCTTGAATTTTCTATCCACAGGCGCAGCACTCATCAGCCTCGCTCTGCAACTAAAGGAATCCCAGAAGCTATCCGACAGAGAAGTTCAACAAAAACTCATCGAATACGTCCGATCGGAAAACCTAAAAGCATTTGAAAGCAAAATCGATGGCATCGTGCAGCGTATTAGTCTAGCAGATGAGAAACGGGACGACAGAAATGCGCAAGATCGCGGTGGAGAGACCACAACTTAACCACCACTGTGTCTGTCTCGACTGTCAATGCGTTGTGTCGCAATGCGATATCGATTGTCAAAAACCGGATTTTCTCTGCCCTTCGTGTGTTCGTAACAATGGGAACACTTGCCTTTTTGTGGCTCTGGGGAGCGGGTGTGTTCTCGGTTACGGTAGGTCTTACTTACGGACTGACTTTCGGTGCACTGGCTCTACTCATTTCGAGGTTATCGTCTCTGGCATATTCCAACTTTGCCCTTTGGCGTATGTATCAGAACATTTCTTTAATGCTCAAATCCTATTCCCCAAACTTTGTTAAAGAAGTGCCTCTATTTCATGTTTTTCCAAAGCTATCGAATTATTCTAATGACATTTCAGCGATATTTGCCGCCGGTGATGGATGGACTTTTTTTACAAAGACATTAGCTGGATATGACACGGTTCGAATATTTCATATTAGATGCACCGGAAAGCGGCGGCTCCTATCCTGTTGTTGTTTCACGTCCCTTGGGAGGTCGAGTTTTATATTCCTCCCGAGGTGTGATTCAACTATGAGTGTCGCTTCTGAATTTTCCGCTCTTCACGAAATAGGCCACGCAAGTCTGCAGAACCATTACTTGCGGGCGATCTTGATTGCCTTCACTTCTTCGCTTTGCGTCGTGTTCTCGGGACTTACCCAGGTTTCCATCGTTGGATCAAGTCAAATCGCGGCGACCACACTGTTTGCTATCTGCACAGGAGTGACGCTTTTGAAAATGAGGCGAGCGAATGCTGACGAAATTGCTGCAGACCTTTTTGCGGCGAACGTAATGAACCGAGAATCCAACTCAAAAGTTAAGACCATGCTGGAACTTGGTGTGTTGCGGTTAACGGACGCCCACGGAAAGTATTGTAATACCCGGGTCAATGCACTCAAAGCCGTCGTCCATGAACTTACGGACCCAAGAATGAGTTTCCAAGAGTTATCAAGGTTCTTCTTAGGAAATAAATCCAGTGGTTTTCCGAAGACGCCGGCGCGGTATTGGTTTGATCACGTTATGGATTCGAAACTCGCAATGTTGTGTGGGTTGGTCATTGCTTTATTAGTGTTGATGGCTCCGCCACCTTCCTTAGTAGTGCTCGCTTTGGCGGTCGTGGTTCTCATATCCTTTTGTGCGATCTTCTGGTGGAAATCATTCCGAGCCGAGTTTGAGTTAGCCACAAAGATCTCTTTTTTAGGTGCCCCACCACTTTGGAAGAAGTATCCCTTATTGACGCAAGGCAATCCGCAAGCAAAGCTACCTTGGCCACATTAGTTGCTTCTCGCTCTTGCTGAATTTCGCCGTCCACTGCACAAAGTATCCCCGGTCACGTCAAACCCAGCCAGTCAGTTTCTGTTCACAGCCGACCACTCTGGTGCGAACTCGTCGCGCCATCCTGCCAGCCGATCCGGTGTGACTCGACTGCCGCGGCCGACCTTGGACCTACCGATGCACTGTCTTCAACCTTCAACGGTGTGTTGGGGATTCTGCACACAGGCGCAACCTGGCACGACCTGCCCGCGCGATAAGGCCACACCAGACCGTCCAGCGGCGCTTCCAAAACTAGGTGGACACAAGGGTGGTTGAAAAATCCTCCTGGCCATTGCCGCCCACTTCCAGGACGCAGCGAGCCTGACCTCACAAAATGTTTTGGCCGGGACGGTCGTGCTGGGTAAAAGGGGGGCGACTGTCCGCCGTGGGTGAGCGAGATCGAACGAGCTGGTGGCGAACTGCGGCCGGTGATGGCGATGGGCGATGGCCCGCTCGTGATGGATGATCTGCCGTGCGAGTAGTAGCCAACGAGGCGGCCAATGGCCAATGTTGGCTAGGGCAACGATCGGGTGGGGCAGCCATCGGCACCGGGCAGTCGTAGATGCGCGCCTCTGGGGAGTTTTGGCGGGGAGCAGGGTGTATGCTCGAATCCATTCAACTCGTTGATTCCACGACTGATGCTCCACAGCAAGCAATCAAGTTCCAAAAAACTTTCAAATTCACCCGAAGCATCACGCTTCATCTGCATGCTCTTTGGAGGTCAACGGTTTACTCACCTTCGTGAATACGCCGGGCGGGAGGCACCTTGGCGGAAGGCACTTAACTGCGGTGAACTCCGCTGATCCGAGGCGAGTGCCCACCCCCCCGCCTTCACCAAAATCGCCAAGAGAGCGATGACGGGAAAGGCAATGAACGTGACGGCTCGGTCGGCGACGCGAAGGGCTGATCCCTTCACGCCGTCATGCTTGGCAACCGCTTTCCATGGTCACTGCCTTGATCCGTTCCCTGACCTTCACACTCGGCTTCCTGCGATCCGTTTCCCAGTTCCATAGCGTCTTCCAACTCACCCCCAGTTCTTGAGCCAATTGCTGCCTGCATTTCCTCATTTCCAGTCTTCTTTTCCGAAGCAGTTGCCCAAAGGTTTCAGGGGCAGCCGGCGAGAAAGAGGCAACGCGCTTGGTTTCGTTGCCCAAGGGCCTTCCAAGCTCAGGGTTTGTGAAGGGGTTGAAGCCCAGAAACTTCACCACGGTCGGCTGCTGCGCCCATTTCGGATATACTTTGTCGGTCTCCCATCGGCTCAGGCTCACCGTGCTAATGGCCATGATCTGAGCCACTTCCGACTGTTTGAGGCGCAATTCCAGCCGCCGCTTCCGCAGATGCCCGCCAATGGTCGTTGGCACACTTGGGACGGGTATTCCTCGATTTCTTGATGGCAAATACTTGCTCCGTGACACGCGCACAACCCGCTCGCAAAGAGGCAACATCGCCAACGCCAGACGGGAAAATGCCCGGAGAGTCGAAGTCCTCACCGCGCGAAATCCAGAACTACCTCGGGCGCATCTCTGGGCCGCTGCTGGACCGCATTGACCTGCACGTCGAGGTGCCGCAGGTAAAGTTCCGCGAATTGCAGGCCGCGAAGCCGGGTGAGACTTCCGCGCAGGTCCGCGAGCGCGTCATTGCCGCGCGCCGCATCCAGCAGCAGCGCTACGCGGGCAAGAAGGTCACCTGCAACGCCCGCATGGGCACGCGCGAACTGAAGGAGTTCTGCGCGCTCGACGAGGCCGCCACCGAACTGCTCAAGCACGCCATGTCCGACATGGGCCTGAGCGCCCGGGCCCACGACCGCGTGCTGAAAGTGGCCCGCACCATCGCCGACCTCGCGGCCAGCGCGAAGATCACGGCCGAGCATCTCGGCGAGGCCATCCAGTTCCGCTCGCTGGACCGGCAGTTGTGGGGGTGAACCGGCAAAGGGAGTCGCGGGTGCCATTACGTGTGTCTCCTGACACCGAGCCAGCGCGGACGCGGGCGCTACGTAGCGCCGGCCTCGCTGGTCCGCTCCGGCCGCGATGCACGCATCGCCGACGCGCCCAGCCGCGCCATTCGGTTCGCATTTTCGCCCAGACCGTCTCACTTCCCCGCATCCGTCCGAAACGGCGACGCGGGCAGGCCTGCTCCGTTGTAGAGATTGCACGTCGGCCAGTTCTCCCACGCGTAGCGCACCGCCACGGGCTGCTTCACCTCGCTGCTGGAGACGACCACCTTGTCCCCTTCAATCCGCGCCTGCGCCGGTTTCCACTGCTTGTCCTCACCCGCGATCACGAAGCCCTTCACCTCCCCACCCTTCGCGACCAAGCCGCCGTCCGTGTGCTTGAAGCTCAGCACCACCTCGCTGCCCCGCACCAGATGGCCGGCGGGCAGCGGGCCGCTCGTGGCGACCTTCTGGCCATAGACCGTGCCCAGCGCCCAGGCGGCGAGCCGGCGGCCCACGTCCTGTTTATTCTTCGGGTGGATGTCCTTCTCCTCGCCGACATCAATGGTGATGGCCATGCCAGTGTCCTTGAGCGAAAGCGTCTGGAGCATTGCCTCGCGGACGAGTGGCCAGTCGCGGCCGTTGCCGCTGAAGTTCGGTAGCTGCACCCACGCGAACGGGAACTCGTAGCCCCACCGCGCGCGCCAGTCGGTCACCAGCAGGGCGAGCTGCGCGTGGTAGAACACCGCCTTCTCCGCCGCCGAGTTCGCCTCACCCTGATACCAGAGCGCGCCCCGGATGGTGTAGGGGATGAGCGGGGCGATCTTGCCGTTGAAAAGGCCGCCCACGTTGCCCTTGCGCTCGGCCACCGCCGCCGGGTCCTGTGGACGGCGGGGCGCGGGCTTGCCATCGGCCTTCGCCTTCTTCGCGTCCTCCTGCCACTTGGCAAGGTCTTGCTCAAACTTCGCCTTGGCCTTGGCGGGGTCGAGCGCGGGGTTCGGCTTGCGCGGCGACTCGAAGAACGCCTTCAACGCGGGCGCGGCCTGCTGCGTCTCGGGTGCGATCCACGACTCGATGGGCGTGCCGCCGACGGAGGAGTTGATCAAACCGACGGGCACATTGAGCGTCTTGTGGATCTCCCGGCCGAAGAAGTAGGCCGTGGCCGAGAAACGCCCGACGCTCTCCGGCGAACAGATCACCCACTCGCCCTTGCCCACGGTCTGCGCGGAGTTCGCGGCGGGCGAGCTTTCGGTGAACATGCGGATCTGCGGCAGCTTCGCCGCCGTCTGCTCCTGTTCGTAATCCTTCGCGCGGTTCACGGTCATCGCCATGTTCGACTGGCCGGAGCCGAGCCACACCTCGCCGACGAGCACGTCGTTGAAGGTGAGCGTGTTCTTGCCCTTCACCGTGAGCGTGTGCGGTCCGGCGGCGGAGAGCTTCGCCAGCTTCACGGACCACTTGCCGTCCGGGCCGGGCTTGGCGGTCACGGTCTGGCCCGCGATGGACACGCTGACCTCCTCATCCGCAGCGGCAGTGCCCCAGACGGTCACGGCGGTGTCGCGCTGGAGCACCATGTGATCACCGAAGATGGCGGGGAGCTTCACGTCGGCGCGGGCGGACGCGGCGATGAGCGTGAGCAATGCGGACGTGACAAGCGAAAGGGTGGGGCGTTTCATGAGGCGAGCACTGTAATGGAATCGTCGCATGAATGGACTTCTTTTTAGCCCGGGCGGTTACACTCATTTTAGCCCCCAGTCCGCAGCCGGGCAGGGGCCAACTCTGCGGAGCGCGGGCGTCCCGCCCGCAGCGGCAACTTCGACACCGGAAAGCCTCGAAAGTCCGCTTGTCCTGCTGCGCAAGTCGCTGCTGCGGCCCGGAGTGCCGCGCTCCGATTCAGGGGCACCCATCTCGGGCCTGAGTGGTTCGTGGGTTCTACCTATGAACCTGCGATGGGTAGGGCGGGCTGTCCTCAGCCCGCCGCCGACCACCCGGATGCCATTAAACCTCGGCGGCGCGGTGAGGACACCGCGCCCTACCAGTGCTGGTTCATTGGCCCAAATCGCGAGCTTGGACGGCTCGTGGGTTCTCTCCCCGTCGAATCAGGCGCGGCGGGCCGGGCGTTCGTGGCTGGGCCTGGCCGCTGTTCTTTTCCTCGCCCTTTTCGCCCTGCCCCTGCTGGCGGCGGACAAGCCAAAGCCGTTCCGCGCCGGCGCGGCCACGAGCAACCTCACTCCCTTCATCGGTGGCGCGATCATCGGCGGGTTTAATCCCTTTCCGTCCACCCACATCCACGACGAGCTGAACGCCCGTTGCCTCGTGCTCGACAATGGCGACGCCCGCGTGGCCATCGTGATCTGCGACCTCCTCGGCGCGGCGCGCGAAGTTTTCGACGAGGCCCGCCGGCTCGTGACGGAGGAGACCGGCATGCCCGGCGCGAACCTGCTCCTGGCCGCCACCCACACGCACTCCGCCACCAGCGCGCTCGGCACGAACCGCTTCCTTGTCAATCCGCCGCTCGACGACTATCAAAAGTTCGTCGCCCGGCGCATCGCGGACGGCGTGCGCCGCGCGATCAACAACCTCGCGCCCGCGCGCATCGGCTGGGCCACGGGCCAGGAGCCGCGCCACGTCTTCAACCGCCGCTGGTATATGCAGCCCGGCACGGTCGGCGTGAATCCCTTCGGCGAGACGAATGACATCGTCAAAATGAATCCGCCTCGCGCCAGCCCGAACCTCATCAAGCCCTCCGGCCCCACCGATCCCGACGTCAGCCTCATCGCCGTGCAGTCGCCCGAGGGCAGGCCCATCGCCGTGCTCGCGAACTACTCGCTGCACTACGTCGGCGGGGTCGGCAACGCCCACATCTCGGCGGATTACTTCGCGCTGTTCTGCGACCGCCTCCAGCAGTTGCTCGGCGCGGACCGGCAGCGCCCGGCCTTTGTCGCGATGATGAGCAACGGCACGAGCGGCAACATCAACAACATTGATTTCTCCAAGCCCGGCGTGAAGGAGGACGCCTATGCGAAGATGCGCCTGGTGGCCGACGATTTGGCACAGGTCGCTTTCAACACGATGCAGGGCATCACCTACCACGACTGGGTGCCGCTGAAGGGCGAACTGCGCGAACTGGATCTCGGCACGCGCCGACCGACGCCCGAACAAATGGACCGCGCCAAGCAGATCGTCGCGCGACCGAGGACGTTGCCGCGTCCCTCGACGCTGGAGGAAGTCTATGCTGAGCGCACGCTGGGCATGGCGCAGTATCCGGCGCGGATTCAGATTCCCGTGCAGGCGCTGCGTGTGGGTGAGGTGGGCATCGGGGCGATTCCCTGCGAGACGTTTGTGGAGACCGGCCTCGCGCTGAAGCAGCGCAGCCCGTTCAAGCCGAGCTTCACCATCGAGATCGCCAACGGCTACTTCGGCTACCTGCCCACGCCGGAGCACCATCGGCTTGGCGGCTATGAAACGTGGCTCGGCACGAGCCGCCTCGAAACACAGGCGTCCGAGCTGATCCTCGCCGCGCTGCTGGAGATGCTGGGGAAGATGAAGTAAACCGACCCCGCCCAACGCATGTTCCGGCTCAGTGCGCTGGCGGATGAACAGACTTGGCCAGTGGTAACTCGTCCACGTCGGCAGGCCGTTCAACGGTGGCGCACACTTGCACCCCGGGCCGTGTCCGTGCGGGTGCTTCGAGCGCACCCACCAAACCCAGCCGTGGAAGCCCGGGCAGACGCCCCGGCGTCCGGCACCCCGGCGGCCCCACGAACAGGCCGCAGCACAGCCCAAACGCAAGCAGCCCGGCGAGGCCGCGCGACCGTTTTGCGGCTGGCTCCGGTTTGCGTGGCGGTGCTGGGGATGGACGTTGGGTGGGCATAAGGAGGCTGGTTTTGGAGCCTGGAGCTGTCACCGGTTGCCCTTCGACTTACCCTTCGGGTTGCGGTCATCGTGGTCGTTGTGGTGGCCTTGATTTCCTCCCGGGGGCTTCCAGTGCTGCGGGTATTGGCGCACCACGGTCGAGTGGTGAAAGGAGGGGGCGTCGTGGAAATCCAGGCGCACGGAGGGCGAGGCGAACAGCACGTCCACCGAGACCCTCGGTGGTGCCGGACGGGTCACCCAGGCCCGGCCATCCTGGTAGATGTAGTGCCGGCGCGTGCTGCTGTAATAGACCTGATAGCTCGGGTAATAGACGTAGTCATCGTGCTCCACAACGCGCGTCTCCACGTAATACGGCGGTGGTGGCGGTGGCGGCGGTCTATAGACGGTCCGCTGAGGCGGTCCGTCCACGTAGCCGACGCATCCAGCCAATGCCCCCAAAAGCACTGTGCATAACGCCAGGCCGAGCCTGCCAGTCCAGTCCGAGATTGCCTTGTTCATAAGCGCGAGACGTATCCTGTCACCGTGTTGATCCACCTGCTAGTGGAGCAAGCTACGCCGTCCGCCAACCCGTCACCATGGGGTCATCTACCATGTCCGTTTGCCGGGCAGGGTGAGCACGCAGTGGGGACGATGAACTGAATTCGCGCCAGGCAAGCAGCCGCGCGAAGCGTCTGGAGCGCGTGTGTCTTCGGCTCTGCTTTCAGTGCCTTGACCCCCGCGTGACGCACACCTGAAATCCCCGCCCACCGGAGACTCCGGCCGCGGTCATCACTTCATCCCCACGAACAGGAGCACAAGATCCACCACGAACAGCAGGACGATGGTGATTTCGAGAATGAGCATCCAGCGGTTGTTCTGGTCGGACTTGAGGAGCTGGTAGAGGCCGTCGAGCGTGTGAAGCTTCTCGTCAATGCCCCGGTGCCATTCGCTCAGGTGGAAGCGCAGGGAGAGCGCCTGGTAGATGCGTGAGAGATGCCAGTCACCGGAGAACTTCGAGATGTTGGACAGCTCGTCGCTGAGGCGCGTCATGTCCACCCGGATCTCGCGCAGCTCGCGCATGACATCCTTGGCCCGACGCTGGGCCGGCTGGTGCGACAGGTCGCGATAGGAGCGTTCCAGCGCGTCGTCCAGCAGGCGGTCGTAGGCCTCCAATTCGGCAAGCTGCACGTTGGCCAGTTCCATGATGTAGAGCGTCTCCTCGAAGTTGCGCGGCTCGTCCACCAGCACCGCCGCATCCCAGTCCGCCACCACGATGTCCTCGTGATAGTAGCTCAGGAACCGGCCGGTGGACTCCTCCACCTCCTGGTCGGACAGCCGCTGCACGTCGTGCTCCTGCGTGAGCAACGAGGCGACCTCCCGCCGATGACAGGCCAGCCAGTCCTCGGCGCGGAAGTCCGGGATCTTCGCAGCCGGGGTCTGGAAGCAGAAGACCGTGTAGGCCTCCTCCTCGCTCAACGGCTCGACCGGGCGGATGTAGAATGGGCGCAGTTCGTTCCGCACCTGCTCGGCGAGGCGTTTGACCTCTTCGTGCAATGAGCCGTTGCTGAACTGAAGGTCGTGGAACACCACGAGTTCGGCCAGGTTCTGCACATCGAAGGGCACATGGACGGTGATGCTGATGGCCCCGATCGGCAGGAGCTTGATCGTCCGGTGGACGCGCACCGGCCCGAGCGGCCCGATGCGTTCCTGCGGTGCAAGGCGCACCATCTGTGGCCGGTAGAAGGAAAGCTGACGCGGGCTGCGCTTGCTGGCATCCACACTGAACTGCGCGACCGGCTGGCCGAGCAGCTCCTTGACCGGCTGCCGCACCATGTCATAGGCCACGTCGAAGGCGTAGATGAAGACCACTTCGCCGGTGTAGCGCTCCGTTTGCATGGCGGAACCTACGCTCGACTGGTTAGTGAGGGCAACCTCGCCCCTGTGAAAAGGTGGTCGAATTTTGGCCGTGATCAGGTCTCAAGGCGTGTCGGAAATTCCAAATCCCAAGCTCCAAGTTTCAAAAGCTCCAAATTCCAAGACTTCGCGTCCGGGCCGGGTTTGGAACTTGGATTTTGGAGCTTATTTGGAATTTGGGATTAGGAATTTGGAGTTTACACAGTGAAGAAGTGCTTGCCGGGACGGCCATGCTCCGTGACCGTTGCTGGCGGATGACGCTGGACCACCCAACGCGAACGCCGGCCGGACCGGAATGACGCGGCTCCCGGCGTCTTCCGTGTCGTAGTGCCAACATCTGACCGCCAGCGCATCCCGTGAGCACCCTGCTTCGTGCCCTCGCATTTTTCCGCCCTGAACGGCTGCGGATTGGTGGCGTGCTGCTGCTCATGCTCGCGGGCATCGGCGCGAACCTGCTCAAGCCCTGGCCGGTCGCCATTGTGGTGGACTCGCTCAATGCCTTGGGCACGTTCCGTCAGGCCGCCGGTGTGCAGGAAGCGCTGGTCAACGCCTTTCCCTTCGCGGTGTGCCTGCTCATCGTGACGCTGGCCCAAGGCGGCTTGAACGCGGTCCAAAATTACCAAGCCATCGCCATTGGTCTCAGCGGCCTGCGGCGCGTGCGCAATGAAGTCTTCGACAAGCTCCAGCGCCTCTCGCTCCGCTTCCATCAGGGCCGCAACACGGGCGACCTGATCCATCGCGCGGCGTGGGACACCTATTCGTTCCAGACGCTCTTCCAGCAGGGCATGATGACCACGGCCAGCGCCGCACTTTCCTTCGTGCTGATGGTGCTGGTGATGGCTCAGTTGAACGGACGCCTCACGCTCGTCGCCCTCGCCACCGTGCCGCTGCTCGTGCTGGTGATCCGGGTCTTCAGCCAGCGCATGACCGAGCAGGGAACCACGGCACAGCAGGCCGACAGCCAGGTGACGTCGCTCGTGCAGCAGAGCATCGCCACCCTGCCGTTGGTGCAGAGCTACACGCGCGAGGAGCATGAATCCGAGCGGTTCGGCACGCACACCGAGCAGGCCCAGGTCCGCCGGCTCGCGCAGCACGGGTGGGAGGTCGCCTATTGGTGTGCCGTCACCGCCGTGCTGGGGCTCGGCGCGGCGGGGATTCTCTGGCTCGGCACGGACCAGGTGTTGCAGGGCAAGCTGACCGTGGGCGAACTGCTGGTCTTCCTCACCTACCTCGGCCAGTTCTACGAACCGCTCAACCAGCTCTCCCACGTGGGCGCAACGGTCTCCAACGCCAGCGTCGGCGCGAAGCGGGTATTTGAGATTCTCGACACGCCGGAGGAGGTCAAGGATGCGCCGGGGGCGAGGGCCGTGGTGCGTGGTGCGTGGTGCGTGACAAAACCGGCTGCTGCGTCCGTCCCCAATACGCAACACGCAGCACGCAACCCGTCGAACGCCCTCGAACTCAAAGGCGAACTCACCTTCTCCTCCGTCGCCTTCCGCTACTCCGAGGACCGCGAGATTCTGCGCGGCGTCAGTTTCACCCTCGCCCCGGGGCAGTCCGTTGCCATCATCGGGCCGAGCGGCGTGGGCAAGACGACGTTGCTCAACCTCGTGCCGCGCTTCTTCGATCCCACCGGCGGCACGATCCAGCTCGACGGTGCGGACCTGCGTTCCCTCCGGGTCCGTGACCTGCGCGCGAATGTCGCGATCGTCCTACAGGAACCGATCCTGCTGCCCACAAGCATCGCCGAGAACATCGCCTACGGCCGCCCCGGGGCGACACGGGCAGAGATCGAGGCGGCGGCGAAGGCGGCCAATGCCCATGTCTATATTGAGAAGTTGCCGCAGAAATACGACACCGTGGTCGGCGACGGCGCGGCCCGCCTGAGCGTCGGCGAACGCCAGCGCCTCAACCTCGCCCGCGCCTTCCTCAAGGACGCGCCCATCCTCCTGCTCGACGAGCCCACGAGCGCCCTCGATGGCGAGAGCGAAGCCCTCGTAGTGGAGAGCCTCAAGCGCCTCATGCGCGGGCGCACCACCATCATCGTGGCGCACCGGCTCTCGACCATCCGCAACCTGGACCAGATCCTGGTGCTGGAAGACGGCCGTGTGAGCGAGGCCGGCACGCACGAGGAACTGGTGGCCAAGGGCGGCTACTATGCCCGCGTGGTAAGCGGCCAGATCGCGTTGGATTGAGCCGCAAACGGAAGTTGAACTGGTGGCGAAAGGGCGCACGGAGAACAAAGGGAGCAACTCGATTTCTTGTAGCGCAGACTTGTAGTCTGCCGTTTCGCCGGCTTGCAGCCGGCAGACCGATCTGCGCTGGAATCCAAGACTCGGCGCGCGATAAGCACTGGAGATTCACACCGTTCCACCGGCTGAAGCCGGGACTCCGAGCGGAGATCAGGCCGGCATTACCTGCGGCACCAGCGCCGGGGCGACGGTGCGGCGGGGGCGGTTGATGACTTCGCGGGCGATCACGCCGTCTTTCATGTGGATCACCCGCTGAGCCCGGGCAGCGACCTCGTCGCCGTGCGTGACCAGGACGATGGTTTTGCCCTCCGCATTGAGGCGGTCAAAGGTGTCGAGGATTTCCACGCCGGTCTTGGAGTCGAGATTGCCGGTCGGCTCGTCGGCAAGGATCAGCAGCGGGTCGTTCACCAGTGAGCGGGCGATGGCCACGCGCTGCTGCTGACCGCCGGAAAGCTGCTTGGGCCGGTGGTCGAGACGGTCCGCGAGTCCGACCATGATCGCCAGACGCTCGCAGTGCTCCTGGCAGGTGGAAAGATCCTTGCCCTGATAAAAGAGCGGAACATGGATGTTCTCGATGACTGTAAGCTGCTGGATGAGATTGTAGCTCTGAAAGACGAAGCCGAGCGTGCGCCCGCGAAAGGCGGAGAGCGCGTCGTCATCCATGGTCGCGACGTCCTCGCCCCCGAGATAATACTTCCCGGCGCTGGGCCGGTCGAGGCAGCCCAGGACATTAAGCAGGGTGGACTTGCCGGAGCCGGACGCGCCCATGATGGCAACATATTCGCCCGGGTAAATGGCCAGGTCCACCCCGCGGAGGGCACGCACCTCGACATCGCCCATCCGGTAAAGCTTCTCGAGCTTTTCGATGCGGATGATGGCGCGCTCGCTCATGGGCCGGTGGTGCTGCGGGCGGGCTTCTCGGCCTTCTCCGTCTTGGCCGGCCGCTCGGACCGCGTGGGGGCCTCGGAACCCTTGCCGGACCCGCCGCCGGCGGACTGGCGGACGCCAGGTGGCAACTTGTCCGTCTGGGTGCTCTTGACTGGGAAAGCAGTCGGTGGCGGAAGCTTGGGCAGCGGGCGGTTGGTGCCGTCCTCCTCGCGATTGAGGACGGAGCCATCGAGTGAAATGGTGTCGCTGTTGGCCAGCGCGGAGAGCAGGACGCGGTCGCCCTCCTGCAGGCCCTTGCGGATTTCGATCAGGCGGTCGTTGAACATCCCGACCTCCACCGGCAGCGGCAGATCCTTCTCGCCCCGCTGCACGAAGCAGACCTGCTGGCCCTTGACGGTGGTGACCGCCTGGATGGGCACGGTGATCACCTGCTGAAGGTTGGTGACGACGATCTCCGCGCGACCGGAGACGCCGGGCTTGATGTCGCTGAGCGTCTCATTGATCCAGACCTCGGTCGTGTAAACCTTCATGTTCGGGTTGTAATAGCGGCTGGAAGTGTCGGGCAGCACGGCGACCTTTCGGACGACGCCGGTGAACTGCTTGTCCGGGAGGGAATCAATCGTCACATAGGCGCCGAGGTTGGGCTTCACCTGGCGGACGTGCGACTCGTGGACGCGGATCTCGATCATCATCTGGGTCACGTCCGGGAGCTTGATGAGATCCTGCTTCTGCCGGATGTTCGCGCCCTGCTCGATGAGGATGCCGCTGCCGCTGGAACTGCCGGTGGCATAGACGACGAGGCCTTCCTTTGGCGCGTAAATCTTGGTCAGTTCGAGCTGCTTCTTCATTTCCGCGAGGCGGTCGCGCTGCAGCTCGAACGAGTTGAGCTTGGTGTTCACGTCCGCCTCGTAGGATTTGATGGTGGAGGTGGCCTTCTGCTTGACCTGGAGGAGCGTGAGCCGGGCGGTGTCCAGGGCGGCCTCAAGCTGCCGGACGGACTTGGGATAGGTGTATTTCGTGGCGAGGCGCAGTTCTTCGTCGGCCTGCGCGATGCTGATTTCCTGGCGCTTGACGGTGAGCAGGTCGGCCTTCAGCTCGTCCTTGGTGGCGTAGCCCTTGGACTCCAGCGTCTTGGTCCAGTTGAGCCGGTCCTGGGCACGCTGGGTCTCTTCCTGCGCGATGGTGATGCGGGCCTCGATGGCGCGGCGCTGCTGGGGCCAGTCGCCTTCCTTGTATTTCTCCAGGTCGGAGATGGCGAACTCCACCTTGAGCAGGGCGTCCTTCACGGCCGCGTCCATGGTGAGCTTCTGAATCTCGAGGTCTTCCTTGGCCTTGCTGTAGGAGCCCTCGGCGTTCTGCACGGAGACCTCCTGGTTCGCGATCTTCTCCTTGAGGCTGGAGGAATCCAGTTCCACGAGCAGGTCGCCCTGCTTCACGGTCGTGCCCTCGGGGACGACGCTGACGATGGTGGTGCCACCCTCCAGTTCGTTGCGGATGATCAGCTCCTGCACGGCGCGCAAGGTGCCGCCCTCGACGAGCGAGACGAGGAAGTCCCCCCGCTTGACGGTGTAGTAGCTGTTCACCTGCGTGACCGGTTTGCGGGACCGGAACGCCCAGGACCCGACGGCGATGACGGCGATGACGAACAACAGCAGCCACACGGGCCGCTGGCGGATGAATTGCAAGAGTCGGGTCATCGGTCAGTTTCCAAATACTTTGTCTGGCGGCGCGACGGCGTCCCCGCTGCCGTCCGGTTTGCGTTTTGGCGACGGGGTGGTGGCGGCAGGCAGGGGCTGCGGCAGAAGCCACCAGTTCCCGCCCTCGGTTCGCAAAGACCCCACATCCACCAGAAACTTCAGCCGCGTGGCCAGGTAGTCCACCAGCACCTGGGTCACGGCGTTCTGCGCCTGCACCTGCGCCGTCTGCGCCTCGAGCTGGTCGCGGATCTGCGCCCGCCCAGCCTGAAGGAGGATGCTGGAAGCATTGACACGCTGGTCGGCCAGCGCCAGGGCGTTGGTCTGGATGACGTAGTTCTGCTGCAACTGTTCGAGGTTGCGCAGGCCCTGCCGCACCGCGTCACGGCTCGTGTCCAAGGTCAGGGCCAGCGTGCGGAGCGTGCGTTCAAAGCGGATGAGCGAACTCCGGTAGGTGTTGCGCTGGAGCAGGCGGTCAAAAGGCAGATCCAGTTGCAATCCGGCGCTGGAGGTAAACTGGGAGATGCTGAAGTTATGGTAGTCCACCCGGCTGTCCCGGAGCGAGGCGGTGGTGACGAACCGCAAGTCGGCTCTCAGGCTGTCCGCGGCGACCACGACCTGCCGCTTGCTGTCCTCAAAGCGGTCAATTTCGTTGAGTAGATCCAGTTTGCGCTCCACGGCGGCGGCGAAGGCGGCGTCCTCGCTGGTTTCAACCGGCAGCAATCCGGCCTGCTTCAAGGCGTCAAGCACCGCGTCATCCAGCGCCAGCTCCACGCCCAGCGGCAGGCCGAGCGTGATCTTGAACTGGTCCAGCGCAGTTTGATAGGCCTCCACCGAGCCGATGTAGGCGCTCTTGCCCTTGAGTTCCTCCTGCTGCGCCTGGTCCACCTCGAAGCGTGCCCGCCGTTCGGCCCGCCACTGGGCCTCGAGCAGCTCGCGGATCGTCACGAGCTTGATGTAATTGTTGTAGGCGTTGCGCACCGTGTCCTTGCGCTGGAGCAGGCGGTAGTAGGTGGTGACGATGTCCACTGCAAAGGTCTGCTGGAAGAGCGCGTAGGCGCGCAGCTCGTAGATGACGTCGCGCTCCGCCTGCCGCAGCGTCTCCGCCACCACGTCCGCTCCCGATCCGCGCAGCAGCGGCTGCGTGAAATTCAGGGACATCACGGTCTGCATTTGGTTGCCCGGGTTGCCGGTGAAGTAGCGCAACAGATCGTTGGCCAGATGGCCGCTGATGGTCCCGCCGCTCTGCAGCAGTTGCGAGAAGCTGAGGCTCCCGCCGCCGCTCACGCTCGCATCGCCGCCGGTCTCCCGCTCGACCCCGGCACCCAGCGTGCCGAGCGGGAGCACGGCAAAGCGGTGGCGCTCACTCGTAAGCGTGAGCGCCGTCAGGTAGAGCTTTTCCTTCTGAAACTGATAGATGCGGTTGTGCGCCACCGCGAGCTTGAGCGCGTCATCCAGCGTGATGACCCGTCGGCCGCTGCCCCCCTTGCGCTCGCCCAGAAGTTTCTCCCAACGAATGTCCTTGGGGTCGCGCTGGGACCAGGGGGTGTTGATGGTGAAGGCGTTCGTCTGGCCGAAGAGCAGCCGCTCCTTTCCGTTGAGGATGCCATGGACGTCCTTGTCCGCCTGGGCACGGTAGTGCTTGGCCGAGCACCCGCCGGTCAGCAGCGCGAGCAGGCAGGCGAGCGTCTGCACGAACGTCCATCCGCGAGACGGCGCTGCCGCCGTCCCGCGCCGCGTCGCGCCCAGCGGGCGCTGAAGTTGTCCGGCTTGCGTGACCAAATCGTTATGGCATGTCAACGAGTGCGCGGAATAGACGCCAGCATTCCGGCGCAGTTTCAATGCTTTATCGGCGGCGGCCCAGTTTTTCCTGTCTGCGAAGGCCGGCTGGCAGGGCGGAAAGCGTTGGCTGCGGCCACGCCTCAGCCGTGCCGATACGGCGGCGAGAGCGCGAAGGTGTTCGACAGGTGCCGCACCTCCCGCACCTCGCCGTCCGTCAGCAGCACCTCAACGATGTCGAAGCGCAGCTTCACCTGCGGGTCCTTGAGCAGCCGGAGGTAATCCATGGCGGCCTGGGAGAGCAGCCGCTTCTTGCGGGCATTCACGGCGGCGGCGGGACGCGCCCAGGACTCGGAGGAGCGCGTCTTCACCTCGACGAACACGAGGCAGTCATGATCCCGGAAGACGAGGTCAATCTCGCCGCGCGTGGAACGGAAGTTCGCGGCAAGGTATTTCAAACCGTGCGCCTGCAAATGCGCCTTGGCAGCGCGCTCCCCCAGCTTGCCGCGCCGGAGGTGCTCGGGCTGGTCGGTGGCCGCAAGGGCCTTGAGCTTTTGCCAGAGCTTCTTCATTCGGAGCCGTGTTGCGTGCTGCGTGTTGCGTGTTGGGCAAAACCAACTCGTAGCCACCGGTCTAGGCCGGGCACGCAACACGCAGCACGCAGCACGCGGCTAAGTTTACTCATCGCTTTCCCTCCGCAAACAACTCCCCCTGCTCCGCCTTCAACGGCGCGAAGCTCCGCCGATGGATGGGGCACGCACCGAGGCGTGCAATCGCCGCCAGGTGCGCCGGGGTGCCGTAGCCCTTGTGCTCCGCGAAGCCGTAGCCGGGGAACTCGCGGTCGAACGCCACCATCTGCCGGTCGCGCGTCACCTTGGCCAGCACACTGGCGGCGGCGATGGAGTAGCTGCGCGCGTCGCCCTTCACCAGCGGCGTCTGCGGGAAGCGCAGGGACTTCACGCGCAAGCCGTCCACGAGGACATGCACCGGCGACGGCGTGAGCCGGGCCAGCGCGTCGTTCATGGCGCGGTGCGTGGCCTGCAGGATGTTGATGCGATCAATCAATTCGGGATTCGCCTCCGCGATGGCATAGCGGACTTCCGTGCGGGCGGTGAGCCAGGTGAAATAGTGTTCCCGCTGCGCCTCGGTGAGCTGCTTCGAGTCGTTCAATTTGGCCAGCTCGGACGGGAATTCCCCCTGCAGCCATTCAACCGGAAACATCACCGCCGCCGCCACGACCGGCCCGGCCAGCGGACCACGGCCCGCCTCGTCGAGACCGGCCAGCAGCGTGATGCCTCCGGCCAGCAGTTCCCGCTCGTGCGCGAGCCGGTCAACCGGAACACGATGCGCTTTGGCTCCCGCTCCCCGCGAGGAAGGAGCGGGGTGCGGGGTGCCCGGCAGGGCGAGGCTGCCTTCGCGTCCGTTGCCCTTTTCGCGTAAGTCA
Organism: uncultured Klebsiella sp.; assembly: GCA_964496695.1. Taxonomy (GTDB): domain Bacteria; phylum Verrucomicrobiota; class Verrucomicrobiia; order Limisphaerales; family SXTU01; genus SXTU01. The sequence goes on from CAZCBE010000001.1 coordinate 114,431, forward strand.
ATCCTGGCCATCGCTTCAGCTCAACGTCGCCACCGCCGCCGCGAAGTCCTCCGGCCAGGGCGCCTCGAACGTGATCATCTGGCCCGTCTTGGGATGCGTGAAGCCCAGCTTCGCCGCGTGCAGCATCTGGCGCGGGGCCTGGAACCCGGTGAGCTCCACGAGCTTGGCATTCTGTTTCTTGCCGTAGATCGAGTCGCCCACCAGCGGATAGCCCAGGTGCTCCATGTGGACGCGGATCTGATGCGTGCGGCCCGTGTGCAACGTGCAATGCACCAGGCTCGCGGCCTTCATCCGGCGCACCACCGCGTAGCTCGTCCACGCCGAACGCCCGCCGCCCTCGGTCGCAGCCATGCGCTTGCGGTGCGTGACGTGGCGCGCGATGGCCACTTTGATCTCCCCCGCGTTCTTGGTCGGCGCCCCGCAGACCAGCGCGTGATAGACCTTCACCACCTCGCGCTGCGCGAACTGCTCGGAGAGCGCCGTGTGGACCACGTCGTTCTTCGCCACGACCATGCAGCCGCTTGTCTCCAGGTCCAGCCGATGCACGATGCCAGGCCGGGCCACGCCGCCGATGCCGCTGAGCTGGCCCTTGCAGTGATGCAGCAGCGCATTGACCAACGTGTGACGCTCATGGCCGTTGCCGGGATGCACGGCGATGTCCGGCGTCTTGTTCACAACAAGCAGCGACTCATCCTCGTAGAGCACGGCGATGGGGATGTCCTCGGGCTCCGCCTTGTCCGGGCGCGGCCCGGGCCAGTTGACATGCACCACCTCGCCGGCGTGCGGGACATGGGTGGGCTTCACCACCTCGTCGTCCACGGTGATCTCCCCCTCCTCGATGAGGCGCTGGAGTGCGCTGCGCGAGGCCGCCGGATAGCGGGTGTGCAAAAAGCGGTCCAGCCGCTCGCTGGGCAGCGTGAACTCGATGGTAAACGTTTCGGAACGCTCGGTCATGAAAGGGCAGCATGCCCGCGGATCACGCGGATAACACGGATTTCCCAAAAATTCGGGACAGATGAAGGCAGGAAGCGGAGGAAATTCAACCCCGGATGCGCACGGAGGGACAAAGAGGGAGACCGCCCGCGAAACACGCGAATGGACGCGAAAAACGACCATGACGACCAGCCGATAGAACTTCGGGAACTCCCAGATTCGCGTGCCTTCGCGTGATTCGCGGGCCAGCTCTGCGGCTGCTTTTCAAATTCGTGTGCATCCGTGTCCATCCGTGGATGACCAACTTCATTCACCATCTTTTTCCGTCCCAAATCTTTAAGGAAAATCTGGGTCATCATTCGTGCCATCCGCGGGCAAGCATTTGATTCAGCCTTCACTTGGGCTTCGGCTCCAGACCTTGAACTTTGGCAACATTGGACTTGAGACTCTGCCCGCCGCCAGAATTGAACCAGTAGTAGAATCCCGCCCCTGCCGCGAAGATGCCGATGCTCACGATCTGCCCCGGCGACAGCGGGCCGATGAACTTCGTCGGCGAGTAGTCGCCCCGGAAGTTTTCCACCAAGGCGCGCACCGGCGCATAGGCCATGAGGTAGATCGCGAAGATCTGGCCGTCGAACTTCTTCCGCCGATACAGCCACGCCAGCACGCCGTAGAGCACGAGGTTCAGGCCGGATTCATAGAGCTGGGTGGGGTGCACGCCCGCGCCCTTGGTCACATGATCCGCCGGGAAATGCACGGCCCACGGCAGATCGCACACGCGCCCGTGGCAGCACCCCGTCATGAAGCATCCGAGCCGCCCCAGCGCGTGGCCGAGGGCCACGCTGGGCACCAGCGCATCGGCCAGCTTCCAGACCGGCAGCTTCTTCCAGCGCGCGAAGAGGATGCCGCAGATGGTCGCCCCGATCAGCCCGCCGTAAAACACGAACCCGCTGCGGGTGGTAAACACCTTCGTCCACGGCTCGTCCGCGAACTCCTCGCGCCAGTAGCTGATCACGAAGAGAATCCGCGCGCCGACGATGCCGCCGAGGAACAGCCAGAACACCACGTCCGCCACCGCATCCGGGGAGAGGCCGTCGCGCAGACCGCGCCGCTGGGCGGTCCAGTAGCCGGCCATGAACCCGGCCGCCACCAAGATGCCATACCAGTGGACCGTCAGGCTGCCGATTTGGAATGCGATCTCGTGCACTGCGCCCAGACTAAGCGCCGAACGGGGCAGCGTCGAGCGTGGTTCCATGATTGGCAGTGCGGCGACTCGACCCTGTTCCCGGGTGTCACCCGCAGCCAAAGGCGGGACGTATCAGCCTTCCGCCACGCGGAGGATACGGCAGCGGAACCAAAAATCCTTTGCGCCGCCGCGTCGGTTCGCTAGGTTCCCGCCACGGCTTGTCCGGTGGTGTAATGGTAGCACAAGGCCCTTTGGAGGCCTTTGTCATGGTTCGAATCCATGCCGGACAGCCAAACTTCAACCATTCGCCCCTATGCTGCGCGTCGCCCTTCCCTTGGCCGTCCTGGCGCTCGCCCTCCAGTTCGCCCATGCTGCAATCGAGTCCGGGCCGGCGGTGGACAGCGTGCTGCCGGAGTTGAAGGCGGAGGCCATCACGGGAGACGAGGCGGGGAAGAAAGTCACGTTCACCACCGCGCGCAAGGCCAAACCGACGGTCTATGTCTTCATCCGCGCGGACAAGTTCGACCGCCCCATCGCACGTTATCTCAAGACCCTCGACAAGGCGCTCGCGGAACTGGGCAGGGACACGCACGTCGTCGCGGTGTGGCTGACGGACGAAGTCGAGAAGCAGCGCGAGTATCTGCCCAAAGTGCAGCAGTCCCTGAAGTTCGAGTGCACCACCCTGGCCCTCTACACCGAAGACAAACTCGGACCCAACGGGTGGGCGCTCAACGACCGGGCGTTTGTCACCACGGTGGTGACCGACGGGGCGAAGGTGAAGGCGAGGTTTGCCGAGCAATCCCTGAATGAGACCAATGTGCCGGAGGTGCTGTCCGCCTTGAAGCCCGTCCTGAGATGAGGGTGGCCGCAGACCTCCCGGTGAACCCTTTTTCCGTTTCCATGCCTGCGTTGGGCTGGGCGGAGGGTGGCTACAATTTTTGCTGAAAAATGTATCTTAGCCATTGACATCCCCCGGGGGTGTCTTATTTATTGACCAGTTATTTGAAGCTTTGGTCCGGGCGGCAGCACGTTTCTTCAGAGGGGTTCCCCACCCCCACCTCCTTGGCGTCTGCTGCCCGGATCGTTTTTTATCCCCCCTCGGTTTATCCCGCTTACTTCGTCCCCTGCATCGCCTTGACATGCTCCAGCACGGCCTTGCGCATGGCCTCGCTGGCTTTCGGAGTGCTCGTGTGGCCGGCATCCGGATCGTGGTGGATGCTTTTCTTCCCGCTGAGGTTGTTGTAGGCCGCGTAAACGCTGGTGGGCGGACAGGTGGTGTCAATGAATCCGACGGTGAAAACCGCGCCCGCCTTGGTGCGCGTGGCGAAGTTCATCGCATCGTAATAGCGGACGGCGGCCACGACCTTCGCATCGGGCGGCTCCGGCGCGGGGCTGGGGATGAACTTCGGCCAGCCATTGATGCGGTTGACCAGGATGCCGGTATGATCGCAGCCCGCCGGGACACCGGCGGCCAGGAACGTCACGCGGGCGTCCAGTCCGGCGGCGACAATGGCCTGGTAGCCGCCCTGGCTCGCACCATAAACCACGACCGTCCGGCCATCCCACTCGGGCTGCGCGGTGAGAAAGTCCAGCGCGCGCACCAGCCGCAGAAACATGCTGCGAAAATAGACCGTGTCGCGCGACTCGCGGCCCCGCGTGCGGTAGTCCTTGAGTTCACCGGCGGCCAGTTCGGTGTAGAACTGGTCCGGTTTGCCATTCGGGAGGCCGTGGGCGTTGATGTCCATCGCGAGGAAGCCCTGCTTCGCCCAGCCCGCCGCGCCCGCGAGGCTTGAACTGCGCACGCCCGCACCGTGGACCAGCAGGATGATGGGCAGGCTTTTGGCCTGGGCCTTTTCCGGAGTCACGAAGTAGCCGGACACCGGGGCGCCGATGGCCTCGGCCTGCAGGTCAAAGGCCACGGTCCCGGCCTGCGGTGACTTGACCGGGGTGAGGCGCGGCTTGACCGGCACACCGGCAAGCTGCTGCTTCTGCGCGGCCCAGAACTCGTCAAAGTCCGCGGGCACCGGCTGGCTCGGCTTGATCTTCGTGGGATCAACGCCCGCACCGCCGAGGCTGGTCCAGGTTTTCTTCTCAGGCCCGTTGAAGGTTGCGCGGCACAAGAGGAAGCCCGGCTCGTCCAGCATGCCGGTCACGGTGGCGGTGCCGTTCACCAGCTTGGCCGTGCCGCTGGTCGTCGGGGGCATGCCGTCCTTGGTGAGGGTCCACTGCACCTCCGCGTCGGGGACAGCCTGCTTGTCGAGCGTCAGGAGCAGCTTGAAAGTGACCGGCTCGCCGGACTGATAGAGCGCGGCGGGGCGGTCCGGGGTGACGGTCAGGACGTAGTTGGTCGAGGGCTTGGCGTTCTGCGCGTGGCCGAGCAAAGCTGGGGCCAGGAGCATGACCAGCAGCAAGGACTGGCGAAGGGAGTGGATTTGCATGGGCGGATGATCCTCTTCGGACCGGGGCCGACAAGCCATTTTCCCGCGCGCTCCTGCCGCGGAGCGCGGCAGTGGCCCGCTCGGCGCGGGATCAGCCGCAGCAACGCTCGAGTGCCGGGTGGTATCCGAATTCCTCAACGGAGTCCGCACAGCCGCTGCGGCTGGCCTTCGCGACACAACCGCGCTCCGCAAGAACGGAGGAAGCAACTACGAGTGGCAGATATCGGCGAAGGCCGTGGCTGTCCTAAAAGCCAGCCCACCGACCTTCGGACGCCGCGCCGCCTGAAGGCGGGACTCCAAACCTGCGGCTCAGCCCGGGCGACCGTTCAGATCAATGCCGTTGAACGGCGTGTTGCCGAACCCGCCGGCGGCCGGCTTGGCCGGGGCCGATGCGGCCGGCATCGGCGCATCGTGGATGATCGGCTTGGCGATGGGTTCGTGCGTCTCGACCACGCCCTCCAGTTCGCCCTGCTCGTTCTTCGTGGGATGCTTGGCCCGCTTGTTGCGCGGGTGCGGGCTGATCATCACGTTGATGGTCTTGCCCATCAGCTTGGGGGAGAAATCAGGATGGCCCCATGGGGCGGATTCCTTGAGGAAGCGCTCGACGACCTGCTGGCCGATCTCCTTGTGCGCCATCTCGCGGCCGCGGAAGCGGAGCTGGACCTTGACCTTCATGTCCTCGCACATGAAGTCAATCGCGTGCGCCAGCTTCACGCCGAAGTCGTGCGGGTCAATGTTCGGGCTGAGCTGCACCTCCTTGACCTTGTTGGCGTGCTGGTGCTTCTTCGAGTCCTTCTCTTTCTTGGACTGCTCGTAACGAAACTTGCCGAAGTCCACCAGCCGGCACACCGGCGGCACCGCGTTGGGCGCGATCTCCACCAAGTCCACGGCATGCTGCCGGGCGAGGGTGAGCGCCTCGGGCAAAGTGATGACGCCGATCTGCGCGCCGTCGGGTCCGATGACACGGACGTCGCGGGCACGAATCTTCCCGTTGATTCGATAGGCCGGCGCGGGAGGGGTGCGGGGGGCAAAAGGGCGACTCAAAGCGCCCTCTCCTTTTGAGGGTTATCCATGCGAGACTTTAGAACTGCGATCTGTCATTCGACTAATCGTGGGCATTACTACGAACTCAAGCGGTCCAGTGCAAGTGAAATTTGGATGCAAAATCGCCATGGACCACGGGACCGAACTTTCTGGCCGGGGCTGAATTCGTGCCCGGACGGACGAATACGGCGCGCCCCGTCCCCCAACTGCCACGCCGGGGTGTTGGTGATGGTCAGCGCGCTGCATTGACGCAGGCGGCACGGGCACTACGCTGCGCGCCCACAATAATGTCACGGGAATCAACTGCGGCCAGAGCACGCCGAACCGGGGAAATCATCGCCGTGTTGCAGCACACCTACCCCGAGGCGCACTGCGAACTGAACTACACGAACCCGGTCGAACTGCTCCTCGCCACCATCCTCTCCGCGCAATGCACGGACCGGCAGGTAAACCTGGTCACCGCCCGGCTGTTCGCGCGCTATCGCAGCGCACAGGAGTTTGCGAACGCACCGCTGGCGGAACTGGAGCAGGCGGTGAAGAGCACCGGCTTCTACCGGAACAAGGCGAAGAACATCCAGGCCTGCTGCCGCAAGCTCGTCGAGCGGCACGGCGGCGAGGTGCCGCGCACCATGGACGAACTCACCGCGCTCGACGGCGCGGGCCGCAAGACGGCGAACGTGGTGCTGGGGAACGCCTTCAACCTCAACGTGGGCGTGGTGGTGGACACGCACGTCTCCCGCCTCTCCCAGCGCCTGGGGCTCACGCGGCAGAAAACCCCGGAGCGCATCGAGGCGGACCTGATGAAACTCGTGCCCCGCGAGCAGTGGACGCTCTTCAGCCACTGGCTCATCTGGCACGGCCGGCGGCGCTGCGAGGCGCGCAAGCCGGACTGCGCCGGCTGCGAGTTGAAGGAGCTGTGCCCACGCATCGGGGTGCATTGATTCGGGACGCCGGAGTTTGAACTGCGGGACGCGGGTGCTACGTAGCGCCGGCCTCCGGCCGGCCGTGCCGCAAGCGTCCTCGCTTGCCCGGCGGAGCGAACCCGGGGTAGTGCATGGATCCGCCCTTTCTTAGGCCGTCTGGCACCTTGCGGTTGCTTTATCCCCGCGCGTGCGGCAAACATTCCAGCGCAGCTTCCGCCGCAACTCGCTTCCTGTGGCGATGTCATCCCCGCAGGAACCGAGCGGCGCACGCTTGAACATGTGGGAAACTGCGCTGTCTGTGTCGGCATGAATGGAATCCGGTCATTTTCCTTCCCGCGCCGCCGGGTGGCGGGCCTGGCGCTCGCGCTCGGGGCCGCCGCCCTGCTCGCCGCCGGCGCGCAGACGGTGGATGTGCGGCGGGACGCCACCGTCGCCGCCGTCGAGCGCGTCATGCCCAGCGTCGTCAACATCGCCACCACGACCGTCGTGGACAGCACCGATCCCTACTTCCGCTGGCGCGCGGAGTTCTTCGGCTACCGGGTGCAGCCCCAGTTGGAGGAAGTCCCGTCCAGCGTCGGTTCCGGCGTCATCATGGACGAGAACGGCTACGTGCTGACCAACGAGCATGTGGTCCGGGGCGCGAAACGAATCTGGGTGAAGCTCATGGACGGGCGCGAACTCGAGGCGGAGCGGGTGACCGGCGCCACCAAGACCGATGTGGCCCTGCTCAAGATCAAGGGCAAGGACGGCGACAAGTTCACGCCGGTGCGCTTCGCCGGTGACGACGACCTGCTGCTCGGCGAGACAGTCATCACGCTCGGCAATCCCTTCGGGCTGGGTGGCTCGGTGAGCAAGGGCATTCTCAGTTCCAAGTCCCGCCGCCCGGCGCGCGAGGACAGCCCGCTGGACGTGGCCGACTGGCTCCAGACGGACGCGGCCATCAACCCCGGCAACTCCGGCGGCCCGCTCATCAACGTGCGTGGCGAACTCATCGGCCTCAATGTCGCCGTCTATCGCGAGGGGCAGGGCATCGGCTTTGCCATCCCGATCAAGCGCGTCAACGAGTCGCTCTCGCGCTACTTCACGCCCGAGGGCACGAAGGCGCTGTGGTTTGGCGCCCGGGTGCGCTCCGGCGCGAGCCTGCTGGAAGTGACCGCCGTCGAGGCCGCCAGCCCGGCGGACAAGGGCGGCCTGCGCGTGGGCGACACCATCCTTCAGGTCACCGGCAAAACCCCGCGCAACTTCATCGAGTTCATGCGCGAACTGAACGCTTCCGGGTCGGAGAAGCCGGTGTCGCTGCTGATCCGCCGGGCCGGAGCGCAGCAGACCTTGTCGGTGCGGCTCACTCCAGAACGGGATTTCTTCAACGCCGACCTCGTGCGGCAGAAGCTCGGCGCCCAGGTGTCCGAACTGACCCGCGACCAGGCCGTCAGCATGGGGTTCCCCTTCTACGGCGGCTTCGTCCTCACCGAGGTGGACAAGGATTCGCCCGCCGCCGAGGCCAAGCTGGAGCGGTTCTTCGTCATCCGGGGCGTGGACAACCAGCCGGTGCGCGACCTCGTGGAGCTGGGCCGTGCCCTGCACGCGAAGCGGACGGGCGAGGTGGCGCGACTGAACGTGATCGCGCCGCCCAAGCGGGGAAGCTTTGGCGGCTTCCGCGAGGGCAGCGTGCCGGTGAAACTGAAATGAGCGCCTCGCCCATCGCCACGACGCCGGAGCCGCCCTATTACGCGGTCATCTTCACCTCCGCGCGGACGGAGGGCGAGCGCGGCTACGGGCTGATGGCGGAGAAGATGGTTCAGCTTGCGGCGCAGCAGCCGGGTTTCCTGGGGGTCGAAAGCGTGCGCGGGGCGGATGGCGCGGGCATCACGGTGTCCTATTGGGAGAACGAGCCGGCCATCGCCCGCTGGAAGCAGCACGCCGAGCACCAGGTCGCGCAACGGCTCGGCCGCGAAGTCTGGTATGCCGGCTTCGCACTGCGGGTGGCCAAGGTGGAACGGGCCAGCCGGTTCACAAAAGCACAATGACCAGCGCCCATTTTTCAATGACCAATGAATGTCCAATGCCCAATGCCCGGCGCATCGGCGCCCCCCCGCTCGTTGGGCATTGGTGCTTGGTCATTCATTGGTCATTGGGCATTGATCATTGGGCATTGATCGCATGAGCGCCTCCCCGATGATCGAGGTCGAGAACCTCACCAAGCGCTATGGCGGCCGGGCCGCGGTCCGTGACCTGACCTTCACGGTGAAACGTGGCGAGATTGTGGGCTTCCTCGGCCAGAACGGCGCGGGGAAGACGACCACCATGCGGATGCTCTCGTGCTTCATGCCAGCCACTTCGGGCACGGCCCGCGTGGCGGGCTTCGACGTGTTCACGCAGGCGGACGAGGTGCGCCGCCGCATCGGTTACATGCCGGAGGGCAACCCGCTCCACATTGACATGCGCGTGCGCGAATACCTGAAGTTCCGCGCCCGGCTCAAGGGCCTGAGCGTCACGCGCAGCCGCGAGCGCGTGGACATCGTCACCGAGCAATGCGGCCTGGGGGACGTGGCCAACCGGGTCATCGGCACCCTCTCCGGCGGCTATCGGCAACGGGTCGGCCTCGCGGACGCGCTCGTGCACGAGCCGGAACTCATCATCCTCGACGAGCCGACCAAGAACCTGGACGCCCACCTCACGCGCACGGTGCGGCAGCTCATCAAGGACGTGAGCAGGGACCGCACGGTCTTCATCTCCTCGCATCTGCTGCCGGAGGTGGAGCTGACCTGCACGCGGGTCATCATCATCCATCAGGGAGCGATCCGGGAGAGCGGCACGATGGACGAACTGCAGCGCAAGATGAGCGCCGGCCAGCAGGTCATCGCCGAGTTGTGCGCGCCGGTGCCCGACCTGCGCGAGGCGTGGGAGCACATGGCGGAGGTCGAGCACTTCGACATCGCCGCCGCCGAGGGCAATTTCCACCGCTGCTCGCTCACCCCGCGCGCGGGCGTGGATCTGCGCCCGCAAATCTTCGATCTGGCCAAGGCGCGCGGCTGGCAGCTCCGCGAGCTGACCCGGGCCCGGCATTCGCTGGAGGACATCTTCATGCATGTGACCAAGCGCGATCAGGAGGAGAACTGAAATGTCCAATGTCCAATGTCCAATGTCCAATGAATGCCCAATGTCCAATGCCTGCGATTCGGAGTTTGTGGGCAGCATGAGGAATTGGTCATTGGGGCTTGGTCATTCATTGGACATTGGACATTGGACATTGGTCGTTCACCGGTAATGCAACCCTTCCTCACCCTTGTCCGTCGCGAGCTGGGCGGCTGCTACGTCTCCCTGATCGGCTACGTCATCGTGGCGGCGGTGCAGTTCCTCCTCGGGCTGAGCTTCATCATCGTGCTGCGGGCGCTGGTCAACAAGCCCTTCGACGTGCCGATGACCGAGGCGTTCTTCAACAACGGCCTGTTCTGGCTGGTGATGCTGCTGGCCCCGCCCATCATCACCATGCGGACGTTCGCCCATGAGAAGTTCTCCGGCACCTACGAGACCCTGATGACCACGCCGGTCAACGACCTCCAGGTCGTGCTGGCCAAGTTCACCGGCGCGCTCTTCTTCTTCATGTCCGCGTGGCTGCCGCTGCTGGCGTATCCGTTCCTGCTCAAGCGCTTTTCCGTGGACCTCTCGGTGGTGGACCGGGGCGCGGTGGGCGGCACGTTCGTCGGCATCTTCCTCTTCGGGGCGCTCTACATTTCGCTGGGCTGCTTCGCCTCGGCGCTCACCCGCAGCCAGATCGTCGCGGCGATGAACGCCTTCGTGATCGGCCTCGGCCTGTTCCTCCTGAGCTACCTCACCTTCATCATCCCGCCCAACCCCGGCTGGCAGTCGGTCGTGCTCCAGCACGTCTCGATGATCGAGCACATGAAGGACTTCACCCGCGGCATCGTGGACACACGGCAGGTGGTCTTTTATGTGAGCCTCACGTCCTTGTTCCTGTTCCTGACCCTGAAGGTCGTGGAGAGCCGGAGGTGGCGGTGACCAATTCCCAATTCCCGATGACCAATCAATGCCCAATGCTCAATGCCCGGCACCCCCGTGGCGCCCACCGGTCCATTGGTCATTCGGACTTGGTCATTCATTGGTCATTGGCCATTGGCCATTGGTCATTCCGCTCTTCGCCCGCCCATGCCTGAAGACCCCGACAATCCCACGCCCAGCTTTTCCTCCGCGCGCCGGTTCGGCACGGGGTTTGGCGTGCTGGTGGGCGTCGTGGCCTTTGTCGCCATCGTGCTGATGGTGAACTTTCTCGGCACGCGCCACTTCACCCGCGTGGCGCTCTCGGAGGACCGTGTGCCACCGCTGGCGACCGTCACGCTGCAGGTGCTGGGCGTGCTCACCAACGACCTGCACGTCACCATTTTTTTCGACCCGGACGAGACGCTCTACTCGCACATCCTCCTCACGCTCCGCCAATACGCCGATGCCAGCCCGCGGGTGAAGATCACCACCGTCAACTATCTCACCGAACCGGCCAAGGCCGAACAGGTCAAGTCCGCCTACAAGCTCCCCCCCGGCACCAAGGACGTCGTCATCTTCTCGTTGAATGGCCGCAGCCGGGTGGTCCGCCAGGGCGAACTGTCCGAATACGACACGACCAAGCTGCTCTCCGGCCAGAGCCAGTCGGTGAAGCGCAAGTCCTTCAGCGGCGAATCGTTCTTCACCTCCGCCATCTACAGCCTCGTCGAGACCCGCCGGCCCACCGTGTATTTCATGGTGGGCCACGACGAGCATGACCCGGCCGTCTCCGCCACGCAGACGGGCTACGGCAAGCTGACCATGCTGCTGCAGGCGAACAACATGGACACCTTGCACCTGCCCCTGCTGGGCACCAACGAGGTGCCCGCCGACTGCAGCCTGCTGATCATCGGCGGGCCGAAGACGCCCTTCAACGGCACCCAGCGCGAGAAGCTCAACCGTTATCTCAACCAGGGCGGCCGCGCGCTGCTGCTCCTGCATGCCGGCAGCAACCACGAGCTGGAACCGCTGCTCGAACAGTGGGGCGTGGACCTCGGCGACAACATTGTGACCGATGCCGTCGGTGACCGCTCCGAAAGCCATCTCACGCTCAGCAATTTTGGCGATCACGAAATCGTGAAACCCTTCGGCATGACCCAGAACGGCCTGGTCGTGGCTCCGCCGCGCTCGGTCTCGCCCCGCGCGATTGGCCCGGGCTCCGACGCCCCGCAGGTGCGTCCGCTGGTCAGCACGTCCCCGCGTGGCCAGACAATTTCGGACTACCGGGGCAGCCGTCAGTTTGATTTGAAGCGGGACCGGCAGGGAGTCATTCCAGTGGCGGTGGCCGTCGAGCGGGGCGGCCTGCGGAGCGTGGCGGGCGGATCCACACGCATGGTCGTCGTGGGTGACTCTTATTTCCTGGGCAACCTGATGATGGACAACTCGGTGAACCGGGACTTCGCGGGCAACGCGATCAACTGGCTCGTGGACCGGCCCCGGCTGGTGGGCATCGCGCCCCGCCCCGCCCGCGACTATATTTTCCAGATGTCCGACTCCCAGATGCAGTCCGTGCAGTGGATCCTGCTGCTGGGCGTGCCGGGCACGGTGCTGGCGGTCGGCCTGCTGGTCTGGTTCCGGCGGCAAATGTGACCCGTCAATGATTTGAACTCCTCGCAGACAAAATGGCTGGTCGGGCTCGCGCTCGCGCTGCTGACGTTCATCGTGGTCTTTGAACTGCGGGAGAAGGGCGGGCCGCCGCCGTCCCCGGCCACCGGCCAACTGGTCCCCGGCCTGCGCGCGGCCACCGTGACGCGCGTGGAGTTCACCCGCTCGAACCAGACCTTCCGCGCCGACTATGTGGCCAACCAGTGGCGGCTCACCGCGCCGCTGGCGTATCCCGCGAACGCGCTGCTGTTGCGAACCTTCCTCGACGTGTGCGCCCGGCTGCGGCCCCAACTGCTCATTCCCGCCGCGCAGTCCAAGTCCCCCGCCGACTTCGGCCTCCAGCCGCCTCAGGCGACGTTTGTGTTCCACCAGGGCGGCACCCGCATCGAGCTGCGCATCGGCGCGCGCACGCCGGTGAACAACCAGCTCTACGTCCAGGTGGCCGGCTCCGACCAGGTCGCCGTGACGGATGCCAACCTGCTGGAATTCCTGCCCCGCACCCCGGACGACTGGCGGGACCGCTCGCTGCTTTCGCTCACGGGCGTGAAGTTTGACCGGCTGCGGGTCCGCACCGGCACGCGCGACCTGCTGCTGGAGCGCGAGACGACGAACCAGCTCTGGCGCATCACGCTGCCCACCCCGCCCAAGCGCGCCAACACCCCGCGCATCGAGCGGCTCGTGGCCGACCTCCAGCAATGGCCGGTGAAGGACTTCGTCAGCGACGACCCGCGCGCGGACCTGGAAGGCTTTGGCCTGCTCACGCCGGAGTCGGAGCTGGCCTTCGGCCAGGGCACCAACGACGCGCTGGTGGTGCAGTTCGGCCGCAGCCCGACCAATCAGCCGGAGTTTGTCTATGCGCGCAGCCTGGCGACGACGAACATCATGCTGGTCCCGCGCGGCCTGCTCGACCAGTTGCGGGCCGACTACTGGAACTTCTCCGAGCACCGGCTGCTGGACGCGCTGCCGGCCGACGCGGTCAACACGCTCACCGTGCAGGGCCGCGAGAATTTCTCGCTGCGGCAGATGACCAACGCGGCCACCAATCTGGTCTGGATCGCGGACGATCCGGCGAAGACCACCATGGACCCGGAACTGATGCAGGGCTTCCTGGCCAGCCTCGTCACGCTGGAGGCCGTGGAACTGGCCAAGGAAGTCGTCACCGACTTCGCGCCTTACGGCCTCGCCACCCCCGCCCGGAGCCTCAGCCTGTCACGGTCCTTCACCAACGCCGCCGGCCTGCTCACCAACGTGCTAGTGGCCCGGCTCGACTTCGGCAGCGGCCCGGTGGACCGCGTCTTTGCCCGCCGGCACGACGAGAACTCCGTCTATGTCGTGCCCCGTGGAGACGTGGACCGGCTCGCGTGGTCGTTGCATGAGATCCAGGACCGCACGGTCTGGAACTTCAGTTCGAACCAGGTGGCCGCCGTCACCGTCGAGTTCGACGGGCGGACCCGCCGGCTGACGCGGTCCGCGGCCGGTCGCTGGCTGGAAGGCGCGGAGATCGTGGACGACCTGCGGGGCCTGGCCTTGGAGGAGACGATGTTCCGCCTGGGCCGGCTGCGCGCGGAGCGGTGGACCCATCTGGGCGGTGACAAGCTGCCCATCTACGGCGTGTCGGACCAAAGCCATCGCGTGACCTTGGAACTGGCGGGGCCGGCGAAGACCAACGCCGTCACCTTTGGCATCATGCCCTCCCGGCGCAATCCCTACGCCGTCATCACGGACCCGCGCAGCGGGCAGCCGCTGGTGTTTGAGTTTCCTCGTTCGCTGTATCTGGACTACATTATCCCGTATCTGGGCCGCCAGTGAACTGCCGCCGACGTGGATGCCAAGACCGACAAGCCAAAACGCTGGACCTTCTGGCGCGTGTGCCGGATCAGTTTCCGCTGCGTCCGCATCCTGATATGGCTGGTCGTGCTGGCGGCGCTGTGCCTGTTCCTGTGGTTCAACCAGATCGGGGTGCCGGATTTCATCAAGCGCCCGGTGCTGGCGGAACTGAAGGAGCGGGGGTTGGAAGTCGAATTCCAGCGGCTGCGCTGGCAGTGGTTCCGCGGGCTGGTCGCCGAGGGGATTGATGTGGAGAAATCCGGCGTGGCGGGCGGCCCGCACTTCTCCGTGGCCGAGGTGGAGGTGCAGCTCGACCAGACGGCCCTGCGGGACTTCCGCTTCCAAGTCAGCGGCATCGCCCTGCGCCAGGCGGACCTGACCTGGACGGTCGCCGCCTCCAACCTCCCGCCGCGCACGCTCACCATCACCAACCTTTCGACGGCGGTGAACTTCCTGCCCGGGGATGTGTGGGAGCTGCCCCAGCTCACCGCCACCGTGCAGGGCATCCAGATGAAGGTCAGTGCGGTGGTGACCAACGCGACCGCCCTGCGCAAGCGCCCTGCCAAAAGCCCCGGCCCGCCCTCGGTGCCGGGCGCGGCGGACAAGGCGGGCGGCGAGGTCATCCTCCACCGCGTGCTCACCGAACTGGCCCGCGTGCAGTTCGCCGCGCCGCCGGAAATCGAGCTGGCCCTCCGTGCCGATGCGAGGCTGGAACGCGGCCTGCAGGCCGATCTGAAGGTCAAGGCGCTGGACGTCCGCACGCCCTGGGGCGGGGGACGCAACGCCGCCTTTACCGCGAAGATCATCCAGCCGCCGGGCACCAACGGCGCGGCCAGCGCGGATTTCCGATTGGAGGCCGAGCGCCTGCGGACCACGAATGTCGCGGTCAGCGCCGAGCATCTGCTGCTCACGGCCCGCCTCAACCGCCTTTCCGCCGGCACGAACGACTGGGACGCGGCCTGGGAGGTCACCCTGCGCGACGGCAAATCCAAGTGGGCGGAGGCCGCCACCTTCCGGCTCAGCGGCCAGACCGCGCCGCGGCCGCTGGCTCCGGACGAACTGCGTGCGAGCCTGACGCTGCACACGACCGCCTTGAAATCCGAGTGGACGCAGTTCGCCGAGGGCCGGTTGTCGGGCCATGTGAACTTCGCGCCCGCGCGCAAGGAACTCCTGGCCGCCGAGGCCGAGGCGCAGGTCACCGCCCCAAAGACCAAGTGGGGCGAGGCGAAGCAGGTCCGCGTGTCGGCCAAGGTGGTTCACGCCGGATCGAAGCCCGGTGCTCCGGCGGATTGGGGCTTCTGGACAAACCTCGCGCCGTGGCAGGTGGAAACGACGGTCTCGCTCGACGGCGTGAAATCGGACTTCAAGCCCATCGCGGTCGGCAAGCTGGGTTTGAGCGCGAGCTGGCGGGCGCCGAAGCTCAGCGTCACCAACCTGCACGCCGAACTTTACGGCGGCGCACTCGACGCCAGCGCCCGCCTCGACGTGGCGACGCGTCAGGCCAGTGCGACCGGGCAGCTCGACTTCGACGTGTATCGCATCCAGCACCTGTTCCACACGAACACGCAGCGGGAGCTGTCACGGTTTGCCTTTGCGGCGCCGCCCAAGGCGCGGGCCAGCGTGGCGGTGGAACTGCCCGCGTGGACGAACCGCGAGCCCGACTGGAAAGCGGTGGGCGGGTCCGTCACGCTGGCCGCCCGGCTCGAAGCGGGCAGCGGCTCGTATCGGGCCGCAACGTTTCTGGAGGGGAACACCGACCTGACCCTGACCAACGGCGTGTTGCGGCTGCCAAACCTCTGGGCCCGCCGGCCGGAAGGCGAGGTGCATCTGACCTACATGGTCAATCCCAGCACCCGCCAGTATCACTGGACCGGACGCGCGCAGGCCTTCCCGCACGCCATCGAGCCGCTGCTGGAACGGCCCGAGGAGAAGCGCATTCTCACCAACTTCACCTTCACGGCGGTGCCGCCCACGGTGGAGGGCGAGATCTGGGGCCGCTGGCGGGCCCGCGAGGAGACGGGTTTCCGTGCGACGTTGTCGGCGACGAACTTTACGCTGCGCGGCGAGCAGGTGGATGTGCTCAACGGCAGCGTGGCCTTCACCAACGACCTGTTCGCCATCTCGGATGTGTATGCCCGCAGCGGGACCGGCGTGGTGACCACGCCGGATGTGCGCATTGACGCGCGGCTGCAGCGGCTGTGGGTCACCAACGCGCAGAGCACGCTGGACCCCTACGCCTTCACCCGCATCATCGGCCCGCAGACGGCCCGGGCGATCCTGCCGTATCAGTTCAGCAACGCGCCGTCCGTCCGGGTCCACGGCTCGGTGCCGTTTCGGGAATCGGAGAGCACCGACCTGCACTTCGACCTCGAAGGCGGGCCGTTCCGGTGGTCGTTCTTTCACCTGCCACAGGTGCGCGGCTCGATCCACTGGGTCACGAACCGGCTCGTCATCACGAACCTCGTCGGCGCCTTTCATGGCGGCGGGATTCATGGCGGCCTGAACTTCGACTTCGTGGCCCGGCACAGCGCGGACTTCGGCTTCAACCTGGCCTTCACCAATGCCAGCCTCCCCGGCTTCATCGCGGACCTGAGCGGGAAGACCAACAAGCTGGAGGGCGTCGTGGCGGGCACCGTCGTGGTCACGAATGCGAACACCACCAACTGGCAGAGCTGGCAGGGCTATGGGGAGGTGCAGCTCAGCGACGGCTTCCTCTGGGAAATCCCGATCTTCGGCCTGTTCTCCCCGGTGCTGAACGCCATCAACAAGGACCTGGGCAATAGCCGGGCCAAGGACGCCAAGGGCACGTTCATCCTGACCAACAGCGTCATCTACACCAAGGACCTGGAAATCCACTCGCCGCCCGCGCGCCTGCACTACGATGGCACGGTGGACTTCGCCGGCCGGGTGAATGCCAACGTCGAGGCCGAGATGTTTCGCGACACGTTCCTCATCGGCCCGATCATCAGCCTGCTCACCACACCGGTGACCAAGGTCTTCGAATACAAGGTGACCGGCTCGCTGGGGAACCCGAAGAGCGAGCCACGCTTCATCCCGAAGTTCCTCCTCCTGCCGCTGCGTCCCTTCCAGACCATCCGGGAGTTCCTCACCCCAGACAAACCAGCGCCCGTGCCGGAGAAACGGTGAGGGAGCCGCAGAAGACCCCGGCGGGAAACGTGCATTCGGACGACTACGGGCTCACGGCTCACGTTTCTACAAGCCTCATTCTGGCTCCCTCTCCCCTCCTCGGAGGAGGGGAGAGGGTTGGGGTGAGGGGTGGCGTGCGCGGCGTGGGCGGCCTACCCCTCGTCCGGCCTTCGGCCACCTTCCCCCCTCATCCGAGGAAGGGAGAAGGCGTGCTTCGTGGGCTCCGGTTGAAATTCCACCAACTGCCCCAGGGAATGGATTTAGGTTCATTTCCGGTGTTCGGGCTGAAAAACTCCGCCCGGTTGCACGTCTGACCCCCCGTGCTTTCCCAGCGCCTATTATTTTGCCTGTTGGTTCCCCTCGCAGGAGCGGCCCCGGTGTCGGCCGCCAGCCCGGAGGAGGGCATCGCCTTCTTCGAGAAACGCATCCGGCCGGTGCTAGTCGAGCATTGCTACGAATGCCACAGCGTCGGCGCAAAGAAGGCCAAGGGCGGCCTGCGCCTGGACTCGCGTGAGGGGTGGGTGAAGGGCGGGGACTCCGGCCCGGCCATCCTGCCCGGCAAGCCCGACGACAGCCTCTTCATCAAGGGCATCCGCCACTGGGACAAGGATTTCAAGATGCCGCCGGAGAAGCCGCTCGTGCCAGCGCAGGTGGCCGACCTCATCGAATGGGTGAAGCTCGGCGCGCCCGACCCGCGCACGAACGCGCCGGTGCTCACGGCCACCGCAGCGGCGAAGCCGTCCTACGGCATCAGCGTCGAGGAAGGCCGCAAGCACTGGGCTTATCAGCCGGTGAAGGCACAGCCGCTTCCGAAGCTCAAGGACAAGGCCTGGCCACGCAACGAAGTGGACCACTTCACGCTCGCACGCATGGAGAAGGCCGGCGTGGTGCCCGTGCCGGATGCCGATCCCCGCACGCTGATCCGCCGACTCACGTTTGACCTCACCGGTCTGCCGCCGACTCCCGAGGAAACCGAAGCATTCGTCCGCGCGTGTTCCCCCATCGGCAGTCGGCAATCGGCAATCGCCAATGCCGTTGACCGCCTCCTCGCCTCCCCGCACTACGGCGAGCGCTGGGGCCGCCACTGGCTCGACGTGGTCCGCTACGCCGACACCTGCGGCAACGCCTCCGACTACCCGGTCCCGCAGGCCTACAAGTATCGCAACTACGTCATCAAGGCCTTCAATGAGGACAAGCCTTACGACCAGTTCATCCGTGAGCAGCTCGCCGGCGACCTGTTGAACTCCAAACTCCAAACTCCAAACCCGGAACTGATTGTCGCCCCCGGCTACCTCGCCATCGCCCGCCACTTCGGCGGCGGCAAGGGCGAGGCGCACCTGACCATCGAGGACAGCATCGAGAACATGGGCCGCGCCTTCCTCGGCCTTTCGCTCAGTTGCGCCCGCTGCCACGACCACAAGTTCGATCCCATCCCGGCCACGGACTACTACGCGCTCTACGGCATCTTCAGCAGCACGACTTACCCGCACCCCGGCAGCGAGGGCATGAACCGCCCGAAGGACCTTGTCCCGCTCACGCCCAAGGCCGAACTCGAAGCTGCCACGAAGGTCTGGAAGGAGCAGCTCGCCGCGCTTGATGCCGACGTGAAGAAAGCCGAGGCCGCCAAGGCCGCCGCCGACAAGCTGACCGACGCCGCCGAGAAGAAGGCCAAGGCGGACGAGGCCACCAAAGCCATCGCCGCCGCCAAGGCCAAGCACAAGCAGGCCAGCGAAACCGTCCCCTACGAACTCGCCTACGCCGTCGCCGACAGCAAGCCCGCCAATGCCCGGCTCCACGTCCGGGGCGACCCGACGCGGCCCGGCGAAGAAGTTCCGCGCCGCTTCATCCAGGTGCTGGGCGGCCAGCCCTTGCCCAAGGACTGCGGCAACAGCGGTCGGCTCGACCTCGCCAACTGGATTGCTGATTCCACGAACCCCCTCACCGCCCGCGTGCTGGTAAACCGGCTCTGGCAGCACCACTTCGGCCGCGGCCTCGTCACGTCACCGAATGATTTCGGCACGCGCGGGCAGGCCCCGACGCATCCCGAGCTGCTGGACTTCCTCGCGCGCAAGTTCATCGAGAGCGGCTGGTCCGTGAAGGCCATGCACCGGCTCATTCTCACCTCGCGCACCTGGGCCGTGGCGTCAGGCGTCTCGCCTGACGTAGAGCCGGGCGTCCCGCCCGGCGGCAAGAACGCTGGGAGCAGGACAACCGCAGCAAATTCGACCGCCATTCCGGGCGGCAAGATGCCGCCCTCTACGGCAGGCGGGACGCCTGCCGCCACCACGGGAGGGCGCAGTTTCTTCGGCCTCTTCGGCTCCAAATCAAAGGCTGCGGACACCGCCGACGTCTTCGCAAAGAACTCCGTCAAAGACCCGAACAACGCGCTCTGGTGGCGCGCGGACCGCCGCCGCCTGGATGCCGAATCCATTCGCGACGCCCTGCTCTATGTCAGCGGTGACCTTGATGAAACCATGGGCGGCGCGCATCCGTTCCCGCCGGTGCATACGTGGGGCTTCACGCAGCACAACCAGTTCTTCGCGCTTTACGACAACCGCCAGCGCACGGTCTATCAGATGCAGCAGCGGCTGCGGAAGCATCCGTTCCTCGCCCTCTTCGACGGGGCGGACCCGAACTCCAGCACCGCCACGCGCGAGCCGAGCACCACGCCGCTGCAGTCGCTCTTCATGATGAACGACAAATTCGCGCACGAGCAGGCCGCGAAGTTCGCCGCCCGCGTGCAGCAGGGCGAAACCGACGAAGCCCGCCAGATCGGCCGCGCCTTCCTCGCGCTCTACGCCCGCCCGCCGCAGCCTGATGAGCTGCGCATGGCCACGGATTACCTCGCGCAGTTCCGGGAAAAGCTCGCCGCGAAGAAGCTCCCGGCCGATCAGGCCTGGCCCAGCCTCAGCCGCGCGCTGCTCGGGGCGAATGAGTTTTTGTATGTGGATTGAATCAGCCCAAGCCCTGAAAGGGCGTCCGGAGACAGCCCGGGGTGAAGCCCCGGGTATGAGGTCTCAAATTTTAGTGCGCCCTGAAAGGGCGCAACGGGGAGTTCCGCCCTTACAGGGCGGGCGGTGTGTCCGACCGCGCCACCCGGGGCTTCACCCCGGGCTGTCACCGGGCGGCCTTTCAGGCCTGGTCGCTGCGGGCGTCTGCGTATTTACCTTCTTGGCCGTGTCGCTTGGCCAAGCCGCTGAAGTTCCTGCCGACTTGAAGCTCACTGGTGACTGGCAGGTGAAGGTTACTTTGCCGGGCGCGCACCCCGCCGAGGCGACCCTGACCATCGCGCCGCCCAAGGTGCTCACCGTCAGCGGGGAGAAGTATGACTCGCTCCCTGTTTTTAATCCCAAGGCCGGGGGCTGGGTGCGCGGGGCGCAACTGCGTCCGCTCCGCGCGCAGGAGACGACTACCGCCGGCTTGCTGGACCCCGAGAGCCTTGTGCTGCGCGCCGGTCCTGGTGCGGATGCCGAGACGTTCCGCAAGGGAACTGACTACGAGGCGGACTTGAACTGGGGCACCGTGGGCCGGGTCGCGATGGGCGGGGTCAAGGAAGGCCAGCCCGTCTTCGCCAGCTACCGCCACGTGCTGTTGCGGCTGGATGCCATCGTGCTCACACGCGAGGGACGCATCGAGCTGCGTCAAGGTGAGCCGCGTGCTGCTGCTCCCGTGCCTCCCGAACTCGCTGCGGGTGAGCGTCGGCTCGCAAATGTCTGGCTGCCAGGTCGCCTTGCGAAGCTTGCGCCGGAGCACCTGTTTCCCGTGCTGGAGGCCGCTTACCCCGAGCCGAAGAAACCCAGCCCCACCGTTGCGGAACTTCGCGTGCCGAAGGCGCTCAAGAAGCTGCGCTCGGGCGAACCGCTGCGCCTGCTCGCGTGGGGCGACAGCGTGACGGTGGGGACTTACGTGCCGAACCCGGCGAAGGAACGGTGGCAGGAGCAGTTCGTGGCGCGGCTGCGCGAGCGTTTCCCGCAGGCGAAGATCGAACTTGTCACCGAGGCGTGGGGTGGGCGCAACACCTTCAGCTACCTCAACGAGCCACCCGGCAGCCTGCACAACTACCGCGAAAAGGTGCTCGGTGCGAAGCCGGACCTCGTCGTGTCCGAGTTTGTGAATGACGCTGGGCTGACTCCGGCGGGAGTCGAGGAGCGTTACACGAAGCTGCTGGCGGATTTCACCGGCATCGGTGCGGAGTGGATCATCCTCACGCCGCACTACGTCCGCCCGGACTGGATGGGCCTGACCCGCGAGCGGGACATCGACAACGATCCGCGTCCCTATGTGGCCGGTCTGCGGGCGTTCACCGCAAAGCAGGAGGTCGCCCTTGCGGACGCGTCGCTCCGCTACGGCCGCCTCTGGCGGCAGGGCATCCCCTACAACACGCTGATGCTGAACTCGATCAACCACCCCGATCCGCGCGGGATGAAGATCTTTGCGGATGCATTGATGGAGTTGTTTCCGTGAACACTCCGGGCACACCCAGCCTATGGTTGAATTCGCGGGAAGGTGATGGGGCCGGCATTCCAAGCCCTGAAGGGCGCACTGTGAAAGCTCGGGGTGAAGCCCCGGGAAATGAGCCCCCCATGATAATGCGCCCTGTAGGGGCGCGACAGTTGCAGGCGGACCGTGAGGCGATGTGTTGAGGAAGCCAACCCAGGGCTTCGCTTCACCTTGGGCTGTCACCGGACGGCCTTTCAGGCCTGGCGCATGCGTGCGCAACCCCAGGGCGGCTGCTCTCCGGCGCTGATTTTGCCCGAGGCGTTAGAATGCTCCGGCTCCGCGCGTCGTCCGAATGTTGCTGCGGCTGATCGCGCTCCGAGCGGGGCATGGCCGCGCGCCTTGGACTGCGGCCTTGCGCCCAACTGAAAACTGATTACTGATTACTGAACACTTTCGCCGCATGAACCGCCGCACCGCCATCCGCTCGCTCGCCGGGAGTTCGCTCCTGCTGCCGGGCATGATTTCCGAACTGCTCGCCGCCGACGCGAAGCGCGCCGTCAATTCCGTCGCCGCGTCCGCCGACCCGCTGGCACCGAAGCAGCCGCATTTCACACCCCGGGCCAAACGCGTCATCTTCCTGCACATGAGCGGCGGCGCGTCGCACGTGGACTCGTGGGACTACAAGCCGCGCCTCATCGCGGACCACAACCAGCCTTACGAGGTGCCGAAGAAGATGCTGGAGGCCTTTGCGCTGAACAACCGCAGCGAGGTGAAGTTCTACAAGAAGCCCGGCTGGGAGTTCAAACAGCGCGGCCAGTCCGGCCTGTGGATCAGCGAACTGTTCCCCAAAACCGCCGAGTGCGCGGACGACCTCTGCCTCATCCGTTCGATGTTCAACGACCACGCGGACCACGCGCAGGCCACGCTGGGGATCCACACGGGCTCAGTCACGTTCACGCGGCCCAGCATGGGCGCGTGGGTGAGCTACGGTCTGGGCACCGAGAACGCCAACCTGCCGAGCTTCATGGTCATCGCCCCCGCGATGCCGTATGCGGGCGGCCAGGTGTGGTCGGCGGACTTCCTGCCCGGCTGCCATCAGGGCACGCGCGTGGTGCCCGGCCCGGAGCCGGTGCCGAACATCAACCGCCGCATCACGGACCTGGAACTGCAGGAAATGGAACTGGGCCTCGGCGCGGCCTTCAACCAGAAGCATCTTCTCGCCCGCGGCAACGACGCGCAGCTCGCCGCGCGCATCAAGTCCTTCGAGACCGCTTACGGCATGCAGGCCGCCGCGCCCGAGGCGTTCGATCTCACCAAGGAAACCGACGCGACGCTCAAGCTCTACGGCCTCGAACGCGGCAGCACGAAGGGCTTTGCGTGGCAGTGTCTCATCGCGCGCCGGCTGGCGGAGCGGGGCGTGCGGTTCGTCGAGCTGATTGACACCGGTGCGTCCGGCAACTGGGACGCGCACGGCGACATGGCCGGGCACGCCCCGCTCGCGCGCAACGTGGACCAGCCGATGGCGGCACTGCTCAAGGACTTGAAGAGCCGCGACCTGCTCAAGGACACGCTCGTGGTGTGGGCCACGGAGTTTGGCCGGACGCCCTTCAACACCGCGAAGGACGCGAAGGGACGCGAGCACCACGCCCAGGCCTTCACCTGCTGGATGGCCGGCGGCGGGGTCAAGGGCGGCTTCAGCTACGGCGAGAGCGACGAGCACGGCAACGCGGTGGCGGCCAACGGCGTGCATGTCCACGATTTTCACGCAACCATGCTGCACCTGCTGGGCTTCGACCACCTGCGGCTGACTTACCGTCACGCCGGCCGGGATTACCGGCTGACGGACGTGTTTGGCAACGTGGTGAAGGACGTTTTGGCGTGAGCCGGGCCCGGGGTGTCCGCTCCCGGCCGAAATCCTCGTATGATTTGGGGTTTGACCCGTTGGGAAACGCGCGGCACGGTTCCCGCCTGATTTTTTCGGCCCGATTATGATTGGCACGTTACGCAAACATTCGAAGTGGCTCTGGAGCATCATCATCACGGTGGTGATCGTGACCTTTGTCATCTTTTTCAGCCCCAACGTCGGCATGGACCGGGGAGGGGGCGAGGTCAGTTACGGCACCCTCTACGGCGAGCCGATCAAGCGCGAGGACCTGGCGCAGGCCTATGCCGACGCCCGCCTGGGCTTCTTTTTCATGAGCGGCGGCCGATGGCCGACTGAGCAGAACGCCATGATGGCCGGGTTCAACCTTGATTCCGAGGCCCGCCGCCGCCTGCTGCTCAACCGGCTCGTCAAGGAGCATGGCATTGATGTCGGCGACGCCGTGGTGGCCGCGCAGATCAAGGTGATGTTTGCCGATCAAAAGACCGGCGGGTTCAATTTGCAGGGCTATGACGACCTGCTGAAGCGGACCTTCGCCCCGGCCGGGGTCAAGGAGGATGACTTCGAGCGTTTCCTGAAGCGTGAGCTGAGCCAGCAGCAGCTCGCCCAGATGTTCAGCGTCTCCGGCAAGCTCATCACCGCCCGGGCCGCCGACGGCTTTTATCGCCGGGAGAACGAGCAGGCGCTCACCGAGTTCGTCTTCCTGGCCAGCTCCAACAACCTGCCCAAGGTGAAGCTGGACGAGGCCGCGCTGCGGGCCTACCACACCAACAACCTGACCACCTACCGCATCGCCGAGCGCGTGGTGGTGAACTACGTTTACTTCCCCTACACCAACTACAACGCCGAGGCGGAGAAGGAACTGGCCGCGACCACGAATCTCAACACCCTCCTGGAGTCGTATTACAAGACCAACGTCTTCCGCTACCGGGACACCAACGGCACGGCCAAGACCTTCGAGCAGGCCAGGGGGGAAATCCGCAATGAATTTCGCGATGATGCGGCCCGGCAGCATGGTTTCCGCAAGGCCGGGGAATTCGCCAACGAACTGTTCGGCAAAGAGGGCAAAGACGCCACCCGGGCAACCAACCTGTTCGCGCTCGCAGCGGCAAAGGGCCTGCCCGTGAAGGTGACGGAGCCGTTCACCCAGTTCGAGGGGCCGAAGCTCACGAATGCTCCGGGCAATTTCGGCCATGCCGCCTTCCAGCTCACGACGGAAGAGGCGCTCGGCCAGATGATGCCCGGCTCCGACGGCGTTTACTTCATCGCCTTCAAGGAACGGCTCAAGCCCGAAGATCCGCCCTACGAGAAGGTGCGCGAGAAGGTCGTGGAGGACTACAAGCGCTTTCAGGCCAAGGAGCTGACCCTCGAGGAAGGCACGAAGCTCGTGCAGGCCGCCAATGACGGCCTCGCCAAGGGCAAGAGCTTCAAAGACACCGCCAAGGCGCTGGGCCACGTCGCCCTCGAGGTGCCGCCGTTCAGCCGCAACACACGGAGCATCGAGATCGCCGAGAGCCGCGGGCTGGGCGTGGATGAATTCCGTGACCAGGCGTTTGCGACCGCCGCCGGCAAGGTCGGCAGCTTCAAGCAGGCCGGTGAGGGCGGTTTCGTGATCTACGTGCGCGGTTTCCAGCCCGTCACCGATGTGCAGGTGAAAGCCGAACTGCCCAAGTTCGTCGAGTCGCTGCGTGAGCAGCGCGCGAACTATGCCTTCCGCGAATGGCTGAGCCGCGAAGTGGAGCGCTCCGGCGTGATGGCCAGCGCCCAGCAGCAATCCAAGAAGCGCGCTGGCCAGCCCAGCGAGGAATGAGGCGGCCTTTCAGCCGCGGAAACGTGAGCCTGCCGGTGGCGGCTCGAACGCACATTTTCGGTCGGGGCTTTCTGCGGCCTGAAGGCCGCGCTCCGGCGTGCTCCCACCGATGACCAGCGTCATCAAACTTTCCAACCCCGCCACCCAGGAGTTTTGGGAGGTGCCGGTCGTTCACGAGGACGAGCAATTGCTGGCCGTGTCCAAGCCGTCGCGCCTGCTCTCCTCCCCCGACCGCTACGATGCGCAGCGCCCCAACCTCATGCGCCTGCTGCATGCGGGCATCGAGCAAGGGGCGACCTGGGCGAAGCAGCGGAGCCTGACCTACCTCGCGAATGCCCACCGGCTCGACTTCGAGACCAGCGGCGTGCTCCTGCTGGCGAAAACCAAGCCCGCGCTCGTGGCACTGGCCAATGAGTTCGGCTCGAACAAGCCGGTGAAGACCTACGTGGCGCTGACCCGGGGGATGCCGGTGGAGCCGGAGTTCACCGTGGATGCCAAGATCGGCCCGCAGACGCGGCAGCTTGGGCTGATGCGGATTGACAACCAGACCGGTAAAAAGTCGGTGACGCAGTTCAAGGTGATCGAGCAGTTCCGGGGCTTCACGCTGCTGCACTGCCATCCGCTCACAGGCCGCACACACCAGATCCGCGTCCACCTCCGCTCCGTCGGCCTGCACATCGTGGGGGATGTGGACTACGCCGGCAGCCCGCTCAGCCTCTCGCAGCTCAAGTCCAGCTACCGTCCCAAGCTGAACGAGCCAGAGCGTCCGCTCATGGGCCGCGTGGCCCTGCACGCCGAACGCCTGGAGATCAAACACCCCGCGACCG
Source organism: uncultured Klebsiella sp. (assembly GCA_964496695.1). Lineage (GTDB taxonomy): Bacteria > Verrucomicrobiota > Verrucomicrobiia > Limisphaerales > SXTU01 > SXTU01. Next base: position 140,549 of record CAZCBE010000001.1, read on the forward strand.
GCGAGCCCATCACCATCACTGCCGAGTGGCCGAAGGACCTCCGCGTGACCGTGAAGTATCTCCGCATGTTCAGCGGGCTGTGACGCGGCGGGAAGAGTGATTAGTAATTGTTGATGAGTCCGAGCAAGCGGCAGTGGTTGCGCCGCTGCTGCCTCACTAATCACTAGTTACTTTCCCCGGCGCTCCGCAACGATGGGTTGAACTCTCCGCCCTCGCCCCGCTATTCTCCGCGCATGGGTCGCCAGTGGTTACATGCCAAACGTCTCGTCAACAACCTGAAGAAAGGCAAGACGACCGGTCGTCTCGTTCGCGAGATCATGGTCGCCGCCAAGCTCGGCGGGCCGGACCCCGAGGCGAACGCCCGCCTCTTCACCGCCTGTGAGAAAGCGCGCAAGGACAGCGTCAACCGCGACGTCATTGAGCGCGCCATCAAGAAGGGCTCCGGCACGGGCGAGGACAAGCTCGTGCTGGATCACATCGTTTTCGAGGGTTACACGCCGCACAAGGTGCCCGTCATCGTCGAGGTGATGACCGACAATGTGAACCGCACCGCGCCCGAGGTCCGCGTGCTCTTCAAGAAGGGCCAGCTCGGCACCACCGGCAGCAACAAGTTTCTCTTCGATCACGTCGGCCTCGTCGAGGCGCACCACCCCGCCGCCGGCACGGACATCGAAGCCGCCGCCATCGAAGCCGGGGCGAACGAGGTAGAGCCGCTGACGACCGCGCAGAACGACGACATCCCCGAGGGCGCGACCGGCGCGCGCTTCATCACCGACCGCACCGCCATCCACGCCGTCTCGCAGTGGCTGGCCAAGAACGGCTGGTCCGTGGTGACGAGTGAAATGGGCTATGTGCCGAAGAGCTTCCCCGAACTCACCGAGGCGCAGCGCAACGAGGTCGGCGAATTCCTGCACGAACTGGACGAGCACGACGACGTGCATCGCGTCTGGGCCGCGCTGAAATAGCGGAGCGCCGGTCTCCGACCCGGCGTGTCCATCCTTTGGTGCCCCCCCAGTGCTGACGCATCAAAAGGGAAGCGGGGACTGACGAATGGAGGCTGAAGGGAGTCGAACTGCTTCTTTTCCCTGGTTTCATTCGTCAGTCCCCATTCGTCAGTCAAATTCCACCCGGCAGCTTTCTGCGGCGTGAACCCCGCGCTCCGCTGGCGGCAGCGTGTCTCCGGTCACTCTGCTTCGTTCCGCAGTTGCAACTGCCGGGTCGGAGACCGGCGCTCCTCACTCCTTCCGAAACCACTTCGCCGTGGGCTCGGCCTTGAAGAACTTCAGGAGCAGCCCGGCAACCTTTTGCTGGCCGGCGCCGGTGGGATGCGTGCCGTCGCTCGCGAAATCCTCCGGCTGGTAGAAGAACCCGTCCGCCTTCCGGGGCGTCGCGCCGTCGGCCCAGAGATACGGCCCCCACAGCAGCAGCGGCGACTTCACCGGGCCGCGCGCCGCGTCGAAGTTCAGCTCGGGCTTCCCGGCGATCTGGTCCTGGATCAGCCAGCGCGGGGCGAACGCGGTCTCGAAGGCATACGGCTCCGGGTTCAACTGCGTGGTCGCATAGCCGCCATAGGTGCGGCTGGAGAGATAGGCGACGCGCAGGTTCGGAAACTTCGCCTTCAGGTTATGCAGGCCGGCCACGAGATTCGTCTTCAGCACGAGCGCGTGGCGGGGGAATTCGCCCAGGTTCGCCGGGCCGGCCTCGGCCTGCTTCATCCACACGACCTGCACCTGCTTTGCGGAGACGCCCGCGCGCTGCAGGCGGTTGTCCACCTCGGCCCAGAGCGGGGTCTTCGGGTCGGCCCAGCGCATGCCGGTCTGCGCACCTTGCGCCCCGTCCACGATGACGAGCTGGGGCGACTTGGCCGGATCGTTGTCGGCCTGCTGCTTGAAGCGGGAGAAGGACTGCGTCGTGTTCGACATGCCGACGCTCAGGAGCACGACCTTGCCGCCCTTGGCCGGCTTCCCATCGGCGTCGAGCGGCTGGATGCTGGCGGCCTCGCGCATGGCCGCGTCCCGGTGCGCCGGCGGCGGCTCGTTCTGGCCGCCGCCGTAAAGCCCGCCGTCCTCGCCCTTGTATTTCGTCGTGCCCAGTTCCGTGAGCGGGGTGAGATGTCCGGTCCACCTGGGCTGCGTGCCGCCCGACGGCTGGCCGCCCTTGGCCCGGGCCGCCTTCGCGCGCTCGTAATACACCTGCTCCTCCGGCGTGAGCTTCTCCCCGCGCTGGGCGCGCTGGTGGAGTTGCTGGGCGCGGGCCCAGTCAATCGGCGGCTCGGGGGCGGGCGCGGCACGCAGGGTCACGCAGAGGAGGAGCAGCGGCAGCAGGGCGGATTTCATGGCAGTGAGCCCAACATGCCGTTCGCGGGACGCAGTTTCAAGCCGGGGCTGGGTGGCTGGGCGCATCGGAGCCGCTTGACACCGCCCCTCGAACCCGAGCCGGCGCGGACGCCGGCCACACGGCCTGCGGGACGCGGGCGCTGCGTAGCGCCGGCCTCCGGCCGGCCGTGCCGCAAGCGTCCTCGCTTGCCCGGCGGGGCGAGGTCGGGAGCAGTGCGTCAGGTGCGCCCGGCGCATCATGCCACGCACCGCCCGCAGACCAGCCACACCCGCGCTCCGGAACGCGGCGGACCAGTGCCGCCGCCGCCCAGAAAGCAAAAGGCGGAACCGGAGTTCCGCCTTCGCTGAAATAGATTGGGGCGGCGGGCTTACTTCGCGGCGGGCTCGGCTGCGGTGCGGGTGTCGCGTTCCTTCACGGCGGTCGCGCCCTTGCCGATGCGCTTGCGGAGGTAGGTGAGCTTGGCACGGCGGACAGCGCCGTGGCGCTCGATCTCGATCTTGTCCACGCGCGGGGAGTTCACCGGGAAGACGCGCTCCACGCCCTCGCCATAGCTGATGCGGCGGACGGTGAAGGACTCTTCGAGCCCGTGGCCGCGCTTGCCGATGACGACGCCGCTGAAAATCTGGATGCGTTCCTTGTCGCCTTCCACGACCTTCGTGTGGACCTTGACGGAGTCGCCCACGTTGAAGACCGCCTTCTCCTTGCGGAGCTGTTCGCCGTGAATCTTGTCGAGTAGTGCCTGGTTCATAAATTGTATTTTGTCGTGGTGGCCATGCCACCGGTTGTCGTTTCGTTCGGTTGGCGGTCTGGGACCGCCGTTACAGTTTCAGTGCTGGCCGTCGAGCAAATCGGGCCGCCGTTCCCGCGTGAGGCGCAGCGCCTGTTCGCGCCGCCACTTCTCAATCTCCGCGTGGTTCCCGGAGAGGAGGACGTCGGGGACTTTCATGCCCCGGAACTCCGCCGGCCGCGTGTATTGCGGATACTCCAGCAGCCCGTGGCTGAAGGATTCGTCCGTGGCGCTCTGGTCATCGCCCAGCACGCCGGGCAGCAGCCGCGTCACGCAGTCCACGATCACCATCGCCGGCAGCGCCCCATTGGTCAGGACGTAGTCCCCGATGGACAGCTCGTCATGCGCCAGCGCGGTGCGGACACGTTCGTCGTAGCCTTCATAGCTGCCGCAGACCAGCAGCAGATGCTCCTGCTGCGCCAGCTCGCGGGCGATGGGCTGGGTGAACTTCCGGCCGGCCGGGCCGAGCAGAATCACCCGCGTCGCCGCGGTTTTCAGTTGCTCAACTGCTTCAAAGAGCGGTTCGGGCTTCAACAGCATTCCCGGTCCGCCGCCGAATGGACGGTCGTCCACCGTGCGGTGCCGGTCGTGCGTATAGTCCCGCAAATTGTAGATGTGCAGGTCCAGCTTGCCTGCGTCGCGCGCGCGCTTGACGATGCTTTCGTCCAGCGGTCCCGCGAACATCCCCGGAAACAAGGTGAGCACGTCTATCTTCATGCTCGGTGTCGCGCGGTCCGGTCGCGCTCCGGCTCCTGCCGGTCAGTCTTCGACGATCTCGACGGCGCAGCGGATGCCGCGCTTGGCCGCGCCCACCTGCGTGAGGGAGCGGATGGCCTGGATGGTGGCGCCCTGCTTGCCGATGATCTTGCCCACATCGGTCGGGTGGAGGCGCAGCTCGTAAAGCGTCTGCCCGCCCTGCTCGACCGGCGTGACGCTCACCGCGTCGGGCCGGTCCACGAGGCCCTTCACGACATATTCGAGGAAGGCCTGCATGGCGGGGTTACTTGGCGGCAGCGGCGGCGCGACGGGCTTTCCGCATGAAGCTCGCCACGGTGTCGCTGGGCTGGGCGCCCTTGCTCACCCAGTATTCGGCGCGTTCCAGGTCGAGCTTGAAGTTGTCGTCCTTCTGGCCCGGCAGGTAGGTGCCGATTTCTTCGATGAACTTGCCATCGCGCGGGCTGTGACCATCGGCCACGACCACACGGAACGCCGGCGTGTTACGCGCGCCGACTCGCTTCAAACGGATTCTGACTGGCATAAAAATCGTTTTGTTTCACCGTTGCGCCGCGTGCTTACGGGCACGCTTCACCCCGGTTCCCTATCAAAAAGGAGCGGGAGGTTAGCCATGCGGCTGGCTGTGACGCAAGAACTGATTTTCGGCTTGGGAAGGCGCGAGGCGCGGCGGGTGCGGCAGGGCATTGACACGGAGCGCGGCCCTCTGGGCCGCAGCGGCAACCTTGCTGACCGGGCTTCAGGCATTCCCAGGCATTCCCTGCTTCCAGCCGCTGCGGCCCGGAGTGCCGCGCTCCGGGGGAAGTGCCCGAGGCAGCTCGGGTTCGCCGTTGACAGCCGCCGTCCTTGCCCGCTGAATTCGCCGCGCAACCAGCAAGTCTCAATGTCCGTTCATTCTATGAAATTCACTTCCGCCCTGTTCACGCTCGCCACCAGCGCGCTGCTTTCACTCCCCGCCCTCGCCGCCGACGAGGCCGGCTTCAAGTCCATCTTCAACGGCAAGGACCTCACCGGCTGGGAGGGCAATCCCAAGCTCTGGTCCGTGCAGGACGGCGCGATCACCGGCATCACCCCGCCCAGCGAGAAGGACCCCAAGCGCGGCGCGATCACGCACAACACCTTCCTCGTGAACAAGGAGCTGAACACGAAGGATTTTGAATTGCGCCTCAGCTACCGCATCGTCAACGGCAACTCCGGCATCCAGTATCGCAGCAAGGTGCTCCGCCAGGGCGACTGGGGGCCGGTTGTCGGCGGCTATCAGGCGGACTTCGAGGCGGGCAAGACCTACAGCGGCATCCTCTACGAGGAGCAGGGCCGCGGCATCCTCGCCCAGCGCGGGCAAAAGACGACCGTCATGCCCGAGAAGGAAGTCGAGGGCAAGGACGGCAAGAAGCAGCGCAAGTCGGAAGTCGTCGTCGCCGGTGCCGTCGGCAAGTCCGATGAAATCCAGGCCAAGATCAAGAACGAGGAGTGGAACGATTACGTGGTCATCGCCAAGGGCAACCACCTTCAACACTTCATCAACGGCATGCAGACGGTGGATGTGACCGACGACGGCGGCGAAAAGGCGGCAAAGGAAGGCATCCTCGCCCTGCAAATCCACGTCGGCCCGCCGATGACGGTCCAGTTCAAGAACCTTCGCATCAAGGAACTGAAGTAGTTCTGGGCGGGTGGTTACTTGCTATTTCGAGAGCGCGTCGCGAGACGCGCTCTCTTTTTTGAAATTCCAAATCCCAAGCTCCAAATTCCAAAGTAGCTCCAAGTTTCAAATTCCAAACTCCAATCCGGAGCAAGCCGTGACCGTCAGCCATCGGCCATGATGCTGTTGGAATTTGAGGTTTGGAGCTTCTTTGGAGCTTGAGATTTGTAATTTGGAGCTTCACCTCGCCCTTTCGCTTCCGAACTTTATTCACTATCCTGCCCTCGTGGACATCGCCGCGAACATCGCCCATCTCCGTGACTGCATCGCCGGCGCCTGTGGCCGCGCGGGTCGCGACCCGGCGTCCGTCACGCTCATGGCGGTGAGCAAGCACCAGCCGCCGGAGGCCGTGGCGGCCGCGCTGGAGGCCGGTTTGACCTGCTTCGGCGAGAGCCGCGTGCAGGAGGCGAAGGCGAAAATCCCGCTCTGCCCCGGCCGCGCCCGCTGGCAGATGATCGGCCATCTCCAGTCCAACAAATGCCGCGATGCCGTGGCGCTCTTCAGCCTGATCCAGAGCGTGGACAGCCTCGCGCTCGCGCAGGAGCTGAACAAACAGTGCGAAAAGGCCGCGAAGACCATGCCCATCCTGCTCGAAGTCAACGTGGCGGGCGAGGCGAGCAAGTTCGGCTACGCGCCGGCCAGGGTGCTCGCCGAGTTTGGCGAACTGAGCCGGCTGCCGCGCCTGGAAATCCACGGGTTGATGACCATCGCCCCTTACTCGCCCACGCCTGAGCGCGTGCGCCCAGTCTTCCGCCGGCTGCGCGAGCTGCGGGCCGAGTGCGAGCAACTCCTCGGTGCCCCGCTCCCTCAACTGAGCATGGGCATGAGCGGCGACTTTGAAATCGCCATCGAGGAAGGCGCGACGTTGGTCCGCATCGGCACCGCCCTGTTCGGCCCGCGCCTGCGGAAGCCGGAGGAACCTGCGGGGGCGGCTGAGTGAACCATCCCGTGCCGGCGGCTTGCAGCCGCCGTCCGTGGGCCACAGCAGGACGAACGAGCTGCAAGCTATCCACCTGCAACGCGGCGGCTGCAAGCCGCCGGCACGGGTTCATGGAAAGGGAGAGCGGCGGTGGGCAAGGACACGCCTTCCGACCTTGGCGTTTGACAGTTTCCCCCTTTCGCGTCTTTCGCGTGTTTAGCGGGCACAGTTTTTTCTCCGCGCTAAGCCGCAGGATCAGTTACGTTGTTACCCACGCATGAAGACCCTTTACCTCGACGTGTTCAGCGGGCTGAGCGGCGACATGTTCATCGGCGCGCTGCTCGATCTGGGCGCGGACTTTCGCCAGCTCGAATACGGCCTCGCGACGCTGAATCTGGACGGCTACCGGCTGGAGCACCGCCGCGCGGCCAAGTGTGGCATCGAGGGCGTGAAGTTCGACGTGCATCTCACCGGCACCGCCACGCCGCCGGAGAATGATGGGCCTGACTACCATGCACTTTCGCACGGTCACAGCCATGGTCCGGGGGACCATGCGCATTCCCATTCGCACGGCCCGGGCGATGCCGGCCATGCGCACGACGGCAGCCGGAACTTCCGCCAGATCAAGCAGCTCATCCACGCCAGCACGCTCTCGGACTGGGTGAAGGAGAAATCCATCGCGGTCTTTCAACGCATCGCCGTGGCGGAGGGGAAGATCCACGGGATGCCGCCGGAGCAGGTTCACTTTCACGAGGTCGGCGCGGTGGATTCCATCGTGGACATCGTGGGCGGCTGCCTCGGGCTGGAACTGCTGGGCTGCCCGCGCGTGCTGGCCTCGGGGGTCGTCGAGGGCACGGGCTGGGTGAAGTGCGCCCACGGGCGGATGCCGTTGCCCGCGCCGGCCACGCTGGAAATCCTCGGTGCCCGTGGCGTGGCCATCTCGCAATGCGAGGAGCCGCGTGAACTGCTCACGCCCACCGGAGCGGCGCTGCTCGCCGAGTTTGCGGAGAGCTTCGGTCCGATGACCGGACTGGTTGCGGAGAAGGTCGGCTACGGGGTAGGGACACGGGACAATGACACGCGGCCGAATGTGGTGCGGGCGGCGTTGGGGGTGGTTCAAAGTTCAGAGTCCAAAGTTCAAAGTCTGGCGGCTGGCAGCGGGACTGCGAAAGGGGCCGCGCTGGCGCATGACTGGGAGACGGATACCATCGCGGTGCTGGAGACGAATTTGGATGATGTCTCCGGGGAGTTGCTTGGGGCGTTCGTGGAGCAGGCGCTGGGGGCGGGGGCGCTGGATGTCTTCCACACGCCGATCCAGATGAAGAAGAACCGGCCCGGCGTGCTGCTTACCGTGCTCTGCGCGGCGACGGACGCGGACAGGTTCGCCGCGCTGATGTTGCGGGAGACGAGTGCGTTCGGAGTTCGGCGCACGCTGGCGGAGCGGCGTAAACTGAAGCGGGAGTTTCTCACGGTGACGCTGCCGCAGGGCGAGGTGACGGTGAAGCTCGGCCGGCTGGATGGCGCGGTGGTGCAGGTCGCGCCGGAGTTTGAGTCGTGCAAGGCGCTGGCGGCGAAGGCCGGAGTGCCGCTCAAGGCGATCTACGAGGCCGCGCTCTCGGCGGCGCGCGGCCAGCTTGGGTAGCGGCAGGCGTCCTCGCCTGCCGTAGAGCCGGGCGTCCCGCCCGGCGGACTGCGCGTGCGGAGGGGGGAGATCAACGAGTTTCGCGGCCCGGTCCGGGCGGCAAGATGCCGCCCTCTACGGCAGGCGAGACGCCTGCCGCCACCATTTTACGGCAGCGTCGCCTCGACCGCCGCCAGCTTTTCCCCTTCCACAGCGCCCTTCGCCAGCAGCACCGTCTCCTCATCCTTCAACCGTTTGAACAGCTCCGGCGCATCGCGCTTCTGGAGCGTCAGATCGCGCACGCCAGTCGCCTCGCAGCAGAACAGCCGGGCAAATCCCTTGTAAACGCGGGTAGTCCCAACCACTCGTGCCCATCCCGTGAAACGCTGGCCTTCCGTCCGCAGTCCCTTGCGTTCGAGCACGAGGAAACTGTAGGGCAGGCTGCGCAGGTCAATGCCCATGCGCTGCGCGAACCGCACCCAGTTCGAGTCCGCCATGATGCCGGTGGGCGGCGCGGCGAAGTTGTGGCACCAGTGGCGTTCGTTGCCCTCGGTGAGCACGCCGCACACCTCGGCATGAGTGCAGGGGGCGATGACCTCGAACTCCGCCCGCAGCCGCTCACGCATGGCGCCGAGGGCCCGGCTGTCCGCGTGCGTGCCGGGCTCCACCCAGAGCACCGCGTCGGCCCGGCTCGCGAGCTGGAGCAGGACTTCGCGCTCGGGTTCGGCGAGTTCGTTGAGCACATGGCTCACGAGGAGCAGGCCGATGCGTCCAGATTCCGGCACGCCGGAAGTGACCGTGAGCTGGGGAAATACCGCCTTGGCCCGCGCGGCGGCAAAGTCCATCGCAAGCGAAGCGCGGTCGAAGAGCCGGAGTGCTGTCACGTTCTCCGTGCCGAACTCGCGCAGCACGCAGCGGCCCGCAACGCCGCTGCCGCAGCCCCAGTCGAGCACCTCGCCCGGCGGCGGAGTCCAGCCGCGCAGTTTCAATTCCGCCAGCACCGCGTCCCACTTCCAGGCGATGCGCTGGGCAAAGGTGAGGTCGTAGTTCGCGAGGTCTGCGCGCGACTGCCAATAGACACCGGTCGCACCCACCCCAGACAGGAAGCCGTCCCGCAGGCGGGTGAGCGTGGTCCAGTCGAGGGTTTCCCAAGTAGTTTCGAGATCAGACATCGGGGAGACAGATAGCAGTTCCGTGCCCGATGGGGAATGCCGGAGAGCCAAGAAAAGCCCGCAGATTCAGGGCGACCGCAGATGTGTAAACCAAACTGGTGCCCGCGAAGCACACGAAAAGACGCGAATGGAATTCCGATGGCGAAGCTGGCAATTACGGATGGGACGCACTGGATGGCACGGAATCGTGGCCAATAAAATCATGCCTGGCCGTCCGAATGAGCACCGCGTCAGGGCGATGAAGCGGCATGAATGCCGCGCGCCCGACTTACCCGCGCGGCCAGAGGCGGCGGAGGACGAGGTAGAGGATGAAGGCGAGGGCGAAGCCGACGAACCACGCGTAGTTGTAGAGGCCGAGCAGCACGGTGGAGACCTGCTTCGCCTCCAGCCATTTCACGGTGACGAGGAAGCCCGGCAGGTTCGGCAGCACGGCGAGCACGAGGGCGGCGACGCCCACGAAGCTGAAGCCGTTCGTGAACCGATATTCGCCCTGCGAATCGTAGAGCGCGGCGACATTGAGCTGCTTCCGGCGATGCACGAAGTAGTCCGCGATCATGATGCCGCCGATCGGCCCCAGCAGCGCGCTGTAGCCGATGAGCCAGGTGAAGATATAGCCCGTGGGATCGTTGTAGAGCTTCCACGGGCACATGAGGATGCCCACCACGCCGGTGATGAGGCTGCCGGTCCGGAAGCTGATGCGGCGGGGCGCGAGGTTCGAGAAGTCGTTCGCGGGCGAGACCACGTTCGCGGCGAGGTTGGTCGAGAGCGTGGCCACGGCGAGCGTCACGAGGGCGAGCACGGAGAGCACGGGGCTGTTGAACTTCGCCATCAGCTTCACCGGGTCCCAGATGGCCTCGCCGAAGACGACGACCGTGGCGCTGGTTACTGCAATGCCGAGGAACGAATAAAAGGTCATGCTCAGCGGAAGGCCGAGCGCCTGGCCCAGCACCTGGTCGCGCTGCGAGCGGGCGTAGCGCGAGAAGTCCGGGATGTTCAGGGAGAGCGTCGCCCAGTAGCCGACCATCGCGGTGAGGCCGGCGGCGAACACGGGCCAGAACTCCGCGCTGGTCTGGAACTTCGAGGGCTGGGCGAGCATCGGTCCCCAGCCTTTCGCGGCGGTCACGGCCCAGACGAGCAGGCCCAGGCCGGTCAGCAGCAGAAAGGGCGCGCTCCAGATTTCCAGCCACTTGATGCTGTCCATGCCGCGCAGGATGATGACGATGTTCAGCGCCCAGAAGAGCAGGAAGGAAACGAGTTCGCCTGTGGAGATGCCGAGCAGGGGAAGGTTCACTTTGGTCGCAGGGTCAAAGCCGAAGATGACCGCGCTGGTCGCGTAGATGGCCGCGCCGCCCACCCACGTCTGGATGCCGAACCAGCCGCACGCCACCAGCGCGCGCATCAAGGCCGGGATATTCGCACCCAGCGTGCCGAACGATGAGCGCAGCAGCACGGGAAAGGGCACGCCATAGGCCGTGCCGGGATGGGCGTTGAGCGTCATGGGGATGAGCACGATGACGTTGCCGAGGAAGACGGTGAGGGTGGCCTGCCACCAGTTCATGCCCTGCGCGATGAGGCCGCTGGCGAGGGTGTAGGTGGTGATGCAGATGGCCATGCCGACCCACAGGGCGGCGATGGTCCAGAGGTTCCAGGTGCGGCGCTCGGGCGGGACGGGGGCGAGGTCGGCGTTGCAGAGGCGGCTGTCGGCGAAGGGGGGCGCGGGGGGTGGAGATTCAAAGGGCACCGACATGGGTTAGATTTAGCCGGTGAGGGACGGAAGGGGAAGAGGGTTGTTCATCAGGGCTGACGCATGGGCGCATCTCAGTTTCTTGCACCCGGGATGCCACGTTCTGAGCCTTCTCCCTTCGCGGAGCGAGGGGAGAAGGTGGCCGGAGGCCGGATGAGGGGTCGCCGCTGGCGCCGACGCAGCCACCCCTCACCCCAACCCTCTCCCCTTGCTCCGCGCAAAGGGAGAGGGAGTGGCAAGCCAACCACGTCGCAGCCCTGCTTGCTTTCTACTGCCGTGTTGCCATTGCAACCGTTGGGCTTCGTTTGGACCAACAGGCACCGGGTTCAAGCCCGGTGCCAATGAGAGGACTAGAAACTGAGATGCGCCCCTGACGCATCAAAAGAGAAGAACGGACTGGCGAATGGGGACTGACGAATAAAAGCGGCGTGTCGAACCGCCTTCCCCGCCTCGTTTCGTTCGTCAGTCCCCATTCGTCAGTCAAAGTAATCATTGCCTGGTCGTTCAGCACCGCCACCAATGGAATGGCCATCCGCTTCTTCCGAAGGGACTTCTTCAGGTTTTTTGATGCGTCGGCCCTGGGTTGTTCATAGCGGTGGTCCCGCGCGCCTGCATTGGCTCAAGTGGTGCTGGTTCGGTGGCATCGCGCACTTGCATTCTCAACTCAGTAGTGTGAGGAAATGACATGGGCACGAACTACGATTTCATCGCGGACCAATACCGGCGCGCGAAGCTACAGCCGTGGCGCGCGCATGTGGAGGCCTTCACGCTGCTCGGGGTGATCGGGGAACTCACCGGCCGCACGGTGCTGGATGTGGCGTGCGGCGAGGGGTTTTACTCGCGCATCCTGCGGGCGCAGGGCGCGGCGAGCGTCACAGGGGTGGACCTGTCCGAGAAGATGATCGCCCTGGCGCAGCAGCGGGAGGCGGAACTGGCGCAGGGCATCCGCTACCTGGTGGGGGACGGCCGGAAGCTGGCGCTGGGCGAGGAGCATGACCTCGTGGTCGCGGCCTATCTGCTCAATTATGCGACGAGCCGGGACGAACTCGCGGCCATGCTGCGGGGCATCGCCCGCAGTTTGAAGCCGGGCGGCCGGTTCATCACGATGAACAGCAACCCGGCCTTTCATTTCCCCGCCGCGCCGTCGTTTCGCCAGTATGGCTTTGAGACGCGGGTGCCGGGCGAATGGCGCGAGGGCGCGCCGTTCCACTGGCTCATCCAGCTTGAGGACGGAGCCATCGAGATCGAGAACTACCACCTCAGCGTGGCCACGCATGAGGCGGCCTGCCGCGACGCCGGTTTCAGCACGGTGCGCTGGCACCCGCTGCGGGTGTCCCCGGCGGGGGCGGCGGCCTTTGCGGAAGGATACTGGTCGGAATTGCTGCAACAGGGACCGCTGGTCTGCCTGGAGTGTGTGAAGGAGGGGTGATCCCGCGCCTGGCAGGACGCAGCCGCGTCCGGCACTGTAGCGAGCGACAAAAGAGGGTTGCGCGCCCAGCCGGGTTGTGCTGCCATGCGTTCATAGCACCACCTCAGCGCCGCTCTTGAAGCGCCGCCATGCCTTGGCGGCATTTTTGGATCGGGCTGACCACCAGCAACCGACCATGCGCATCACTCTTCGTCGCACCGGAGCCTTCACCCTCATCGAACTGCTTGTCGTCATCGCGATCATCGCGATATTGGCCGGCATGCTCCTGCCGGCCCTGGCCAAGGCGAAGGCCAAAGCCAGCCGCATCAAGTGCGCGAACAACCTGAAACAGATCGGCCTCTCCTTCCGCGTGTTCGCCCACGACAACGACGACCGCTTTCCCTACAAGGTCCAGACCTACACCATCCCCGCGACGGTCATCCCGGCGGCGAACCTGCCGAACACCCTGACGGCGGCCAATCAGCGCGTCTGGGCGCACATGCTGACGATGTCCAATGAACTCGGGAGCGCGAAGATCCTCACCTGCCCGGGGGACCGGCTGAAGTTGAACAACCTGCGCGCCGACTTCACCACCACGGCTGGCACCGGCTATCAGGTGCCGGCTCCCGGAGATGACACGGCGATCACCGCCGCCGCGCCGTATTACGCGGCCCAGGGGAAGGACAGCGCCACGTCCTACATCGTGAGCATCGAGGCCGACGACAAGCAGCCGAACACCTCGCTGTCCGCGGACCGCAACTTCAGCGCGGGCCTCAATCCGAACATGGCGGTGAATGCCCGGGGAGCGCAAAGCACGACGTTCCCCATACCGGTGCCGGGAAAGCTGCTCTGGGTGGTGGGCACGGGAACCTCCGGCCAGTTCGGCCATCATGACCTGGCAGGAAACACGGTGCTCTCGGACGGCAGCGTGCAGCAGTTGACCGCCCCCGCCCTGGATCAGCAGGCCACGCAGATCTACACGGCGCTGGGGGTCAACTCGTTGGCGGCGATATTCCCGAACTGATCGCCAGCGGAGCTGAAACGCGGGGGAGAGAGCGTCCGCTTCAAGGGATGCGTGCTTCGGTCAGGGTGCCGTCGGGGCTGGTTTTGATGAGGCAGAAATCGGCGGGCTGGCCCACGGCGATTTCATTGCGGAGGCCCATGAGCTGCGCGGGGCGCTCGGAGAAGTGCGGCCACACTTCACGCCACGTCTTCCCGAGCATCTGTGCGGCGCGCGTGATGCCATCAATCGGCTTCAGCGCGGAGCCGGCGAAGTTCGGTTTGCCGGGCTGGCGCACGATCTGGTCTGCGCCGACTTCCAGTTCGATGCTGCCAATCGTGTAGCGGCCCGGCGGCGCGCCGGCGGCGGACATGGCGTCGGTGGTGTAGTAGATGCGCTCGGGCGGGAGGGCGCGGTGCATGTGGCGGAACAGGATCGGCGAGACGTGGTGCGTGTCCGGGATGAGGCTGGGCGTGATGCCGGGGGTATCGAAGACGCGCCAGAGGATGTTGTCGTGGCGGTCAAGCTGCTGCGGGATGCCGTTGCCGAGGTGGGTGAAGCCGCGTGCCCCGGCAGCCACAGCAGCGCGGATGGTGTCAGCGGAGGCGTTCGTATGGCCAAGGCTGATGACGAAGCCGAGGGCGACGGCGAGGTGGATGGCTTCGAGCGAGCCATTGCGCTCGGGGGCGAGCGTGAGCAGGACGGGATCGGTGCCGGTGACGGCACGGAGTTCGCGGAGATCGGCCTCAGTGGCGTCACGCATGACGGCGGGATTGTGTGCGCCCTTGAAGCCGATTTCAGGCGAGAGGAAGGGGCCTTCGATGTGCCAGCCAGCCAGCGCGGCGCGGAGTTCGGGATTCGCATCGCGAATGGCTTTAGCCTGACGCACGCGGGCCATGAGCTTCGGCCATTCATCGGTGATGAGCGTGAAGAAGAAGCGGCCGCAGCCATCGCGGCGCATCTGGCGCGCGGCGGAGAGGAGGTGCGCCTCGGTGAGATGGTCGTCGCGCTGGAAGTCCACGCCGCCGTAGCCGTTGATCTGGAGGTCGAGCAGCGTGGGCGCGAGCCAGCAGCCGTCGAGATCGCCGGTGGCGGGGCTGACGGCTGTGATGACGCCGTCGGACCAGTGGACGTGGAGGGGCAGGCCGGTGGCGAAGTGGCGGCCGCAGATTTCACCGTGGTTCATGGCGGATTCCTAGCGCGGGAGAGGGCGGGGAACGAGCAAAATTGCAGCCCATCGACACGCCACCCACCAGTCGGAATTTTATGCCCGCTAACTGGGCGGTCCGGTTGCTATCCAGCAGGCTGGTGCTAGACTGGCAGCAATGTCGAATTTGAACGGCTGTTCTTCCCCAAGCGCGGCAACCCCCCTTGAGAATTTGACCGACCGTTTTCTGTTCCCGGAATGCCACGCAGACGCCGAGCTGGGACGCCGCGCACGGATGATCGTGTCTTTCGGCTTGCTGGGATTCGTGTTCAGCTGCTTCTACTCGACGTTTTACCTGCTGATCGGGCATTACTGGGGGGCTGGCATCGTCCTGGGCAGCAGCCTGATATTTGCGGTGACGCCATTCCTCGTCAAACCCCTGCGTTCGGCAGGCCTGCCCGGCAGCCTGATCCTGACGACGATGACCGCCGAATTCATCGCGCTGTGCTTGGTGGAGGGCGGCATCTACGGGCACGCGATCGCATGGCTGGTCAGCGTGCCGGTGTGTGCGCTGCTGCTGACGGGCCGGACCGTGGCCAGCCGGTGGCTGGTGGCCTGCCTGCTGGCCGGTGCGGGGTTCATCTCGGCCCAACTGGCCGGGGTGGAACTGCGCCCGACCTACAACGAAACTTGGCACGCGCTGGTGACCGGGGCCGGCTACGTGGGCTTGATTCTGTTCATGTTCATCCTGGGAATGATCTTCGAGATCGGCCGCGAACGCGCCTTGGAGAAGATGCACGCAGTCACCGCCAAACTCGAAGCCACCAACCAGCGGCTCGTGCACCTGAACCGCGAGAAGGATGAGTTTCTCGGGATCGCCGCGCACGATCTCAAAAACCCGCTCACCACGATCATCGTGAACGCGGAACTGGCCGGGATGCTGAAAGACCCGGCGCAGGTCGCGCTGGTCGCAGGCAAGATCATCTCTGCCGGCACCCGAATGCGGGATCTGATCACCAGCCTGCTCGACGCAAATGCGATCGAAGAAGGGCAGTTCACGTCCCGGCTCGAACGGTGTGACCTGAATGACTTGGTGACCCAGAGCCTGGAGAGCAATCAGGCCAACGCGACCCGGAAGAACATCGTGCTGGACTGCCTGCCCGGCGGGGAGGTCTGCGCCCTCGCGGATCGCCGGGCAGTGTTGCAGATCCTGGACAACCTCCTTTCGAACGCCGTCAAATATACCCGCCCCGGAACCACCGTGCGCGTCCGCACCCGGATGGACGGACGGCTGGCGCTGGTGTCCTTCAAGGACGAGGGCCCAGGCATCACCGCCGAGGATCAGATGAAGCTCTTCCAGCGGTTTGCTCGGCTCTCGGCACGGCCCACCGGTGGCGAGTCTTCCACGGGACTGGGCCTTTCCATTGTCTATCGGCTAGCCAAGGCGATGGGCGGCGATGTCACCTGCGCCAGCCCGCCCGGGGAGGCGGCCACCTTCACGCTCCATCTGCCCGGGTGGGAGCGGAGGCCGGTAGAAAACAAAGACCCCCGCCCCTCGCTCGCGACGAGCTAGCAGATCACCCGGCGCTGCGCTGCAACTGGCGGCGGTAGTCGCGCGGGGTGAGGTGGGTGATCTCGCGGAAGCGGCGGTTGAAGTTGGGGAGGTTGCGGAAGCCGCAGTCCAGCGCGATGTCGGTGATCTTGCGCTCCTCCTCGGCGAGCAGACGGCAGGCGCGGCCGACGCGCAGCTCGTTCACGTATTCGGGCAGGGTCTTGCCGGTGCGCAGCTTGAAGAAGCGGCTGAAGGCCCCTTCGCTCAAGTGCGCGGCGCGAGCGACGGTGGCCCGGTCAATCGTCTCCGTCAGGTGCGCGTGGATGTGCGCGGTGACACGCTCCATGCGGCCCTGATCGTCGCTCGACAAACTGGGCACAAAGCCGGCACTGGCGATGGGCGTCAGCTCCCGCGATTCAGCAAGTGCGCCGAGGATGCCGAGCAGTTCGGCAATGCGGTCGAGGCCTTCCGCGCTGACGAGCCGCTCGAGACGCGCGGCGACGGCATCGCGGGTGCGACCGGTGATATGCAGGCCGCGGGCGGCACGCTTCAGCAGGCGGTGGACGGGTTCCGCCTCGGGGATTTCCCAGAAGTCCTGGCCGAGAAAGGTCTTTTGAAAGCGCACGACGACCGCATGCACGGCGGGTCGCGCGCCGCGCGCGTCGGGGTCCTGCTGCCAGACGTGCGGGAGATTCGAGCCGACGAGCACGAGGTCGCCGGCAGTGAGCGGCGTGATCTTGTCCCCGACGAGCCGGTAGCCGGTGCTGCGGAGCACGAGCGTGATCTGAAATTCGGGGTGGAAATGCCACGTCGCACCATAGCCCGGCCCGCGCACGACCTCGCAGTGGAAGGATTCCCACTGCCGCTGCGGCGTCTGCTCGAACACGGGTTTCACGGGGGGAGACTAGCGGGTGGGGGGCGGAGGCGGAAGGGGCATCGTGGTGGCAGGCGTCCTCGCCTGCCGTAGAGGGCGGCATCTTGCCGCCCGGGCTTGGGCCGCGGAGTTCGTTGGCTGTCGGATTGGCGTTGCGCTTCGTCCGCCGGGCGGAACGCCCGGCTCTACGGCAGGCGGGACGCCTGCCGCCACAGGGTCAACGCTTCAACCGCGCCAGGGGCATGGTGCGGAAGAAGACCCCGGAGCCACCGGGCTGGTTGTCGTCCGTGTCATAGAAGATGGTGCCGAGGGTTTGGGCGTCCAGCTCCACCGAGCGGGGACAGGCACGGCCACCGATGGGGCGTCCGGGCTGGTAGAACTCCACGGGATGCTCCAAGTCCCAGGTCTTCCCGTCGTCGCGCGAGAGGATGAAGTTGATGCGTTCACCACCGACGCCTGGGCCAAGGATTTGCGAGGCAAGCAGCCAGCCGTTCTTCAAACCGATCATCTGATGCCGCCAGCCCTGGGTAGAAACATCGGGGAAGGGCTTGATCACCTCCCATGTCTTGCCGCCATCGGTGGAGCGCGAGCCTTTGCCGCTCACGAGCGTGCCGGCGGTCGTGCGGACGAAGGGCACGAGGCCGTGACCGGGGCCGTCACCGAAGGCGGCTTCCTCGCCGGTCTGCGGGTTGTAGAGGACCGTGCGGTCCGCGAGCGAAAAGAGCCAGGCGGTCGGCGACAGCTCGACGATGGGATGGCGGATCACGCTGTGGATTTTGGGGTCGACGTTCTTGCTGAGATGCTTTGGTTCGCTCCAAGTGAGGCCGTCGTCGCTGCTGATGGAGAAGGCGACGAAGCGCGAGGTGACTTTCTCCACAACGGGGAACCAGACGTTCCACGCGTGGACCAGCCGGCCATCGGCCAGCGTGGTGAGCGAGCCGGGATAGACGGAGGTCTTCTCGGTGGGCGGGAAGAGCGCGGGCTTCGACCACGTCTGGCCGCCGTCGGTCGAGCGCGTGAGGAGGTAGGGCTTGTATTCGCTCTTGCAGAAGACGGCGACGAGCGTGCCCTTGCGGGTGAGGCACAAGGCGGGGTGGATGTGGCCGCTCACGCCGGTCTCAATGCGCACGGGGGGTGGCAGCGGGGTTTCCTGCGCGGAGACGAGGGTGGTGAGGAGAAGGAGGAGGGCGGTGAGGCGAATCAGTGTTTGCATGGGAAAGTCTTCGAGGAACACCACCGTTGTCGCACGCAACCCCTCACCCCTACCCTCTCCCCTTGCTCCGCAAAGGGAGAGGGAGAAAAGGTGCGCCGCGCCGCGATGCCCTCGGATTTCATCGGGGTCATGAGTCTGTGAACATCTCAGCGTTGCATGAACGTGGACGCGCGCGGGGCTTGATAGCTGATGGCCAGTTGCGGCGTTTCGAGGCGCTGCTGGCCGTTGGCGAGCGAGCGCATGCCGGCCTCGACCAGCCCCGTGGTGAGCAGGGTGCGCTCAATGGGATACGGAGCCTTGCCCGTGAGGAACGTTTCCTCGGCCTTGGACATCAGGCCGGCGGAGTAGGTCACGTTCGGGGTGGGCGGGAGATAGAAGAGTGTCGAGAGCGGCTCGCGCTCGCCCTTGATGCGCGCGGCGAAGGTGAAGTCACCGACGAGGCCGTTCATCAGGAGCATCGTCGCCTTGGTGCCGTCCTTGTATTCGAAGCGGTAGGCCACGGGCTCCTTCACCCACGTCCGCATCTGCGCGACCGTCGGGTGGCGATGGCTGAACGACTCCGGCTGCGCGAGCGTCTGCGTGCGCGTCAGGCACGCGGCGAAGAGCTGCGGGTCCCAACCGCCGGCGGCCCAGTTTCCCTTGTCCATGGCCTGCCACACGGCCTCGCCCTTCAAGGCCTGCAAGGCGACCACGCCGGTCTCGCCGCCACGCCGCCGCTCGGCCATGCACTGGATCACTTCGAGCGCGTGGAAGTCGTAGCTGTCCACGCGGCCGATGGCGACGGAGAGCAGTTCCTCCACCGGGGCTCCGTAAGGCATGTCGAGGGACGGCATCCGCCATGTGACCGGCAGTGAGGAACCGGCGGCAAAGCCGAACTTCAGCTCACGCGAGATGGCAACCATCTCCTTCGCCCACTCGAAGTTCCACGACAGATGCTTGTCGTTGAAGACCGGCACGGCGCGCTGGTCCTGGCGGAAGACGTCCGTCACCTGCTTGAAGAACTCGTAGCGCGGATACTTCGTCTGGCCGAGGTCGCTCAAGGCGTAGTTGCCGTGCTCGCCGATGATGAGCACGGCGTCCACCGCCAGCTTGCTGCCGCCGCAGCGCAGGGCCTCGGCGATGGTCTTGTAGATGGGAAACTTGAACTCCTCGGAACGCTTCTGGCTGAGGTCGCCGGTGGGCTGCTGGTCCACGTAGGCCGCGACGACCTCAAACGGCGGCTGATGCCAGCGGCCATCAATCGGGTAGCCGACCAGGAAGCGCTCGCCCATGTGCCACGCGTGCGAGCGGTAATGCCAGGTGGTGGTGACAATGGCGAGGCGCTTGCGCGGGCCGGCCTTGGCTTCCGCGCCCCAGCCCAAGGACGGGGCGAGCAAGCCCGCGCCGACTGCGCCCAGAAACAGGCGACGCGACGGCTGCGCGAGTCCGCTCGGAGAAACGGGCGCGTCAGGCACCGGATCAGTCGTTGCTTCAATCGGAGAAAAGCGCGTGGTGGCCTGGGTCATGCACGCAGCATTTGCCCCGGAGGAAGGCACGTCAACCGCGCGTTTCGAGCAATGGCCAACAGGGGAATCATTTGGGAAGACGAACGCGTGCCTATATTAATACGCGCTCGTTCAACCCCACCCCACCCTCTCCCGCGGGAGAGGATCTGGGTGAGAGTTCGCGGAACAAAAGCTTCGTGCTTTGAACCCCAGAACGCCGCGCGGCGCGCGTATGGAGTCCCGGCTTCAGCCGGTGCGGCGTCCGATCCACCAGGGCGTTACGCGCGCAGCGTCAGGAACTGGGCGGCGGTCCACCGGCTAAAGCCGGGACTCCGTGCGTGGTTCAGGGGGCTCTCGGCGGTGATTCGAGAACAACGCGGGCCTCACCCAGACCGCGTCAGTCCGCGAACAACTCTTCCACCGCCAGCGTGCGGTCGGTGGCGGCGTCGCGGATCTCGACGCCGAGGCCGTGCGGGGGCGGGGTGGCGAGCTTCTGGAAGAAGTTCGGGAAGGTCTTCTTCACGCACGCCGGGTCTTTGATCTTGATGCCCGGCACTTTCAGGCCCAGCACTGCAAAGCACATCGCCATGCGATGATCGTGGTAGGTCTCAATCTCCGCGCCATGAAGAGCCGAAGGATAGACCGTCAGCGTGTCGTCCTCCTCGATGACCTTCGCGCCGCACTTGGTCAGCTCCGTCCGCAACGCAACGACGCGCTCGCACTCCTGCACACGGAGGCGGCCGAGGTCGGTGAAGCGCACTGGCAAGACAGCGAAGGGTGCAAGGACGATGGCTGTCATGATGCTGTCGCCCAAGTCCTTGGCCCTTGAAATGGGTTTTTCGTCTTCCGCATCAACAAATTCCTTGAGCACTTCGTCTGGCAATTTTCCAGCGCGAGCGAACTCGAGGCCAAACCGCAACGAGGAGTTCAGCATCAGAACTTCGTCAAAGCGCTGGTCAACCTGCCAGCCTGAGTTGGGCCAGTGAGCTACTTTGACCGGATTCCAAAGTATTGTGCGCACCTCAACTCCGAACTGTTCCGAATACTCCATGAACTCCGGCCTTTGGATCATCGGACTGACCCCTACGAAATAACTCCCACTGCTCGCATCCGGCTCGATCTGAAACTCGCCGCCCTTGGCCGGAAAAACCTTCACCAGCTCGCGGGTCATGTCCACGTAGGGCAGTTCGTCCTCGTTCGCGCCGGTGATCTCCACCTCCCAGCCGCCCACGCCGCCCGCCAGCAGCAGCGCGGAGGCGAACTGCGAGCTGGCCGTGACGCTGACGGAACACCTCTTAAGCGTAGCAGCCGACGTCAGGAGGCTCTGACTTTGATTTCCGATTTGAGATGGAGCCTCCTTACGTCGGCTGCTACCGAAGATGACGGCGGGCAGCTTGTCGTTGCCGTGTTCGCTCTCCACGCGGTAGCCGAGTTGGCGCAGGGCGCTGAAGAGCGCGGATTGCGGACGCTCGTGCATCCGAGGCACGCCGCTGAGGCGATAGACGCCGTCGCCCAGGCAGACCATCGCGGCCAGAAAGCGCGCCGCCGTGCCTGCGTTGCCGACGAACAGTTCCAGCGGCTGCTCCGCCGTGCCCGCGCGCGGGATGCGTCCGCCGAGGCCCTCCACGATAAAGGTGCGGTTGCAGGACTCGGCCGGGTCCGGCTGCACGTCCACGGTGAAGCCGAGCGCACGGAGGCACTCCGTCATCACCTGCGTGTCCTCGCTCCAGAGCGCGCCGCGCAGGGTGGTGCGGCCATCGGCCAGCGCAGCGAGGATGAGCGCGCGGTTTGTGATGCTCTTGGAGCCCGGCACGGTGATTTCCGCACGCACGGGGGACGTGAGCGGGACAATCTCGATGAGCGGCGGAAGCGGCACCGGGGGGGAAAGTGATTAGTGATTAGTAATTAGTAAATAATGAAGAGGCAGCCACACGCGCAGCCGCAGCCGCAACGTGACTAAGCACTAATTACTAATCACTTCCCTCGCCGCTACTTCTTCGGCTCTTCCTTCTTCACCGGCGGCTTGGGCGCGCCCTTGGGGTCGAGGTTCGCCATCAGCTCCTCCTGCGTGACGGTGGATTCGACGCCGGTCACCGGCACGTCCCGCTTGGCGACCCAGAGGATGGCGTTCAGGACGAGCTTGCGCTGGTCGTTGTTGCCCCAGCCCATGTGGTTGTGGCCGCCCGTGAAGCCAAAGCCGCGCCCGCCGCCGTCACGCGTGGCCACCCACATGACGTGCTGCGGCGTGCCGTTCTTGACCGCCTCGCGCACCGCGGGATTGCCGCTGTGCGTGCCATCGCCGCGCTTCATGGTGCTCTCCGGCGGGACGGCGCTGAGGATGGGCGTCACGTCCTTCATGCCGTCGCGAAAGCGCATGTGGAAATACCACTCGTCATTCGTCTTGAAGGGCTTCACGCCGCTGGTGACCGCGTGCTTGGGCAGCTCCTTGAAGTCGCCGTCCCAGTGCGGGTTCACGGACCAGTGCGTCTCGAAGCACCCGCCAATCCAGTCGCGAAACTCGGCGTTGCCCTTCTGCGTGGTCGGCTCGACGGCGTAGTGGATCGCGCCAAGGCCGACGCCCTTTTTCATGAGCGCGCCGATCTTCTCCAGTTTGTCGCCGTTGAGGAAGGGGTGGCCGCCGCCGCCGTCGCTGTAAACGATCACCGCCGCCGCACCCTCGAAGACCTTCTCATCGCTGACCCAGCCGTTGGTATGCACCTCGGTGACGACACCCTTCACGCCCGCGAGGGACTTCGCGAGGAGCAGGCAGCCCGCGCGGTGCTCATGCGAGAGCGGCCCATGGCTGGGCTTGCCCGCGATGAAGATGATCTTGGTGTCGGCGGCCTGGACGGCGCACGCGGCGAGGAGTGAAAGAGTCAGGAACAGTTTTTTCATGTCGGTTGCGGGTTCAGACTGAACCACGGGGGCGGGGCTTCAAAGCGAAAACATGGCTGGCCCACGGATGACGCGGATAACGCGGATGGAAGCCAGGCGGGAGGCGGCGCGCATGGCTCCCGTTGGGGTCTCCCCATCCGCGTTATCCGCGTCATCTGCGGGCAAAAACCTCAAAGCTGCCGCTGCATCATCCGCACGTCGTCGCGGAGCGCCCAGCCGGTGTGCCGCCAGAAGGCCATGTCCTCGTCGTTGTCAGCGAAGACGAAGATGTTGCAGCGCGTGATGCCGGCGCGCTTCAGCTCCGCAAGACAGGTGTCCACCAGCAGCCGACCAAGGCCGAGGCCGCGCTGGTTCTCCGCCACCGCCAGGTGATGGAGATAGCCACGCCGGCCCTCATGGCCGCACAGCACCGCGCCCACGAGCCGCCGCTCCGCATCACGCGCCACGAGGCTCAGGCCGGGGTTGCGCTGAAGGTAGGTCGCGAGATTCTCGGGCGTGTCGGACTCGTTGAGGCCCACGCCTTCCGTCGCGGCCCAGAGCGCGAGCACCTCGGGGAAGTCGGCCGTAGTCATGGGCGTGATAAAGTGTCGCATGGCATTGCAAGCTTGCCTCTGGACGCGCTTCGCGTAAAGCCGCACGGATGCATGACGGTTCCACCGCCCCTCCCCCGGTGTTCCTCGCCGGCCCCACGGCCGTCGGGAAGAGCGCCGTGGCGCTCATGCTCGCGGAACAGCTTGGCGGTGAAATCATCTCGGTGGACTCCATGCAGGTCTATCGCGGCCTGGACCTCGGCACCGCCAAGCCCTCGCCCGCCGAGCGCGCCCGGGTGCCGCACCACCTGCTGGACGTGGCGGAGCTGACCGAGTCGTTTGATGCCGCGAAGTTCCTGCGGCTGGCCGAGGCGGCCGTGCGCGACATCCAAGGCCGGAGCCGCGTGCCCATCTTCTGCGGCGGCACCGGGCTGTATTTCAAGGCCTGGCTGCACGGCCTCGGCGAAGCCCCGCCCGCCGACCCACGCGTGCGGGCCGAACTCGAGGCCGCGCCGCTGGCCGAACTGCTCGTCGAACTGGAGCGCCGCGACCCGGTGTGCTTCGCCCGGATTGACCGCCAAAACCCCCGCCGGGTCATCCGCGCCCTCGAAGTCATCCGCCTCACCGGCCAGCCCTTCTCCGCCCAACGCGCCGCCTGGGACTCGCACCACGCACCACGCACCACGGCCCCGGTCTTCGTCCTCAGCCGCGAGCCCGCTGATCTCCGCGCCCGCATGGACGCCCGCGTGGACGCCATGTTTGCCGCCGGGCTGGTGGAGGAAACGCGTCGCCTGCTGGCCCACGGCCTGGCGGACAACCCGACCGCCCTGCAGGCCATCGGCTACCGACAGGTGGTGGAGCACTTGCGCGGCGAGCGCGGACTCGTGGAAACCGTCGCGCTGGTGAAGACCAAGACCTGGCAGTTCGCCCGTCGGCAGGGCACCTGGTTCCGGCGGCAATTGCCCGTCGAGTGGGTGCCGCTGGCGGCGGACACCCGTGCGGATGAGATCGCCCGGCTGCTGATTCAATCAGGGCTGAAAGCCCGCCCGAGGATAGCCCGGGGTGAAGCCCCGGGCAGCCTGGCCTGAAGTCGCCCGCCGCCCTGCAAGGGCGGGACACTTTTCGCCCCTGTGCGGCGTCCCGCCCTTTCAGGGCGGTGGTAGAGTGAACCGCGAACCCGGGCCTCCGCCTCGCGATGCTCGGCTCCAGCCCGGGCTGTCACCGGTCGGGCTTTCAGCCCTGAAGCCAGCGGCCTTCGGTGCGGTGGCACCGGGCCCGCCAGGCCGCCACCGCCAGCAGCACGAAGGCGACGACGCCCACCCAGCGCATCGGATTGCGCACGAAGACCACGGCGGCATTGAACCACATGAAGGCATAGAACGCGGCCAGCCCCTGACGCGCCCGCAACGACCGGCACATCAAATCGCCGCTCGCGCACCAGCGAACCGCCGCGTCCGCCAGCCAGGCCATCACCAGCAGGTAGTTGAAATAGACGCCCCCGCCCCAGTCCAGCCCGGTGACTTCGCGCGTCTGCCGGGCGGTGTCGGCATACGCCGCCGCATGGCTCCAGCCGTGCTTGAAGTGGAACGCGACCAGCAGATGCACCAGCAAGACCACGGCCCCCACGAGCCAGAGCCAGCGGAAGGCCCGGCCAGCGGGCTGGCGAAGGCCGGCCAACGTGCCGGCGACGTAGAGCGAGAACGCCAGCCAGGCAGTCGCACGGACGAGGAGATCACCGGCGGTCATGAGCCGGAGGGTGGCTTGACCCGAACTCCGAAGTCGAGCGGCCACTAGCCCAGCAGAGCGCGGCGTTCACTCCGCAGAAAGCCTCGACCGGAGACGTGCGTTTGAATCCCCCGTGACCTGCTCACGTTTCTGCGGCCTGAAGACCGCGTTCCCTGCCATTCGTTCCTTGCGGTCAGCCTCGGGACTCGGGCTCAAAGCAGGAGGATCATCAATGCGACTTCGATCAGCACGACCGCACCCAGGCCGAGCCAGGCAAGCGTCTCCCGCACCCGGTTGTCAGACTGCCGCACCTCGGCCAGCCAGAACTGCACCTTCACCGCGCCGAGTTCGATCACATCACCGTTGTGGAGCGGAAGCTCGTCAAACTCCTGACCGTTCACGCTGGCCCGGCCCTGCCCGAGGCGGCGCAGGCGGAAACCATCGGGCACCTGGAGGTCGAGCTGCAGGTGGCTTTCCCAGACGCCGACTTCGACCAGTTGGAGGTCGTCGCGGTTCGCGCGGCCGATCGTGCAGGGAAACTGGGTGACGGTCTGCGCGGTCCCCCCACGGTGGCCGTTAAGGACGCGGAACTGGACCATCAGTTGAAGTAGCGGCGCGGGACGTCCACCCGGTCATTGGGGAAGAGCGGGATGTCCAGCCGTGGATCTCTCTGGGCCTTGATGCAGTCCACCGTCTCCACCCGGCCATCCGAATACCGGGTGACGGTGACCTTGGTCTTGTCGCCAAACTCGCTGAACCCGCCCGCCACGGAAATCGCCTTCAGCAGCGTCAGCCCGGGGCGATAGGGATAGCTGCCCGGGGCCTTCACGAAGCTGCCGACATACACGAACCGATCCTCCTGCCGCACCGTCACGGTCACTTTCTTGTAGTAGCCCGGCACATAGCGCGCGCGAATCTCCGCTTCGAGCTGGGTCCGGGTCTTGCCCGCCGCCTGGAAGGTCTGGTCGAGATGGAGGGTGATTTTTCCGTCCTCGGAAATGGTCGGGTCGGACGTGATGGTTCCAGTAGGGAGGTCCGCCAGTTGGACCTGGATCTTCTCCCCCGCCCGCATGTATTCGATGGAAGCCTGATTCGGAGCCGTTGGCTTCACCGGGTAGGGGGCAACCGGGCTGTTGGTGGACTCACACGCCAGCCCAAGGCCGCACACCAGCGCCAGCCCAAGGATTTTCCAAATGCTCTTCATGGCGATACGTTGTCGGGTCGAAATGGCCGGGGCAATCAGTATTTCGGTTTGATGGTCGGAGCGTCAGCGACCGGTGTGGACGGCCTGTGGCGGTCCACCTTGCCCGGCGGTTTCCCGTTGGCGGACGGCTCCTCCTCGTTGTTGTTGCTGTGGT
Organism: uncultured Klebsiella sp.; assembly: GCA_964496695.1. Lineage (GTDB taxonomy): Bacteria > Verrucomicrobiota > Verrucomicrobiia > Limisphaerales > SXTU01 > SXTU01. The sequence goes on from CAZCBE010000001.1 coordinate 166,746, forward strand.
AGTGATAGCCGCTGTAGTAGTAGTAGGAGGCGTCGCTCGCGAGGTTGATGTTGTTGAGCACCACGCCCATGAGCCGGCCCCCGACCTTCTCCACCATCTGCCGCGAGCGGATGGCGAGGGACTGCGGATACTTGCGATACTGGATGACCAGCAGCGCCAGGTCCGCGCCGCTGGCCAGCACGGTGGCATCGCTCACGCCCATGATCGGCGGCGCATCGAAGAAGACGAAGTCGTAGCGGCTCTTGGCCTCCTTGATGAAGTCCTTCATCTGCGGCGAGTTCAGGATGCCGAGCGCGCTGCTGGGCAGGCGGCCGCTGGGCAGGAAGTGCAGGTTGGGGAGCTGCGTGGTCTGCACCACGTCCTCGAGCTTGGTCTGGCCGAGCAGGTAGTTGGTGAGGCCGGGCGAATTGGCCAGGCCGAGCCGCTTGTGGAGGCTGGGCCGGCGGAGGTCGGAATCCACCAGCAGCACCTTGCTGCCGTTCTGGGCGAAGATGGTGGCGAGATTGAGGACGGTGGTGGACTTGCCCTCGCCCGCGCCGCCGCTGACCACGGTGATGGCGTTGAGCTTCTCGTCCTTGCGCGTGAAGAGGATGTTCGTGCGCAGCACCCGGTAGGCCTCGGCATGCGGGCTGTCCATGCCCTCCTCCAGCAGCGCGCCGACGTTCTGCGGGATGACCGCCAGCACGGGGGCCTGCAGCGCCCGCTCGACGTCGTCAATCGTCTTCACGCTGGTGTCGAGGTATTCGATGAAGAAGGCCAGCGCGATGCCCAGCACGAGGCCGACGAACGCTCCCAGGGCGATGTTGAGCGTGAACTTGGGATACGCCGCCTTCACCGCCGCCTCGGCGATGTCAATGACGCGCACCGCCGTGCTGCGCTTGACCTCCTTGTCAATCTCCTCGAGCTTGATCTTGTTCTCCACCGTGTCCCGCAGGCGCTTCTGCCGCTCCAGTTCCTCGGACGCGAGCTGGTAGATGCGCGTGCCTTCGGCGATCTCCCGGTTCTTCAGCTTCGCCGCTTCCAGTTTGGCCACCCCTTCGTCCATGGTGGTCTTGACCGCCTTGAGTTCCGCCCCCAGGCCGAGCATCACGGCGCTCGTGCGGGCGTCCACCTGGCTGGACAGCTCCACGATGACATTGGTCATGCGCAGGTAGTCCGGGTGGTTCATGCCCAGGTCCACGGCCTTGCTGATGAACTCCTGCCGGGCCACGTTGAGCTTTTCCAGCCCGCGGTCGAGCAGCTCATCCTTGACGATGACACCGATGGCGTTCCGGAGCTGGGCCTGCGGCAGCTTGCCCAGCTCGTCGTAGCGGGTCTGCTTCTGGATGTAGAGCGTGCGCAGTTCCAGCACCTGCCGGTCCAGGTCCCGCATGGTCTCGGTGATCAGGGCCAAAACCCGGTTCTGGCTCTCGAAGGTCACGTCAATGCCCTTCTCCTTGAGGATCTGATTGGCGTTGCTGTTGGCCACCTGCACGGACGAATTGTGCTCCTTGAGCTTCTCCTGCAGGGCCTTGATGCCGTCCTCCGCCAGGCGGAGCCGTTGCTCATCCCGGTTGCTCTTGTAAACCGACGCGATCTTGTTGGCGATCTCCGCCGCCTCCTCCTTGTCCTTGCTGTAAACGTTGATCTCGATGATGCTGGTGCTGCGCACGTTGCGCGGGTCAATGAGCTTGCTGAGCACCTGGTAGGCCTTGAACTTGGACTGGCCCAGCCGGTATTTCTGGTCCCACCGCTGGACGAGCTTCAGATCGTCAATCACCTTGTAGAGCACTTCCTTGGACTGGATGATCTCGAACTGGGTCATCACGAAGTAAGGATCGTAGCCCGTCTGCTGCTGGGGCTGCATCAGGTTCGCGATGTCCGCCGTGTCCTTCTGCACGTCCATGCGGACGGTGCTCAGGTAGGTCGGCTCGATCCAGTTGGTCAGCAGCGCGGTCGTGCCCACCACCAGGGCGAAGACGACGAAGATGAGCAGCGCGCGCAGCCGGATGATGCGCCAGTAATCGAGGAAGTGGAGGCGGTTCTCCGGCGTGCCGGTAGCCGAGTCAGCGTAACGAGGTGCTGCGTCCATGAGTCAAAATGAAAAAGAGGCCAGAGTTTCTTGGCTCCAGCCTCCCTCTCAAGTCACGCGGTCGTCAATCAGTAAGATGCCTTACCAAGTCCCCTTGAAGCCGAGGAAGACGCGATTGCGATAGTAGCTGCGGCCGGGCAGATCCGCGTCCTGCCGGTCGTAATTGTAGCCGCCCTCAATGGACCAGACCCGGCTGAAGCGCCATTCGAGGCTCGTGCCCACCGTGAAGATGTTGTCGGACACATCCCGCACGCCGACATTCTGGCGGTATTCGGAGAGCTGGTATTGGGCGAGCAGCGTGCCCTTCAAGTCCGGGTTGAACTCGTGGTTTACGGACGTGTAGAGCGTCGTGGCCGACGCATCCACGGACGTGGTGACATCCGTCGTGATGCGGGACACCCGGAACCCGACCTGCAGGGAGCTGTTCGGCAGGTAATCCCAGGTGCCGTTGGCGTCAATGTAGGGGCTGGTCGTGGAGCTTTGGTAGGCGGGCACCGCGCGGGCCGCGTTGGGGAACTCGACGTATTGGACGCCGATCCGCCCGTTCACCCGCAGGTCCGGCGTGAACTTGTGGCCCATGCCGGTGAAAAAGTAATGGGAATGACTGTCACGCGTGGACGGCAGGTTGCCGGCTGCGTCCAGCGGGTCCGTGCTGGTGGATTCCGTGATGCCGAAGGAATAGCCAAACAACACCTCGGTCTGCGTCTCGTCGAAGATGCGATACCGCCCGGCGAGGGTGAGCAGATGCTCCACGCGATCCAGCAGCGCCGACCGGGATCCGGGGAGGCCGCTGCTGTTGAAGTCCTGCTGGTAGTCGTAATACGTGTTGGCGTAGCTCGTCTCTGCGGACCAGCGCTCGACAATGTCATCCCACGCATACTTCAACTGGAGGTTGTTGCGCAGGTTGTTGCCGTCCGTGCGGAGGGCCGTGCTGGTGGCGGAACCCGGGTCCAGCACGCCCGGCTCCTGCGCAATGGCGAAGGAATCGGAAACCGTCAGGGTCTGCTTCTCGGTCACCCGGTGGTTCAACGCGGCCCCGAAATCAAAGCTGTGATCAGCCGAACCCGACGTGCGGTCCTCGTAGTAACGCATCCCGTAACGGGCGTTCAAATCCACCGTCGTCTGGTCGCGGGACAACCGGTAGGAACCGCTCGGGCTGAGTTCCAGTCCCCAACTGCTCCGCTTGGTCGGGCTGCCCGGCGGGGCCTTGGAAGGCAGCGTGGTGTAGTTGTCATCGTAGAAGCTCCGGACGGTGCCGGTGACGTTCCACGGCTTGGCATCTTGCGCCAAGACAGGTTGCAGTGCCACCACGCTCAAAGCCGCCATTCCGGTTGTCGCAATAATCCGATTCATAAGCCCTCAGATGTCCGCGTTTTCCACTGAAATTTCGCGGCCTTGATAAGAGATCGCCCCCGGAAGGTCAACGCTATTCTTCCCCGGCTTTCACCTGATTGGCGCCGCCGGCCATTTCTGCCACCCGCTCCAAAATGACCTCCGCCAGCAGCGGTTCGCTGCCGATGCTCGGGGCATACCAGAGCCGCTTTCCCTGCCGTTCCGTCGGGTTCCGCCAGGTGGGCTGGCCCGCGCGCATCCGCGCCTGCACCGCCGCCGCCGGCTCCCCCAGCATCACCGGAATGTCCTCGTAGGAATGCAGGCCGTCGCTGATGAAGAACGGCACCATCACCAGGTGCCGCGCCGTGGCCATCCCCCAGCAGTCGCCGATGCGCGGCTCCTCCTCCATGAACACCGGGTGGACGGCGGCATACTCGCCCCGCGCCTGGATCAGCTCCACCTGCCGCTCGATGGCCTTGCGGGAGTTCTCGTTGTTCCCCGTGCCATGCCCGGCGATAAACAGCGCCGTGTCCGCCGGCTTCGGCAGGGCGGGAAACGGGTGCTGCGCCACCACCCCGCGGGCCCGGGCCAGCAGCACCTCGGTCATGCTCGGATGCGTCCCCACCGGACCGCAGTAGTAAAGGGTCTGCCCGCCGCGCTGCTGAACCCGGGCAAAGTCCGTCTGGCCACCCTGGCAAAAACCCAGTTCCCGGGGAATCACCTGCTCCGTGAAATACCCCTCGCTGATGAACAGCGGCACAATGAACACTCGCGGCGCAAACACCCCGCGCAGCACCCCGCTCACCGCAGGCTCCTCCTTCCAGAAGCACTCCACCACCTGCGCGAAGAGTCCCCGCCGCCGCAGTTCGTCGGCATGTTGATGCGTCGGCGCGGCAGAATCCGCGTTCAACGTCGAGCCATGCCCGACCAGCACCAGCGCCGCGTCCCGATAAGTGTCGTCTGCCACGCGCCAATGAATAGCGCGAAAACCAGTCCGGCCCAAGTCCGAACAACCTTTTGCCGAGAAAGTAGCTGCGGCCTTCCCCCATGGCTTCGTTCGGCAAAACACCCCTCCCCTCTGCGCCCCGTTCCGCCTCTGCGGTGCCAATCCCAGCACACCCCCTACGATTGGCTTCGTTTCGCAGCCTCGCCATTCGCGTCATCCGCGTGATTCGCGGGCCTCTCCGTCTCCCCAGTTCACTCTGCGTCCGTCCCGGCTCTGCGGTGCCAGCCTCCTTGCCCAATTGGCTTCGTTTCGCAAAAAACCCATCGCCCGCCCCTCCCATTCGTGTCCCTTCGTGTTCATTCGTGGTTTCCAACCTCTGCGCCCTTCGCGGAGTGCCGGTCTCCGACCCGGCGTGCCTCCCTTTGAAATCTGCAATCTGAGATTTCCAATCTTCGATTGGCTTCGTTTCGCAGCCTCTTCATCCGCGTGATCCGCGGGCCCCTCCCCGTCTCCCCAGTTGGCTTCGTTCCGCAAAAAAAGCCATCGCCCACCCCTCCCATTCGTGTCCCTTCGTGTTCATTCGTGGTTTCCCAACTGCTGCGCCCGTCCCACCCTCCCTTCCCCGGCCTGCCCCCGCAATTGCCTCACGCAAATGAAATCCTGCTTGGGGGGTCAGAGCCCGGTTTGCCCGCTCTCGCCCTCCCCCGGCTGACGCATCAAAAGCACCAAGAAATCCGTTCGGAAGGAGCCGATGAAATTCGGCCGACGGCGGCGTTGGACGGACAACGGGGATTCCTTTGACTGACGAATCGGGACTGACGAATGAAAACAAGGGATAGGCAGCAGTCGGACTCCTCCGGCTTCCATTCGTCAGTCCCCATTCGTCAGGTCCTTGCTTCGTTTTGATGCGTCAGCCATGCGCCCTCCCCGCTGCGCTTTGCCCTTGCCAACCTCCCCGCCCCACCCCGAAATGCCCCCGCCCAACATGCTCCCGCCGCCGCTACCCGAAACCAGGCGCCCCGCCGTCCGGCTGACCAACGTCACCAAGACCTTCGGCCAGCACACGGCCGTCAACCAGCTCTCCCTCTCCGTCCCCGCCGGCTGCACCTACGGCTTCATCGGCCCCAACGGCTCCGGCAAGACCACCACCATCCGCACCATCCTCCACATCTTCCACCCGGACTCCGGCGAGGTGGAGGTGCTGGGCGAACGCAGCACCCGCGCCGCCAACGACCGCATCGGCTACCTGCCCGAGGAGCGCGGCCTCTACAAGAAGATGACCGTCCGCCGCGTGCTCGCCTACTACGCCGCCCTCAAAGGCATGGCCCGCGCCGACGCCGCCAAGGAAATTGACCGCTGGCTCGCCAAAATGGAGCTGACGGCCTGGGCCGACAAAAAGGTCGAGGCGCTCTCCAAGGGCATGGCCCAGAAGATCCAGTTCATCGCCGCCGTCGTGGCCCGGCCGGAGCTGCTCATCCTCGACGAACCCTTCTCCGGCCTGGACCCGGTGAATCTCGAAGTCCTCCGCGCCGCCATCCTCGAACTCCGCGCGGCGGGCACCACCGTCATCTTCAGCACCCACGACATGGCCATGGCCGAGACCATGTGCGACTTCATCTTCATGATCTACCGGGGCAACAAGGTGCTCGACGGCACGCTCGCCGCCATCCAGCAGCGCTTCGGCGAGGACACCACCCGCGTCTGCTGCGCGGGCGGGGCGGAACTCCTTCGCCGCATCCCCGACGTCGAACTGGTGCGCGACCTGGGCCAGCTTCAGGAACTCCGCCACCGCGACCCGCAGGCGCTCCTGCGCGACCTCGCGGCCCGCACCACCGTCACCCATTTCGAGGTCTGCAAGCCCTCCCTGCACGACATCTTTATCCGCATCGCGAAGCCGGAGGCGCAGGAGCTGCAACCTCTTAAGACCACTGGAGGCGGCTCGTGAAATACTCGCTGAGAAATCAATCACAGCTTGCCCTGGCTCGAAGGCGGGCCGCCTCCAATGTTTGACGCACTGCGTAATAATGACGCCGCCGAGTCGTTCATTTGGTCCGACGGCGAGTTTCAGAATGTGAGTTTCTCCAAGGAGAAGGAGGAACTGACAATCGATTTCACAGACTATTGCTCAAACCGCTTCCGCTTCATTTTCTCCAACGTTGATGACCTCGTGGTTAAAGATCCGGTTTATTGCATCCACTCCACACACTCGCTGGTTGCGCGGAAGAAGCAGCTGGCTCTGTCCGACGACGACGGAGTTGTCATCACTTTCCGCTATGCTTCGGTGCAGCAGCATGAAATGAAGGCCTGACTGCGGCACGGCGACGTCTAGCGCATTTTACTCCCATGAAAAAAGTCTGGCGCGTCGCCCTCACCGAATACCTCAACGCCGTCCGCAGCAAGGCGTTCATCCTCGGCGTGCTCGCCCTGCCCCTCATCATGGCCATCTCCGTCGGCGTGCAGATCTACGCGCAGGGCAAGACCGACCTCACTCCGCGCCGCTTCGCCGTGCTGGACCACTCCGGCCAGCTCTACGAAACCCTCGCGGCCAAGGCCAAGGCCCGCAACGATTCGCTGCGCACCCAGACCAACTCGGTCTCCGTCGAACTGAAAGGCCAGCGCCTCAAAATGGACCTGCCCAGGCAGCCGGAGTTCGTGATCGAGGCCGCCAAGGTCATCGGCGACGACGTCAAGTCCGCCGAGCTTCAGCTCTCCGAGCGCGTGCGGCGCAAGGAACTCTTCGCCTTTGTCATCATCGGGAAAAACCTCCTCGTGCCCGATGCCACCAGCGACATCGAGCTGCGCTACCACACCGAGACCCCTACCTATCAGGACCTGCCCGGCTGGCTGGACAACGCGCTCAACACGGAAATCCGCGAGCGCCGCTTCACCGCCGCCGGCGTGGACTCCCGGCAGGTCCGGCGGCTGTCACAGTCCGTGCCGTTGCAGCGCCTCGGCCTCGCCCAGCAGAAAAGCTCGGGCGAAGTCGTCGCCGCAAAACGGGAAAACCCCGTCGCCACCCATGCCGTGCCCATGGGGGCCATGATGCTCCTGTTCATGGTGGTGATGAGCAGCGCCCCCTCGCTCCTCAACACGGTGCTGGAGGAAAAGATGCAGAAGATCTCCGAGGTGCTGATCTCCAGCGTGTCCCCCTTCCAGCTCATGCTCGGCAAGCTGTTCGGCACCGTCATGGTGTCGCTCACGCTCTCGACGCTCTATCTCGTCGGCGTGGCCTGGATGCTCTGGCGGTTCGGCCAGCTTGCCCACGTGCCGGGGCACCTCTTCGCGTGGTTCTTCCTCTTCCAGTTGCTCGCGCTGCTGATGTTCGGCTCCTTCTTCATCGCCGTCGGCGCGGCCTGCTCGGAGATCCGCGACGCCCAGAACATGATGTTCCCCGTGATGATGCTCATCATGATCCCGATGCTCACCTGGATGGCCGTGCTCCAGTCCCCCGCCAGCCCGTTCTCCCGCGCCATCTCGCTCTTCCCGCCCGCCACCCCGCTGCTGATGTTCCTGCGCATCGCCATCCCGCCCGGCCCCGCTTGGTGGGAAGTCGCGCTGGGCATCGTGCTCACCACCCTCTTCATGCTCGCCTGCGTCTGGGCCAGCGCCAAAATCTTCCGCATCGGCATCCTCTCCCAAGGCCAGGCCCCGAGCCTCCCCAAGCTGATCGCCTGGGTCTTCTCCAAATAAGCCGGGCACAGGCGCACGCGCAAGTCCCCGGAGCGCGGGCGTCCTCGCCCGCTTTGCCCGTGCTGCCGCCGAACGGGTGCGCACTGCTCCGGCTGCATGCGCCTCCAAATCGGCCCGGAGTGCCGAACTCCGATCCAGCAGTCGCGAATTCGGTGGGTAGGCCAGGCCACCGGCACCGGGCGTGGACGGCAATGCAGGGCTGAAAGCCCGCCCGGTGACAGCCCGGGGTGAAGCCCCGGGTTGCCTGCCCGCCAAGGCCCGCCCGCCCTGAAAGGGCGGGACTTTCCCTCGTCGTGCCGTGTTCCGCCCCTTCAGGGCGGTGACGAAACGGAACCGCAAACCCGGGCCTCCGCCTCGCGGTGCTCGACTCCAGCCCGGGCTGTCATCGGACGGGCTTTCAGCCCTGGAGCCGACGGCATTTCATGCGCTGCGGCATGCCTCCCTTTGGGAGGCAACTCGGGAGTCTCCAAAAGGCGTTCGGGTTAAACTGATTTGCGCTGCGACGGCATGCATCGATCTGCGCAAGCAGCGCGGCATTCACACTGCCGTTTCTTCCCCTTTCGCATGTTTCGCGTATTTCGCGGGCTCCGCCCGCCTCACAACGTATCCACAATCAACGGCTCGGCCGGCAAGGGAAACGGTGAGCAAACAAACGCGCTCCGAAGCTGCGCGCTGGCCGCCTCCGCCTGCGCCTGCGTCATCGCGTGGATTCGCCCCAGCACCGCCCCCGGGCGCACCTCCTCCCCAGGCTTGGCCAGCCGGTCCACCCCCACATCCGGCTGGATCACCGAGGCCTTGGACATGCGACCGCCGCCCAAATCCCGCACAATCTCGCCCACGATGCGTGCCTCGCAATGCCGCAAGTAACCCCCTTCGGTTGCGAGGCATTCCACCACGATCGGCGCGGTGTGGTCCTGCTGCAGCTTGGTGCGAAAGGCATCGAGATCCGCGCCCTGGGCCACGATCAGCTCGTCCCACTTGCGCCGGGGCGCGCCGGACTTGAGGCAGTCGAGGGCAGTCTGCCGCGCCTCCGCCAGGCCGGGCGATTTGTCCGTCTGCACCAGCAACGAGGCGGCGCACTCGATGACCAGCGTTTGCAGATCCTCGGGCCCCTGGCCTTCGAGACAATGAACCGCCTCCTTCACCTCCAGCCAGTTGCCCGCCGCCCGGCCGTGCGGGACGCTCATGTCCACGATCAATGCCCGCGTCATCACCCCGCACTCGATGGCCAGCCCGACGATGGACCACGCGAGATCCCGCGCTTCGTCCCGCGTGGGCATGAAGGCCGCCGGGCCAAACTTCACGTCCATGATGAGCGCGTCGAGGCCCTCGGCGAGCTTCTTGGAGAGGATGCTCGCGGTGATGAGCGGGATGCTGGGCACCGTGGCCGTCACGTCGCGCAGCGCGTAGAGCAGCTTATCAGCGGGAATCATGTTCGCCGTCTGGCCGCCCATCGCGACGCCGATCTTCTGCGTCTGCTCGACCAGCCGCTCCGGCCCAAGCTGCGTGGTGAGCCCGGGCACGGACTCCAGCTTGTCCAGCGTGCCGCCCGTAATGCCCAGCCCGCGCCCGGAAATCATCGGCACGCGGAAGCCAAGGCACGCCAGCAACGGCGCGAGCGGCAGCGAGACCTTGTCCCCGACCCCGCCAGTGGAATGCTTGTCCACCACCGGACGCGGGTCGTGCTTCGGAAACTTCAGCACCTCGCCCGAGTCCCGCATCGCCAGCGTGAGCGCGCGCGTCTCCCCGCCGTCCAGCCCCCGGAAGAACACCGCCATGAGAAACGCCGACATCTGATAGTCGGGGATCTGGCCGGCGACATAGGCGGCGACGATCTCCTGCAACTGCCCCGGCGTGAGCACGCGCCCGTCGCGCTTGGCCTCGATGAGCGGGAGAAAGTTCATGGGCCGGTCGGGTGCGGCCAGGCGCAGTCGGCGTTGGTGCTCACGGAAGCGCCAGAGGCATAACGCAGGGCGGCGGTCCGTCGCAAGGCAATTGAACCGGCGCGTTCGAAGTCCCGGTGCATTTGGACACTGCCCCCGTTTCACGCCGCCGGGCAAGCGAGGACGCTTGCGGCACGGCCGGCCGAAGGCCGGCGCTACGTAGCGCCCGCGTCCCGCGGGCCGTGCCGCCGGCGTCCTCGCCGGCCCCCCGTTGCGCGTGCTCCCCGCCAGACCCATCTCCTTCCCTCCGCCACGCTCCCTTCCCTCCCATGATTCTGTGAACTGCCCCGCCCCATCTGTGGTCGCCTTGAATCTGCGGGAAATTCTCTGCCCCGCCTGTCCCGCACTTATTCTTTCCGGCCTCCTTCCGGTTCATGGGGAAAGTGAAATCAAAAAGTGGGCCCGCTGGCCTTCGGCTCCCTCTCCCTTTGCGGACCAAGGCTCCCGGGCAGTTCATCTGCCCCTTCAGTTCCCAAACAATCCCCGGAACATCCGTTGCAGGCCCCGCGACTTCTCCGGTCCCACGTCCGGCTCCATGGCCTTGCGCCGCGTGCGCCGGGCTTCGAGGTCATACTGCGCGATCAGGCCGACCGTGTGCGCGCCCCGCCCCGCCGTGCGGATCGCATCCACGCCATAGGCGTAACCGAAGGAAATCTCCCAGACCTTGCTCGGCGCGGTGTAGCCCAGGCCGCCACCCACGCCCGTATGCCAGTCTCCCGGCTGCGACATCCCGCCCACGTAGTCCACTACCGCCGTGGCCGCGTAGCCGGTCAGATGCCAGCGCTTGTGCGTGTCCAGCGGCACCGTGTATTGCCCGCCCAGCAGCGCGAACTGGCGCGCGGTGATCTCCTGAAAGTAGTAGCCCGGCAGGCTCAGCGGAAACTCCGCCGACATCGGCAGCGCCGCCCCCAGCTTGTAGCCGCCGAGCCGGTCTGCGTTGAAGCTCGTGCCGGAGGTGAAGCTCACGGAAAAGTAATCCCCGCGCTCCGGCACCTGGTAGGCGAAGAGCGCCCGTGCCCAGAACAGATGCGACTGCGCCTCGGCCTTGCGGTCGCCCGCCAGCCCGTAGCCCCCGCTGTTGACCCGGATGTCGCTCTCGTGCCACGCCGACAGTTCCATCGCCACGCTCGGAGTGAGCAGCGGCTCGCGCCCACCGAAGCGCAGGCCCGTGCGCAGGCGGAGTGAACCGGTGTCCGCCGGCAGGATGAAGGCCGGGCTGGTGCGGCTGTCGGGGGCGTATTCCGTGTAGTGGAACCCCGCCCGCACGATCCCGCTCAGCGGTATCTGCGCCCCGGGATTGAAGAGATGGTAAAGGCTGGCGGAAACTTCACCCCCGTGCCCGGTGAACGATTCCTCCTTGATCAAACGTCCGCCCCGCACTTCGGAATGGCTGTCCGCAAACCCGCCCCCCGCCACGCCAAACGCCAGATCCGTCTGCGCTCCGAGCGCCCCGCGGAACGCCAGTTCGCCGTCCAAATAAACGGGCGCGATGGCCAGCCGCAGCGTCTGCCCCTCGCGCGGCCAGTCGGGCTGGTTCAAGTAGTAGAAGGCGTAGCCCGCCACCGGACCGAGCCCTTGGAACGACTGGTTGTAGCCGAGTTGGAAAAGCTGACGCTTCTCGGGGTCCACCTGTGCCACGGCGGCTCCGGGCAGCAGCGCGCCCAAACAAACTATCAACCACGAGCAACAACGCCTTGGGTTCGGCACAAGGCCTAGCATAAGCGCGCCGGACCATGGCTTCAAGGAGAAGGTGACTGCGCCCGGACACAAGGGCGCATCTTGACACTGCCCCGGAGCGCGGCTGTGTCCCGCTCGGCGCGGGATCAGCCGCAGCAACGTGGGAGGGTCGAACGGGGTCGGAATACCGGGGCGCCTCCGGCTGGACGCAGCCGCTGCGGCTGGTCTCCGCGACACAGCCGCGCTCCGGGGGATTTCCTTCCTCGGGGGCAGTGTCCAGATGCTCCCCGGATACAAACCGATGCAGTTTGCCCCACACGCCACGACGCACTTCTGTCTCCCTCGCCCTGCGAGGCACGAGTGGGGAGAGGGAGCCCCGAGCACGCCAATGGTTCGGCCATGCCGTATCCATTCGCGCCCTGCTCACGGACCATGAACCGGAAATGTGCAAAGTCCTCGAACGTCAGCCGGCGCAGGGGGAAAATCATTCCTCCCCCATGATTCTGTGAACCTCCCCACCGCTCCCCATCTGTGGTCGCCTTGAATCTGGGGAATCCCCGCCCGCCCCGCGTAGCCTCGCGCTTCCTGTCCTCATTTTTCTGACCCCATCTTTCTGCATGGAAAGGGCCGGGGTGAGGGGAGCCTCAACAGTGCCGGCTGCACCAGACCGCCAAAGCAGTAGCATCCTGAGGCTCGACGCTCCCCCCGCACCGACGTAGCTTGTTCGCGTCGGCGACTCCCCATGTCCACCGCACTTGAGCCAGTGATCGCTTCCGCCACGCCCGTCCCCCCGGGCGCGGCCTCCGCCTTGCCCGAACTCCTTGCCCCGGCGGGCGACTGGGAATGCGCCAAGGCCGCCGTCGAGAACGGCGCGGACGCCATCTACTTCGGCCTCGACCGCTTCAACGCCCGGATGCGCGCGAAGAACTTCACCGAGGCTGATCTCCCGGCGCTCATGGAGTTCCTCCACCGGCGCGGCGTGAAGGGCTACGTGACTTTCAACACCCTCGTCTTCACCGACGAACTCGCCGATGCCGCCGACTACCTGCGCAGCATCATCGCCGCCGGGGTGGACGCCGCCATCGTGCAGGACGTGGGCATCGCGCGCCTCATCCGCCGCCTCTCGCCGGACTTCCCCATCCACGCCAGCACGCAGATGACCATCACCAGCGCCGCCGGCGTGGCCTTCGCCCGCGAGCTGGGCTGCAACCTCGTCGTCCTCGCGCGCGAATGCTCGATCAAGGAGATCGAGGCGATTCAGGCGGCGCAAGCCGCCTCACTCTCAACTCTCAACTCCCTCAACTCTCAACTTCCCTTGGAAGTTTTCGTCCACGGCGCCCTCTGCGTGGCCTACTCCGGCCAGTGCCTCACCAGCGAGGCCCTCGGCGGACGCAGCGCGAATCGCGGCGAGTGCGCGCAAGCCTGCCGGATGCCCTACGAACTCATCTCCGACGGCCGCAAGGTCGAGCTGGGCGGGCGCAACTACCTGCTCTCCCCCCAGGATCTCGCCGGCCTCGACGTCCTGCCCGAACTCGCCCGTGCCGGCGTCTCCTCGCTGAAGATTGAGGGCCGCCTCAAGTCCCCCGAATACGTCGCCAGCATCACCCGCATCTACCGCCAGGCCTTGGACAAGCTGCGGAGTGATGGAGTGATGGAGTCAAGGAGCGCTGACCAAAACTCCACTACTCCATCACTCCACCACTCCATCACTCCCCCGGATTCCCGTTACGAACTCGAAATGGCCTTCTCGCGCGGCCTCTTCACCGGCTGGTTCGATGGCGTGGACAACCAAAAGCTCGTCCACGCCCGCTTCGGCAAGAAGCGCGGCGCGTTCGTCGGCGAAGTCACGCGTGTGTCCGGCGACCGCGTCCACGTCCGCCTCGGTGGCACGCTCAAGGCCGGCGACGGCATCGTCTTCGACCCCGGCCACGGCGGCGACGACGAGGAAGGCGGCCGGGTGTTTGCACTTCGGCCATCGGCGATTGGGGATCGGCCGTCGGAAGTGGTGCTCACGTTCATGCCCCAGGCCGTGAATTTCACCCGCGTCCATACCGGCGACAAACTGTGGAAGACCAGTGATGCGGAATTGGAGAAGCGTGTCCGTGCCACGTTTGCGGGCGACGCCCCGCGCTACCAGCGCCCGGTAAGCTTCGAGATCCACGGCCACGCCGGTGCGCCGCTCACGCTGATCGCCCGCGACGAACTCGGCCACGTCGCCCAGGCGCAATCCACCGCCCCGCTCGCCACCGCCGAGAAGCAGCCGCTCACCACCGAGCGCCTGACCGAGCAGTTCGGCCGCCTCGGTGGCACGCCCTTCAAGCTCGGCGAACTGCGCAACCACCTCGAAGGCGCGGTCATCGCCCCCGTCAGCGAACTCAACCGCCTCCGCCGCGAAGCCACCGCCGAACTCGACCGCCAGCGCGCGCTGCCGAAACGCTGGAAGATTTCCGAATCACCCGACGCCTCCCCTCCCTCTCCCCCATCGGGGGAGAGGGCCGGGGTGAGGGGGCTGGACGTCCGAGGTGTTGAGGCGTCACTTGCGCAAGCCGCTCGCCCCCTCACCCCTACCCTCTCCACCGACGGGGGAGAGGGAGAAAGCCAGCACGCCGATACCGTGGCCCGCGACTCCGAACTCCTTGTCCTCGTCCGCACCCACGCCCAGCTCGAAGCCGCCCTCCACTGCGGCATCAGCACCCTCTACTGCGAATTCGAAGACCCCAAGCGCTACCGCGAGGCGGTGACGACTTTCCACACCGCGCGAGGCTGCCAACCGGCAATCGGCAATCGGCAATCGGCAATCTTCGTCGCTCCTCCCCGCATCACCAAATCCGGCGAGGAATGGATCCTCAAGCAGGTCCGCTCCTGCAACGCCGACGGCTACCTCGTCCGCAATTACGACCACCTGAACTTCTTCGCCGACTGCCGCCGCGTCGGCGACTTCTCGCTCAACGTCGCGAACCCGCTGACCGCCGAGCACTTCATGACCCGCTTCGGCCTGGAGCGGCTCACGGCCAGCTACGACCTGAACATTACGCAGCTTGAGTCGCTGCTGCGCGCCGCGCCGCCCGCCTGGTTCGAGGTCACGATCCATCAGCACATGCCCATGTTCCACATGGAGCACTGCGTCTTCTGCGCTTTCCTCTCGAAGGGCAAGGACTACCACGACTGCGGCCGCCCGTGCGACCACCACGACGTGCGCGTGCGCGACCGCGTGGGCCAGGAGCACCCGCTCAAGGCCGACGCCGGCTGCCGCAACACCGTCTTCAACGCCCGTGCCCAGACCGGTGCGGAGTTTGTCGGCCGCCTGCAGGCGCTGGGCGTGCGCCGTTTCCGCATCGAGTTCGTGAACGAGTCGCCCGAGGAGGTCGCCACCACCATCGCCCGCTACCGTGCCCTGCTGCGCGGCGAACTCACCGGCGAGCAGCTCTGGCGCGAACTAAAACTGCACCACCAGCTCGGCGTCACGCGCGGCCAGATGGAAGGGCAAACCAAGCTCGCCCGCGGATAACCGCAAGGGAACGCCGCCTTTGCACTGGACGGCGGCGAAGTCTCTCCCTCTCCCAGCGGGAGAGGGCTGGGGTGAGGGAGAGCGGCCACCCAATCCTAGAAAGCTGCAAACCGCAGGGGACATTGCTCAAAAGCTGATTTGCGCCCTGTGGTGACTGCGGCTCAAATCTTCGGCTTGGTCGCGCTGCGGTTGGCCCAATTGAAGAGGCCTTGCGGGCGCGCGAGCATCAGCACGATGACCAGCAGCGAGTAGATGATCATCCGCGTGTCGGCGATCCACTTGAGGTTGTTGAACGGCGCGGAGAAGGGCAGGTCCACCCGCACGCCCGCGAGCATCCGCAGGCCCTCCGGCAGCAGCGTGAGCAGCACGGCGGCGATGATGACGCCCGTGGTGTTGCCCATCCCACCGAGGATGACCATCACCACGATCTCGATGGACCGCATGAAGTCGAAACCGGTCGGCGCGATGGTGAGGATCGAGTGCCCATACAGCCCGCCCGCCACGCCGGCAAAGAACGCACCGACGACGAACGCGGTGATCTTGTAGCGCGTGGTGTTGATGCCCATGGCCTCGGCGGCGATCTCGTCGTCATGCACGGCGAGGAAGCCCCGGCCGTAGGTCGAGTTCACCAGACTGACCACGACATAGACCGTCAGCGCGGCGAAGGCATAGACCCAGAAGAGGTTCGTGTAGGCGGGAATGCCGTTGAGCCCCAGCGCGCCGCCGAGCGAATCCACGTTCCGGAAGATCACGCGGATAATCTCGCCGAAGCCAAGTGTGACGATGGCCAGGTAGTCACCTTTGAGTCGCAGCGAGGGCGCTCCGACCAGCACGCCGGCCAGCGCCGCCGCCAGCCCGCCGCCCACCAGCGCAATCGGGAAGAGCAGATGGACGCCCGCGCCCTGCGTGAGACCGGGGGCGAACTTCGGCGCGGCGAACATCGTGATGGCTGCCGCCGCGTAAGCACCCACCGCCATGAACCCCGCGTGTCCAAGCGAGAACTGCCCGGTGTAGCCGTTGATCAGGTTCAGGCTGACCGCGAGGATGACGTTGATGCCGATGTTCGAGATGATCAGCGCGAAGTAGGGATCGAGCCGCGACGAGCAGGCGGAGACCAGGCCGGCCACGACGATGGCGGAAAGCAGGACGATTTGGGAGCGGGGGATCATGCGCGCGGGAAATTCCAAACCCCAAATTCCAAATCCCAAACAAGCTCCAAATTCCAAGTTCCAAAGGAGTTGCGATTCCACCGAAGCGCGCCGTTCAACCAAGCGCCATTGGAATTTGGCGCTTGGAGCTTCTTTGGAATTTGGCGCTTGGAGCTTGGAATTTTCATACCTTTTCCACCTGCATCTTGCCAAGCAAGCCCGCCGGGCGGAAGAGCAGGATGCCGATCAGGATGGCGAAGGCAATCGCATCGGTGAAGGTGCTGAAGCGGCTGCCGTTCACGAAGGTCTCGACCACGCCAAGCAGCAGGCCGCCCAGCGCCGCGCCGGGGATGTTGCCGATGCCGCCGAGCACGGCCGCCACGAATGCCTTCAGGCCCGGGATCACGCCCATGAGCGGATCAATGGCCTGGTAGTTCAGCGAGTAGAGGATGCCGCCCGCCGCCGCCAGCGCGGAGCCGAGCGCGAAGGTGAAGGAGATGATGTGATCGTTGTTGATGCCCACGAGCGACGCGGCCTGCGGGTTGAAGGACACGGCGCGCATCGCAGTGCCGACCTTGGTCCGCAGCACGATGTATTGCAGCGCACCCAGGAGGGCGAGCGCGACAACGAGGACCACGATCTGGTTCGATCCGATAACGAGCCCGGCGACCTTGAACGTGTGGACGGGGAAGAGCGTGGGAAAGGCCTTGGGGGCCGCGCCGAAGACGAACTGGCCGAGATTTTCCAGCAGCAGCGAAACGCCGATGGCCGTGATGAGGACGGTGAGCTTGGAGCGGTTGCGCAGCGGCCGATACGCGAGCCGCTCGATCACCACGCCCAGCACCGCGCAGATGACCATCGCCCCTGCCAGCGCCGCCAAGCCGCTCACCATGGATTCCCGCGCCATCCCGCGCCCGATGTAAAACCCGGCGAACGACCCGACCATGAACACGTCGCTGTGCGCGAAATTGATGAAGCGCAGCACCCCGTAAACCATCGTGTAGCCCAGTGCGATCAGCGCGTAGATCGCACCGAGAGACAGGCCGTTGATCAGTTGTTGAAGGAACTCAGTCAGGGGGAGGTTGAGTGGTGAAAGTTGAGAGTTGAGAGGCGTTGAGCTTCGTTGCGCCTTATTGCTCCTGCAGGGATCTGCGGAGTCCGCTCAACATCCGGCTCTGTTCCTCCGCTGCGGCGTAGAGCCGAAGATAGTCGGCTTCGGATAGGAATCCCTGGCGTTTGGAAATCACCGATTGCGAAACCACTTCGAAGAGTGAGCCCGTGGCCAGTTCAACAAAACGCGCGTAGTCGGCTCTGGACGAGCGGGAGGTGCGTTCCGCGATGTTCGAGGAGATGGACACCGCCGCCCGGCGCATCTGGTTGGTCAGTCCAAAACGCTCCTCGCTCGGAAAGGCCTTCGTAAGCGAATACACCGTGTCCGCAAACTCAATTGCCTTATGCCAGACATCAAGCTTCTCAAAGTTGAACATGCGCACGGGTCTTTCTCTCAACTCTCAACTTTCAACTCTCAACACCCCACTCACGGATTCACCGTCTCCTTATACACAAACTTCCCGTCCTTCACCTCGATGATGACGGCGGGCTTGGTCGCGTTGCGGGCGGCGTCGAGCGTGGTCTTGCCGGTGATGCCGACGAAGTCCTTGGTCACGGCGAGGGCGTCGCGGAGCTTCGGACCGTCGGTGGTGCCGGCGCGCTTGATGGCGTCGGCGAGGACCAGCGCGGAGTCGTAGCCGAGCGCGGCCATGGCGTCGGGGACCTCGCCGTTCCAGCGGGCCTTGAACTTCTTCACGAAGGTCTGGACCATCTCGGCCTTGTCCTCGGGCGAGTAGTGGGTGGAGTAGAAATTGCCGTCCATCGCCTTGCCGCCGATGGTGACCAGCTCCGGCGCTTCCCAGCCGTCGCCGCCGAAGATCGGGAGGTTGATGCCAAGCTGCCGCGCCTGCTGCGCGATCAAACCCGCCTCCGTGTAGTAGCATGGCGCGAAGATGGCCTCGGGGTTCGCCGCCTTGATGGCGGTGAGCTGGGCCTTGAAGTCCTTGTCGCCGCTGCTGAACTTCTGCTCGACGACAATCTTGCCGCCGTCCGCGATGAACTTCTCCTTGAAGAACGTGGCCAGGCCGACGCTGTAGGGCGCGGCGGCATCGGTTAGCACGGCGACGTTCTTCGCTTTGAGCGTGTTCTTGGCGAAGAGCGCCATCACGGTGCCCTGGAACGGATCAATGAAGCAAACGCGGAAGACGTAGTCGCCAACCTCCGTGACTTTCGGGTTGGTCGAGCTGGGCGAAATCATCGGCACCTTGGCGTTCTGGCAGATGGGCGCGGCCTCCATGGAACGGCCCGACGCGACCTCGCCCAGGATCGCGATGCACTTGTCGCGCGAGACGAGCTTGCGCACGACGCTGGCGGACTCGCCCTGCTTGGACTGCGTGTCTTCGGTGATCAGGTCGAACTTCCTGCCCAGCACGCCGCCGGCGGCATTCAGCTCCTCGATGGCCAGCAAGGTGCCCTTGTGCGACGACTGGCCGAAGGTGGCTTCCTTGCCGGTGAGCGAGGCGAACTCGCCGACCTTGATGACCTCGCCGGATGCGCCTTTGCCGTCGCCGCCCTTGGCGGGTTCGTCGGGCTTTTTGCAGGCGGTGAGGAGTGAGCCAGTGGTGACGGCCATGGCCACGATGGCATGGCGACGGGTGAATTGAGCTTTCATGGTGAGAGGCAAATTTTTCGCCGGTCCACAGACCGGCTGAACTGGGAGGCTAGGCAAGGCCACCGGCAGATTCAACCTTCAATCGCCCGCACCGGATGCATTGGGTGCATCCGCGCACTGCCCCCGGAGCGCGGCACTCCGGGCCGCAGCGGCCACCCTGCAGAACGGGCTGCGGAGCTTCCCAAGCCTTTCCCTGCTGCCAGCCGCTGCGGCCCAGAGGGCCGCGCTCCGCCGTCGTGCGGGGGCAGTGTCAAGATGCGCCCGGATGCATTGGGTGCAGCTTGACACCCGCACCATCCGACAGCGACGCGCTCCGGTCTCCCTCTCCTCCATGGAATGGAGGAGAGGGCCGGGGATAGGAGGTGCGTTACGTCGAAGCACTGTCGAAGCCCCCCTCTCCCCCTACCCTCCCGCTCGTGCCTCGCAGGGCGAGGGGGTTCATCTCCGGTGGTGCGTATGCCAAGGTGCGCCCGCACGCATTATGGAGTGCGGCGAGTTCTCGCCGCTGCGACTTGTCGCCGTCGAAGACCGACGGACTATCTGCGGAGCGCGGCCCTCCGGGCCGCAGCGGCTGGAAGCAGGGAACGACGTAGGAATGCCCGGAGCACTTTCTGCAAGTGGCCGCTGCGGCCCGGAGGCCGCGCTCCGAGGGCAGTCCAAACAAAAACGGCGTCCCGTTGCCGGGACGCCGTTCGTTGAATTTGCGTTGAGCCGCGTGGCTTACAGGCCCTTGCCGATGATGTATTTCACCAGGTCGCCGACGCGATTGCTGTAGCCCCACTCGTTGTCATACCAGCTCACGAGCTTGAAGAAGCGGCTGTTGAGTTCCACGCCCGAGGTCGAGTCGTAGATCGAGCTGTGCTTGTCGTGGATGAAGTCGGTGCTCACCACTTCGTCGCTGGTGTAGTCGAGGACGCCCGCGAGGTAGGTTTCGCTGGCCTTCTTCATGAGCGCGTTGATTTCCTTCAGCGAGGTCTCCTTCACCGTGCGGACGGTGAGGTCCACCACGGAGACGGTCGGCACGGGGACGCGGAAGGCGACGCCGGTGAGCTTGCCCTTTACTTCGGGGCAGACCAAGGCCGTGGCCTTGGCGGCACCGGTGGAGCTGGGGATGACGTTCTGCGCCGCGGTGCGGCCGCCCTTCCAGTCCTTCTTGCTCGGGCCGTCCACGGTCTTCTGCGTGGCGGTGTAGGCGTGGACGGTGGTCATCAGGCCTTCCTCGATGCCGATGCCTTCCTTGAGGAGAACGTGAACGACGGGCGCGAGGCAGTTCGTGGTGCAGCTCGCGTTGGAGATGATGTTGTGCGCGGCGGCATCGTATTTCTCATGGTTCACGCCCATCACGATGGTGATGTCCTCACCCTTGGCCGGGGCCGAGATGATGACCTTCTTCGCACCGGCGACGAGGTGGCCCTTGGCCTTTTCCGCCTCGGTGAAGAGGCCGGTGGACTCGATCACGATGTCCACGCCCAGCGCCTTCCAGGGCAGCTCGGCGGGGGACTTCGCGGACACGACGCGGATCTCCGCACCGTTCACGATGAGAATGTCGTCCTCGATCTTGTCGGCGGCGGACTTCTTGGACCCGACCGTGCCGCTGAAGCGGCCCTGGGTGGAGTCATACTTGAGCAGGTAGGCGAGGTTGTCCGCCGGGACAATGTCACCGACCGCGACGACTTCGACTTCCTTGCCGACGAGCCCCTGCTCGACCATTGCGCGGAAGACGAGGCGGCCGATGCGGCCGAATCCGTTGATTGCAACTTTCACTGCCATAGTTCGTGTTCGTTAAGGTTCGTGTCCGGGATGAGGTCAGATACCAACAGGGGGCGGATGGTAGTGGCGAAGGGAAGTGCGTCAACGAGTAAATCCCGGTGGGCACGGGTTTTGCGGAGCGCCGGTCTCCGACCCGGCGTTAATCGGCTGCCCATGAACGCGCCGGGTCAGAGACCGGCGCTCCACGCGCTGCTACTTCTTCAGCCGCTGCTCGAAGTAGGCGATCAGCGCCGCCTCGGCCTTCTCCGCGTCCGCGCCCTTGAAGCCGTGGCCAGCACCTTCCATGGTGATCAGTTCCACCGGCACGCCGCAGGCCGTGAGCCGGTCGCGCATCCACACGGCCTGCTCGAAGGCCACATATTTGTCCTCGGTGCCGTGGATGATGAGCGTGGGCGCGGCGTTGGGCGTGACCCAGTTCAGCGGGCTGGACTGGATGTGCTTCGCGCGGGCGGTGTCCACATCGCCGCCGAGCCACATGGGCAGCACGACGTGCGCATCCACGCTCTTGCCGTAGGACTTGGTGAAATCGCTCGGGCCATAGACGTTCACCACGCAGGTCACCGCGCTGGAGAAGCCCGGATTGTCCGCGCCCTCGAAGTCCTTCACGCCCGCCGTCACGCCGAGGAACTGCGCGAGGTGCCCGCCCGCCGAGCCGCCAGTCACGCCGATGCGGTCCGGGTTGATGCCATGCTTCGCGGCGTTGGCGCGCAGCCAGCGCACGGCGGCCTTGGTGTCGTGAATCGCCGCCGGAAACTGGTGCATCGGCGCGAGCCGATAGCTGATGGTGGCGGCCACAAAACCCTTCTGGGCGAGCGTGAGGCAGAGCTTGTTGTAGCCCTCGCGGCTGCCCGCGCGGAAGCCGCCGCCGTGGATGCACAACACGGCAGGGAGCGGCCCGCTCGCGTTCTTGGGCCGGGCAATATTGAGCTGCATCCGCGCGCCGCCCGCCTCCGCGTAAGTGATGTCGCGCTCGAAGGTGACGTTGTCGGGGATGGCGAGTTCGGCGGCGTATGATGAAAAGGCGGCGAAGCCCAGCAACAGCATGAGGAGAGCGGCGCGGCGAGTCGTCATGGTGAACATTTCGGCCAATCTGCCAGCCCATGGGGAGGCGTGCCAGTCTGGTTTTCTCAAACGAAAGCCTCGGTGGCGGTGTAGGTGACGAAGCGTGCGCAGGACATGTGCGTCAGGCGCGCGGCGTTCACGCCGCTTCAACGTGATGCGCTCTTTGGGGATCGCGAGCGGTGAGGCGTTCGAACGATGAAGCGGCTTGAAGGCCGCGCGCCGGAGACGTTGCGACCGCTCGCACCAGCTTTCAGCAATGCCAGTTTACTTCGCCGGGGCGACGAAAACCTTCGGCATCAGCGCCTGCACGGCGTCCATGATGCGCGTTTCCTGCGTGCCGTCGAAGCGGTTGGGGCGGTTGTAATAGACCATCGCGCCGGCCGCCTCGTAGCCGCCTTCGTCCCAGACGCGGCGCGAGGGGATGTAGCAGGGCACGTCATTTGCGTAGCTGTTCACCCAGACGCGCTGACCGTCGAACTCGCGCTTGATGCGCAGGCCGTAGTCCACCACGACCTCACCCGGCAGAAAGACCATCGCGAGATCGCTGCCGAAGCTCCAGACCTGCACGAGATACGGCAGGGTCGCTGGAATCTTGCCTCCTTCGTCCAACGTCTTGAGCGCGAACTGCGCGCGCAGCCCATCAGCTCCGGGCTTCTTCGCCGTGGCTTCCCACTGGGCGCGCGTGGGCAGCTTGTCGAACGGCAGCTCAATGCGCCGGGTCACGCCGGTGAGCGGGCCTTCGAGCGCGGTGAACTTGCCTTCCTTGAGCAGCCGCGCCGCTTCGTCGGCTAGCGACTGGCCATGCTTGTTCGCCAGTTCGTAGGTGCCGCGCGGGTAGGGATTCTGGTCCGCGCCGCAGCCGATGGCCGTGAGCGCGACCACGCCCGGATGCGCCTTCTCGATGGCGAACTGCGCGCAACCCGCCCAGTCCGCGTGCAGCTTGTTGAAGCCGCTGGTCGTGCAGTGGCAGGCGTAGTTCACCAGCACGGCGCGGAGGATACCCTCGGGCGAGGTCACGCGGAGCAACGGCAGGTCGTGGTCCACGGGACCGTCAGGGTGTTGCGCGTTCTGATAGCCGGTGGGCGTGGGCTTGCGGCGGTTCGAGGCGAACTTCACTTCGCCTTTCGTCCAGGCGAGTTGCGCGGGCTTGCGGTCCGCGAGCGCGGCGAGGGCGAGTTGTTCCAGCTTGTCGGTAAACTCGCGGGTGTAGCGGTCAATCGTGCGCTGGTGATCGGGCGGGATGGGTATGCCGAAGATGGTGGGCAGCACGCCGTTGAGCATCGGCGCGGAGTGCGTGTGGCTGGAGCAGATGGCGAGGCGTTCGCTGGTGACGCGCTTGGCCGCCAGGCGTTTGAGCAGCTCGGTGCGAATCCACTCAGGCACCCCGCAGTTGTCCACGGTGATGAGGATGAACGGGCCTTCCGCATCGCTCCCGATGGCCAAAGCCTTCGCACGGATGCGTTGCTCGACGCCTTCGGATTCCAGACGGCGCCCGCCGTAGCCGTTGAGACGCACCGGATACTCCGGCGTGATGTCCACCTGCACGACGCCGACCAGACGGGTGGGGCTGGCGGCGGCTTCGGGCCGCGTGTGCGTGCAGGCGGAAAGGCTGGCGAGCGCGAGGCAGAAGGCGAGGCGAAGCAAAGTGCGGCGGAGCATGGCGCGAGTGTCGGCAAGGACGGCGCGGATTGTCAACGAATGGGGCGTGGAATACGCGCCCGCGTCTTCAGGTGCGGTGGCCCTCCGCCGCTTTTGCGTTTGGCTACCTGCATGCCCTGACACGACGTGCCGAAGCCGAGCGCAGCTCCCCTCGGCCGTTGCGTGCTCGGCATCCTCCCTCTCCCCTCAACGGGGGGAGGGAATGAGGGTGAGGGGTGGGAAGGGCGAGGACACCCGAATAGCCGTTCGACTTGGAGCGAAGGTTTCGCACTGCTGTGCGCCCAAAGCAATTCGCCCCCCTCACCCCGGCCCACTCCCCGTTGAGGGGAGTGGGAGATGGTTCGTGCGCGACGGTTGGATTTGGCTGAACACGGTGCTTCGTGGCAGGGCGAGGGAGGCGTGAGGCGGACATGCTTGTCCGCCGGTCCGATGCGCGTCAAAGCGGACAGGAGTGTCCGCCTCACTGGCGGTTCTTCAGCGCGCGGAAGATGCGGAGAGGGCCGTAGTCCACGTCGGGCAGCGATTCCTTCACGCCGGCGATGTTTCCCCAGCCGAACTGGTAAAACGCCTTCGCCGCGCGCGTCTGCTGGTCGGCGCTCATGACCGTGTTGATGTCGAAGGCCTCGCCCGCCTCCACGGCATCCGCGAGGTGGCCATAGATGGTGCCGGGCTTCACGTCGCGCATCCGGGCGATGTCCTCGATGGTCCGGCCCTGCCGCCAGTAGTGCAGCGTGGCGACGACCGTCTCGGTGAGCTTGCTGCGCTGCGCGGCGGCAGGCTTCTGCGTGAAGGAGGTGTCGGCGAAGATCTGCTTTGGATTTGCCCGCAGGTGCGCGGCGATCTCCTCAAGGAATTGCGCGCCGAAGTCCCGGAGCTTGCTCGCGCCCACGCCGCTGATGCGGCTGAACTCGCCCTCGGTCTGCGGGTAGAGCCGCGCCATCTGCCGCAGCGCCACGTCGGAGAAGATGATGTAGCTGGGCACGGCGCGGGCGTCGGCAAGTTCCTTGCGGAGGCGGCGCAGCTTCTCGAAGAGCAGTTCGTCGCAGGCGATCTCGCCGACATGGCTGACGATCTTGTCCGGCGCGGCGACGGGCTTGGTCAGCGTGATCTTGGTGCGTGCGGTCAGGACGGCGCGGCCTTCGTTGGTCAGTTCGACGACGGGGAATTTGTCCGTGGTCTGGCGCAGATAGCCGAGGCGGATAAGTTCGCGCCCGATGGCCGCCCACTCGTTGCGCGTGTGCTCGTGGCCGATGTTGTAGGTGGTGAGGTTCTGGTGGCCCCACTTGAGCACGCGCTCGCTCTGCGCGCCGGTGAGCACCTCGATGATGTGGTTCAGCCCCACGCCGAAGCTGCCCGCCTGCCGGATGCGGAACACGCAGGACATGAACTTCTGCGCAGCCACGGTGCCGTCGAAGGTGGCGCGCGGGGTCAGGCAGTTGTCGCACGCGCCGCAGTTGGATGTTCCGGCCTCAGCCGGTTCGTCGCCCGAGCCGCCTGAAGGCGGGACTCCAAACTCCTCGCCGAAGTAGGCCAGCAGCTCCACGCGCCGGCAGCCGGAGCACTCGGCGTAGTGGACCATCTGGCTCAACTGCTCGCGCGCGATGACCTGCTCGGCGGGTGGCTTCTCGCTGATGAAGCCCAGGTATTTCTGCACGTCGCCGGGGCTGAAGAGGAGGACGCACTCGCTGGGCAGGCCGTCGCGGCCCGCACGGCCGGTCTCTTGGTAATAGCCCTCGATGTTCTTGGGCAGATCGTAGTGGATGACGAAGCGGACGTTCGGCTTGTTGATGCCCATGCCGAACGCGATGGTCGCGCAGATCACGCGGATTTCATCGCGGAGGAAACCTTCTTGATTGGCGGAACGCTCCTCCTTCGGCACCTCGGCGTGATAGGGCGCAGCCTTGATGCCGTCGGCGCGGAGCTTCTCGGCGAGCGACTCGGCGGTCTTGCGGGCCTGGCAGTAGATGATGCCGCTGTCGCGCGGGTGCGCGCGGAGGAAGTCGAGCACCTGCCCATAGGCACCGGTTTTGGCGCTGATGCGGTAGGTGAGGTTGGGCCGGTTGAAGCTGGCGACGTAGCGGGCGGGTTCGCGGAGCTGGAGCTGCTCGGCGATGTCCTCGCGCACGCGCTCCGTGGCCGTAGCGGTGAGCGCCATGAACGGGATCTGCGGGAAGCGGTCGCGGAGCTGGGCGATCTGGCGATACTCGGGCCGGAAGTCGTGGCCCCACTCGCTGATGCAGTGCGCCTCATCAATCGCGAAGAGGTTGACGTTCCAGCGCTCGAGATCGGCCAACATGCCGGAGAGCATGAGGCGCTCGGGCGCGGCGTAGAGGAGGCGGTATTGGCCTTGGTGCAGGCCGCGCAGGCGGGCACGGGCTTCTTCGGCCCCGAGCGAGGAATTCAGAAACGTGGCCGGAACCCCGCTGGCGGTGAGCGCGTCCACCTGGTCCTTCATCAAGGCGATCAGCGGCGAGACAACGACCGTCAGTCCAGCGCGGGCCAGTGCGGGGAGCTGGAAACAGAGGGATTTGCCGCCGCCGGTGGGGAGCAGTGCGAGGACATCCTTCCCGGCCAGCGCGTCGCGGATGATCTCCTCCTGCAACGGGCGGAAGGTGGCGAAGCCGAAGTATTGCTTCAGCAGCGCGAGGAGATCGGGTGAATCCGGCATCGGAGTGGCGGGAGGATTTCCGGGCGCGCGGCGGATGGCAAGCGAGTTGATGCGGCAATGGTAGCGCAAGCCTCCGGCTTGCCGTGCCACCGGCGTCCTCGCCGGCCCGTTGAAGCGAACGAGGCCCGACGGTGCTGCAAACGCGAAGGCCGGCGCGGACGCCGGCGATACGGCAAGCCGGAGGCTTGCGCTACATGGCGAAGACCGCCCGGGCGAACACCTCGGCTACGTCCACTTCGTCACTTCCGGTGCAGGGCGAGGATGATCCAGGTGATGGAGCACCTCGGGAGGGTGCGTGGCGATACTGTAGAAGTGGCGGTAGTCGGCCTTGGTGAAACGCTGCTCGTAGAGCTGCTCGAAGACGGCCAGCAGCCGGTCATAGAAGCCGGCGGTGTTCAGAAAGACGACCGGCTTCTGGTGCGACCGGAGCTGCTTGAGCGTGAGGATTTCCATGATTTCCTCCAGCGTGCCGAAGCCGCCGGGCAAGGCGACGAACGCATCCGCGCGCGATTCCATGATGGCCTTCCGCTCGCGGAGGTCGCGGGTGACGATGAGTTCATCCGCCGCTTCGTAGGCGATCTCGCGGTCGCGGAGCGATTGCGGGATGACGCCCAGCACGCGTCCGCCGCCGTGATGCACTGCCTGCGCCAGCCGGCCCATCAGGCCGACGCTCGCGCCGCCATAGACCAGCGTGAGCCCGCGCCGGCCGATGAGCGTGCCGAGCTCCACCGCCGCCTCGACGTAGTGCGGGTCAACGGCGCTGCTGGAGGAGCAATAGACGCAGATGGCGTTCATGCGGGAGTGTGGACGGCAAATGGGGCCGGAGGGGAGCCATAAATATGGGGACGAAGTGAGCCGCAGTGACTCGTTTGATTTGCGCTGTCACCACCACCCGATGCCGAGCGGGTGCTCGGCGCTCTGCCTGAGGTCAGAACCGCAGCACCTGAAACTCCGCGTCGAACCACAGGCCGTTGAAATCAAACTGGAGCCGGGGCGGGTCGAACTCGCCGACGAACCAGGTCACGTCATTGCGTGCCTGCACCAGGCCGCAGAGTTCGTTGAACATCTCGGGGTCCAGGGCCAGCAGGGAGTAGCGGTCTTCGCGCAGTTCGGCCTTCTTCATCGCGGCACGGAGCTGCTCGGCCTCGGCGGGGGAGCGCTTCACCACCCAGATCTCGGCGTCATGGCACTTCACGGCCAGCTTGTGGAGCTTGGCGACGGAGCACTCGCCGCACTCGACCCACAGCGCGGGGCGCAGGGTGTAGTCGAGCTGCACGATGTCGGGGATGAAGGGGATGTCGTCCTGATGGAGGTTGGATTCGAGGGCCAGCCGGGGCCGCCAGAAGATGAGGAAGGCCAGCAGCTTGAGGGTGACGTGCGCGATCGTCTCCGTCTCGTGCTGCGCAATGAGAATCTTGCGCGGCAGATCCGCCCGCCGCCGGTCTTCGGTGGCCAGATTGAAAGAGTATTTGGCGCTCATGCGAGCCACGACGGAACGAAGGCCGTCAACCGACCGGGCAGTGTGGGCCAGTTCACGGGCAACGTCAGGCGCAAAAACGTGGCGGCAGACGGGCGGAAGGAATCTCGCACTACCCCCGAAAGCCGAGCCGGCGCGGACGCCGGCGCTGCGTAGCGCCGGCCTCCGGCCGGCGGTGCCGCAAGCGTCCCCGCTTGCCCGGTTGGAGCGACGATGGCGAGAGCGGTGCGCATGCGCTGAAGCTCCCGGAGCGCAAGCGGGAACGCGTCCGGGGTGGCCGCACGACCGTTGGGGTATGGAGTGCGGCGAGTTCTCGCCGTTCTCCGCAGGCAACTGGTCGCCGTCAAAGTTTGGCGGCTCACTGTGGGCGGGCAGCTCCGGGCTGGCGCCAGCCGGAAGGCCCGGTGGAACCGGACCCGCTCCGGCCTTCGACGGCGACAAGTCGCCTGCGGAAAGCGGTGACAAGTCACCGCACTCCATAGCGCGCAGGGACGCTTGCGGCGCGGCCGGCCGGAGGCCCGCGCTAAGTTACGCCCGCGTCCCCGCCGGCCCGATGCGCGAAAGGGCTGGCAGTTTTCGCCCCGGTTCCTAGATTCCGCCCCATGTTTGATTCGCTGTCCGGCAAGCTCCAGAACGTCTTCCGCAACCTGCGCGGCCTCGGCAAGATCTCCGAGTCCAACGTCAGCGACTCCCTGCGCGACGTGCGCATGGCGTTGCTCGACGCCGACGTGAACTTCAAGGTCGCGCGCGACTTCATTGACCGCGTGAAGGAAAAGGCCCTGGGCCAGCAGGTCATCCAGAGCATCCACCCCGGCCAGCAGATCATCAAACTCATCAGCGACGAGCTGGTCGCGCTGCTCGGTTCGCAGAACGCCGGCCTGAACCTCAGCGCCAGCCCCACGTGCATCCTCATGGTCGGACTCCACGGCTCGGGCAAGACCACCAGCTCCGGCAAGCTCGCCAACTGGCTCAAGAAGCAGGGCCGCCAGCCGCTGCTCGTCGGCTGCGACGTCTATCGCCCCGCCGCCATGGACCAGCTCGACACGCTGGGCAAGCAGCTCGACGTGCCCGTCTTCCTCAAGCGCGGCGAGACGGACGTGCTCAAGATCGCCCGCGACGCCCAGCAGCTTGCCAAGCTCACCAGCCGCAACGTGATCATCTTCGACACCGCCGGCCGCCTGCAGATTGACGAGCTGCTCGTGCAGGAACTGGTCCGCCTGCGCGACCTGGTCCAGCCGCACGAAATCCTGCTCGTCCTCGATGCCGCCACCGGCCAGGAGGCGGTCAATGTGGCAACACATTTCGACAAGGCCCTCAACCTCACCGGGTCCATCCTCACCAAGCTGGATGGTGACGCGCGCGGTGGCGCGGCCCTGAGCCTGCGCGAGGTCACCGGCAAGCCGATCAAGTTCATGGGCGTCGGCGAGAAGCTCGATGACTTCGAACCGTTCCACCCCGAGCGCATGGCCCAGCGCATCCTGGGCATGGGTGACGTTGTCTCGCTCGTGGAGAAGGCCGCCGAGCGCATTGATCAGGATTCGGCGATGGCGCTCGAGGAGAAGATGCGGAAGGGCCAGTTCACGCTGGAGGACTTCCTCATGCAGCTCCGCGAGATGAAGAAGATGGGGCCGCTCGAAAACATCATGGGCATGCTGCCCGGCGGCGCGGAGATGGCGAAGGGGACGGACTTCGGCAAGGCGGAGAAGGATTTTCGCCGCAAGGAAGGCATCATCTGCGCGATGACGCCGAAGGAACGGCAGAACGTGAACCTGCTCAATGCCAAACGCCGCGTGCGCATCGCCAAGGGCAGCGGCGTGACCGTGACCGAGGTGAACACGCTGCTCCAGCAGTTCGCCCAGATGCAGCAGATGATGAAGAAGATGTCCAAGCTCCAGAAGATGATGGGGAAGATGGGCGGGATGCCGGGGATGCGCTAGGGACGAGCCGCGCGTGGCCGGGCGGCGTGGCCCACGCGGGGTCACGCTCCGGTATCAGAGCCCCGCTTCCGGCCTGTGCCGCCGGTTGTTTTCGGCGTTGGACTCAGGCACCGCCAAGCCAGGCCCAGCAAATCCTGCAAGGACTGCCGGTCTATTCCCGACAATCGCACCAGCACGGTCGGATGCTTCACATAGTGATCGGTCAGATAGTAAATGCCCGGCGCCGCCGCAATCAGCCGGGCGCGCTGTTCAAAATCGAGCCGGACCGCCAGCGTGTTGGGCTCGGCTGAACGGTGAATCGCCAGGCAGGCCAGCAGCTTTTTGCGGACCTTCCATGAGGGCGCACCGTGGACGGTGCCCTCCGCGACGCCCGGCAACGCCAGGGCGAGCTTCCGGACCACGTCAAGGTCTGTGGGTTTTCTGACCATCGCATCGTTGTTGCTAACCACTGGGACTCAAGGACTCCGCCCATCCACCGGCCGCCGGTGCTGCATGGCTTCAGGCGGCTTCATCGTGACGGGATCTGGACATCCAAAATCTGGCGCTCAACGGGGCGGAGACAAACTCCGTCCGTCTTGCATGCCATGTAGCTGATGGCGACCCGAGCCGTAACGGCCGTGTCCCCGCCGGCGATCTGAATCGGCAATCGCAAGCTCACCGGACCGTCCGGATAGATGTCAACGCCGTCGTGGCGCTGCGTGGCAACATCGGCAAAAAGCGGGCCGGCCGCTTTGACGGAGGGATGCGGCAACAGTTCCAATCGCGTCGGCATGCCGACGCCTCCGGTCGCTTTCGTGTCCAGTTCCCGGCTGTAAACGTGGAAGCCTTGATCGGTCGGCGTGAACGTCGCACGAAGCAATGTCTGCCCTCTGGGATCGGAGTCCATGAACACGACGACGCGCACCCCGCTTTCGGTAAACTCCGTCAAACGGGCGCGTTCAGTAAAAACCGTATCAGGCGCGTGGCCCCGCGTGGCGGAAGCACGGAAGACTTGAACACCGACAAAGGTCAAGGCGCCCACGCAACAGGCGAGAATCAAGCCAAGTTGTGCACGATGGCTCATTGCGTTGGCGCCTTGGCTCCCGCCTGCCTCAGCCCAAATCCGATCAGCTCCTGGCACTCGGAGAACGACGGCGTCCCCTGGTGGCTTTCACCAGCGATGAGCTTCAGGGTGATCGGAGCGCCGCCGGCTTCGCAGCCCTCTAACGTCGGGTGGAACCAGAGCCACGGCTTCCCCGGCGCCGGTTTCGGCGCGGCATACAGGTAGGCCGGGTGGCCATTGAGTTCGAACTTCTCGGCGACCTTGGGCAAGACGTCATCTGCGACCGCCGCTGGTGCGAAGGCCGACAGGATCAACAGGCTGACGACGCGCAAGAGGTTCAGGTGTTTCATGGGATGATTACCGAGTTAACTGCGGCGGTTCGCAGCAGCGCTCTGGCTAGGCTTTTCGTTTGTAGGCATCGAAAAGCTCTGAGACCAGGACGCCGCGAAATTTCATGCCCGTCGTCTCGCAGGCCTCGATCTCGACATTGGTCAGGTTTAGGTTGCTGAACTTTGCGCCGCTGAAATTGATGTCCGTGAACGTGGCCTTCGACAAATTCACGTTCGTGAACGTCGCCTCCTGGAGATTTACATCATCAAACTCAGACCGGGAGAGGTTGGCGTTGGTGGCTTGCAGAGTTGCTTTGGTGTTTTGGATTTTCATCGCCGTAAGGGATATTGTCTATCGCTACGGATGCCCGATGGCCGGGTTCGGCGCAGCGCATGGCAAGGCCGCGTGGTTGTCATTTTGCTCGCGCTGGTTGTGGCTGAAGTCGTCGCTCAATCTGCAACGTTCGTGTCCGCGCTGCAACCTGTGTCGAACGCTTCTCGCCATTCAATTCGGCGAGAAGCTCATCGGGACACCGCTTGAAATACTCGCCCCACCAGCGCCTGGTCTTGGGGTTCCAAATCCTCCAACCCAAGCCTGCGGTCGCTCTGGCCACATACTGTCTCCTGGTGTTCACGGTGCGCGACCTAACGACGTCGTCCGGCAAACTTCACTGCTGTGGCGGCACCGCGCTCATGTAGTTGAGAGCCCAACAGTGGCCGTCAGGGTCAGCGAAACTGTGCTGATACATGAAACCATAATCCGTCGCCTCGGCGTTGGTTGCCCCAGCTTCCACCGCCTTCGCCGCCATGTCCTCCACCTGCGCCCGGCTCTCACAACTGAGGCACAGCAGCACTTCCACGGCCTTGGATGTGTCGCAAACCGGCTTCGGCGAGAAGGCCGTGAATTTGGGGTGCGTGAGCAGCATGACCCAAATCGTCTCGCTGATGACGATGCAGGCCGCGGTGTCGTCCGCGAACTGGGGGTTAGGCGAGAAGCCGAGCGCCTTGAAAAAGGCCATCGCCTTCGGCAGGTTGGCAACGGGAAGGTTGATGCATATTTGTCTGCTCATGAGTGTGGGTGGGTGCTGGTGGGAGCGGGTGGGTGCAGCGGCCTGACGACCCAGGCATCAGCGACCCGGTGCGCGGATGCACTGCTTGCAACCACAACGCTCTTGCCGGGGCGCTGCAGCGCATGGTTGGGCCCTGCTTGAGTCTCAGTGAATTCGGCGGGATTCAACAAAGGCCGCCCCATAGGCGACAGTGCCCGAGACGAGGGCTGCAACAATCACCGCCACGATCAGGTCGGGGCGCGACATGCCTGAGAGATGGCAACCAACGCCAGTCAACGTGGTGCTGAGGAGAAACGGAACGGTTGGTTTAATGATGGTTTTCACAAATGGGTGATGCAACGGGCTGGCGCCCCAGCGTCAGCGACCCGGCCCATCCGCCTCCACAAACGCTTCCACCGCCGTCGAAGCTATGGCGGACAAGACGGCGCGAATGGCAAACGGCTCGTCCCACCCAAGCCAGGCGAAGGCAGAAGCGCACGGGCCGGGTTAGCTGCCCTGAAGAGTTGCGCGACGTGGGCCGGACGGGCGCACGCCTTACTGTATGAACACACCACCGCATCACCCCGGCACTACAACCGCCCCCGCCGCCGCTGGCAAGCCCAGGCCGGCCGCGCGGCGCGTTTTCAAGGTGGTGGCAGGCATCCTGCCTGCCGTGGAGCCGGGCGTCCCGCCCGGCGGACAGAAGGCGGCGTGGTCGGGGCGGGCTGCGGAATTTCTAGCTTTCCGGCGCGAGGTGACGCGCTTTCCGGGCGGCGGGACGCCGCCCTCTACGGCAGGCAGGATGCCTGCCGCCGCCGTCATGGGCGCCCATGAGGAACCGCCTGGGCCACCACGGGTTCCCAGTTGGCGAGGTCGTGGCCGAGGCGGGCGGTGTAGGTGTGCTCCAGGATGCTGGGCAGCCAGCCGGCCAGGGCGGGCGGGAGGGTCTGGCGCTGGGCGAAGAGTTTCCGCGTGAGAGCCGGGTCCTGCTGGCGCTGGGCGGCGGTGCCGAAGGCGGGGGCCTCGGCAGGGGTGAGGCGGGGCAGATGCTCGGCGAGGGCGGCGGCGAGGGCGGGGTCGGCGCGACGGGCGGCGAGGGGGAGGAGGAACCCCGGGCCGCCGGGGCGACCGGCCTTCAGATACTCAGCGAAGGCGGCATCGCTGCCGGCCACGACGGTCGCGAGGTCATCGCGTTCGGCCACCGAGGCGTTAGCGAGGCGGGCGATGACTTGAGGAGCGTCGGTTTTCACCAGCAAATCCAAGGCGACGCGGCGCACGCGGGAGTCGAGGTCGCTCAGGCCGCGCTCGGCGAGCGGGGTGAGGAGGGCGCGCTTCGCGGGGTCGGCGGACTGGCTGGGGCCGCTGAGCACGAGGGCGGCGTTCAGGGCCTGGCGGCGGACGAAGGCGTCCTTGTGATCAAGGGACTCGGTGCAGAGCGCGAGCGCGCCGGCGTGGCCGAGGTGGGCGAGGGCGAGGAGCTGGTCACCGCGCGCGTGGGCGTCGGTTTCCTTTCTGAAGGCGGTGAGCAGCGCGGCTTCCGCAGCCGGGGGCAGGCCGGCGGGGGCGAGGCGGCCAAGGGCTTCGGCGGCGGCGCGGCGGACTTCCCAGCGGGCATGCGTGAGCAAAGGCGGGAGCGCAGGCGCAAGTTTCCAGTCCGGGTGCAGGCCGGCGAACCACGCGCCGGCGGTGAGCGCGGCGGGGTCGGTGGCCTGCAACTGCGCTTCGGTGCGCGTGCGCATCACGGCGAGCCGGTCATCGGCGGGCGCGGGGCGGCGGCGGACGAGGACCATCTGCTCAGCAACCAGTTCCGGCAGGGTGAAGACCACTTCGCCCGCGCGGAACTCGAAGGGCACGGGCGTGAGACGGCTGCCGGTGAAGGTGGCGACGCTGTGCGGGGCGGCGGGCTCGCGCAGGGTCACCTGGAGGTTGCGGCGCGGGGTGGGCTGCATGTTGTGCAGCAGGATCACCGTGCCGTCGGCGGAACTCATCGGCGAGGCCATCACGACGGGATCGGAGAGGGCCAGCTCGCGCACCACCTTCGCCTCGTGCAGCGGCTGCGTGAGCAGCGAGCGGCCGGCGTCGGCCCAGATCGGGTGCTGGCCGGCGAGACGGATCTTCTGCTGCGTGTAAGTGAGGCCGCAGCGGTGGGCGACGAAGACCACCTTGCCTTTGCCTGCACTGGCTTCGAGCCACGCGGGCGAGCCATCGTCGTAACGGGCGCGAATGCGGGCAGTGCCGGGATTGGTCACACGGGACAGGCCGTTGGTGGCGACGGGATGCGTGCGGAACGTGGCCGCGTCCGGCAAGGCCGTGACGACCGGCAGCGCCGCGCCCGCACCGGCCCGCGCCCGCACGGGCAGCGCGCGGACGTTGTTCTCGGGCAGTTCACGCTCCACGGCGGCGAGGGCTTTCAGCGTGTCGGCGGGCTCGTTGAACTCGTTGCGTGAGCCGGCATCGGCGCACAGCCAGAGCAGGCCGCCAGCCTTGGTCCACGTCGTGATCTGCGTCTGGGCGGGCGCGGCGACGACGGGGTCGAGGATGTAGAGCGCGTCGTAGTATTTCAGCGCACCAGCGGCGACCTGTTCCTCGGTGACCAGCTCGGGCTGGAAGTATTCATGCGAGAGCGCGAGGAAGGCGGCGCGTTTGTCCGCGAAGCTGGACTGCGCATTCCAATACTCGTTCGCCATCGAGTAGAGCATGGCCACACGGCTCGGGCGCATCTGGGAGTTCGCCAGCACATCGTCCACGAGCGCGGAGCGGTTGTTCGTGACGTGGACGGCGCGGTAGGAATCTTCGCTCTCGGACCAGAAGCCTTCGGTGACGGCGTAGCTGGGGCCGTAGTTGAAGTAGCTGAGGTGCCGTGCGTTGTTGCCGAGCATCGTGTAGCTGCGGAGCGTGGCGGGCCAGACGCAGTGCATCATCGGGTGGTTGAGCGGGGCCTGGCCGTAGCGGCGCGCGCCGGCGTTGTAGGGCGCGATGGAGAAGGCCACGGCCTGATGGCTGTCCCAGAACCAGCTCCCGAGCGACATCCAGTCGCTGATGCCAGGCATCATGGCCGGGCCGTTGGCGAGCTGGAAGGTGTCGAGCGGCTGCTCGCTGGGGAAGTAGAGCGAGTGGCCGCTGAGGGCGACGAAGCCGCGCATCTGCGGGTTCGGCGCGAACTGGTGGATGGACTCGGCGGCGAGGTTGAACATGCGCGCGGTAAGCCAGCCGGAGAACTTGCGGCTCCAGTAAAAGAGCCGCGCCTCCTCGGGCGTGCGGACCAGGTTCGGCGCGGTGAGCAGGCGCACTTCGTCCCAGGACTTCGCGCCGAAGAGCGTGGGTTGAACACCCTGTTCAGCGGCCCATTTGCGGAAGGAAACGTGCGCCTGAGCCATGCCCCCGGCGGGCGTCCAGTCGGTGTTCACGAACTGTTCGAGCGGCTTGGGCTTGAACGAAGTGTCCTTCGCCGACGTGTCGTCGAGGCCGAGTTCGGCGAGGTCGCTCTTCTGTTTGTCAGCGGCATCCAGCGCCGAGAGATTCTCGCCTTTTTGCAGCGGGCGCAGACGCAGCTCGCGGATGACCTTGGGCGGGCCGGTGAGGCCGAAGCCGCCGCGCGGCGCGAGGCCGTCCTGCTGCTGGATCATCTTGCCGTTCAGATACAGCGCGGCGGAGGTGCCGTGATAGACGATCTTGAAGGGCGTGCCGGCGGCGGCGACCGAGGCACCGGGGCGGAGGATTTCCGAGTGCGTCGCCACACCCTTCTCGGTGCGGCCGATGGAGAGGTTCAGCTCGCGGTTCACGCTCACCGCGCCGAGGTGCCAGTAGGCGTAGCGCTGCGGATTCTGCGCGTCATCCAGCCCGACGCGGAAGCCGAACCAGCGCCCATGCTGCTCGACTTTGCCCTCGAGCACGCAGTCGTGGTAATCGCTGCGGCGCGTGTGGAGGTCGCTGCCGCCCACGGTGTCTTCCCACTTCTCGCCGCGCTCGTCACGGCTGAAGCGCCAGACCGGCGCGCTCATCTCGCCGCGCGAGATTTCGCCCGGCTCGTCCGCGATCTGGAAGATGGTGACGCCGGAGTAAAACTCCTTTTGCGCGGTGAAATAGTTGCGGTAGTGCGCGTCGTATTGGCGGCGCGCGTCCGCCTCGTCAAAGGGCAGGTAGGCGGGCGGCCAGTAGTGTCCGCCCGCGCTGGTCCAGCCGTAGAGCTGACGATACTTCACCGGGTCCACGGCGGCGCCGACGGAGTTGAAGCCCAGCAGGCGCAGGGTCTGGTTCAAGTAGTCCACGCAGTCGCCGCTTGAGGCACCCCAGGAGTTGCCGAAATAGAGTTCGCCGCGCGTGAGCGGGAAGACCTCGCCGCCCGTGGCACGCAAGGCCATCTCGTAGTGCTCGCGGGCGTGGTCGCGGAGCGTGCGGAGCTTGTGCAGGTGCGTCTCGAAGTCCGGCAGCAGGGAGATGTTGAGGCCCTCGGGTTCGTTCCAGTTGAACTCGCGCAGGACGAAGTCCTGATGCGGGAGGACAGCGAATTGCGTCGCGCCCGCGGGCTTTACCTCGACCTTGCCCGCCGGGGTGAGCTGGAGAAGGAGATGCGCCTCGCCGCCGTTGAACGCGGGCGAGCGCTCGATGTCCTGCAGGCGATACCAGCGCGTGAAGCCGGTGCGCGTGTGCGGCTCGGCCTTGAGCGCGGAGAGGCGGTCGGGATTCAGCGAGGCGCGGCCGGAGGCAAAGGGATCATAATGGACGCGGAAGCCGGCGGAGATGACCACGCCGGCCTTGGGCAACTGCTCGATGCGGAAACGGATGTAGCTGGCGCGCGGGGCGTTGATGTCGCCGACGAAGGGGTAGAGGACTTTGTCGTTCGTAGTGAGGAACGCGCCATCGAGCATCACGGCGTCAGCCGGGAGCCCGCTGGGAAGCTCGACTCGGAGCTGATGCGTGCCGGGCGACAGCGGCACCGTGCCGGCCTTCCACCAGTAGAAGGGGCGCGCCGTCTGCGGCTCTTCGAGGCGGTCGGGCGTGGCCCAGTCCTCGCCGGTCTTGCCGCCGGTGATGTCGCGGCGCAGGTCGCGGAGGTCTTTGTCGAGGTCGTCGAGGTCCTTGGCCGGGGCTTTGCCGCTGGGCTTGGCATCCGGGGTCACGGCGACGTCCTTGAACACGCCGCCTTTCGCCGCGAGCACGCGATAGGCCTCGAAGCCCGCCGGGCCGCCCTGGCCGTCCGCGCCGGCGTTCTGGCCGAGCGTGGTGGTGAGCAGGGATTGGTCGGCCTTGGTCAGCGAGACCTTCACAGGGAGACGGCCGCCGGTGCTGATGCCGAGGCGGACCCAGAGCGTGTAACGGCCCGCGTGACGCACGGTGACGGGCGCGGTCACGGTGTTGGCGACCGGCACGGAGCCGGTGTCGAAAGCGGAGTCCTTGAGCTTGGTGAGGGCGGGCTTGGCGGGGGTGGTGGCGGTGAAGTCCGCCGGGCGCACGACGATGAGATGATGGGCATCCAGCGGCGAGAGGGAGCCGGGGCCTTCATACGCGGCGCGCGCGGAAAGGCACGACGCAAGCAGGGCCAGCAGCAGGGACGCGGACGGGAAATTCATGCTGAGAGATGTTGCCGGATTCAGACGGAGGGAGGCGAGGGCGATTCACGAGGGGGACAAGCTCCAAAATCCAAATGCCAAAATCCAACTACGCCAGACTCCGGCGGGCCGTCTGACCAATTCGGACTCCCTCTCCCTTCCTCGGAGGAGGGGAGAGGGTTGGGGTGAGGGGTAACGTGCGTCGGCATGAGTAGCCCCACCCCTCATCCGGCCTGCGGCCACCTTCTCCCCTCCTCCGAGGAAGGGAGAAGGCGTGCCTCGTCGCGTCCAGTTGCAGCTTCGCAATTGCCATCGAGCATTGTGGGGCACAGATGGTGGAGTGCGGCGAGTTCTCGCCGCTTTCCGCAGGCGACTGGCCGCCGTCGGCTGCCGGGAGCGGACGTAGGCTGGGTGGCAACCGCGCTCGCGCGAGCAGGAGCGCGGTCAAGCACTGTGCGGGTCAGGTTCTCGACGGCGACAAGTCGCCTGCGGAAAGCGGTGACGAGTCACCGCACTCCATAGCGCGCCCGGAATTCGAGAGCTGCGTTGCAAAACGGAACTGCACCGCAGAGGCGGGACGGGCGCAGGGAAGGGAATTTCAGATTTCAGATTTGAAATCTCAGAGGGCGGTGTTGCACCGGCCTGTGAATTTGGAATTTGGGACTTCTTTGGAGCTTGGAGTTTGAACCTTGGAATTTGCCCCGGCATTTCTCCACTCGACAAGGGGGCGTGTGGCTTGGACATTTTACCCCATGTCGCAACGCACGCTGACGCTCGGTCATTCGCCGGACCCAGACGACGCCTTCATGTTCTACGCGCTGGCGAAGGATCTGATCCCGGCGCAGGGCTACCAGTTCCAGCACATCCTGCAGGACATCCAGACGCTCAATGAGCGCGCGACGCGCGGCGAGCTGGACATCTCCGCCGTCAGCATCCACGCCTACGCGCACGTCAGCGAGCAATACGCGCTGCTGCCCAGCGGCGCGAGCATGGGCGATGGCTACGGGCCGATGCTCATCGCGAAGCGCCCGTTGACACGCGAGGCCATGGCCACGCGGCGCATCGCGGTGCCGGGCCGGATGACGAGCGCGTTTCTCGCGCTGCAGCTTTATCTCGGCAAGCCGGCGCGGGAGTTCGAGCATGTGATCGTGCCGTTCGACCTGATCTTCGAGGCGGTGCAGAACGGCGTGGCCGACGTGGGGCTGATCATTCACGAGGGGCAGCTCACGTTTGAGAAGCACGGGTTCAAGCTCTGCGAGGATCTCGGCGCGTGGTGGGGCCGGGAGAACGACGGGCTGCCGCTGCCGCTGGGCGGGAATGTGATTCACAAGCGCATCCCGGCGGACGAGCGCAAGGTCATCTCCGACCTGCTCACCGCGAGCATCCGCTACAGCCTGGACCACCGGCCCGAGGCGGTGGCGCACTCGCTGCGCTGGGCGCGCGGCATGGGCCATGACCTCGCGGACAAGTTCGTGGGCATGTATGTGAACCACTGGACGCTGGACTACGGCGAGCGCGGACGGGAGGCGATCCAGCGGTTCCTCGGCAAAGCGGCGGCAGCGGGGCTGATCCCGAAGCAGCCGGAGCTGGAGTTTGTGGTCTGAACCGGCGGTAGGGCGCGCGGCATTTATGCCGCTTCGAGGTGCCACCCACTTTGGAGTTTGAACCCCGCATTGCGTGCGGACGTTGAAGCGGCCTGAAGGCCGCGCGCCCAAGGCTACTTCACCCGGCTGATCTTCTCGCGGCACTCAGGGCAGCAGACGTTGAACGTCGTTTCGCCGGTGTTGGTCGGGAAGGGCAGCTCGATCTTGTGCCACTGGTCCTGCAGATCCTTCGCCCGGCCACAGACGCTGCAAATCGAGATGAAGTTCTTGAGCTGCTCGATGCCCTGCAGGGAGGCCTCGGCCGTGGAAATGCGCTGCACCAGGTAGGACTGCAGCTCCACCGAACGGACGCCGACCTTGAGCCGGGCCTGGAGGACTTCCTTGTCGAACGGCTTGCTGACGAAGTCGTCCACGCCGGCGTCGAACGCGTCGAGGAGGCTCTCCTTGCCGCCGCGCGCGGTGCACAGGATGACGTAGAAAGGGGTGATGTTCGCCTCGCGGATGCGACGGGTCAGCTCCATGCCGTTGACTTCGGGCATGAACCAGTCGAACAGGCCCATGCGCAGGGAAGTGTCGTGCTGGAGCACTTCCCACGCCTCCGCGCCGTTGGTCGTGGGGACGACCCCATAACCCCATTTCGACAACAGGTTCATCAACACCTGGCGAATGATCGGGTCGTCGTCCGCGATCAGTATCTTCATGAAGTGGCTGTGTGACAGCGGCAGTTGCCTGTCTGTCGTCGCTGTGTGTAGCCAGAAACAAGGGAGGCGACAATGAAATTATCCGGCGGCAGTCCGGCAAGGGCGCACGGGAGATGGGCCGGCGCGCGGACGGTCCCTGTCCGCAGCCTGCGGCCCAGGGGCGAATGGTCCCGGCTTGGAAGCGGTTCTCGACGGGGCGGCGGCGGCAAGCCGGGACGGCGCGCGCTCCGGGGCATCCGGTTGAAATTGCACGGGTCGGGCCAAGAACGTGCTTGCGCCGACTGGCGCGGCTTCTAAGCTCTGGTGCGCTGGTTCGCCGCAAGGTTGACAGAACCGGATTCGTCCATAATCGCATGAGCAGCGAGCAGCCTACGAACAATCCCGGGACGTTTCGTCCACCGTCCTTCGACGACAACCTCGGCGCGGACGTAACGAGCCCCGGCACGATGTCCTTGGGCGTCGGCCAGAAGGTTTTCACCCATTTCACGCTGAAGCGCCTGCTGGGCCAGGGGGCGATGGGCATGGTGTGGCTCGCGCACAACGGCAACCTGAACCGCGAGGTTGCCCTCAAGTTCCTGCCGCAGGTGCTGGCCGGGGACAACATCGTGCTGGATGAACTGCGCCGCGAGACGCTGCGCTGCCTGGATCTTTCGCATCATCACATCACGCGCGTTTACGGCCTGGAGCTGGGCGAGTCCGGCACCGGCGCGGGTGGCAAGCTGGCGGCGATCCACATGGAGTATGTGGACGGCCCGACCCTCCGCGAGCTGATGCACAAGCGTGTGACCGAGGAGGGCAAGCCGCCGATCTTCGAGGTGCGGGAAATCACCGCCTGGGTGAACCAGCTCTGCGACGCGCTGCACTACGCGCACACGAAGGCCAAGCTCGCACACCGCGACCTCAAGCCCTCGAACGTGATGATCAACAGCCGCGGCGAGCTGAAGCTGGCGGACTTCGGCGTGGCGCGGAAGATCGTGGACAACCTGGCCCAGGTCACGAATCTCGTGGTCGGCACCGGCACCACGGCCTACATGAGCCCCCAGCAGATGAACGGGGGCGTGCCACATCCCACGGATGACGTGTATTCGCTGGGGGCGACGATCTTCGAACTGCTCACCAGCAAGCCGCCGTTCTTCAGCGGTGACATGCGGCATCAGGTCTCGCAGGTGAAGGCGCCCACGATGGCCGAGCGGCGTGAGCAGCTTGGCTTCACGAACTGCGAGCCCATTCCTGACATCTGGGAAGAAACGGTCGCCGCCTGCCTGGCCAAGAACCCGGAAGACCGGCCGCAGACCTGCGAGGACGTGGCGAAAATGTTCCGGGGCGAGTCCTTGCTCCCGGCCGCCCCGGCTTTCGACAAGAAAGGACCGGCGACCCAGCGACCCACCTCCCGGCCCACCACCCGCCCCGCATCCCGCCCGGCCGACCCCGAGCCGGAACCGGAAGCGCCGCGCAAAGACTTCCCGCTCATGCCGGTGGCCGCCGGCGTGGTGGTGCTGCTCGCCGTGGTCGGCGGCGGCATCTGGTGGCAGGGCCAGAAAAAGGGCGGAACCCCCGTCCAGCCCGGGCCGGTGACACCCGCGCCGGAGGTCAAGCTTCCCCCCGAGCCCCCGGCCGCACCGCAGTTTGGCAGCCTGGCGGTCGTCAGCGAGCCGCCCGGCGCGGAGGTCATCTTCGACGGCAAGAAGATCATCCGCACACCGACCACGCTCACGAACATCCAGACCGGCGCGCACACGCTGCTTTTCCGCCTGCCGAACCACGAGGACGAGATCAAGGAAGTCACCTTGAAGGACGCGGGGACGCTCGAGGTCAAGGTGCTCCTCAAGCGCCTCACCGGCCAGGTGAACCTCGAAAGCAAACCGGACAAGTCGGAGTTCGTGCTCAAAAACGCCGCCGATGGCACCGAGGTGGCGCGCGGGCAGACGCCGTTCAAGACCAACCTCGCCACGGGCCGCTACACCGTCACGCTGAAGCGCGCGGACCATGCGGACCGGGTGGAGAACCTGACCGTTGAGCAGGGCGGTTCGGCGACGATCAGCTACGAGTTCCCGCAAGGCGCGATGGATCTGCGCAGCACGCCGCCTGGCCTCGGCTTCGAAATCAGCAAGGACGGCAAGAAGCTGATGGCGGGCGTGACCCCGACGAACTTCACCGACCTGCCCGCCGGCAGCTACCGCGTCAGCATCAAGCGGGATGGCTACCAGCCGTTCGACGACACGGTGGCCGTGCTCAAGGGCTTCGTCACCCCGATCAATTGGAACAGCACGGACAACGTGGTGCGCGGCGGGTTCAGCATCACGACCACGCCCACCAATGCGAGCGCCGTGATCGAGGGGCAGGCCCCGCGCTTCACGCCGGCGCTCTTCGCCAGCCTCGCGCCCGGCAAATACAACGTGACCTTCCAGTTGGAGGGCTATGAAGCCGAGCAGCGGGAGATCGAGGTCAAGGGCGGGAGCACCAATCCCATCCCGGCGGTGGTCCTCAAGCGCTCCACTGGCACGCTCCAGCTCGCCTCCACCCCGGCGAACCTCGCCTACGAAATCCAGCCGATAAACGTCACCGGCGGCGAACTCAAGAAGGGCAGCACCAAGGCGGCTCCGGAGGCCCTCGCCCTGCCCACGGGCGCCTACCTCGTCAAGGTGCAGCGCCCGGGCTGGCCGGATTTCAGCAAGGAAATCCGCGTCAACCGCCAGCAGTCCACGTCCGTCACACATGAGTTCGAGGAGGGCACGCTGGACATCACCGTGAAGCCCTCGAGCGCGAAGCTCATGGTGGATGGCAAGGCTGTCACGAAGTTCCCCATCCCGCTGCCGCCGGGGCCGAAGGAGATCGTGGCCAGCTACGGCACGGTGCCCAACCTGGTCACCAACGTGGCGCTGGCCAAGGGGCAGAACCTGGTGCTCCCCATCGAGTTCCCCGGCACGGTCGCGGTCACCGTGGTGCCGCCGGGAGCGGAGATTTTTGTCGGCGGCGTCTCGCGGGGCAAGGCCAGCCCCACCTTGGAACTGGCTGGTCTCCCGCCCGGCAACGTGGTCCTCGAAGCCCGGTTGGAAAACTACCAGCCCCTGAAGTCCAATCCGGTCGCGGTGAGCGCCGGGGAGCGCAAGACGATCAAACTCGACCTGGTCAAAGTCCCGGCCGCCAAGCCCCCCACGCCGCCGCCCGTCGAGCCCAAGCCGCCGGTGCCCCCGCCCACGCCGAAGC
Source organism: uncultured Klebsiella sp. (assembly GCA_964496695.1). Lineage (GTDB taxonomy): Bacteria > Verrucomicrobiota > Verrucomicrobiia > Limisphaerales > SXTU01 > SXTU01. Next base: position 209,837 of record CAZCBE010000001.1, read on the forward strand.
CGGTGGAGGTGGCCAAGGTCACGACGCCTGCTCCCGCCACCACGGGCGTGCCCACCGCCGCCACCAAGAAATGGAAGAACAGCCTGGGCATGGAACTCATCGCCGTGGCGGGGATCAACAGCCTGATGTGCATCCACGAGACCCGGGTGCAGGACTATCAGGGATTCCCCAAGGTCAAGGACTACGGCTGGGAGCCGCTCACCACCCCGACCCCGCAGACCGGCGAGCATCCGGCCGTAAACGTGACCTGGCAGAACGCGAAGGAATACTGCGACTGGCTCACGGAGAAGGAACGCAAGGCCGGCACGATCTCCGCCACCCAGTTCTACCGCCTCCCGACCGATGCCGAATGGAGCGCCGCCGTGGGCCTGGAGCCGGAGAAGGGGGCCAACCCCGCCGAGCGCGGCAAATCCATGCCCAAGGACAAGGCGCCCTGGGGCTCCACGAAAGACGCGCCCCCGCCCAAGGGTGTCGGCAATTATGGGCCCGGCAACGGCAGCGACACCTTCCCCGGCACAGCCCCGGTGAAGAGCTTCCCCGCCAATGAAAACGGGATCTACGACCTGGGCGGCAACGCCTCTGAATGGTGCGAGGACAAGTTCAGCACTTTGGACGGCGTATATGTGCTGCGCGGCGGCTCATGGAAGACCGAGGTGCTCAAGAACAACCGCCCCTCGAACCTGGCGATGCTCTCCGGCTACCGCTTCCCGGGCTCCATCGGCCTCGACGACACCGGCTTCCGGGTTGTGCTCGACCTCGGGAGATAATTTTGCACACCCTCCTGCATGCCCGACCCAGAAATTGACGAGAAGGCCGGCGATTCCGTAATGCTCCGCCGCCTGTCGCTGGCGGTGATCTTCTTCAGCGACCTGGTGGACAGCACCAAGCTCAAGGCCCTGGTCGGCGAGCGCCGGGCGGGCGAGGTCATTCATCGCCATCACGAGGGCGTCCGCAAGCTGCTCAAGCAATTCCCCGGCGGCCAGGAGATCGAGACGGCGGGCGACCAGTTCCTCCTGCTCTTCAGCAACACGACGGATGCGACGCATTTCGCGCTGCGCCTGCACCACCAGAACCGTCACCTGACCGAGGAGCTGAAGGCCAAGGTGCTGGACCGCGTGGGCATCCACATCGGCGAGATCGCCCTGCACGACACGCGCAAGGGCGGGCAGGAGAACACCAAGGTCTTCGGCAGCCATGTGGACCTGGCCGCGCGCATCCAGTCACTGGCGGACGGCGGACGCACCCTGATGAGCGGCGTGGCCTTCGAGAACGCCAAGATGATGATCGGCGAGGAGAACATCCCCGGCTTGGGTGAAATTGCCTGGGTGAACCACGGTGCCTACCAGCTCAAGGGCGTGCCCCGGGCCATCAGCATCTGCGAGGTCGGTGAAGTCGAGCATGTGGAGTTCGCCCCACCGCCCGACACCGAGAAGTGCATGCGCGTGAAGCCCGACGGTCCGGCCGCCCCGACGCCGACCGCTGCGGACAAGGCCGAGCTGCGCATCCCGAACCTCTTTCTCAAGCTCCCGCAGTTCGGCCACCGCCTCTCGCTCGTGCCCGAGCGCGAAGGCCTGCGCCAGTTGTGGCTGGTGTCCGGCCCGGAGTTCAAGGTGGGCAAGAACCACACCGCCCCGGATGGCAACCGCGAGAACGAGTCCGACTGGGTGGCGTGGTTCTGGCCGCGCAGCCCGGAGAACGACGAGAAGACCCGGCAGATCAGCCGCGTGCATGTCGTGCTCGGCTGGCTGGACGCCGGTCTGACCGGCGCGCGCGACAACCGCAGCAAAAACGGCTCCTTCTACGACGGCATCCCGCTGGCCAGCAACGACTGGATGCCCATCAAGGGCCCAGGGCAGCTCCGCATCGGCGCGGACTATGCGCTCGACCTGAAGATTTATCCGTCCGCCCTCAATGGCGAACCGGCGGTCAGGAACCTCAAGTCCCTGCCCGGCCTCCCGCAGCCCGTGGAGGTGCCCGTGCGCGGCGCGATCACGCTGCGGCCCACGGCCTGCCCGCCCCCGTTCCGCGAGAGCTACTGGGTGCTGACCGATGCGACCTTCGGCACCGACGAGGCCAACCCGATCCATCTGCCCGTCGAGACTCTCGCGCCGGTGCAGGGCCGGTTCCACCACTTCCGCGGCTGCTTCTGGATCGAGTCCATCGCCGCGAACGAGGCGCTGCAGGTCAACCGGTCGGTCCTCCACCCGGGCGAACTGGTGCCCCTGATGACCGACCAGACGATCCGCATCGGGCCGAACACCTACAAGGTGGCCGTGATCAGTTGAACGAGGCGGGCGTCCTGCGTGTTTTGCGCGTGCTGACGAAGGTCCGGAGCTGTCCCACTGAATGACCCGGTAATGCCCAGAACTGCGGCGTGGTGCCCGGACTTGCCAGCCACAAACAGCAACGCTAGTTTCAGAGCATGAAGCTGCGCCTGCTCGTTGAGCTGGATAAGGAGACAAACCGTTGGTCCGCGGTGTTTCCGGAACTGCCCGGCTGTGCCACGGCGGGTGACACCGAAGCGGAGGCTGTGGCGAACGCCAAAGAAGCACTTGCCCTGTGGTTCGAGCCGGCCCCGATGAAGCTGTCCAAGGGTGCGAAACTCCTCGAACTCGCGGTGCCGTGAGTCAGCGGTATCCAGTCCGCAACGCGAAGGAGGTCGTGAAGGTTCTGCGACGTCATGGCTTCATGCTGGCCGGGCAGTCCGGCAGCCATCAAAAGTGGCGGCACGCCAACGGAAGACAGGTCATCGTGGCGATGCATGGGAGCAAGCCCATCCCGATTGGCACGCTCAAGAGCATCGTCGAAGGCAGCGGTCTGGACGTGGAGAAGTTTCGGTAGCTTGGTGGCGAACTGATGGGCGCGAAAATTGCGGCGGCAGCGTTGCCGACGAATTGCGCGGTTCAATTCTTATACGGCTCCACTGGGACAATGCTTCCGTTCATCAGCACCTGTAGCAGCAGGTAGGTGGGCCTGTCCGACTTGCCGGACTCTGATTTTCTGTTCGGTCCACGGAAGTGAACCAGGTAAACCCAATACTCTTCGTGCTTCACACTCCAATCTGATTCAAAAGGTCGTTTGAGTGTGACCGACACCACTTTCCATTGCCGGGCATCGGTGACGAGCTTCGCCGTCTGTTGCGTGGCGACTTGCGCGGCCACCCCGGGCGCAAGGGGAGGGCGGTCTCGATTGGAAGCCCAACGTGGTCCCGCCAACAGTTCCTGCGTTGTGAGTTTTTGCACATACCACTTCCCTTCGACTTCAAAAGTGAAAACATTCGAAAGGTTGACGCTCGATTTATCCACCCGCTTTGGCGACTGACAAGCAGTCAGCCCAACGAGTAACAGGAGTGCGCTAGTTTTGGAAACGAAGCGCACCAAGGATAGTCCAACACCAGAGGGATTCACGCCGCCATTATACCGGTGCTGGCTGGTAAGTCCAGCGTGCCTTGCCCTCCCACATCATACCGTGCGTCCGGTGAAGCCAGCCAGAACATCACTCACTCAAACAACCCCTGGATCTCCTCCCACGTCAGGTTGTCCGCGAGGGTTTCCTCGCCGCCGAGAGTGGCCTTGATGATCGCGCGTTTCTTCTGCTGGAGTGACAGGATTTTCTCCTCCACCGTGCCGCGCGCGATGAGCTTGTAGCTTGTCACCACGCGGGTCTGGCCGATGCGGTGCGCACGGTCGGTGGCCTGGTCCTCGACCGCCGGGTTCCACCACGGGTCGAAGTGGACCACCGTGTCCGCGCCCGTGAGCGTGAGGCCCACGCCGCCGGCCTTGAGGCTGATGAGGAAGACCGGAATCTTCGCGTTGCCCTGGAACTTCTCCACCACCGCGCCGCGATTCGTCGTCGAGCCGTCGAGGTAGCAATACTCGATCTTCTCCGCCGTGAGCTTGTCCTTGAGCAGCGCGAGCATCGTGGTGAACTGGCTGAAGACCAGCACGCGATGCCCGCCATCCATGGCCTCCTCGAGCAACTCGCCGAACATCGCCAGCTTGCCGGAGCTGTCGTCGGTGAACTCGGCGTTTTCCATCTTGAGCAGGCGCAGGTCGCAGCAGATCTGGCGCAGGCGCAGCAGCGCGTTGAGCACCACCATCTTGCTCTTCGCCACACCCTGCGCGCCGACGGCGTCCATGACTTCCTTCCGGCTGACGGCGAGCACCTGCTTGTAAATCTCCGCCTGGTCGTCGGTGAGTTCGCAGTAGGAAACTTGTTCGAGCTTCGCGGGCAGGTCCTTCGCCACCTCGGTCTTGAGGCGGCGCAGGATGAAGGGCCGGAGCCGCCGCCCCAGCCGCGCCTGCACGGCCTCGTCCTTGTCGCGCGTGATCGGCTGCTCGTAGCGCTCCTTGAAGTCCGTGGCCGAGCCGAGGTAGCCGGGCATGAGGAAGTCAAAGATGCTCCAGAGATCGAGCACGGAGTTCTCCATCGGCGTGCCCGTGAGCACGACGCGGTAGGCCGCCTTCACGGCCTTCACGGCCTGCGAGTTCTGCGTCTGGCGGTTCTTGATGTGCTGCGCCTCGTCGAGCACGAGGGTGTCGAACTCGAACTCGCGATACTTCTCCGCGTCGCGGCGGATGAGCGCATAGCTGGTGATGACGAGGTCGCTCTTCGCAATGTCCTCGAAGTGCGAGTGCCGCCCCGTGCCGTGCAGCGCGACGACTTTCAACTGCGGCGTGAACTTCTTCGCCTCCGCGAGCCAGTTGAAGACCAGCGATGTGGGACACACGATCAAGACCGGGCCGGAGAGCTTGCGGTTCGTGTGGCACGAGTGGAGGAACGCGAGCGTCTGGAGCGTTTTGCCGAGGCCCATTTCGTCGGCCAGGATGCCGCCGAACTTGTTCTCGCGGAGGAACCCCAGCCACGCCACGCCCTGCTTTTGATACGGGCGCAGCACGTCTTCGAGATGGCCGAGCGGCGGGCAGGCGAGTTTTGTCTGGCCGCTCTGTCGCGCGGCGCGCTCGCGCCAGCCGGCGGCCGCCTGCACCTGCCAGCCGGGCTGCTGCCGGAGTGTGGCGTCCAGGAAGCCCGCCTGCACGTCGCTGAAGCGGTAGCCCTTCGCGTGCTGCTGCGGCGCGCAGTCGCGCAGCACTTCGTTGAACTCCTCCAGCGCGCCCGTGTCTATCAGCGCGATACGGCCGTTCTTAAGCCGCGTGGTGCCGTTGCCGGACAGGATGAGCCGCTGGATGTCGGCGGCGGAAAACTTCTCGCCATCCGCCGAGGCGAGCGACATCTCGACATCGAACCACCGCTCGCCCGAAGGCCGGATCTCGAAGCGCGGTTCGAGCCGCTCGAAGTTCTTGGTGGTGCTGTGCTGGAGACGTTCCTCCAGGGAGACGTCCCACTCCTTCTGCCAGCGCGGGTAGTCCTTCGCGAAGAAGCGCACGACGTTGCTCTCGCCGTGGAGATTCCAGCGGCCCTGTGTGTCCGGACCGTTGAAGCCCGCGCGCCGCATCCGTTCGCCCGCTGCGACCTCCGCGCCGAAGTCGCGCGTGGAGTAGCGCGTGGTGGATTTCGGGTCGGGCAGCCAGAGCGACTCGTCCTTCGACGTGACGCCCACGGTCATGATGCGCGGGCCGTAGGCGCACTGGAGCTGCGCCTGCACCTGCGCGAGCCCGCCATTGAGCGCGAGGATGAAGCGCGGCGACTGCGGCTCCAGCGTGAACTCATCAATGGTGAAATTCGCGTCCACCTCGCTCTCCGCTTCGAGCACGACCAGCTCCTGACTGAGGAAAAGCGGCACGCGGGCGCGCGGCAGCTTCATCGGTGCGCGGAACAGCTCGCGCCACTGCTTCGGCAATCCCACAGGCTCCAATGAATCACCGCGAAACGCCCAGAGCGACTCGCCGGCGATGAGCGTGGGGGCGCGAAGATTGGGCGGCAGGTTCATGCGAATCTCGCCGGACGTTTCCAGCGTCACCTCCACCGGCACGCGCCACGAAGTCGCCCCGATGGTGAGCGGCTGGCCGCGCCCGAGGGCCACGCGCGGGTGTCCGCCGAGGGCGTCGAGCAATTGCGTCAGCTCGACGAGCGTGAGCATGAGACCACCGGGCGTCTCGTTGCCGGCAAGTTCCTCGGCCTTGTCCAGCAGGCGCGTGTCCTCGGGTGAAAGGGCGAAGGGCTGGTTCATCGGCAGCGCACTGAGCGGGGCGCGACCCCGGGCCCACTTGCCCTCAAACGTCACCATCACCTTGCCGCGCTCAATGCCGGCGGCGAAGGTCGGTGGCAGGATGACGGAGATCTCCAGGCGTTCGCCGTTCGCTCCGCGTTTGAGCTTCGGTCCCGGCTGCGGCTCCGGCTCGCGCGCGACGGGCCGGACAGTTCCGAGCCGCGCGGGCAGCGGCGTGGCGGTATCGCTGCCGCGCGGGGCGGGCCTGGTGCTCAGGATGTGGTGCAGGCCCACGGCGACCGAATGCGCGCAGATGAGGCCGGCCTCCCGCGAGGCACGGCAGGGGCAGAGGTTGTCAATGTCCACTGGCCCCTTGATGACCAGCCCCGCGCGAAACGAGGACGGGCCTTCCTGCACGACGCCCTTGAGCAAGGGCGGCGTCCAGTTCGAGGAAATGACCTTCCCCCCGGCCAGCAAGGACCGGGCGGTCTTGACCGCCTCCCAGCCCGCCGACTTCGTGAAGAAGGCTTCCGTCAACTCGGTGAAACTCATCCGCACGACTCTGCCGGACGCGCGGGGCCGGTGGCAAAAAATTTCCACGGACAAGTGAAGCGAGAGGCCGCTGCCGCCTAGCCGTGGCGCGCGGCATTCATGCCGCTTCAACGTGCGCCATACCTTGGTCAAACCGAAGCGAAGCAGTTGGCCGCGAAGCATTCCCCTTCAACGCAGAGACAGCACGGCGGAGCCGCAGTCGAAGTGGCAGGATGGCTCGCATTAACGCAACGGGCGCAGAGACCGCAGAGAGGCACGGAGGATATTCCCCTTCGGTCTCTGCGTCCCCTGCTGGTAGAACGGAACACGCAGAACTGCGCAGCCGCTCTCCCTCACACCGAACTGGCGTCGTATTCAGACGATGAAGCGGCATGAATGCCGGTTCCTGATGCGTCACGGGAATTTCGGTATCGCGGCGGGTGCCGCAGACGCCACACTCCGGGACGACATGACGACCGACGCTGCTGTTGCCGCCGCGCCCCGTTCGCTCCTCGATCTCACGTTTGCGGAGCTGGAGCGGGAATTCGTCGCGTCCCGGTTGTCGCCGCTCCACGCGCGGCCTTTGTGGCGGGAGTTGCACCACGGGCTGAGCCAGGACCTGGCGGGCGAGGCGGACTTTCCGCCCCCGTTGCGGCGCTGGCTGGTGGAGCATCTCGGCGAAGGACGGCGCTTCTTCCTCGAAGCCCTGGTCGAGACGGCCGACACCGCCAGCAGCGACGGGCTGACGCGCAAGTTCCTGCTCCGCCTGGCTGACGGCCAGACAATCGAGACCGTGGTGATGGGCTTCAAGGGACGCCATACCGCCTGCCTGAGCACGCAGGCCGGGTGCGCGATGGGCTGCGTCTTCTGCGCGACCGGCCAGATGGGATTCGTGCGGCACCTGCGGCCCGGCGAGATCGTCGCGCAGGTGCGGCATGCGCAGCGTGCCCTGCGCGCCGCCGGGAGCGACGGCCTGCGCAATCTGGTGCTCATGGGCATGGGCGAGCCGCTGCACAACTACGACGCGGTCATGACCGCGCTGGAAACGATCAGCGACCGCCGGGGCCTGAACGTCGGGCCAAGCCGCATCACAATCAGCACCGTGGGCGTGGTGCCGGGCATCCTGCGGCTGGCGACGGAGCGGCGGCCCTATCACCTCGCGGTGAGCCTGCACGGCGCGACGGAGGAGGAGCGTTCCGCGCTGGTGCCAGCGAGCCGGCGCTGGCCTCTCACGGAACTGATGGCCGCCTGCCGCACCTACTTCGCCCAGACCGGCCGGCGCATCTTCTTCGAGTGGACGCTGATCGCGGGCGCAAATGATTCACCGGCCCAGGCGGAGCGGCTGGGCACGCTGCTCACGGGACTGGACGCCCATGTGAACCTGATTCCGCTCAATCCCACCGGCGGCTTTGCCGGCACGGCCACACGGTCCGACGCGGCCAAGGCGTTTCAGCAGACCCTGCACGCGGCCGGCATTCCGAGCACGATCCGGCAACGGCGGGGCATTGATGTGGCCGCCGGGTGCGGGCAGTTGCGGGCGGACCGCCTGGCGAAAGGATAACGAGCATGGGCCTCTTCGATTTCCTGTCCCGGAGAAACCGGCCGCGCCTGTTCCAGCTTCAGCCAGCGGATGCAAAGATGCTCCGCGTCCAGCAGGCAACGCGGATAACACCTGCCTGCGCCTGCCTGGATCCCCGGTTGAGCGGGGGTCGTTTTGCGGAACTGCAGTTTCACCCGGAGATCCAGGACACCGAATGTGATGCGTGGAAGTGGCTGGGGTCCCCGATCGAGAAGGCAGCCGCCGACCGGGCCAAGGAATTTGCCCTAGGCGGGGTGCTGAAGCCGTCACTGGTGAACATGGTCCTTCGGCACGCCGACATTTCGGAGCGGGATTTCCAGAAGTTGATGCGAGGGTGATCCCGGCCAGACGCTGGCCGGTTTTGATTTGATTGCTCATATGCGGCGGAGCCTGCCGCAATCTTTCCGCAGGCGGCAAAGCTCAGCCTCTTTGGCAGCCGGTCAGAGGGACGTATCCTGTGAGCATGCTAAAACCAAAAACCACAAAGCAGTGTCAGTGCCCGTTGCAGCGGCATGATTTGGCCCGGTGGGTCGTCCGCCCGCTGGCCCGCCGAGTGTTGCAGCACCATCGGGTGTGCATCAAGCAGGGCAAGCGCATCCTCAAACAGGTTCAGGAGACGAACGAATCCGTTGAAATCACTGCCCGGCGGAGGGCTAGGTGGAGCCGTAGCTGGGACTAATCGACTGGTGGATGATAGGCAACGGAGATTGGATGAGACGAGTCAGCGAGCGCCTGCATTGGGACTGGTTGCTCATCCACATGATAGAGGACCACATTGCCATCTATCTGCATGATCAGCACACGGTCTTGATCGGGCGAAGCAGCGGCAGTGGTGGAATAGTCCACTAGCCCCCTTGAATCAGCGAAGATGTGGAGTCGATCTAGGCCTACCACCATGCGTGCGCCGATGGGGAGAGACACGCCATCAGGTGGGCTCCAGAGAGTTTTCCATTCTCGTCCGTCCTCAAGCACCTGCAATCCCTTCTCCGCGTCGAACGTGAGGGCATAGCGCTTGTTCAAGGAGGTCAGGGCTTCTCCGGCGCGCAGGAACGCATCGCGGTATAGCCGGTCACTCCAGAAGACGAAGCGAAACTGCTGCTGCTCGCCGCCAGGTGCCAAGATCGAATCCGGGGTGCACACCTCAGGATCGATCAGGCCGATGTGCGAGCCGATCGAGTTTTTGACTGCCAGCACGCGATCTCCATAAATACGACGCAGTTCGAACGAGATGCCCGCATCCTTCTTGCCGGGCTTCAGGACGATGAGCCGCCAAGACGCGCGTTCTTTGCGTTCGATCTTGGCCAGGGGCTCCAGCCAACCGATTTGCTGGTCCGTCGTAATCAAATAATTGTCGGGCAGGCTCAGTGCCTTAAGAGAAATTGCGTCACGGTCACGACCATCACATACCGCGGTGACCAGTTCCCATCCGTGCTTGGGGTTCGCGCTGGAAAGTTCGGGGACCGCAGCTTTCAGTTTGGCGGGGGTGCCAGTGCGGACCCGCTTCCCGCCGGGTTGATTTTCAATGATGAATTCCTTGTAGTTGAGCACCAGGGAGACGATCAGCTTCCGGTGCTTGCCGCCGGCCACATCGCAGATTTCGCCCACCGGGCGGGCCACGGTGCGAAAGCACTCGCCAAGCAGGGGCATGAACTCACGGACCAGACCGTCGGGCGCTTTCCAACGGTCAACAATCTCGAGCCGCTCCTCTGCTCCTTCCAGCCGCCCAAAAGTCTTCAGCACCTGGCAGCCTAGTGAGTATGCCTTCGACAGGGCATCCAAATCGGCGATCAGGCAGGCCGCGAAGCTGGCCATGTGCTCCACATATTGGTTGATGGGGACGCCGCCCTTGCAGAGCATGATATTTGAGTATTCGGCCACCGCCCCATCAGCAAAATCACGCGGGTCCACCAAAAAGGTGTTGGTTATGATGCCGGAGTTGCTCTTAGCTCCTAGGACTTCAATGAGGAAGGCGGCCAACTGGCTGTGGTAGCTGTCGGGTGCCGTGGAGATGTAACGTCGCTCCAGTTCGTCCAGGGTCGCCGCCGGAGGCGGCTTCGTGGCGCGAAGCAGGCTTTGGAAGTTTTGGGCATCGGTGATGACCTTGGTCCGGCGCACCGTATGCTGAGCGAGGTGTTGTTTCAGCCCTAGCTCGAGGACTTCGTCATACACGAGCTTGAGCTTCTCTTGGATTTCCCGCAGCCGGGCTTCCTGTTCGGCGAACAGTTCAAACACCTTGCCGCCAAACTTGGAGCCGGCACCGGAGGCAAATGCTTTAAGCAGGTCGAGATACATTAGTTTATTCGGGGTTATGAACCAACAAAAGGAAAGGGAATTTCAGCCTGACCTACTTGACCGGGTCCAATTGTTGAGTTGAATAGCTTAACGATTGTATGTTTGGGGGAAATCCAACGTCAAGGTGAAAGGATGTTGAATGATGTTGAATGTGGCCCTGAACATTACGATTGATCTGCAAGCTTGCACCTGGCGGTGAATTTGCTCTTCCCAAATCTCCCATTTTGCATGCCTGCCAGGCTGACGCCCGCCAACGCCAGGCTCACCGCCCCTGCCGCCCCTGCCGCCCGTGCCACCGCCGGCGCTGGCGGAGCCGTGCCTTGAACCACCCGCCCGCCGCCCAGCCGCGTCCCGCCAGCGGCACACGGGCCGGAAAACCATGTCCACACGCGGTTGCAGCCCCTGCCAGGCGAGTCAGCACGGCTGCTGCAACGCGTCCCCGCAACGACGGCAATCAATCGTAATGTTCGGGGGCTGCCCAAAAAACAATAAAGTATTTGACAAGGAAGGTCCGGGCGATTTTGCTGGCGAGGCTTAACTCACCCGTTCTCATACCGGGCTTCTGCGTTTGGCGGACCAGCAGCGGTGAAGTGGCGGGTGGGTTGCATAATAGAAAATCACTTCCAGTCGAAAGATAGTCACATGCCTGAATATTTCCTTGGTGAGATTCGCATGTTTTCATTTAAGTTCGCCCCCCAAGGGTGGCGTCTTTGTGACGGCTCGCTCTTGTTAGTCAAGGAACACCAGGCACTCTTCTCCCTCCTTGACAACAAGTTTGGCGGCGACGGCAAGACGAACTTTGCGTTACCCGACCTCCGCGGGCGCGCCATCCTGGGCGCTGATGGCGTAAAAGTCATAAGGGGTGCCGTTGCGGGAACCGAAACGGTCCAATTAACCACAATCCATCTGCCGGCCCACACTCATCAGATCACGGGCACATCGCAGGCCGGCACGGTGACGGGTCCAGCTGGCACCGGCGCAGGCAAGGTGTATGCTGTGGACGAGGGCAAGGACGTCAAATGCTATGCGCCATACGAAAAGGGGAAGGCCGTGAAACTGGCTCCAGCCAGTTGCTCCTCGGCCGGGGGAGGAGCAAGTCACAACAACATGCAGCCATTCCTCGTCACCAATTACTGCATCTGCATCAAGGGAGAGTATCCGCCTCGGTCTTGAAGTGTGTGTTAGAATGCCCGAAATAACCGTCGCCTGTTAATATGGAAGCTTATCTTGGTGAGATTCGTGTGTTTGCCGGTAACTTTGCTCCCGAAGGATGGTCGCTGTGCGAGGGACAACTGCTGAAAGTGGCCGAACACGAAGCGCTGTTTTCCCTGCTCGGAGCAAGCTATGGTGGCAACGGAACATCAGATTTCGGGCTGCCCGACCTGCGGTGCCGGGTGCCCATCGGGCAGGGCGCTGGTCCGGGGTTGACTCCGCGCCTCCTCAGCCAGTCAGAAGGGGCTTCGACGGAGGAGCTTTCGGCGGCTCATCTGCCGGTCCACTCGCATGACTTCGTCGTGATGAATACGGACGGCACATCGTCGGAGCCGACTGGCAAGCTGCTGGCCAAGGCGCCAACGCCAAACGTCACTCCCAAAACTTACTCCAACCAGTTTTTGGCTCATTCATCGAGCGTGAAGATGAGCGTTTTGAACGCCTCAGCGTTGAAGCTAATCGGTGGCCCCGGCTCTGCCCATGACAACATGATGCCGTGGGCCGGTATCAGTTACATCATTTGCCTCACTGGAGAATATCCAGTCGCCGACAGCGTTTAGATCGCCTTCAACTCAGCCAAGAACAATTCCAACGACAGCATATGGACGCATTCATCGGTGAAGTCCGCGTATTTCCCTATAACTACGAGCCGGAAGGCTGGCTGCCCTGCGATGGACGCAGTCTGGCCGTAAGCCAGCATCAGGCGCTGCATGCGGTAATCGAGAACACCTACGGCGGGATTGTCGGCAAAACCTTCAACCTGCCGGATTTGCGGGGAAGAGTGTTAATAGGGTTGATGAGCGGCGTGCAGGCACCGGGGCCGGTTTTGAGTAAAGTGCAACCGGGACAAAAGGGCGGAACCAACTCCGTCGCGTTGACCCTGTCGAATTTTCCCGCTCACGGCCATGAGATCAAAGTGGCATCGGCCAATGGCAACGCTGACACGCCTAGCGGAGCAATGGTGGCAAGCGGGAACGCAGTCGCCCCAGCCAGCTTGAAGCGGTTCGCGATCCCGGATGGGAAATCGTCGGTTGATATGGCTTCGGAGATGATTGGGACCACAGGAACTGACAGCCCTACGCCTCACGACAACAACCAACCGACCCTCGGCCTGGGTTACTTCATCTGCGTGGACGGAGAGTTCCCGGTTCGATCCTGAAAACACGTTCAATAGGGATTCTGCAGCGGCAATCGCCCCAAGCGTGCTGCCAACGGGCGGCGCACGACGGGTCATCGCGGAAGGTGGCTACTGGAACTGGGGGGCAGCCGATGCAGGCGCTACAATTGCTGCTTCCTTGTCAAACTGGTCGAAGGCCGAGTTCCACCATCCGACGATTGCAGAGCCGGGCTCAGTCGGAGTGCGACTTCAGAATACTACACCGGCCTTCATCTTCGATGAAGGCGAAACCTAAGTGCGCTGGCCTGCGAAGGGCTTGAAGCCCACCCTCAAGTCAGTTGCCCGCCCGCGTCTCCGCCGGTCGATCCATTGTTCATGGTATCCGAGACATCACCAAGCTTGATCAAGGTAGGGGGCGACCACGTCAACTTGGTTTCGTTGGGCACCAAAACTTCGTTTGCAACTTCTGAGTTCATAACTTAGTCAACACCGAACTAAATTTTTGAATCAGTGTCAATGTTTGTTTGTATTTGTCCCGCGTTCCCCGCGTTCCCAATGCAGGCTGACGTCAGTGCTCAAGCCCCCGCCTCATCAGCCAAACCGGGCGATGAAATCTGCGAGTCTAAGTCCAAGGCACAGGACCGATTGATACCGCCGGTCCCACTGGCCAGGGGTGCGCTGGCCCAACTGCTCCAAAACCTCCAACACCACGGGCCGGTTCACATAGTTCCAGACCGTGTGGTCGGCTCCATGCTTTTGCATAAAGGCCGTCATGGTTTCTTGAGCGGCCGCTAGGCTGCGCGCAAAGTCAGGCGCAAACCACCCCTTCGTGGTCCGTCGCAGCGCCCCAGCGGGCAGCACATCGCGCAGGGCATTACGGTAGAGGCCGCGAGGCAGGCCGTGCGGCACAAATTCCTCCAACGGCACGCGGTAGCACCATTCCCAAACCCGTCGGTCACTCCACGGCTGCGGGCTCTCCAGATCTGGTGCCAGGCGGGAAAGCAAGTCGCAGCGCATATGGAAGCGACCGGAATTGGCCAGTTCCATATGGTGGACGCGGTGGTCTTGGAAGGTGGCTGGATTTAGTCGTCTGTCAGGCATCCAGTCAGCCAGAGGCAGCCGCGCCGCAAACTCGGGAGCGATGGGCATCTGAGGAGGCCGGCTCTGTGCGTCTCCCCGCCACCAGTCGAAGCCCCGCCGCAGCCAGGCGGGAGCCAGCGGCCGGATGAGTCCGCTACGAAGTAGAGTAAGCATGCCCACGCTCCGCACGGCGCTCTGGGCGCGCAACTGGCCTGCAAGGTCGGCCCAGCGACCCGCCCAGAACAACTGCTCCAGGAGTCCACGTCCGTCGTAGGAAGCAGCCATGTCCCCGTTCATGCCGCCCAGCACGATCCGTGCGCCTCGTTGCCGGGCCAGCATCGCCAGTTCCAGCGCGCGATAGGAGAAGGGATCCCAATCGGGCTCATCCTGCGTCTCATACCAGCCATCATCCAAGCGCAGCGCCGGGAACGCGTTTCCGTGTGCCCAGCAGGGATCAAGCAGTGGATATTTTGCCAGCGCCTCGCGAATGAATGGGCTTTCTTCCCGATCCCACACCGCGTCTGAAGCTTCCTCCGCCAACACCCCAGAGACGCTGATCAAAGGCCGGCCGTGCTTGGCCAGCATGCCCGCTGCAAGCCCGGTCAATCCGGTTGAGTCCAGACCGCCGCTCAGCATGACGGCCACGGGATGCCGCGAGCGCAAAGCCGAACGCACTGCCTGCTCCAGCTTTTCACGCAAGGCTTCCGCGTATGCCGCATGGGAACCCAGATCGAGGAGTGGTTCCATGCGCAACTGCCAGTAGGTGTGCAGGCGCGGCGTGCCGCCCGGACGGACAGTCAACCAATGCGCACCCGGGAGGCGGTGAATGTCCGCATATAAGGTGCGGCCTGAAGGGCGGGGGATCACGGAAAGGTCACAGCCAAGCGCCAGCTCGTCAAGCTGGCAGGGCACTTCGGGCATCACAAGCAGCGAGCGAATCCTGCTGCCAAACGTGAAACGACGACGGTGGCAGTGATAGAACAAGTCCCGTCGCCCGAAAACATCCACTGCGCAGAGCAGTTCCTGTCGCCGGGCGTCCCACAACGCAAAGGCGAACTCTCCATCGAGCCGATTGACGCATTCATTCCCCCACTTTGCGTGCGCCCGCAAGATCAGTTCTGGATCGGGCAGGCCGTGCTCGTCCGGCGCGATGCCCAATGCAGCCCATAACGACTCTCGATGATCCAACCGGCCGTCGAATGCAATTACGCACTGGCCATCTGAACTGCGCCAGGGAGAGGTTTCTCCAGCGGATTCAGGGGTGATGCTGAGTAAAGCGTGGCCGACAGCCATCGGTCCGACGGCATATACTCCCATGCCATCAGGTCCGCGATGCCGAAGGTGGGCAAGTTGAGCCTCCACCCACGAGCGGTCTGCCGGAGCCAAGTCAAGATTCAGGAAGCCGCAGAGTGCGCTCATGAAGCGAGGGCTAACCGGGGTAGCGAGGCGGTGACCGTTAGCTAGATTGGCTAGCCATCGGCTTGCAGATAACCGAACCGGCTCATGACCTCGCCGTGTTGGGAGACGATGGCGGAACACTGGGCGGGCGACAAGGCAACTCGCCAGTCACCTGACTTTCCACGGCGGAAAAAAGGACGGTCACCCACACTCTCGCGAAACCCTTGGCGCTGCTCTTGATCGCGGAGCACTTCAAACCGGGAGTGCTCCAGCGCGCGGGCCACGCGATTCGATTCGCTGGGAAAGCCCGCGAATTGGCAGGCCCTGGTGAATGTCTCCAAGGGTCGCGCCAGCATGTCCTCATATCGTAACACCTGCAAAGGCAAGCCAGGCTCATCCACCCACGAGCGCACATGCTCACTCCATGTGCCCAAGTGCTGGGGAAGCTGCGCAATCCACCATCGTGCCTGCATGCTCATGCAGGCCGCAGGGTCGTTCATCCACGCAATGGTGCCATCCAGGCTGCCCCCCCGGTGATGCTGAAGAGAAACCGCCACATCCAGAGGATTGCGGATGAAATAAAGAACAGCGCGGGTTGCTTGTGTGGAAAAATATTTGCCGCCACCTGCTGGACAGCGGAAAGCGTCATGCACTTTCAACACCTGATGGCCTTCAGTGGCAAGGGTCATTTGCACTTCGAGGCGAAGCTCGGCGATTTCCGTCTCAGTCAGCTCGCTCGTATCCCAGCCAATTCGAGCATCCAGCGAGGATCGGGCTGCGAAGTTTTCTGCCTCTAGCTGGTTGATGTCCACCGGTTGGCTTTCGTCCGCCAGCAAATTGGCGAGAAATATCCGGAACCAAGTGTTGCCGGATTTGGGATAGCTCGCGAGCCACACAACGCCATTCATGTGTTCAAATCCGCCGTCACCAGTTCAGCGAGCCGGTTGAGCCGGAATGTGCCTGCGTCCTCGCGTGCCAAACGTTTGATTGGCACTGCACCAGCCAGTCGTCCGAGCTTCTGAAAGTGAGCTTGCTGCATGCCGAGGCCCGGCAGGAACCGGGCACGATAAGTATGGGTGAGCAGATAGCGCAACTTGTCTGTCAGGCTCAATTCGGTCAGTTCGGCCCCCCGAACATCGTGACGGCGTTCCAGCATGTAAATCCGTGCCAGCGGCATCGCTTTGCCTTGGAAGGCATCGCCAAACGCCAGCCGGCGCTTGTCCAATTGGGGGCGGAAGCGGGGCAAGGAGTCCGGCTGATGCCCAAGGGCAGCCACGGAATCTGACCAGAGTTTGAAGTGTGGAGCACCGGCTGCAACCATCGGCTGCCCCTCCGAATTGAAGGTCACCGCCGCGATGTCATCCGCCAGAACGCCAAAGCCGAGCTGCCGGAAATACGCCGCCAGCGTTGATTTTCCGTGCCCGGTATAACCGGCGAAAACGACGCCTCCCCACGGCGTGGCAACCGTGCTGCCACGCAGCGGCAGCATCCCACGCTGATGGAGCAGCGCGCCCATGGGCGAACACAGCAACAGAGCCTGCACGTCTTCCATCAAGGCATCCGCCGCCGGCTGCACGAGGATTTCGCGGCCGTCAACGGCAAGATAACGAGCCACGGTGTTGAGCCAGACCAGCAGCTTGCCGGAGGCGGCTTGGAACCGCACGCCGCGCGCCTGACAACTGGCCAGTTCCATCGGGACCTCTCCCGGCTGAAAAACGGCATCCACTGGGGCATCCGCCGGTGCGGAAGGGAGTTCAGGGAAGGAAACCCACGCCGCAATGGTCATGCCATATATCCGATGCCGGTGAGGCGGAAGATTGTTCAGCGGCTGGGCCACAGGCGGAATTAACTTACGCGGGCGCTTGGGAAGGGGACAGAAAAAAACTGGTGCCCCGCAACGTCCGTCGTCGAGATGATCCGGGCTGGAACAACCCAACAACAAGTCCACTGTTGGGCCGCTTCTGGCCATTGCATTCTTGCCGGGGAGCTTCGTCGCAATCACGTTGTCCCCGTGCCCTTTACCGCTCCCCGCCGCTTCACTTTCTCCGTCCGTTTGACCCGGACTTTCCGTTGCTCACAAGCCAACAGTGACATCCCGCTGGGAGAGGGAGAAACTTAGCCGCCCGCCTGCGTGAACGTGGCGTGCCCTTCCCAGCCTGCGCGGACGGCGTCGCCCCCTCTCCCAGCGGGAGAGGGGCGGGGTGAGGGTGAACGGCTACGAAGCGCAGAGATGCGCCATCCCGCCGTGCCCTTTGGATTCACTGCTCAAAACCTGATCTGCGCCCCATGGATGCGCCGTGCGCATTTCAGTCGTTGACGCTTCCGCTTCCCCTGCTACGTTGCCCGTGAAATGAACTATCGCGCCTGGCGATTTAGCGTGCCGAGCGGCTATTACTTTAGCCGCCCTGCCTGCTGGCTTGCCGGGTTGCGCTGATTCCAGACACTCAACCGACAAACCGCAGGCCGTCGCCTGCGGTTTTTGCATTTCAACCCGGCGCGGCCCGCATCACCCATCAGCCCATGATCATTGTCCTCCGCCCGAAAAGTTCGAAGAAGGAAGAGTCCGCCGTGCTCGCGGAAATCCGCCGGCTCGGCTACCGCCCGCATGTGATGCGCGGCGTGGCGCGCACCGTCATCGGCGCCATCGGCGACGAACGCACGCACCACACGCTGGAGACGCTCACCGCGCTGCCGCAGGTGGAGAGCGTGATGCCCATCCAGAAGCGCTTCAAGCTGGTCAGCCGGGAGGCGCATCCGACGAACTCCACCATCACCCTGCCCAACGGCTGCGTCATCGGCGGCCCGGAGCTGGTCGTGATGGCCGGCCCGTGCTCGGTGGAGAGCGAGAAGCAGTTGCTGGTGACCGCCGAGGCGGTGGCCAAGGCCGGCGCGAAGGTGCTGCGCGGCGGCGCGTTCAAGCCCCGCACCTCGCCCTACGAGTTCCAGGGCCTGGGCGAGAAGGGTCTAAAAATGCTGGCCAAGGCGCGCAAGGAGACCGGGCTGGCCATCATCACCGAACTGCTCTCCGAGGACCACGCCACCATGGTGGCCGAGTATGCCGACGTGCTGCAGATCGGCACGCGCAACGCGCAGAACTTCCAGCTCCTGATCGCCGCCGCCAAGACCGGCAAGCCCGTGCTGCTCAAGCGCGGTCTGGCGATGAAGATCGAGGAGTGGCTGCTGGCGGGGGAATACATCCTCTCGAACAACAACCCCGGCCTGATGTTCTGCGAGCGCGGCATCCGCACCTTCGAGACCTACACGCGCAACACGCTGGACCTCTCGACCATCCCGATCATCAAGAAGGAGTCGCACAGCCCCATCGTGATTGACCCCAGCCAGGGCGCGGGCCGCGCGGACCTGGTGGTGGCCATGTGCAAGGGCGCGGTGGCGATGGGCGCGGACGCGCTGCTCATCGAGGTGCATCCGAACCCGGCGGAGGCCTGGAGCGACGGGGCGCAGCAGCTCACGCTGGAAGGCTTCGCGAAGCTGATGCAGGAACTCAAGCCCTTCGCTGCGGCGGCCGGGCGGGGGTGAGGAAGAACGGAGTGATGGAGTGGGATTTCCGAACGCTCAAAGCGTGGCGCAGCAACTATTCAGAAGCCATGGCTCCCAAACTCCATCGCTCCACTCTCACTCCCTGCTACTTGCTCACCAGCCGCATCTTGATGGGCGAGAGATCGAGCACGTAGCGTTTGCCGGGGGGTGCTGGAGGAACCCCGACGAGGTATTTCTGCTCGATCAGTTCGTCCGCATCCTTGGGCAGGCGCAGGTTGTCCTTGTGGAAGCGGCCCACGGCCACTTCGAGGTCGCGGGAGGACATGACCGGCCGCTTCTCGGGATCGGTCTCGGTGGAATCCTCAGCTTCACGTGCGGCCGTGGCGCTGACCGGGGTGAACCCGGTCCCGTCCGCCGCAGAGGGGGCGACCGGGGCGGGGAGCGGCTTGAACTCGATGGGCGGGACGCGGTTCACCACCTTGGCCGCCTCGGCGCGCTGGTGGGACCACCACCACACGCCGGCAACCACCGCGATGACTCCCCAGGTGGCCGGGTGTTTCAGCGAGCGGAATGCATAACCAATCGCGACGAAGAGGGAGAAAAGAACCTTTTGCATGCGGCAGGAGAATCAGATCATTTGGGGTAGCTGGCCATTTCGCGAATGGCCAGCACGTCCGCGTTGGTCATGGCGACGTCATGGTCGGGCAGCCAGTCCACCTGATAGGTGCGGTAGCTGTCCTTGTCCCGGATGGCATAGGCGTCAATGTGGCCGTCGGCAAAGGCCACCGCCACCCGCCCACCGTGCGCGGAGGACGGCAGGTGGAAGTAGCCGGTGGCCTGGTTGGTGTCCATCGGCACGCGCACCATGCTGGTGCAGATGGTGTTCGGGTTGAGTTCCAGGAAGGTGAACATCTGCGCGGGCGGCACGACATCATGCACGCGGGTGAAGGCCATGTAGCCGGGCAGCGCCGAGCTTTGGCTGCCCGCCCCCATATATTGGTTCAGGCCGTAGCTGCGGGTGAGGGGCTTGCCCTGGATCAACTGGCGGGCCGAGGGACAGCGGTATATGCGGGGATTCGGCACCGCTCCGGCGAAAGCGGCCAGCTTGGGGTCCGTGAGGTAGTTGAAATTGGTGACGCTGTCGTAGGTATAATGGTAGTCGCCCGAAACCCAGGGCGCCGGGGGCGTGTTGGTGGCGGACTGGGGCCGGTAGTTGAGCACAAGCTGGTCGTCGTTGTCGGTGTAGTGCTTCTGCCAGGCCAGCATGACCTGCCGGAGATTGCTGATGCACTCAGTGCGGTGCGCGCGGGTTTTCGCGCTGTTGAGCCCGCGCACCATCAAGGAGCCGAGAATGGCGAGGATGGCGATGACGACGAGGAGCTCGGGCAGCGCGAAAGCGCGCCCGGTGCGAACGTCCAGCGGGTGGCGGCGTCCGTTCATAGCCCGTGGGTCATGTGGTTGGCGAACCAGAGAAAGTCCGCGTTGTCCGCGGCGTGCAGGCCCGTGTGGTCCGCCAGCCACGGCACCGGCCAGATGCGGTCCATCTCCGGCGTGAGCATCTTCTGCGGCTCCACGCGGCCGTCGGCATAGCTCACCATGGCCACCTTGCCATGCGGAAAGCCCGGGAGGGTGGCGAAATCCCCGCTGGCAATGGTGCCGTCCGCGGCGGCAGTCATGTCATTGATCCGCACCGCCGTGGTGCAGATGATGTAGGGGTTCATCTCGGCGAAGACCAGGCGCTCGGAGGGCTGGGTGACGTCGTTCATCCGCCGGTAGGTCTCGAAGCCGGCGGGAGCGGCGAATCCCCCGCCGGACTGCGGCCCCATGTAGGGATTCATGCTGTAGTGCCGCGTCATGGACACACCCTGGATGTTATGCTTCACCGCCCCGCACCGGTAGAGGCGCGGGTTGAGGTTCGCGTAGGCAAACGCAGAGTAGCCCGGATTGGTGAGGAACAGCTCGTTCGTGACGGTGTCGTAGAACTGGTGCGTGCCGCCGGAGGCCCACGGGATGTTCGTCGTCACCGGGGTGGCGCTGGTCAGCGGATTGGAATTGGGCACCAGCCGGTCGTCGTTGTCGCCGGCATACTTGTGCCACACCTCCAGGAGCTGCCGCTGGTTGTTCAGGCAGGTGACACGATGCGCCCGCGCCTTCGCCTGTGCGAGGCCGCCCACGGTGAGCGACGCCAGTATGCCGATGATGCCGATGACCACCAGCAATTCGATCAAAGTGAAGGCTCGGATTAAGCGCGGCTGCATGGACTGGGCATGGTGCAATGCAGGGTAGTAGCAACCCGTGCCGAGTCAAGCAGCCGATGCGGGGCTTTTGACCCTACTTTGCCCGGCGCTCGACCACCTCGACGGCGGCCTTGTTCTTCACAATCCGGCCCGGGCCGACGGCTCCGCGCCAGTTCGTGAGCGGATACATGAGGGTGGCGCGACCGATCACGCTGCCCGGGTTCAGGACCGAGTTGCACCCGATGTCGGCCTTGTCCCCCAGCATCGCGCCAAACTTGCGCAGGCCGGTGTCGTGCGGCCGGCCGTTGACCTCGACGGTCACATTGCCGGGGAGCGACTTAAGGTTGGAGAGGATGACGCCCGCTCCCAGGTGGGCCTTGTGGCCAAGGATGGAGTCACCGACATAGTTGAAGTGCGCCACCTGGCAGCCGTTGAAGACGAGGCTGTGCTTGAGTTCACAGGAGTTGCCAATGACGCACCCGTCCCCAATGAGCACATGGTCGCGGATGTAGGCCCCGTGGCGGATCTCGCAGTTCCGCCCGATAATGGCCGGGCCCTTGATCATCACCCCGTCCTCGATGACGGTGCCCTCGCCGATGATGACGCGCTTGCCGAGGGTGACCCCGGGCCCAAACGCATGCGCCTCCAGCGGCCGCACATGGGCCTCGACGTAGGCTTTCAGCCCTTTGAGCGCGTCCCAGGCGAATTCGCAGCCGTCAAACAACGCGGCGTGCTCCGTCTGCGACAGGTCGAAGAGGTCGGTCGGCTTGAACATGCGCAGAGGCTAGGCGAAGCCCGGGCGACGGCAAAACGAAAAGTGCTCCCGCAGGCAACGATACCGCCGGAGCGCCGGCCTCCGACCCGGCGTGATCACCTCGGTCAGCACGCCGGGCCGGAGACCGGCGCTCCGCTTTCAGACGAAGTGGAACCCCGTCGGCTCCGCTCAGTTCCCGGCCTTCACCAGCTTCCAGATCTTGCCGGAGTTGTTGCCCAGCGCGCCGGTCTGGTTGGTGAGCACGTAAAGTTCGCCGTCCTTGTCCTCGCCGAAGGCCCACACGTAGGCCCCGATGCCCTGGCCGGTGTGGGACTCGGGTTCGAGGTGGTCCAAGGTCCACTTGCCATCCGCGCCCTTGGCCGCCACGTAGAGGACGCCTTGCGGCAGGCCCATGTTCTTCGACCAGTCGGCGAAGACATACTTGCCGGTGAGCTGAGGCAGCGCCTTGCCGCGATAGACATAACCGCCGGTGACGCTGCGGCCTTTGCCGTCCTGCGGGAAACCCGCGAGGTTCCCATAGACGAGGATGGGGTCCACGAACTTGGCGTTGCCGGGATCGAAGTAGGGCTTCTCCAGCGGGGTCAGTTCCTTCTTCGGGTTGAACCACTCGGCGCCCTCACGCAGGTTCCAGCCGTAGTTGCCGCCCTTGACGATGATGTTCACCTCTTCCCAGCGGCTCTGGCCGACCTCGACCTCGAACAACTCGCGGTTCCCGCCCCGGTCGAAGCTCATGCCCCACGGATTGCGGATGCCCCACGCGTAGATCTCCGGCAGGCCGCCGCCCTTGGCGAACGGATTGTCCATGGGGATGCCGTAGTTCTTGCCTGCGGCCGGCTTGTCCACGTCAATGCGCACGATCTTGCCCAGCAGCGTGTTGAGGTCCTGACCGTTGCCCCGCGGGCCGCGCGCCTTGTCCTTGTCGTCCTTGTTGATGTCGTTCTTGTGTCCGCCATCGCCGACCCCGAGGTAGAGGAAGCCGTCCGGGCCGAAGGCGATGCGCCCACCGTTGTGGTTGAAGTAGGGCTGGTCAATCTGGAGGACGATGCGCTCGGTGCTCAGGTCGCCGGTGTCGCCCTTGGCCGTGAACTCGGAGATGTTCATCGTGTGGTCCCAGGCCTCGGGGACGCCGGCGCGCTTCTCGGCGCTGTAGCAGACGTAAAACTTGTGGTTCACGGCAAACTTCGGGTGCAGCGCCAGGCCCAGCACGCCGCGTTCATCGAACTTGCCGAAATTGATCTTCAGCTTCTTGGTGAAGTCGGCGAAGGGCTTGAGGTTTCCCTCGGGCGTCATCAGATGCACCGGCCCGACCTGCTCGGCGACGAGCATCCGCTTGCCGTCGAAGTCCGTGAGCACCGAGGGAGCCGTGAGGTTCGTGACGACGAGCTTGAGCGCGACACCGCTCTTGCCCTCGGCGGCAAGGGCAGCGAAGGAGGTGGCGGCGAGCGTGAAGACAGCGCACAGCCGGGCGAAGGAAAGTGCTTTCATGCGCGGGAGTGTAGGGAGGCGCGAGGCGGTGACAAGCCGGGGATTCAAATTCCAAAATCCAAATCCCAAGCGCCAAAGAAGCTCCAAATTTCAACCTGCATTGGCTGGGGCGGTCAGGCGAGGGCGCATCTCAGTTTTTTGTCGGGGTGCCGACGCGGCCTGCAATCACCCCGGAGGGGTGTCATGTGAATAGCCGTGGGTGAAACCCACGGCTATTCACCTTGAAGCCCTCCGGGCTTCTCCACTCGGTCAGATGCGCCATTTGGAGTTTGGAGCTTTGCCAAAATCCCGGCCCAAAACCAGAGCTCCTACTTGAGCGCATCCTTCCCATCCGTGAGCCATTCCAGATTGAAGCGGGCGACGGTGAGCGAGCCGGTGCGGTAGATGTCCTTCCCGTCCGTGCTGCCGCGCTCGTAGAAGAGGAGAATCGTCCCATCCTTTGCCACCGCCAGGTCACTGTAGCCGCTGAAGCCCGGCTCGATGGTCTTGCTGACCGGCCACGTCTTGGCCTCGTCATAGCTCAGCTTCACCGAGACGTTCTTGCGGTCGCGGCCCTTGCCGGGCGCTTCCTTGCCATCGGCGCGGGAGAGGTTGTTGGGGTTGGAAAAGAGCAGGCGGTTCTTCGCGGGCGCTTCACTGAGGCGCACCATCGAGGCCATGCAGATGGGCTCCAAAAGCTCCTCGTGGAACTGCGGCTTGCTCCAGCCTGTCGCGCCGTCGCGGCTGGTGGTGAGCAGGCGGCGGTTCGCCTTGGACTCGCTGCGCATGTTCAGCAGCACGCGCTCGTCGGCGAGCTGCACGGCGCAGGTTTCGTTCGGGATGTTCCAGTCGCCCTCGTTCGGCCCGGCGATCTCGCCGCGCGACCAGACGCGGCCGAGATCATCGCTGTAAATCACCGATGTGACCGAAGGCCGGTGCGCGTGACCGCCGGTGCCGAGCGAGAGCCACACCGGCACGACCAGCCGGCCCGTCTTCAACTGGATGCCGTGGCCGGGCCCGGTCGCGAGCACCTTCCACTCATACTCCGGGCGGAACTTGTCGAACGACGCAGTGATCTCCACCGGCGCGCTGAAGGTCACGCCGTCGTCATCCGTGCGGAGGTAGAAGCAGCGGGCGTATTCGAGGCAGAAGAGGAAATGCACCGCGCCGTTCGAGTCCGGGATCGCGACCGGGTTGTTGTAGGTGACCTCATCCGTGGTCGCGAGCTTCTGCGCGAGCGCCACGGGGTTCTTCGCCTTCGGCCCCGGCACATGGGCGATATTCGTGCGCGCCCCCCACGTCTTGCCGCCGTCGGTCGAGCGGCGGAGAAGGATGTCAATCGTGCCCCAGTCGCCCCGGTCGCTCTTGCGCGCCTCGCAATAGGCCAGCACCGTCCCGCGCCGCGTGGTGACGATGCCGGGGATGCGATAGAGCGCGTAGCCCTCCTTGGCCGCCTCGAAGAGGTCCACCTTTTCAAGCAGCGGCGCGGCCGCGTGGGCCGGGCTGGTGAAGGCGCCCAGGGCAAGCGTGAGCAGGCAGAGGCAGAAGCGAGTCGGTCGGTTCATGAGGATGAGTTTGATTCGGGCACGATTTCAGACGACGGCGGAGGCGCGTGGGTTCAGCCGAGGATTGAAATGCCATGGAGCAGCCCATTGCAACTGCGCACGCCCCTTCACTGCGGCACCGAGGTGCGCGCCGCGAGCCAGTCGTAGTCCGCTCCGCCGGCGACATTGTAAGCCCCGATCAGCGTGTTGGGATCGGTCCACTTGTGAATCTCCACATGGCCGTCCGCGAAGGAGAGGCCGCCGGCGCGATTGTGGTAGGTGGCGGGGGTGTTGACCATCACCTTGCTGGTGAGATAGGGCGCGCTGATGTCCACCACGCCCATGCAGTCGTCAATCGTGCTGGGATTTTCATCCCAGAACAGCCACAGGTCGCTCGGGCGGAGCACGCTGTCGAGGCGCTGGAACCAGACGTGGGTGGCCGGGTTCACCCGGGGGCTGGACGGCGCGCCGCTGGCCAGGCCGCCGAAAAACATGTTCATCGAGAGGCTGCGGGCCCGGGGGACGCCGTTGGTCGTGGTCTTGTCAGCGGGGCACTTGAAGACGTTGGCGGCCTGGGCATAGCGGCCGAGCAGGGAGTTGAGCAGCAGCGTGGAATTCGTGGCCTCGGCGAGGGTGCGGAGGTCGCCGGCGGCCCACGTCTGGCCTGGGGTGGAGGTCGGAGCGTTATAGACGAGGCGGTTGTTGAAGTCCTCGGCGTAGAGGTGCCAGGCGAGCTGCATCTGCTTGAGGTTGCTCACGCAGACCGCGCCCTGGCCCTTCTGCTTGGCCTTGCCCAGCGCCGGCAGCAGCAGCCCCGCCAGAATGGCGATGATGGCGATGACGACGAGCAATTCGATGAGGGTGAAGGCCGGCGGGGCCGGGCGGCGGGCAGAGCAGTTCATGGCCGGTGTGGCAGATGGTTCGCCCTTACAGTGCCCCACCGGCGGCGGAGGACAAGGGGCGGGAACTTGTCTGTTTCCAAGACAAGTTGCCCAGCGTCTCGCCCGGGATGAACTCCGGCTCCAGCCGTTGATCCAGCGTGCGCACCACGTCGCCGCGCGCCAGGGCCAGCACCACCCGCGACAGGCTGCGCGCAAACCGCGTGGGCGGCAGCACGTAGCGCGCGACCGATGGCACCACGAAGTCCAGGAACGGCTCGCTGTCCCGGGCGATGAGCGAGACCTCGCCGGGCACGGCGAGGCCGCTGCGCGCCAGCCACCCCAGCGCGGTCAGCACAAAGGCCGAGTTGGCCACCAGCACGGCGGTGGGCGGCGAGGGGGCGCGGAACTCCTGCGCCAGCACCCGCGTGATGCCCGCCACCGTGCTGTCATGCAGGGCTGCCCGGACACTGGCTCCGTCCACCCGGGCACAGGCGGCCTGCGCGCCTTCGAGGGTCTTCAAGTCCCCCGCAAAACCACCCTCCCGGGCTAGCACCAGCAATCGCCGGTGGTGGCGGCTGAGAAACTGCGCCGCGGCGTGCTGGCCGATGGCCTGATAATCCACATCCACTGAATGCACCTGCATCTCCGCGTGACGCGAGCCGGCCACCGCGCAGGGCAGCGCGCGGGCAGAGAACCAGCGCTGCATCGGCTCCGTGGAGAGATACAGCACCCACGCCGCAGGCCGGAGGTCGCGCGCGAGCCGTTCCAGCGCCGCCTCGGGACGCGCGGAGAAGCAGACCCGGCTCGTGTGAACTTCCAGATGGCAGCCCGTCTCGGCCAGGTGCTCGCGGAGGTCGTCCATCCAATACATGGCGAACGTTCCCAGCCGGTGCGGCGGCTCCGGCGTGAGCAGCACCACGCGACGGCTGGGCGGAGACGATTGGCCGCGCACGGCCCGTTTCAGCACCGCACGCCGCCGGCCCTGCGACGAACTCAGCCAGCCTTCCCGCGTGAGCACGGCCAGCGCGGCGCGCAGGGTGGTGCGGCTGATCTGCAACTGCTGGCACAGTTCCAGTTCCCCCGGCAGATGCTCCGGCCACGAGCCGCCGCGCAAGCCCGTGCGCAGGATGTCCACGGTCTGGCTGACGAGCGACTTGCGTTGCAGCAGGCGGTGCATGGTGGACCGGCGGAGTCTGCGTCAAGCGCGGGGGAAGACAAACCGAGGGACCATCCCTCCTACTCCTAATCTTAATCCTAATCTTGCTCCTCGGATGGGAGCGTGAGGAGCGGGATTAAGATTAGGATTAAGATTAAGAGCAGAAGGGGTCTGCCACCCTCACTTCTTCTTCAGCGTCGTCAGATACTCCAGCAAATCCGCCAGCTCCTGCGCGGTGATCGCCTGCTGGAGGCCGGCGGGCATGATCGAGAGCTTGCTCTGCTGGCGGCGCGCGAGGTCCGCCTTCTTGAGCTTCGTCACCGCGCCGCCAACGGTCTTCACGGACACGTCCTCGCCCGTCTCGCTGACGATGAGGCCGAAGACTTCCTCGCCCGCCTTGGTCTCGACGGACCACGCCTCGAAGCCGAAGGAAATGCCGGCGCTGGGATCAAGAATGGATTCCAGCAGCGCGTCCTTGGGCAGCTTGCTCCCGATCTCGGAGAGCGCCGGGCCGAAGTCCACGCCCTGCCCGTTCACCACATGGCACTTCGCGCAGCCGACCGCTTCACGGGAGAAGATTTCCGCGCCGCGCTTGGCGTCGCCCTTCATCGCGAGCAGTTCGGCCACGGGCGGCAGCGCCTTGTCGCCCTGGCCCGGCGGCAGCGGCAGCAGCTTCGCGGCCTCGGCCTTCAGCTCCGGCCAGCGGACCGCGTTCAGCTCGGCGGCGGCGGTGAACTTGAGGTCGGCGGGGAGCTTGTCTTCGGCGGCGAGCTTGAGCAGCGCGATCGCGCCGTCCTGCGTGCGGGCCAGGGCCCGAACAGCCGGCTTGCGGAGGGCCACGTCGCGCTTCGTGTCTGGGACGAGCGGGAGCAGGAGCGCGGGAAGCTGCTTCGCCCCGGTGTTGCCGAGGGCCTCGATGAGCTTCGCGGCGGCGACCGGGTCCTTGCCGTTGAGCGCGGCGGAGAGCGCGGCGGTGTCGCCGCTGGCGAGCACGAGCCGGAGCGCGGTGACGCCCGATTCGTCGGCGGGATTCTTCACGGCAACTTCGAGCAGGCCGGCATTCTGGTCCGCCAGCTTGAACTGCTCGACGAGCCGGACGAACTGCGGCGTGCCGCGCGTGGCGGCGAGCACCTTGCCGAGGGCTTCCTTCAGGCGCGGGTTGGCGTTGACCTGCTCGGGGCCGAGGCGGGTGAGCGCCTCGATCATGGTGTTGAGCTTGTCCGGTTCAATCGGCTGCGCGAAGGCGGCGGCGGCCACGGCCAGCAGGCAAAACGTCGTGCGAAGTTTCATCATCGTAGTGTCGGAAGATGCGATGAAATGGGCCGGGCTGGCGAGGGGAATGAAGCATCCGCCCCCCGCTCTGCTTTAAGCGCTCGGGGCCTCTCGCGGCTGCCCCTTCCGCCGCCAGACGTGGTCATGTTTATCTGGTCGCGGTGTCAGCCCGACGCGCCCAGCGGAGCTTGGCGGGGGAGGAGCGGGAGTTGTTGTGCCGTTCCTCGGGCGTGGGCCGGATGACTTCCTGGGCGATCGCTGAGTAAACACCGTCGCGCTCACCCGCTTCAAATGCCTTCTTCACCCGCCGGTCCTCGCCAGAGTGGAAGGTCAGGATGGCCACGCGTCCGCCGGGATTGAGGCACGCGGGCAGATGACGCAGCAGGGTGTCCAGCGCGGAGAACTCGTCGTTCACCGCGATGCGCAACGCCTGGAACACGCGCCGCACCGTGAGGTCCGCCTCGTCCTTGCCCACGGGCACCGCCGCGCGGACGGCAGCGGCCAGTTCCCGGGTGGTGGCAAAGCTCTGGCGGGCCAGCACCCGCGCGAGTTCATGGGCGCGTGGTTCGTCGGCGTTCTCCATCAGCAAGGTCGCGAGCGCGTCCGGAGCAATCCGGGCCAGCAGCGCCGACGCGGACTGTCCGCGCTGCGGGTTCATGCGCATGTCGAGCGGCCCGTCGGACTTCGTGGAGAAGCCGCGTGTAGGGTCGTCGAGTTGCATCGAAGACACGCCGAGGTCTGCGAGGATGCAGTCCGCCCCCGCCCGGTAGCAGCCGACGTGAGGAGGCTCCAATTGAGTTCCGTGTTCCGGGTTCTGCGTGCCGAGTTCAGAGTGAGCCTCCTCACGTCGGCTGCTACCGGTCCAGGTGGCCAGCGCCTGGGGCAGGCCGGCGAAGTTGCTGCGCACGGCGGTGAACACCTCCGGACCGAAGCCTGCCTCGCGCAGACGCGCCTCCGTCTTGGGCAGTTCCACCGGGTCGGCATCCAGGCCGAGCAATCGCCCGCCGGGCTGGAGCCGCGCGAGCAGTTCGCGCGTGTGCCCGCCGTAGCCGAGCGTGCAATCCACCGCCACCTCGCCGGGCCGGGGCGCGAGCACCTCGAGAATCTCCGCCACCATGATGGGCCGGTGCGTGCCCGCCGGCGTCTTGCCGGACGCGAGCACCTTCGCGACCGTCTCGGCATACCGCTGCGGGTCGCGCTCCTTGTATTTTTCCTCGAACCGGCGCGGGTTCTTGCCTGAGTAACGCGGGCGGCGGCGGTGCGGCGGCACGGGTGCGGAATGGTCAGGCGATGGCAAAGCGGAGTCGGTCACGTCGGTTGTGATTATGCTGGCAACGGGAACGGGGCGCAATGAAGGCGCGGCTGGCTTCCACCTGCGACGCCTATGGAGTGCGGTGACTGGTCACCGCTTTCCGCAGGCGACTTGTCGCCGTCGGCAAGCCGGAGCGCGCCTGCGCCCGGCGGCCCGCAGCGCTCGCGCGAGCGCGAATGCCGCCTGACAATCCATCCGCAGCGCCCTCGACGGCGACGAGTCGCCTGCGGAAAGCGGCGAGAAGTCGCCGCACTCCATAGCGGTGCTCCGGACGGGCTTGGGGCGTTGAAAACCTGCCCCTTCGCAGTGCTTCCCGCTGATTCGTTGCGTCTCGGTGGTCATTTCGGTTTGCAGCCGCGCGCGCGTCTCCGTGTTGCCTCACTTCTCCAGCCCCACCTTCTTCACCAGCGCCTGAAACCTCGGCTCCCCGCGCAACGGTGCCAGCAGCGGGTCCACCTTGAGCCAGGCCATCCAGCTCTCGCGTTCCTCATACGCCTTTTCCAAGGCATCGAGCGCCTCGGCCTTCTGGCCCAGGCCCACATGCACCAGCACCGGCACGCTCGGGACCACGTAGCCGCGCTTCGCCCGCTGCTCCACCTCCGCCAGCATCGTGAGCGCCTCGGCACGGCGGCCCGCGAGCCCATACGCATACCCGAGCCGTGCGGGCGGCCACGGTGAGTCCGGGTCGAGCTTCGCCACGATCTGGAACTCCGCCAGGGCCTCATTGGTCTTGCCGGTGAACAGAAACACCCAGCCCAGCCACGTCCGCGCCTGGAGGAAGTCGCGGTCCAGCTCAAGCGCCCGGCGCAGGTGCGGAATGCTCTTCGCGGGGTCGCCGGCCAGCCAGTGCGTCCAGCCCAGGTCGCTGTGCAGGGCCGGCGAGAGCGGGTCCACCGCCAGCGCCTGGTGCAGCACCGTGACGGCCTCGGGGAACCGCCCGCGTGCCACGAGGAAATTGTTCAGCGCATCCAGGGCCAGCGGCGACCGCGGGCTCAACTCGACCGCACGCCGGAAATCCTTCTCCGCCGCCGCCCAGTCCCAGTCGAACTGCAGCCGCACCCAGCCGAGCGCGTCGTGGGCCTCGGGCAGCAGCGGGTCCAGCAGGAGGGCCCTTTGCGCCGCCTCGCGGCACCGGGGCATCGCCTCGCGCGGCGGCCAGAGCGAGCCCGCGCCCAGCATGTAGGACAACGCCATGCCGGCGTGCGCGGGCGCGTAGTCCGGGTCAATCTCGATGGCCCGGCGGAACTGGTTGAGCGCGTTGGTCGCACCGGCACCGGACCACTGCCACCACTGGTGCATGCCGTGCAGGTGGGCCTCGACCGCGCCGGACTTGGCCAGGCGGGCGCGGGCGAGCCGCGCCTGGTCCTCGGGCGTGAGGCGCACCTGGATCTCCTCCGCCACGGCGCGCGCCACCTCGTTCTGCACCTTGAAGAACTCACCCAGATCGCGTTCGTAGTTCGTGGCCCAGAGATGCCGGTCTGTGGCCCCCTCGACGAGCTGGATGGTGATCAAGATGCGGTTCCCGGAGCGCTGCACCGAGCCTTCCACCACGGCGTCCACGCCGAGTTCCTTTGCCATCTCGCCGATGGTCTTGTGCGTGTGCTTGTAGCGCATCACCGACGACCGGCCCGGCACACGCAGGGCACTGACATTTCCGAGCGCGGCGCACAGCGCCTCGGTCATGCCGTCGCTGAGGTAAGCCTGGTTCGTGTCGCCGGAGAAGTCGTCGAGCGGCTTGACCGCCAGCGAGGTGATGCGGCCGGGGCTTTTGCCGGCGGTGCCCGCCGCCGGCTGCTTCCTGCCCAGGACCACCACGAGCAGCACGACCAGCACGATGGCGACCAGCAGCGCATGGAGCGGAGTGACAGCCACCTTCCGGCTGCGACCCGGCGTAAGCGCTGGCGCCGGCGGTGGGCCGCCCAGCACCAGCTTGTAGATCAC
The DNA here is from genome assembly GCA_964496695.1 of uncultured Klebsiella sp. Taxonomy (GTDB): domain Bacteria; phylum Verrucomicrobiota; class Verrucomicrobiia; order Limisphaerales; family SXTU01; genus SXTU01. The sequence continues at coordinate 241,235 of CAZCBE010000001.1, forward strand.
CACCGGCAACTGGATGTGCTTGAGGTCCACGGAGCCGAAGCGGATCAGCGGCAGCCCGATCTTGTTCTGAATCTGCCGCGCCACGTCCTCGGACACACACACGCCGCCCGGCTCGGCCAGCGGCTCGATACGCGCGGCGATGTTCACGCCGTCGCCGAACAGATCGCTCTCCCGTTCCACCACGTCGCCCACATGGATGCCGATGCGGATGAGGATGGCACGTTCCGGCGGAGCGGCCGCGTTGCGCTCGCGCAACATCCGCTGCATCTCCACCGCGCACCGGGCCGCCGAGAGCGCGCTCTTGAACTCGATGAAGAAGCCGTCCCCGGTGCTCTTGACCTCGCGGCCCCGGTGCGTGGGGAAGACCGCGCGCAGCAGGCGGCGGTGCTCCTCGACCAGTTCGAGCGCCAGCGACTCGTTGCGCTGCGCGAGGTCGCTGTAGCCCACCATGTCGGTGAACATGATGGCGGCAAGCTTGCGGAACTGTGTGTTTTCGCTGGCCATGACGGGCTGAAACGAACCGCGCCGTCCGCGAGTGGACGGCCAGCCGCGGGCCTGTTGCTTACCAAGTTTGGCGGGGTGCGGCCAGACTGATTTGCAGGACGTGACGGGCCGGGGACACAACTCTGGTTTTGCGTTCCTCTCATTAGCACCCGGCTTCAGCCGGGTGTTGGGGCAAGAGCACAATGGCCAGCCGTTTCAACGGCTTTCAGAAGCCGCACCGACCCCCTGCTGGGGCAAACCGTTGGAACGGTTCGCCCTTGCACCACCCGCTTTCACCCGGCGCAAGCCGGGTGCTAATGAGAGCTTGCGGTGGGCTCAAAACCGGATTTGCGCCCTTCGCCCCTGAACCGACGGCTGGCAGGGCGGGCTGTCCTCAGCCCGCCGGCGAGCATCCGGAGGTCGCGGAACCTCGGCGGCGCGGTGAGGACACCGCGCCATGCCAGCGCGGGTTCAGGGGCTGAAGGCACGAAGCTGGATTAGGATCAGGATTACGAGCCGGAGCCCCGTGGCTCGGGCTCTGCCGGGCAAGCGGGGACGCTTGCGGCACGGCCGGCCAGAGGCCGGCGCTACGCAACCCCCGGCTGGGCGGACGTTGATATTTCAGTTGTTTCCGCACCTGCTCCCTCGCCAAAGTCAGGGCGAATCGCCATCTCATGAAGACCACCTTGCTTCGTTACCTCGTCGCCATCCTCACCTTGGTTTGCTTGGCGGCACCACTGACTGCCCAAATCGCCGGGGTGTCCGCCAAGGATGACCTGGTCATCGCCGACGGCTCCGGGGCGAAGGCCGTGGTGGTCGTCTCCCCCGCCGCCGGAAAGTGGGAGAAGCAGGCCGCCACCGACCTGGTGAAATACGTCGAGCTGATGACCGGCACCCGGCCCGCGCTGGCCGAGACCCTCGAGACGATCAGCGTCGCGCTCAAGGCGAACACGCCGGTGCTCATCGTCGGCGAGGAGGGACTCAAGATCGAGCCGTCCCTGCGCACGCCGCTGGCGAAGGCCGCGAAGGCCAACCCCGTCCTGCGCGCGGACGCCTTCGTGGTGCGGCGCAACGGCAACCGCGTGTTCCTCGTCGGCAATCATGACGAGGCGCATTACTACGCCGCCGCGCACCTGCTGCAGTTGTGGGGCTGCCGCTGGTATTTCCCGACGGACTTCGGCGAGTGCATCCCGGAGCACAAGGCCGTGAAAGTCGGCAAGCTGGACTTCGCCTACGGCTCGCCGTTCGAGATCCGGCACTACTGGCTTTCGTGGAACGCCAGCAATTTGGGCCAGGCGGAATTCCAGCGCCGCAACTTCGGCAACAACATCAACGTCCCGAGCGGCCATGCGCTGGGCAAATACACCAAGGACCTCATCCCCAAGGGCAAGACGATGTATAACGTCCCCATCGCGGAGGATGCCACGGGCGAGCACGTCGCCAAGCAGGTCTCGGCCACCTTCGGCAAGGGCGACCATGTGATGCTCGGGCTGGAGGACGGCCTGTATGAGTCCGATTCGCCGAAGGACAAGGAGCTGAAATCCGGCTTCGTGGACAAGTATTTCCTTACGCCTTCGATGACGGATGCGTTCATGACCTTTTACAACAACGTCGCGAAGCAGCTCGTGAAGGAGCATCCCAACAGCCCGGCGAAGATCGGCTTCCTCGCCTATGCAAACATCACCCTGCCGCCGCAGCGCAACATCATCGCCGAGAAGCCGCTGGTGGCGTATCTCGCGCCGATTGACATTGATCCCAACCACGGCATGGACGACCCGAAGTCCCCGCCGCGCCAGGAGTATCGCGCGATGCTCTACCGCTGGGCGCAGGTGATGCAGGGGCGCGTGGCCATCTACGACTACGACCAGGGCATGCTGGTCTGGCGCGACCTGCCGAACCCGGCCATCGCCGCCATCCGGCAGGACTACAAGCACTACCGCCAGGCCGGCATCCTCGGCGTGGCCACCGAGAGCCGGGGCGCGATGGCGACGACCTTCCTCAATCTGTTCGTGCGCCTCCAGCTCGCGTGGAACCCGGATGCGGACGTGGACAAGCTGATGGCCGAATTCTACCCGAAGTTCTACGGGCCCGCCGCCGCGCCCATGACCAAGTATTGGACGGTCCTGCACAAGGCGTGGGAGGACACCATCGTGACGGAGCACGAGCACTTCGCCGCGCCCGCCATTTACACGCCCGCGCTGGTGAAGGAGCTGAAGCAGCACCTGCTGGCCGCCGAAGCCGTCATGGCCGATGTGTCCCGCAAGCTGGGCGAGCTGCCGCGCGACTGGAAGAAGTATGAGGAGCGGATGAAGTTCACGCGGCTGGGCTTTGACGTGCTGGAGAATTACATGGCCATGGTCACGGCCGCCGCAACCGAAACGGATTTCAAGACCGCCGTGGCCGCCGGTGAGCGGGGACTGGCCGCGCGCCTGACCCTGGCGAACATGAACCCGACCTTCACCACACGCGTCGTCGGCGTGGCGGCGGAGTCCGAGAAGACCGGTCCCGCGTGGTTCCCCGGCGAGGTGAAGCAATACCGCGACCTCGCCACGCTGACCGATGGCACCAAGGGCAAGCTCATTGCCAAGACCCCGCTGGAATGGGCCTTCCGCCGTGACCCGCACGACACCGGGCTGCCCAGCGGCTGGGCCTACGGCGAGCCGGACCTGACGTGGTGGAAGAGCCAGAAGGACAAGACCGGCACGGCGGTGCACCAGTTCAACCCCGGCCACTGGGAGATGCTGCGCACGGACCTCTACGCGCAGGCGCAGGGCGTGATCTCACCGGACTTCCACAGCTACACCGGCCACGCGTGGTATCGCACGGAAGTGGACCTCAAGGCCGCCGACACGCAGGGGAAGGTGCGGCTGATGTTCCCCGGCATCTTCAACGAGTGCTGGCTCTACGTGAACGGCAGCCTGGTGAACCATCGCGAGCAGCGCGCGATGTGGTGGTATAACGACTACAAGTTCGAGTGGAACGTGGACGTGAGCGGCCAGCTCAAGCCCGGCAAGAACACCATCACGGTGCGGCTGCACAACCCGCACCACTTCGGTGGCATCTTCCGCCGGCCGTTCTTCTACCGGCCGGTGGAATGATGGCGGGCGGGCGGGCTGAGGGCCGCTGGGGAGCGTGGCGCGCGGCATTTATGCCGCTTCATCGTCCGAGCGATATACCGTGTCCGAATCCCAAAGCGCGCAGCAGCGTGAAGCGGCATGAATGCCGCGCGCCGCGGAGGGCTACTTCTCTTCCTTCTTCGCCGCGCCGCCGAGGGTCACGTCCACGCCGTAGGTCAGGGTGAGGTCCTGGTGCGCGCGGCCGGCCCAGGAGGTGTTCAGGTGGACCTTGCAGACGGTCTTGAGCGTGCGGATGGCGGCTTCCTTGTCCCCTTTGGCGGCGTAGTAGCCGGCGATCTTGTATTGAGCCTCGGGCGCGGCGCTCTTGAAGAAGTTCAGCACGCCCACCAGGGTCTGGATCGCCGCGTCATGCTGCTTCATCGCGCTCTGGCACTCGGCGATGCGGAAGAGCGCCAGGGGCTCGCGCTGGGACTGGTTGTAGCAGGCGATGGCCTCGGTGTATTTGCCCGTGTGGTTGAAGACCTCGGCCAGCCGCCACTGGATCTGGTTCACCTGCTGCGGGTGCTTGTTCAGCATCGCTTGATAGGCCTCGATGGTGCTCTTCCAGTTGTTCTCCTCGCCGTAGGTCTCGGCGATCTCGGTGTCGGCGACATACTGGTTCTTCATGTCGCGATAGACCAGGCGGGCCTCGCCGCGCTTGCCGCTGGCGCGCAGATAGGCCGCGTATTCGCCCCGGAAGGTGTCGTTGTCGGGAAACTTCTTGGACAGGGCGGCGAACCGCTCGGTGGCCCGCGGCGTGTCCCCGGCGTAGGCGAAGATGCGGGCGCTCCAATGCTCCAGCGAGGTCTTCTGCGCCGGGTCGTCCACGGGCTGCTTCTCGATGAAGGCCACGGCGTTGGTGGCGATGGTGGTGCGGAGCTTCGTGCCCTTCTCACCGTAATAGGTCGGGATGTGGTGGCCGTGCATGGCGTCCGCCGTCCACTGGGCGAACACGAGCAGCGCGTCCTTCTTGCGCACCTCGGCGACGAGGGCGTAGGCCTCGGCGGTCTTCTTCTCGACGAGCCGGTGCATGACCACCCGGTGCTGCGCGGTGCCGTGCAGGCCGCCCGGATCGTTGTAGCTGCCGGTGGCGAGGAACTCCATGTGCGGCACCCACTTCTCAGTCTTGCCCAGCCGCCAGTAGATTTTGCAGACCTCGCTGCGGGCGTAGGCGCCGAAGTCGTTGGTGGCCCACTTGGTGATGACCTTCTCGAAGGACTTCACGGCCTCTTCGGCGTCGCCCGACTGCGTCTGGCAGACGCCGATGGAATACTGCGCGCTGCCGGCGTCAATCGAGTCCGGGAAGTAGTCAATGACGTTGCGGAACTCGCCGATGGCGGTGTTGACCTGGCCAAGCTGCCGGGTGCATTCGCCAAACATGAGCTGCGCGTAGGAGGCGACCTCGGACTTGGTGTGGAGCTGGAGGAACAGCTCGTATTCGGAGCGGGCGGACTTCCAGTTCTTCTGCTCGGCGTAACGCTCGGCCCGGGTGAGCTGGTGGCGCTCCTCCTCGGTGAGCCGGGTCCAGCGCTCGGTGGCGAGGCGGGCCTGGGCCGGAGCGGTGCCGAGCAGGAGGACCACCGCGAGGACGGTCAAACGACCAATGACCAATGGCCAATGCCCAATGAATGACCAATGACCAACGGCCGCACGGACGATTGCCGTGCAGCGCGACGGGAGAGAATCGGACGCGACGAGGTGCCGCTCAAGGCTTCTGGGGGCAATGGGCTTCATTGGGAATTGGGCATTCATTGGGCATAGGACATTGGGCACTGGTCATTTCTACTTGTCCACTTCCGTGGCCAGCACGATGGCCGCATCACACTGGTTCACAATGTCCATGAGCTTGACCGCGCTGCCGTATTCGACGCCGCGGTCAATGTTGATGATCACGGCGCGGTCCTTGGTCCCGGCCAGCTTGGCCGTGATGCCGGCCTTGAGATTGTCCCAGGTGGTCTTCTCGCCGTTGAGGAAGACGTCCTTCTGCATGTTGAGCTGCACGGAGACGCTCTTGCTCTCGGCGTTCTTGGAGGTCGAGGCCTTGGGCAGCTTGAGATCAATGCCGGTCACGTTCACGAACGTGGTGGCCACCATGAAGATGATGAGCAGCACGAGGCTGATATCAATCATCGGGATGAAGTTGATCGCCGCGATCGGTTCATCCGAGTCGTCTTGGACGTCCATTGCCATAGGTTTGCGGGGTAGGCGGCGGTCGTGGTTGGCGGCGGACGCGGTTTACTTCTGCGGGCTTTGCTGCCGGAGGTCACGGTAGGCCTGAAAGGCCTGCGACTCCAGTTCCAGTGCCATGTTCGAGATGGCCTTGCTGAAATAGTTGTAGAACATCAGCGCCGGGATGGCGACCAGCAGGCCGGTGGCGGTGGAGACCAGCGCCTCGGAAATGCCCGCCGCGATGACGCTCGGGCCGCCCATGCCCTGCGTGGCAATGTCCGAGAAGGCGGCGATGATGCCTTTGCAGGTGCCGAACAGGCCGACGAACGGCGAGATGGAGGCGATGGTGGCGAGGATGGGCAGGTATTGCTTCAGGCGGGCCATTTCGCCGCGCATGGTGAGGGTCATCACCCGCTCCGCGTCGGCGCTCTCGGCATCACGGCCCGAGGCGGCCTCGGCGAGGATCATGGCGGCCAGGGGCGACTCGCTCTGGCGGCAGCGCTCCAGCACCTGGTCGTATTGCTTCTTGGCCAGGGCCTCCTGGATGGCCGTGCGCAGGCTGGCCGTGGCGAGGCGCACCTGCTTGAAGAACGAGAGCCGCTCCAGCACCACGCCGATGCTGATGATCGAGAGCACAATCAGCGTGGCCATCGTCATGCCACCCGCAACAATCCATTCCCACAACATAGTATTCCTTCTGGTTAACGGTTATCTGACGCAAAAAAACCGACACTCGTGCAATGAATCAAACCGGCGGTCCGGCTCTTCGCTTGGGGTCCCGGCTTCAGCCGGCGGAACCTTGCCTGCTCCCAAGACGCTGCGCGCGAAGCGGTGCTGCCAGTCGCACGCCCTGCCGCCTGAAGGCGGGACTCCATGCGAAGGCTCCGGCTCACCTTGAACTGGGCGGACGCGCTCACTTCTTTCCTCCCTTTCCTTCCAGCATCAGCTTCCACTCGCTGTAGCCGGCCATGGCCTGCGCGAGGATGTTCACGCCGAGCTGATAGGACTGCTCCGCCGACTCGGCGCTGGTGCCGCCGTGCGTGTCCTTCCACGCGTCCGAGAGCGAGCCCTGATGGTAGAAGGCCACCCAGCGGCCGTCCTTCTTCCAGCCCAGGGCCTTCGTGCCGCTGTGCGCCCAGAGCGGCGGGCAGCCGGTGAGCGGATACGGAGCCTGATAGATCGGGTCATCATCCGGGATCTCCACCGGCGCGACCTCGGGCAGCGCGGACTGCATGAGCCGCAGGAAAGTGCTGTGGAACTGATTGCCGCCGTTGTCCGCGAAGATCATGCCGCGGTTCTCGAGCAGGTAGCTGCGCACGGCCTTGTGCTCGCGCGCGTCGAAACGGAACGCGTAGCTGCCGCAGAGGAACACCACCGGCGGCGCGCGCCCCTTCACATAGCGGCCCAGCTCCAGGAGCGTCACGTCCTGCGGAATGGTCGAGACCGGCATCTTCGCACGGCGGCCAAACTCCTTGGTCATGTTCTCATCCGCACCGTTGCGCATGTTGAAGTCCCAGTTGCCGCCGTCGTAGCGCACGCGCACGAAGATGAAGCGCGCGCCCTCGCGGCCCGCCGCGTAGCCCGCCGGCCCGGCGCCCTCGCCCTGGCCGATCTTGTATTCGTTCGCGGTGACCTCCTTGAGGTTGAGCGGGGTCAGCTCCAGCGGCGGCACCTCGAAGACGATCGGGCTGTTCGGATTCACCAGCACGCGCTTGCGCTGCACCTTCTTCACCTCGACCTTCATCTGCTTGATCATGGCCTTGGGCTTGCCGGAGCCCTTGACGAGATCGTAGGTCTTCTTGCAGCCGGGCAGGAACATCGGCAGGACCAGCGCGAGGAGCAGGCCGACGTGGCCGAGGAACGAGCCCGCGATGTGACGCCGCAGCCGGCCGTGCTTGCCCTGCCAATACACGGCCCCGCGCCGGAACGGATTCCAGACGCGCGCGGGCGGTTTGGCGGCGGGCGAAGACATCAGGCGGCAGGCGAAACGCGGCCCCGGCTCACTTCAGGTCCTTGAGCAGATCGTCGCCCTTCGTGGAGAAGGGGCTTTTCGGGAGTTCGCCGGGCTTGGCCACCTTGTCAATGCCGAGCGCCTTCTCCGCCTGGGCCTGGCGGTTGCTGGCATCGGCGGTGGAATCGGGCGGCGTGACCGTGGCCGCCTTCACCGGCGCGGCATTGGTCGCGGCGGCGGGCGGGGCGTTGGTGTTCTTGGCGGCGTCCTCGGCCTCCTTCTTCTTCAGCGCGGCCTCCTCGGCGGCGGCCTTGGCCTTGCTCGCCAGCTCACGCTGATGGTGCCCATACCAACTGAAGCCGCAGAGCAACGCGATGATCAGGGCATGGATCACCGTGCTCACGCCGGTCCATTTCCACAGGACTTTCAGCGGAACTTCCACCCGGACATTTTCAGGTTTTGTTTGCATCGTTGATCAAATCTTCGTCGTTCATCGCACTGCGCGCCTCAGTCTCCCTCTCCCTTTGCGGAGCAAGGGGAGAGGGCCGGGGTGAGGGCTGGCCACGCCGGCATTGGCAGCCACACCCCGCATCCGGCCTCCGGCCACTCTTGTTACTGCGCCACGTCGCGGTCGGCGATGTTCACCATCTCCGGCAGCACCAGCTTGCCACGGGCAAACTTCGCCGCGTCGCTCTCCGGGTAATCCCACGTCGCGCGCTTGTAGCGGCGGTAGGCGGACTCAAGCTGGCCGCCGTTGCGGTAGGATTCACCGGCCCAGAACACCGCGTCCGGGCGGAACTTGCTGCGCGGATAGTTGTCCACGAGGAGGTCGAACTCCTTGCCGGCCTTGCTGAACTGGTCGGCCTTATACCAGCACTGCGCGGCGCGGAAGAGCATGCGCTCGGCCCACTCGTGCTGCGGGAAGCGGTCCACGAACTTCTTCGAGACCTCGGCCGCCGTCGGATACTCCTTCTTGTTGTAGAAGTATTCCGCGATGCGGACGACGACGTTCGCCACCAGCGGGTTCTCCGGCCAGGTGTAGGCGAGGGTCACGTATTCCGCGCTCGCGGCGTCCATGTCGTTCTTCTCCTCGTGGCACTGGCCGAGCTTGTATTGCGCGTCCGGCGCGAGCGGGTGGTCGGAGTGGTTGGCGACGATGCGCTTGTAGTAGCTGATGGCCTCGTCGTATTTCTTCAGCTCCTGCGCGAACTGGCCAAGCAGGTAGTCCGTGCGCGCCTCGTATTGCTTGCTCGGATAGTCGTTGCTCAGCTCCTTGAGGAGCTGCATGCCCTCGTTCAGCGCGTTGGTCGCGGCGGGGAGCTGCTTGAGCGCGCGGAAGTTCTTGAACAGCTCGAAGTAGGCCTCCGCCATGCGGAACTGCGACTCGATGGCCACCTTCTCGGTCGCGTATTTCTTCTCGAAGACCAGCAGGTTGCCGTCGGTGCCCTTCACCACGTTGATGGTCTTCTCGAACTTCGCCGTCGTGTCGGACTTGCTCGCATAGACCAGCGTGATCGGGTCGCCGAACCACGCTTCCATCCTGTCGTCCGCCGGCATGGGCTTCTCGCCCGCCACGAGCGGGAAGCTGCCGCTGAACTCGCCGCTGTGGCTGAGGGTCTCCTGCAGCTTCACGGTGAACTTCTCGCCGCGCGGGCTGGTGAGCGTGACCTCGACATTGTCGCGCTCGGGCGTCGCGTCGGCGGTGAGGTCCTTCACCACGAGGAAGATCTTGTCGCCGATGTAGAGGTTGCTGACCGGCTTGTCATAGCCGCTGTCGGTGAACTCCACGCTGGCGGGCACGGCCAGGCGGGCCTGGTCCTTGAACTCCTTGCCCTGCGCCTTGTAGGTCACGGTGATGATGTCCTGGCCGTTCAGGTTGAGGACGGGCACGACGTTCGCGAGCTGCTGCTCCTGCACGACGCCGGGGTTGCGGCGCGGCGCGAGCGTGCGGGTGTCGCCCGGCTCCAGCACGATGGTGGGCGGCGATTCCTTGTCGCCCAGGTTCATGAGGATCTGGCCGACGAAGCGGCCGACTTCCAGCGCGTCATCCGAGACCTTGCGCTTGGCGGGCTTGCCGCCGGCGACGTCGGACAACGGGCAGATCACCTCGACGGTGCTGCCGCCGGAGGTGGTGAGCGTGGCCTTCACCTCGCTGAAGGAATCCTTCGCCGCCTGCGGGTCAATGATCTCGAAGGTCAGCGGCGGGCGGAAGGCGACCGGCTTGATGGCCGGCGCATTGGTGTCGAGCGTCGAGGCGTAGGTGTAGAGTTCCTGGCCGTCGGGGCGCAGCTTCACGGTGGAGGGCACGAAGGCGACCTTCACCTCGCCGGCGACGGCGGGCTCCAGGTGCGTGCTGCGCAGGGACGGCGCGCCGGGGTCGGTGTTCTGTTCGTCGAGGTAGAGGGCCTCCAGCGTCACGCCGTCGGCGAGCTTGAACCCGTTGGTGCGCTGCGCGGACCAGATGTCCAGCTCCTTGGTGAAGACACCGGTAAACGGCTCGGTCTCGGTCGCCTCGAGCTTCTGCTCCTGGCCGTCGCTGCTCTTGAGCGTGAACTTGATCTTGTCGCGCTTGTCGGTCGAGTCGGCGTCGTAGTCGGTCACGCGCACGATGACGCGCTGGCCGGGGTCCACGCGGCGGACCTGCTTGACGTAGGTCTCGGGGATGTTCTGGCCGGCGACGGGCTTGAAGTCATAGGCAATGAAGCCGATCTGCGCGTTGAAGTAGGTCGCGGCGAGCGACTGCGACAGGGCGCGCGGCTTGCCCTGCGAAACCATGCTCGTCTCGTCGTCGTAGGCGGCGGTGACGCGGTCGCTGGGGGTGAGGCGGAGCGCCTCGCCGGCGGCCACATCGCCCTCGGTCTTCGTCGGGATCAGCACGGCTCCGGCGGCGTCCTTGACCTCGATCTCCGCGATGCGCGGGGCGGTGCCGGTGAACTTGTCAATGAACAGCCGCACATACCGGCCCGAGGCGTTGGTGAGCTGGATGGTCGCGCTGCTGAAGTTGGCCGTGTTCGTCGCCACGATGCGCGCGCGCTGCTCGGGGGTGGAGCCGGCGAAGTTCGCCGTCGCCGCCACCGTGGTCCAGTCGGTCAGATTGGTGGAGGTCTGGATGGCATACTCGACGGGCTTCTTGTCCTTGAAGAAGCCGTCCGTGGCCCACTTCAGCTCGCTGAGCTTGGTGAGCTGCTTGAGGTCCACCACGAGGAACTTCGGCGCGCGGCCGTCGTTCAGGCCTTCCCACGCGGTCTTGGGGTTGTTGTCAATCGCCCGCACGGCCTCGTTGCCGATGGAGCGGTCGCTGGCGAAGACGTTCGCGGCGATCTCCACGGTCTTGAGCGTGCCGCGGAAGATGCCCGTGTGCGGGCCGGTCTCGGTCAGCGTCGCCGTCACCCGGCTGCCGCTGGCGGCGGTGACGAGCACCTTGATGGTGTCGGCGTCCTTGCTCACGTCGCGGTCGGCGTCCTTGACCTGGAGATAGACGTTGTTGCCGGGCTTGAGCGAGTTGCCGGTGCGGAACTCCTGGCGGAACTCCAGGCCGACCTGCTTGCCGGACTGCTGGCGCTGCAGGCGCAGGCGCTCCTCGAAGCTCACTTCCTCCTCGTCCTTGATCTCGGTGGCCGAGATCTTGAACTCGCCGTCGGAGGCGAGGCGGATGTTCGAGCGCGGGGGCGCGATGGCGGTGAACTGCTTCTTGAACTCGTCCGGGTAGTCGTAGGTGATGGTGTCCGAACCGTTGACCTGGAGGATGTTGTCGCCGGGCTTGGCATCGCCCAGCTCGGTGGGCAGCTCGGCGCGGAAGAAGCCCTTGCCGGCGCTGCCGCTTTCGAGGCGGACCACCTCGCGGTCGCCGCTGCTGGTGATGACCACGACGGGCACGTAGCTCTGGCCGCGGCTCACGCCGAGGTCCGCGTCCTGAATGACGATGTTCAGCGGCAGGCCCGGGGGATGCCACTGCTTCGCGCTGCTGCCGATGAGGCCGATGCTGCGCAGGAGCATCAGCTCGTCACGGAAACGGTTTTCCTGGCCATAGAGTTCGGAGAGGCGATAGAGGATGCCGTCGGCCACGTCGCTGGACGGGGCGAGGTCCATGACGTTGCGGAAGCGGGCCTTGGCATCCTCGGCATCGCCGCGCTGCTGGGCGAGCACGCCGAGGAGGAACTCACCGCGGCTGGCGGCGAGCTTGTCCTTCGACTTGGCCATCTTCTCGAAGACCTTCGCCGCATCCACATACATCTTCTGCTGGAGGTAGCACTCGCCGATGCGGAACTGCGCGTCCACCGCCTCGGTCGTGGCCGGGAAGCGGTTGATGAGCGAGGTGCATTCCGAGCGGGAGAGGTCATACCGCAGGGTCTTGAAGTAGAAGTCCGCGAGCGCGAGCTGCGTCTTGGCCTTCTCCTCGATGGGCACGGCGGAGGAGTTTTCGTTGGCGATGATCCAGCGGCGCAGGATCTTCTCCGCGAGGTCGCGGGAGGCCTCGTCGTCGCGCTGAAGCAGGCGGTCGGAAACCCAGCGGAGGTAGTCGGCGGGGAGCTTGTCCTCATGCTTGGCGAAGAGCGGCTCATTGGCCTGGAAGGCCTTCCAGGCGGCGATGGGGTCACCGAGGCGGAAGCTGGCGGCTGACTTGAGCAGCGGCGCCCACTCAAGCTTCTCGTCAATCTCGGCGGCCGGGAAACCGTTCTTGTTGCTCAGGCTGAAGAGCGCCTGGCTGGCCTGCGCGCGGAGCTTCGGGTCCACGCCGGTGAAGCGGTTCACGGCGGAGCGCAGGACGAGGCCGGCCAGCTCGGGCTTGCCCAGCGAGGCAAGCTGCTGCGACCATGGGATGTAGTAGTTCGCGAGCCAGTTGCCGTCGTTCGGGTTCATGCCGACGGTGATGCGGTTCAGCGAGTGGGAGAAGTCCAGCGCCTGGCCGGTCTGCGCCTGACGCTGCATGAGCGCAGGCAGCCAGTGGCTTTGCACCGCGCCGAGGGACTTGATGATGTCCGTGAGCAGGGTGACATCGGCGGGCTTCGTTTCATCAATCTTTCCGCTGGTGGCGCCCTGGAGGAGCGTCTCGCCCCACTGCCACGGCAGGCTGCCGGCGGTCCAGGCGAGGTCGCCGGGCCGGGCGGAGGCCAGTTCCAGAGACTTGATGGCGGCGTTGGTGTCCTTCTTTTCGGTCAGGAGGAGGTTGCCGCGCAGGAGCTGGATGCCGCCCTGCTGCGGGCCGCGCGCGGGCCGGACGAGGTAGGCATCGAGCAGAGGCAGCGCCCAGTCCGCCGCGTTGGTGAAGGACGTCGCGATGACGTGGAGCGTGGCCGGGTCGGAGGCGGTGGGCTGACCGGCCTTGGCGGCGGCGATGAGGGACTGCTTCGCCTTTTCGAACTGCCCGGTGGCCGCGTGGGCCGCGCCGATGCGCCGCTGATACTCGTGTGCGCTGCTGCTGCCCGGATACAGGGTGCCGAGGTGCTTGAACTCCGCCTCCATGATGTCGGGCTGGCGGTTCTGCTCCGCGACTTCAAAGCTGTATTGGCGGACGTGGGCCCAGCCGTCGTTCGGCCAGTAGCTGCCGCCGGCCTTGGTCACCGTCTCGTCCACCAGCGCGACGACGTCGCGGTTCTTGGGCGCGCCCAACTGGCGGGCGGAGAGGGTCAGGTAATACAGCGGGGCCGAGGCGTTGGGATACTTGGCGAGGATGAGCTTCGCGGCGTTGATGGCCTTTTCATACTGGCCGCCGTTATACATGGCCGCGAGGACGTCGGCACCGCCATCGAGGGCGAGGGCCGGGCCGCCTTCGAGCAGCTTGGGCAGCAGGTTCTCCCCCGAGCTGCCCGCCCGGGCCCACTGGCCGGCCGTGCGGGCCGTCTGGAAGTTCGCCAGCGACTGCTTGACGAGGTCATTCTGGCGCACACGCTGGAGCAGTTCGTTGAGCTTCTTGGACTCACCGGCCTGCGGCTTGAGCGCGAGGTGCGGCTTGAAGGCGGTGTCCGCCGCGCCCAGCCCGCCACCCCACGCAACGGTGCGGGTGAGATACTTCTCGAGCGCCGGGAGCACCGCCTCGAACTTCTCGACCGACTTGGCGCGCGTGTCGTCGAGGGTCTTCTGCGTGGCGTCGGCCTTGGCCTGCGCCTTGTCGAGGGCGTCCTTGGCGGTGGCGAGCACCTTCTCGGCGGCTTCCTTGGCGGCGGGCGGGCTTTGCGCCCGCTTGGCTTCCCCGCTGGCCTTCTGATGGTTGCCCTTGACCGTCTTCAAGGCCTCGGCGGCATCATCCGCCGCCTTCATCGCCTCGGGCAGGCCGATGAAGCTGGCGTCGGCGGCGAGCTTGATGACCTGCGCGCCGTAGGCGGACAGGCCGTCCTTGTCGAGGAACGCGCCGGCGAACTTCAGCACGCCGGGATAATCCTGCCGGCCCCACGCCGCCTGCGCGAGGCGGTAGGAAATCTGCCCCTGCGCGCTGGTGCGGAGGCTGAGATTCTTTTGGGCGGCCAGCCCGGCCAGGGTCTGCTCCAGCAGCTTCGCATGGGCCTCAGGGCGCTTGAGCAGGCTGGTGACTTCCGCGTGGCGGTCCCAGGCGGTGCTGTTCGCCGGCTCGATGGCGAGCAGCGAGGCAAGCTGCTTCTCGGACTCTTCAAAATTGGCCGCCCGGCGCAGGGCGTAGGCATGGGCAAGGCGGACGCGCGGTCCCCAGGCGGTGCCCGCGAGCTTGGCCTGAAGCTGGCCGCCGAGGGTGACGGCCTGATTCGTGAGCGTGAGGTCGGGCAGGTATTCGAGGGCGAGCACCTGGAACTGCGGGTCGCCGGTCAGCTTCGCGAAGTCGTCGGCGAGCGGCGCGATCAGGGCGTAGCCGTTCGTGTGCCGGCGCATGGCATCAATCGCGCTGGCGACGATGGCGGAGTTGAGCGTGAAGGTGGGCAGCTTGCGCTCGGCCTGGAAGGTCGCGATGGCCGCGCCGTAATCCCCGGCGGCGGCCTCGTGGTAGAACTCGTTAAAGGCCGCGCCCGCCGGGTCCTGCGGGAAGGCCGCCTTGAAGCGGTGGGCCGTCTCCGCCGCGCCGCGATGGTCGTTCTGGCTGGCGCGCTGGCGGTAGAGGCGCAGCAGGAACTCGCGGGTGCGCGGGTCCTGCGGGAAGGACTCGGTGAACTCGGCGAGGCAGCGCTCGACCATGCTGGCATTGCTCAGCAGCCCGGCGGCGCGCGCGCAGTCCGCCAGCGCGTCCGCCCGCTCGGGGACGGCCGGGGTCTGCTCGGCAACCGTGCGATACAGCGAGACGGCGTCGGCGACGTTGCCACCGGCCTCGCGGAGCCGGGCGTTCAGGTAGGCCATCGCGTTCTTCTGCGGCGCGTTGGGGGACTCGCGCAGGATGCGGTCCACGGTCTGCTGCGCGGAGATGAGCCGGCCGGCGGCGATCTGGGTGCGGGCCAGTTCGACGGCGATGGCGGGCTTGTCCGCGCCGCCGGCGCGGAGCGCGCCTTCGAGCTTGGTGATGGCCTCGTCGAGCTTGCCGGACTTGGCGAGTTCACGGGCGTCGTCGAGGGCGGCGGCCTGGACAGTCAGGCCGGCGGCCATCAACGCGACGATGGGAAGGAGGAGACGGTTTTTCATGGGACAGTGCAAAAGGTGCAGCGGACGAAAGGAACTTAGTTGGCGGTGCCGGAGGATTTGCGCTTCTCGATGGCCTCGACGATTTTCTGAGCGTTCGCGACCATCTTGCTGTTCGGGTAGGTCGAGATGAGCTGGTTGAACTTCTCCACCGCGTTCTCGAGCTTCTTCATCTTCACGAGGCAGCGGCCGTAGTTGTAGAGGACCACGTCAATGAACTTGCTGTCCTGATACTGCTGGAGGGCCTCCTCATAGAGGTCCACCGCGCGGGTGAAGTCTTCCTTGCTGTAATAATACTCGGCCATCTTGGAGAGGGCGTCGCCGGCCTGGTTGGAGTTCGGGAACTTCTCGAAGCAGCCCTTGAAGGCGAGGAAGGCCTCGTCGTAGTAGATCTTGTTCTTCTGCGTGGTGCCGAGTTCCTCGTAGCACTCGCCGATGGCGTATTGGGCGGCAGGGGCGAGCGGGGAGTTCTTCAGCGCGGCGAGCCGGCGGAAGACGCCGATGGCCTCCTGAAACTTGCCCTGCTTCTGGCTGACCTGGCCCATGAGCAGCAGCGCATCATCCACGAACGGGCTGTCCGGGAAACGGCGCTGGAGTTCGAGGCACATCTGGGCGGCGCGGCCCAGGTCGTCCATCGCGTAGTAAATCTTCCACATCTGGACGTAGGTCTGCTCGAGCAGGCGCTGGTTCAGCGCGCCGTAGCTGCGGGCGACCTGGTCGGTCTCGGCCAACGCCTGCTTGTAGCGGTCAACGGACTGCTTGGTCAGGCCAAGGTCCTTGTAGATGTTGCCGATGTTCTTGAGGGCCTCGCTGGTCTTGAGGGCAGTTTTGAACTTCAGTTCCTCGTCGTTGATCTTGGCGTTGGCGACCTGCAGGGGGTTCAGGTTGCCCTCGATGACCTTCGCGATGGTCTTGCGGGCGACGGGCTTGGCATCAAGGCTGACCTCGTCGAGGTATTCGATCTCCAGCACGTCGTTGACCTGGCCCACAATGGCGGCCGGATTGGGCGTCTCACCCTGGCGGGCGATGGGAATGACGCCGATGAAGATGCCGGTGTGGACCGCGCCGCCGGCGGCCGCGCCTTCGGCGGGCTTCTCGACGAGCTTCACGCGCTTCTCATCAATCACCTTGAAGACCGGCTCGGCCTTCTCGGCGGCTTCGAGCGCGGCGGTGATGTTGTTGGCCGGCTTCTCGGCCTTCTCGCTGTCGGGATTCTCCTCGATGACGCGCTTGGTGCGGACGATGACCTCGATTTCGTCGGACTTGGCCGAGGTGTCGCGGTCGGAGTCCTGCACGAGCAGGAAAGCGGGCTTGTCCAGCACGACGGCGCCAACGGACTCGGCGAAGGCGCCGTCCACGACCTTCACGCGGGCGTTGCCCACGATCTTGATTTCCTTGGTGCGGACGACGTTCAGCTTCGCATCGGCGGTCTGCTTGTCCGTGTAGGTCACCATGATCTTGTCGGTGCCGATGAGCTGCACGATGTTGTCGCCGGCCTTGGCCTCGCCCAACTGGGTGCGCAGGCTGCCCATCAGGATGGGCGCGCCCGGGGTGACGGGGTAACAGGTGACGCTCTCCTTGTCGCCGGAACTGGTGGTGATGCTGACGACCACGCCCGCCTCGCCGGCCTGGGCGGAGAGGTCCTTGTCATCAATCTTCACGAAGAGGCGCTTGCCGGCGTCGAGCTTCTCCGCCTCCTGCGCGCCGGGATCAATCGAGGTGCCGACGTTCTTGAAGGCCTCGATGGCGTTGGCGAAGCGGCCCATCTTGAAGTGCGCCTGGCCAATGAAATAGTAGGCGTCGTTCGAGTAAGGCGTGCCGGGATAGAGCTTGATGACCTTGCGCAGCTCGCCGAAGGCCTCCTCATACTTGCCCATCTCGAAGAAGCAGATGCCGACCTGCAGGCTGGAATCGCCGCGCTGGTCGGCGTCCTTGTTGTCCTCGACCGCGACGCGGCGGAACTGGTCCAGCGCGAGGTCAAACTTCTTCTCCTTGAGGAACTGCTTGCCCATCTTGAGCCGCGCCATGTAGCGCCAGCGGGAGATGGGATAGCGGTCCAGGACGGCCTTGTAGAGGTCCATCGCGGCGGCCAGCTCGCCGGCATCGAAGCGCGCATCGCCCGCGTCCAGCAGGGCCTTGGCCTTCTTGTCATCCACCAGTGAGGCCGCCCCGCCAGGAACTTGTGCGTGTGCGGACGGCTGTCCGAGAAGCGCGAGCGAAAGGCCCGCGCAGAAAATCAACTTCTTCATGACTCTATATTGTCACCAAACCAACCCAGATTGTCCGGGAACCCACTAGCGACTACCCGGTGCCGGACGCTATTCATCATTCCCGGCCCGACCTAAACCCGAACTCCGAAGTTGGAATGGGCAGCACAGGCTGCCAGCCGGTGCCGTCCGGCCACTGGCCGGACGAAACGGCGAGGCGGCCCCGCAGCCACCCGCAGCTCCCAACCCGTTCGCACCCCGTCGTCATTCCGAGCGGCTGGTAGCCGCTCGGCACAGGCTGGTAGCCTGTGCTACCCCACGGAGCGCGGGGCTCCGACCCGCAGCGGCAACCTCGTAGCAGGCGCAAGGAACCCACCGCTGCGTCCGCGATCAATTGACCGCAGGCGCCGACCGCACCTCGTAGTAATTGTCAAACTGGGCGCGCAGACCGCTGCTGCGACCGGAGGTGGGCACGCCGTCGCCTTTGCGGGTGATGACCAGCCGCACGAAACCAGCCGCGAGCAGCCGCTGCAGCTCAGCCCCGTCGCTGGCCGGGTCCAGTCCCGCCGTCACCACGGCGACAAACGGCGGACCGACGGGCTTGGCCGGCGGAGGTGCCGCCGGGCCGAAGCCCGGATACCCGGCGAGGGAAATGAACGCGCCGGCCGTGGGATACTTGGTGGCGAGCTGGGTGTAACGCTGGCCGGGAATCCGTTTGCCGGGGCTGCCGCCCATGGCGATCTCCGGCAGCGGGATCGTTTCCGTGGCGAGAACCTTCAAACCCTGCCTGGTCAACGCCTCACGGAAGGTCTGCGCGTTCTTCTCGGCGCTCGGGTCCCCTTCCCCGCCGGCCACGATCACCACGACCTGGGCATTGGGGCCCGCCAGCTTGCCCACCTCCTCGCCCGCACCCGCGCCCAGCACCAGGAAGGGATGCGGACTGCCAGTGGCAGCCGCAGGCCGCACGGCCCGCCAGATGCCCCAGCCGCCGCCCAGAATCAGCGCGAGGAGCGCCACGACCAAAAGGAGCTGCCGGTCAACCTTGCCGGACGCATTCATGCGGGTGGGAGCAGGCGTAGTCATTCCAGAAGGCTACAAGCAGGCCGGGACGGGTTACCAATAGAGGCGCGCCCAGAGCGGCGCATCCCCCGTGGGACCATAGCGATTGGCATCTTGAAACTCGCCCCACGGGATGGCATCCACATGGCCGTCGAAGTAACCAAACGGAAGCCGGTTGTCGTGGTTGTTCGCCGACGACCAGGTGGGGTTGTGATAGGACATGCCCGACCAGCCGCTGCCCGTATAAATGTTCATCCAGGTGCCCGGGTTGTTGGGGTGCTGATGGCCGAAGACGCCCGCCTTGGACGGCTTGGGGTGGGTCGAGAGGAACGGACCGAACTGCCGGTCACTGGCCGTGATGCCGGTGTCCGGCGCCCAGCTCTCGGACGCGGCCGCCAAGTTCGGGTCCCAGCCCAGTTTCAGCGGGCCATACGAGGTGAAGGAGGTCCATGGCAGGGTGACGCCGTCCCAGGTGGCCGGAGTGACGGGCATGGTGGGACACCAGAAGACGGACTTGGTCACCGGCCCGTTGGTGATGAGTTTGTGGACGTAGGCATACATGCGCCCGCCTGGGCCACCATTGGGAAGGGCCGGCTTGTCCGCGACGCCGGACAGGCCCACATAGGGCGAGAGCAGCGGCAGAAAGTGATACTCCTGCGAGGCGTTGCCGGTCTGGACAAACCGGGAGGCATACACCGGCTGCTTCCCACCGTAATCGTCCACATAGAGATTCAGCCCAAGGCAGAGCTGCTTCTCATTGTTCACGTCCTTGGTGCGCTGCGAGGACCCCTTCGCCTTGGACAACGCCGGCAGCAGCATCCCCGCCAGGATCGCGATGATGGCGATCACGACCAGCAGTTCGATGAGGGTGAAACCGCCCCGCCGGGAACCGGCCGGACGTGCCACCCGTCCGGCTGCCAGCCGAAGCATGGAGGGAAGCTCGTTCATAATTGCAATGCGCGCTTTCGGTGTCTGTGCGGAGAGTCTCCACTTCCAGACGCCGGACGCCACGGAAAATTGAATTGCGGCTTGAAAATCTTCCGAATGACCATTAGGAGCTGCCTAATGAAGAAGCCTTCCCCGCCGCGGACCTATTTCAAGGAGGTCCGCCTGCGCCAGTTGCGGGCGCTGCTGGAGCTGTCCCGGCAGCGGAGCTTCGCCCAGGCCGCCGCCGGGCTGGGCCTGGCCACGCCCTCGGTCTGGCAGCAGGTGCGTGCGCTCGAGGCGGCGTTCGGCGTGGCGCTGGTCACGGTGCAGGGCCAGCAGGTGGAGCTGACCGAGGAGGGCCGCCAGCTCGTGGACCTGAGCGCGCCGATCGTCGAGGGGTTCGAATCGCTGAAGGCCGTGTTCCTGGACCGGCAGAAGCGGCTGGTCCGGCGGCTCACCGTGGCCACCACCGCCAGCCTGGTGGCGCACGAGCTGTGCGCGCCGCTGAAGACCTACCGCCAGCTTTATCCCGAGGTGCGCCTGACCGTGATTGACCGGCCCTCCCCCGCCGCCCGGAGCGCGTTTGAGCAAGGGCAGGCGGACATCGCCCTGATCGGCGAACTCGCCGAGACGGCGGCCGATGCGAAGTATGAAGCCACCCGCCTGACGGCCTACCCCTTCAAGCTGATCTGCGCGCAAGGGCATCCGTTGATGAGCCCGAAGCGTCTCACCTTGCACCAGCTCGCCCGGCATCCCCTGGTGCTCCCCGGCGAGGGGACCAACTCGCGGGTGCGGGTGGAGGCGGTGTTCCAGCAGGCGGGCCTGGCAGCAAAGCTCGACGTGGTCATGACGGCCAGCTCCATGCCCGTGCTGGTCAACTATGTGAGCATGGGCTTCGGCATCTCCATCGCGTCCGTCAGCCCGGCCATCTTGAGCGAGGCCCGGGCCGGCAAGGCCGACTACGCGGGCCTGGAGTTCCGCGACCTCACGCATCTCTTTGGCGAGGAACAGGTGGTCCTGCTGGCGCGGCGCGGACGCCTGGAGCTGCCGCATGTGCAGGCGTTCCAAAGAATCCTGCTGGCGGCGCATGAGGTGCCCAATGATTCGGGACTGGCGAAGCGGGGGGACTGAACTGGTGCGGTGAGGAGGGGGGACGGAGTGGTGGAGTATTGCTCGCCGGCACTTCGGCACCGTGGTT
Organism: uncultured Klebsiella sp.; assembly: GCA_964496695.1. Taxonomy (GTDB): domain Bacteria; phylum Verrucomicrobiota; class Verrucomicrobiia; order Limisphaerales; family SXTU01; genus SXTU01. The sequence goes on from CAZCBE010000001.1 coordinate 261,920, forward strand.
GAGGGAGTCATTTCAACCGATGATTTGGCAGGAAAATTGGGAAGAACTTCCTGCCTAAACTTGATGCCTTTCGGGAATTCCCATGAGCGAGGCGGCGTGGACTGCGAAGCAGGGCTGAAAGCCCGCCCGGTGACAGCCCGGGGTGAAGCCCCGGGTAGCCTTGGCCAGCCAAGCCTGCCCGCCCTTGTCCATGGCGCTTCGTGCAGGCCAGCGGGGACGGCCAATCGGACGTTGCTGCGGGTCACAGACCCGCGCTCCGGGGGCTTTCGCGGCAGGGTCAAGCTGCGTTCACGGCGATCCAACTCAGAAGACCTGGGTTGACGCGCAGCGGCGGGCTGCTCACGCTGGCTTGTCCCATGGAGAAGGAAGGACAAATCGTTCCAGAAAAGCCGTTGAACGGCGCGGCGAAGCTCACGCTGATGCTCAGCGCAGGGGCCACGATCCTCCTGTTCTATCTTTTCGCCCTGTTCGTGATTCTGCTGCTGGTCGTGGTGCTGGCATTCGAACTGGTGCTGGCCGCGATCCTCCTCCGGTTTGGGCTGACCGGCCTGATCACCGCAGAGATGGAGAAGCAGGTGCAACTGCTCGGGATCATCGGCCGCAGCTTCCTGCTGTCCAAGGGCGCGGAGTATCGCATCGTGCTGCAGCCCGAGGAGGCCCCCGGGCTGTTTGCGCAGGTGCAGCAGCTTTGCACACGGCTGGGCGTGACGATGCCCAAGGAAGTTTCGCTCGAGATGAACGCGAATGCGTGGGTGCGGCTGAAGGGCGTCCGCCAGAACGCCGGCACCACGATTCTGGGCGTCGGCTATGATCTGCTGGCGGGCCTGACCACGCGCGAAGTGGAGGCGGTGCTGGCCCACGAGATGGTCCATGCCCGGCTGATCCAGCGCGGGCTGAAGCAGTTGCTCAACGGCGGCCTGAGCCGAGCCGCCAAGCTCTCCGGCGGGCTGGCGGCCTACATGGATGCGTATGAGCGCGCCAGCCAGTCGGCCGGCCTGGCCGGGCCCATGCACAGCGTCGCCGACCGGCTGACGAAACTGGCGGCGCGACTGGTGGCCGCCTATGCGCGGCAGGATGAATTCGAGGCGGACCGCGGCGCGGCCGACCTGTGCGGCGCGGGACCCATCCGCTCGTCGCTGTCCAAGCTGGACCGGCTGGAGGCCAAGCTGGCGCGGCTGCCGTGGCATGAGCGGGTGGCACGGTTTCAACTGGGCGGAGGGTTCAGCCGGTGGCTGGTGCAGGAACTGGCCACGGCCACGGCGGGGGAAGCGTCGGGGGACGAAGGCAAGGTCTTCAACAAATACGCCACGCACCCGCTGCTGCGTGACCGGCTCGCGGCACTGCCGCCGGATGCCGGTCCGGCTCCGGAGGGACAACGACCGGGCCTGGACCTGCTGGCCGATGCCGACGCGGTGGCGGAGAAACTGATTGCCGAGATTCAGCGGGTCGCCGCCCAGGAGGAGGAGAAGGACAGCAAGGAACTGCGGAAGTGGGTGCGGAAGGCCCGGCGGCGAGGCCAGTCCAATGGCTGGGAACTGGCGGGCTGGGTGCTGGGCCTGATCGGCGCAGGCACCGGGGTGGCAGCCTGGCTGCTCAACGAGCTGAGCTTTGGACTGGGGAGCTTCGCAGTCATCGCCGTGGTTGGAGCAGTGCTGCTCCACCGGGCGGGACGCTACAAGGACCGGATGCTGCTGCCCGTGCCGGACTTTGCGTTATTGAAGGAGCCACCGCCGCCGCCGAGGACTGATGAGGAACGTCAGGCCGCCCAGAAGGTGATCGAAGCGCAGTTGAGCGAACTGGTGGCGACGGAGAAGAAGTCCCGTCAGAAGGCGGCTTTGCTGGCCATGGAATGCTATGCCGCGCTGGGCAGATGCGACTATCTGCGGGCTTATGTGGCCGCAAGAAAATGCCGGGACGAAGTGCCCGACTCGATAGAAGGAGCCATCGGCATGGTCGTCGCTGCGGCAGGACTTCAACTGCCGGACCCGCACAACCTGGCGCTGGCCCAGTTGCAGTTGAGAGCGGGTTTCACCACGCCGTCCACCACGTGGGCGGCCGCCTGGGCGCTGCTGCTCTTTGGTGAGTGGGCGCGGGCGGAGGCGTTTTTGCTGGTGGTGATCAAGGATCGGCCGGACGAGCCCACCTTCCTCATGCTGCTGGCGCTGTGCCAGTCGCGCCGAGGCAAGCTGCAGAGCGCCATGCTCAGCGCGCGCAAGGCCTGCACGCCCGCTCCACGCAACAAGGAGCACGCCAAGCTCCTGATCACGCTCCTGCTCGACGGCGGATACATGCGCGAGGCGGAAGAGCGGCTGCAGCCGCTCGAAGCCGAAGCCCGGCAGGACGCGGAACTGGCGTTCGCGAAGGTCCGCATCGCCTTGCTGCATCGCGCGGCGGACTTGGCGGCCGAGTGGACGGCCAGGGCGAAGGAGAACGCGAAGCAGCCGCGCCTGCTCGTCCGCCTGGGCGAAGCCTATGAGATGGCGCGGGAGGACGAGCGGGCGGCGGGGTTGTATCAGGAGGCGCTGGCGGTGGGCTTCTACCCGGAGGCCTGCCTCGGGCTCGCGCGGCTCGAAGCCAACCGCAAGAATCACGAGCAGACGCGGCGACACCTGCTCGAGGCGCTCGACGTGGTGCGGCCTTTGGGAACCGAGGCGACCGGTCCGCTGCCGCTGTTCCACCGCACCATCACCTCCCTGCTTGAATTGCAGGAGCCGGTGCTGAACTGCCAGGCGTGGATTGCCAAGTTCGGCGTCAACGTGCTGCCGGAAGTGCTCAAGAACCAGCAGTTCATGGTGTTCGCGATTTCCCAGATGCAGGCGGAGGGTTTTGTGCGGGTGATCCTGCAGGCGATGCATCCTGGCAGTCCGCCACCGTTGCCGGAGACCATCCACTGGCGGCAGGCACCGAAACAGCAGCAGCCGGATGGGCCGGTCCGACCAGGAGTGCAAGGCGTGCTGAACTAGAAGCGGGCGTGAAGGGAAGGACAGGATTTGCGGGATTAACGGGAGGGGGAGGGGAAGTTCAAGGTTCAAGGTTCAAAGTCCGAAGGTTGGCGTTGAGTGAGGCGCACGCGCAACGGGGCCGGCGAGGACGCCAGCGGCACGGCCCGCGGGACACGGGCGCTACGGGGGACGGGAGGATTTCCCGCAGATTCAAGACGACCACAGATGGGGAGGGGGGGCTGGGCAAGGCGAGGAAGGGGCACAGAATCATGGGAGGGAACGAAGGCGGGCAGGGTGGTGCAAAGGGGACGGGGGCGGTGGCATTCAAAATGAGGGCGTCGGTGACGGGGGGCGCATCTCGACACTGCCCCCGCCCTCGCCACGCCGGGCAAGCGAGGACGCT
>CAZCBE010000002.1:0-132945 GCA_964496695.1 uncultured Klebsiella sp.
CAAACTTCCACCCTCTCAAGAGGTTGCAGCTAATTTCCGAACACCCTCTGAAAGGCAGAAGTCGTATGAACACCCACCATACCGAGCTGCTGGCAAGGCTGGAGGCCTTCCACCCCGACGAACCCGGCGTGCCGCTCCCGTTCACCGCCCGCTTGGCGCGTGAGAATGGCTGGACGCCTGACTACGCCCGGCGGGTGGTGCAGGAATACAAGCGTTTCGCCTTCCTCGCCCTCACTGCGCCGCACGTCGCCTGCCCGTCCGAGGACGTGGACCAGGCCTGGCACCTGCACCTGACCTACACGGAGTCCTATTGGAAACGCTTCTGCGGCGAGGTGCTGAAGCGCCCGTTGCACCACCACCCAACAAAGGGAGGTGCGGACGAGGCCGAGAAGTTCCGCGATCTCTACGCACAGACGCTCGCCAGCTATGTGCGTGCCTTCGACGAGCTGCCTCCGCGCGACATCTGGCCGGATGCCGCCACCCGCTTCGGCCAGGCGGAGCACTTCCAGCGCATCAACGCCCAGCGCAACTGGGTCATCCCCAAGCCCCGCTGGTTTCAGGCGGGCAAGGCCAGTCTCGCGGTCACTGGGATCGCGCTGTTGGCCTCCGGTTGCACCGGCGCGCTGGCCTCGTTGAACGTCTTCGACTGGAAGGGGCCCGACTTCCTGATGTTCTTCATCCCGGCGACCCTGGTCGGCTACTTCATCGCCTGGCGGCTGCGGCTGCGGTGGTCGCTGCCCGAGGAGCCGCCCCGGTCTCGCGATCTGCCGGATGACCCGTATGTTATCGCATGTCTCAACGGCGGTCCCGTGCTTGCGGTCAACGCCGCTGTTGCCAGCCTTGCCTCATGGCAGCATCTCTCCGTTGGTGAAAGCGTCGGCACCCCGCTTGCAGCCCTGAATCCCCTCGGACGCAACGCGCACCCGTTCGAGCGAGGCATCTGCGATACGATCAACCGAAACCCCGGGATGACCCTCAAAGACTTGCGGGAAAGCATGGCGAACGCGGTCGAGATGATGCAGAAACAACTGCGCGATGGGGGCTTCTTTGTGCCAGATGAACACGCAACCAAGGCCAGGCTCCTGCCGCTCCTCGTTGCCCTGGCCGTTCCTGCCATCGGCATGGTGAAGCTGGCCATCGGCCTCGCGCGGGGCAGGCCGGTCGGCATCCTCGTCTTCCTCTGCATTGCGAGTTCGATCCTTGCACTGGTCGTCTTCCTCCGGCGTCCATGTCGCAGCCGCCGGGGTGACCAGGCTCTGGAGATGCTCCAGGTGGTTCATGCGAAGATGCGCAACTCCGCGTCAAGGGCATCCGCTTGTCCAACCGGGGCGCTCATGCCGCTGGCCCTCGGGGTTTTCGGCATGGAATTGCTGGAGGGCACCGCCTACGCAGAGTTGCAGAAACGGCTGTCGCCTCCCGGTGGTGGCAGCAGCAGTGGTTGCGGTGGCGGTGGGGGTTGCGGTGGCGGGGGCTGTGGAGGAGGTGGCGGCGGCGGGGGGTGCGGAGGTTGCGGTGGCGGCGGCGATTGACTCGCGCCTCTCACATCAACTTCAGCTTCGGTAAGTCCTGCGAGTCCACCAGGCCGACTGGTTCGCGCTTCGCGTTCACCACGATGAGGTCGTCAATGTTCCGCTCGTTGAAGATCTTGAGCGCCTCGGCGGCCAGGGATTCGTCCCGGATACAAATTGGGCTGGGGGTCATCACCTCGGCCAGTGGCCGCGTGAGCAGGTCGGGGTCCGTGGACATGCGGCGGCGGAAGTCACCGTCAGTGAAGACGCCGGCGAGCTTCCCGCGCTTGTCCACGATGGCGAGGCTGCCGGACTTGGCCTTGGTCATCACCATGAGCGCGTCGCGCACGGCGAGCGTTTGTGGGGCGATGGCGTTGCGGTCGCCGGTGCGCATAATGTCGCGCACCTGCACGAGCAGTGCCCGACCAATTGCGCCGGAGGGGTGGTAGCGGGCGAAGTCCTTTTGCGTGAAGCCGCGTGCGTCGAGCACAGCCATCGCGAGCGCGTCCCCCATCACTAGCATCGCGGTGGTGCTGGCGGTGGGGGCGAGATTGAACGGGCAGGCCTCCTTGGGCACATGGACATTCAGCACCACGTCACTGTGACGGGCGATGGTGGACTTGGGATTACCGGTGAAGGCGATGAGCTTCACGGCGAAGCGCTTGAGGGCCGGCAGCAGATTGACCAGTTCATCCGACTCGCCGGAGTAGCTCAGCACCAGCACGAGGTCGCCGTCGTTGATGATGCCGAGGTCGCCGTGCAACGCGTCCACGCTGCTCAGGACGACGCTGGTGGAGCCGGTGCTGGTGAGCGTGGCGGCGAGTTTCGAGCCGATGTTGCCTGATTTGCCGATGCCGACGATGACGAGCTTGCCGCGCTGGCGCAGGGTTTGCAGGAGGAGGTCCGCCGCCGCATCAAAGGATTCGTCCAACTGCGCCCGCACCGCACGGAGGGCGGCGAGTTCGATGTCGAAGACGCGGCGGGCTTGGGGGAGGTGGCTCATGAAGAAGGTCGGCGGCGGGCTTTCAAAACCGGCATGGCGGGACATTTGGTTTAGCCATCGGCTCGAAGGAAAAGCCTGCATCGGCCAGCGCCTCAAGTGAGAAAGCGGAAGGCTTTGGCTGGTCGAAGAAGTAAGCGGCGACAGCCTCCGACACGTTCGCCCGGAGTTCCTCAGCACTGTCGCCCTGAGTGACAATATTGTGCGAACAGCACTCGGCGACGAAGCCGCCGTCGCCTTCCTGCGTGACTTTGAACATCAGTTCGATGCGGCCAATCTGTCAGCCTGTGCTCATGCCGACAAGCCGCTTTCCGTGGATTGTTGTTCGAGTGGCACGGCTCTGTCTCATTAGCACCCGGCTTCAGCCGGGTGAGTTGGGGAGGAGAAGGGCCAGCCGTTTCAACGGCTTTCTATCCTCGGAATGCCGGGCCATGGCGCAAACCGTTGAAACGGTTTGCGCTAAACCGCCGTTTACACCCGGCTAAAGCCGGGTGCTAATGAAAGGGACTCAGGCTTCCTGCATTCAGCCGAGGCCTTACTTGATCTTCTTCAACTCCACATCCGTCCACGCCGACTCGCGGCCGGCGGTGTCCGTGCGGACCTTCTTCACGAAGTCCGGCGCGACGGGGTCGTAGTCATGGTCCCAGGCGCGGCGGAGGTAGGTCATCACGGCGGCGACCGTCTCGTCATCGAAGGTGCCGTGGCCGGGCATGTCCATGTCCCATTTTTTGCCGAGGACGGTAATCGGACCGCCGACGCCGTGCAGGATGATGCGGGCGAGGCGGTCCGGGGAGCCGGCCACCCACTCGCTGTCCACGAGCGGCGGGGCAAGGCCGTCCTGGCCGTAGCCATGCACCTGATGGCAGGCGGCGCAGGTGGATTCGAACATGACCTTGCCGACCTCGAAGCGGGCCTGCTCGCCGGTGGTGAGCGGCTTGATGACGGGCAGCACCACGCCGGGCTTGCCCGGCCAGACGACGACCTGGTCGAGCTTCTTGACGGCCGCAAGGACCGCTTTGTCGTCGGACTTGGCCAGCGTGGCGAGGGCAGGGGGCTCCGCCGCGAGCTTCACGTATTTGACGCGCGGGGGCGGTTCACCTTTTTTGGTGGAGGGCGGGGCCACGTTCAGACTGGCCAGCACGGCGAGCGTCTGCCACTTCGGGTTTTCCTTGTGGGTGATCTGTTCGAGCAGCTTGTTGACCCGGTCGCCGCGGGCCTGCTGAAAGACAGTCTTGGACAGGGCGCTGATGAAGGCCTCGCCGCCGGGCACCTTGGCCTTGTCCGCCCAGGCTTTGTCCTGCGCGACGCGCTCCAGCATCTCTACTTCGCGCAGGGCCAGGCCGCTGATGAGCGCGTCGCGGATGATGGCATTGGTGCCGGCGTTGCGGGCCAGCAAAGCCATCGCGGTCTCGGCGGTGGCGTCCTTTGCCTCACCCAGGGAAAACGCGAGCTGGATCTGCGTATGGATGTCCTTCGTGTCCGCGAGGGCAACCAGCTTGGGCAACACTTTGTCCCGGTCCGAAGTTCGCAGGGCGCCCTCGGAGATGCGCACGGTGGCGGCGCGGACCTGGCCGTTTTTCTCCTTGTTGAGGGAGGCGATTAGCGTGTCGGCATCCATCTGCCCCATGCCATCGAGCGTCCAGAGCGCGTGCAGACGAGCGCGGGGGTCGGCGGCGGCGAGGGCCATCTGCTTGAGGGGGGCGATGGCCGCGCCGGCGGGCTTCTCGACGAGGAGCCGCTGGGCGGTGTCGCGCCACCAGCCGTTCGGGTGGGAGAGGGTGTTCACAAGCGCTTCCGGGGCTGCCGAGGCGAGCTGCGGCTTGGGGCCGGGCGGCTTGCCGGTGTGGACGATGCGGTAGATGCGGCCATGCTTGATGACCTTGTCGAGGCCGCGGTCCTCGGACTGTTTGCGCAGGTAGCTCGTAAGGAAGACCTTGTGCTGGAGGATGCCATGATACATGTCCACGAGGTAGAGGCAGCCATCGGGGCCGGTGTAGGCGTTGATGGGGCGAAAGAGTTCATCGGTCGAGGTGAGGAACTCGGCTTCGGGGTAAGGATTCGTGCCGGTAAGTTCGCCCGCCTTCTCGGTGAGCACCATGCGACGGACAAAGTTGGCTGAGGGCTCCGGGATGAAGGCGTTGCCGACGAACTCCGCCGGAAAATTATCGCCGCGATAGATGCCCGGTCCGCAGGTGGCAGTGTATTTGGCGAGCGTGCCGTCGGGCTTGAGCGTGTTGGCCTGATAGCCCCGGTTGACGCCTGGATTCACGCGCCCGGGATACACGGTCTGGTTGGTCATCGGCGCGCGGCTCAGGCCGGCGGTGGTGCGATAGAGGGGGTTGCGGAAATAATACTCGCTGGGCACGAGGTCCGTGCGGAGCTGGTCGGAGTTGGAGTTGTAATAGGGGCGGCCCCAGTCGTCCATGGTCAGGCCCCACTGGCCGCGCGAGGTGGTGGCGCTGCGTTTCCAGTCGTCCTCGATTTTGCGGAAGCGGAAGTTGTGGTTCGCCGGGACAATCCAGTTGTTCATCATCCACGTCGGGCTGTTGCCGGTGTGCTCGGGGTTCTTGAAGCCGTTCGGGGCGAAGTTCTTGTCCACCAGCACGCGGGTGCCGGGCTTTAGACCGGCCTCGATGGGATACCAGAACAGCGCGGGCGGCTCGCAGACCAGCACGCCGCCGTAGGCCAGGCAGAGGGCGCGGGGCATCACCAGCTTGTCGAGGAAGACGGTCTTCTTGTCCATCTTGCCGTCGCCGTTGGTGTCTTCCAGGACGCTGATCCGGTTGATCGGCTCCATCTCACCCGCAGCGGCGGGCGTGTTCATGTAGCTGGGCATCTCGACCACCCAGATGCGCCCGTCCGCATCCCACTGCATGGCGATGGGCGTCTCGATCAATGGATCGGCGGCGACCACCTCGATGCGAAAGCCGGGTTGGAGCTTGAAGGTCTTGAGCGCGGCCTCGGGCGAGAGGGGCGGGTTGGCGGGGATCTTCTCCTTGGGCACGCGCGGTTCCTGTTTCTCGCCGGGTTTGTCGCCATTTTGGGCGGACAAGCCACCGACAGTGAGGAGCAACGCCAGTAAAATGCGGGACAGCGACATGGGCTTGAGGGTCAGGATTTCAGCAAACACCGCCCACCAGACGTAGTGGGGCGCAGGGAAAGTTACCGGGAAGTGACGCGGGCGCAAGACTGCGGAATGGGTCAATGCTTCGTGCTGGCGAGCGCCAGCGCCACCGCACCGGCCACGGCAATGACCGCGCCGAGGGTGGAGCGCCTCGTGGGCCGCTCCTGCTCCAGCCAGCGTGAGAACGGCATCACCACCAGCGGCGAGAGGGCGACGATGGGCAGGACGACGGCCGACGGGGTGGTCTTGAGCGCCCATTGGTAGCAGCTAACGCCGAGCGCGGGGCCGGCCAAGGCGTTGAAGACAATCCACTTCCAGCACTTGCGCCATTTCTCGCCGGTGGACATCTCGCCGGGCGGGGCGGGGGCCTGCCCCCGGGCCAGGAGGAACTGCCGCTTCACCACCAGCAGCGCCAGACCGGAGATGATCACGCCACCGATGATGCGCTGGTAGGCCGCCGTGACCCCGTCCATCGGCTGGCTGGCCGCAGCGCACAGCGCGTAGGCCTTGCGCGTCAGCACCACGCCGCCGCCCTGGCCGATCGCCCCGAGCACGGCGAAGCCGATGCCGATGCCAAACTGTCGGCGCTCCTCATGGGTTTCATGGGTGGGCGCGAGCGCGACTGCCACGCCGGTCAGGATGACCGCCCCACACAGCATCTGTGCCGCTGTGAGCGTGGTGCCCAGCCACAGCCACTCGACCAGCCCCGCGAAGGGCGCGGCGAGGCAGTGGACGATGAGAATGGTCAGGCGGGAGCCGAGGCGCGGGTAGGCTTGAAACAGCGAGACATCCCCGAGACCGAAACCAATGCAGCCGCTGATGATGAAGAGGTAAAATCCGTCGCCGTCCAGCCCCGCGCCGAAGGCATGCGCCACCGCGGCGAGGAACAGGGTGGCCAGGCAGAGCCGCCAGAAGTTCGCCTCCGTGCCGCCCATGAGCTTGGCCACCCGCGCGCCGGAGACGGCGGAGAAGGAGAACAGAATAGTGGCGAGAATGGCACCTAGCACGGCGCGGGGTGTTAACGGTCGCGGGCTGGGAAGTCACGCGAATAGGAGCGGAGGCAACGGCGCGGGGTGCAAATCTGGTTTTGAGCACATAGCAAAATCTCATTAGCACCCGGCTTTAGCCGGGCGAAAGCGGTTGGGGCGAGGGCGAGCCGTTTCAACGGGGCGCATCTCGACACTGCCCCCGGAGCGCGGGTCTGCGACCCGCAGCGGCCACGCTTGTCCCTTGCGGTTCGTGTAGGCCAGCGGGACGGGTGATCGGACGTTGCTGCGGGTCACAGACCCGCGCTCCGTCGGCTTTCGGGGGCAGTGTCCAGATGCGCCCGTTTCAACGGTTTGCCCCGGAAGGCGGTTGGTGCGGCTGGCAAAAGCCGTTAAAACGGCTGGCCAGCGTGCGGTTGCCCCAACACCCGGCTAAAGCCGGGTGCTAATGAGAGGAACCCAAAACCTGATTTGCACCCAACGGCGCGAACGGGCAACTACCGCTTCCCGTGTTCCGGCCTGGCATCGGTGAATCCTAATTCGATGTTGCGGAGCATGCGGGTCACGGCCGGTGCGGCCCGCCGGGCTTCCGGGGTGTTCTCCGCCACCAGTTCCGCCCACTCGGCTCGGACACGGCCCAGGCCGAACTCCACGCAGGCGTCCAGCACGGTGTGGAAGCGCGGCTTGAGCAGGGCGGCGCGCAGAAACACCTCGTCGCCGGCCTGCGAGTTCGACCAGATCAGTTCGGGATGTCGTTGGGCAAACGCTGTCATCATAGGCCGGGTCGCGCCAGCCACGCCAGTATCGCTCATGGGACGCGGCGCGAAAACTGCCAAGTTGCGGCGGAAAAACTTTACCTCCCCGCCATTTGCTTGTAACAACCGCCCGGTTCCACCGGGAAGCAAAATGACGTTCGCGAAAAAGGCATGAGCCGGGAAATGCAGCTACAGCGCTGGGAGTTGAAATACATCATCCCAGAGGCCACCGCCCTTGCGGTCGCGCGGTTCGTCAGCGCCTATACGGTGCTGGATGACTTCGGCGTCGGCAAACCGCATAATTCCTACCCGATCCACAGCCTTTACCTCGATTCCGAGGCGCTCACGATCTACTGGCACACCATCAACGGGAACAAGAACCGCTTCAAGCTGCGCCTGCGTTTCTACGACAACCAGCCTGACTCGCCGGTCTTCTTCGAGATCAAGCGGCGGATGAACAACGCCATCCTCAAGCAGCGCGGCGGCGTCCGGCGCAAGTCCGTGGACTACGTGCTCGCCGGCCACCTGCCCAAGCCGGAGCACCTCGTCAAACAGGGAAATCCCAAGGAACTGGTCGCCCTCCAGCGGTTCAGCCAGTTCCTCAAGGAATACAAGGCCGTCCCCAAGGCCCACGTTCATTACCTCCGTGAGGCCTGGGTCAGTCCGCACGACAATTCCCTCCGCATTACCTTTGACCGCAACGTCCTCATCTCGGCCGAGCCCACCGCCCGGCTGGAGACCGACCAGATGCATCCGACCTGCGTCTTCGGCAAGGACGTGATCCTCGAGTTCAAGTTCACCGGCCGCTTCCCGGACTTCCTCCGGGAATGCACCCGGGTCTTCGGCCTCACCACCACCACCGCCGCGAAGTATGCCGACGGCATCGCCCTCAAGGGCGAGAAGTTCTTCTCGGCCATCAACGCCACGCAGACCATGCGCACCCGCCAGTCGCTGGAGGCCTTCGATGAGAGCCAGATTCTCGTCGAGGGCGTGCGGGCCACCCGGACGCTCTTTTGAAAATGACTCGCCAGCACACGCTCGGGCCGGCCAACCGGAGCAAAAACGGGCCGCCCGCGAAGAATTTTTCTCGTAATCCTCGTCCCAATCCTAATCCTGCTCTCCAGTTCTAACCCAAAAATACGAATCGCATGAACGAGTGGATTTTTTTCCAAGGTGACACCTCGCTGGCGCCGCCGAACATCCCGGCCGTCGTCCTGGGCCTGCTGTTGTCCTTCCTGCTGGGCCAGACGCTGGCGTGGACCTACATGCTCACGCACGCCGGCCTGAGCTACTCGCGCTCCTTCGTGAACGCGCTTGTCGTCACGCCCGTCATCGTCTCGCTGGTGATGACCGTGCTCTCGAACAACATCGTCACCGCATTCGGCATGATGGCGGTGTTCGCCATCGTGCGCTTCCGCAACATCTTGCGCGACACGCTGGACACCACCTTCGTGCTCACGTCCATCTTCATTGGCATGGGCTGCGGCACCCAGAAGTTCTCCACCACCATTGTCGGCGCGGGCATCATCTTCATCCTGATGGTCTATCTGTGGGCCACGAACTTTGGTGCGCGGCACCGGTTTGACCTCATCCTGAACCTCCACTGGGCCCGTTCGCAGAGCGAATTGAACGACCTCAGCGTGCTGCTCAACCGCCACGCGCGAAAGGTCCATCTCGCCAGCCAGCGTTCGCATCAGGGCTATGAAGGGGCGGATTTCTCCTTCCGCCTCCTGCTCCGCGACCCGGCCCGGGCCGATGAACTGGTGAGCGAAGTCACCGCCCTCGAAGGCGCCTCGCAGGTCACCTCGCTCAAGGCCGAGGACGAATCGGAGTTGTAACCGGCTCCTGGCATCACGATCAGCCCGCGCAGGCGACTGCGCGGGCTTTCGTTTGCCCCTGTCCCGTGAATCGCGCCGGTTTCTGAATACGCTCCGTCGCTGGCCAGTCACTACCGGCGCATGACGAACGCCACCCGACCGTTGCCCGCCTCTTTTCGACAGGCCTTCACCCTGATCGAGTTGCTGGTGGTCATTGCCATCATCGCCATCCTCGCCGGGATGCTGCTCCCGGCCCTGGCCAAGGCCAAGGCCAAGGCCGTAGGTTCCAAGTGCCTGAACAACTACAAGCAAATCGCCCTGGCCTACAAGCTCTACAACGACGAACACGACGGGGTCTTGACGCCGTTCGTTTCGCCTGGCGCCCCGTCGGCACCCGCCCTCGTGGTTCGCAATCCGGCCACGGCGGACACTTGGTGGCCTGACCAGCTCAAGCGTTTTTCCGCGCCTGACAAAATGCTGTTCCAATGTCCCAAGCAACCGGTGGGCTGGACCTCGAACGATTTTGGCATCGGCTTGAGCCAGCCACAGTTGGGATGGAGCGGATACACCCCCAGCACCCGGCTCCGTGAGTTGAACGTGAACAAGCCCTCGGAAACCGTGGTGTTCGCGGACTCCGCCTTCGGCGTCCCCGCCTCCTGGGCGACCGAGACGGACCCGGCCAACTGGCAGGGCCAGCAAGGTTCTTCGGTGAACCCGAACGAACGGATCAGCTTTGACACTCCGGCTGCGGGCGGCAGCTTTACCCAGCCATTTTCACGCCGCGTCATCAGCCGCCACGAGGGCAAGACCACCACCGGCTGGGTGGATGGCCACGCGGAAACAGTTCTCGCCAGGTCGCTGGGATTCCTGATTGCAGGCACCGCCACCCCGAACACCAACGGTGCCCCGGATGCCAAATGGGATTTGGAATAGATTCCGCCAAGTAATTCTTTGACTTCACGCCTGTCGCTCAGAACTTGAAGCCTATGCTCCCCGCTTCCTCCCCCACCCGCCGCCAGTTCCTCCGCACCAGTTCGGCACTGCTGGCCTTGCCGTGGCTGGAGAGCCTCGCCGGAGCCGCGGCTGCTGCCGGGCCGCCCCGCCGCATGGTCACCGTTTGCACGGGGTTTGGTCTTTACGGGCCGTCGTTCTTCCCGGAGCAGGCCGGGCGCGATTACCAGCCCAGCGAGTATATGAAGGTGCTGGGCGATGTGCGCAGCCAGTGCACCGTCTTCTCCGGCATCTCGCACCCGGAGATCGGCGGCGACCACGCCTCCGAGGCGTGCTTCCTCACCAGCGCCAAGCACCCCACCGCCGGCGGCTTCCGCAACACCGTCTCGCTCGACTACGTCGCAGCCCGGCACGTCGGCAACGCCACGCGTTTCCCGCTGCTGACTCTCTCCACGCAGGAGGGCAGCCCGCTCACGCACTCCACCAGCGGCGCGGGCATCCCGGCGCTCTACAAGCCGTCGGACATCTTCGCCCGCCTCTTCCTCGCCGGCAAAGCCAGGGACGTGGAGTTGGAGATGGCCCGCCTCAAGCGCGGCCAGAGTGTGCTGGACCGCATGGGCGACCGCTTCGCTGCGCTCAAGCCCCGCCTCAGCGCGCATGACCAGCAGCAGGTGGCCGACTACACCGAGGCCGTGCGGGACATGGAGAAGCAGTTGCAGGCCGACGAGGCCTGGGTCACGCGCCCGAAGCCGGTGATCGAGGAAGCCCCGCCAACGGACACGCTGGACCGCAGTGACAACGTGGGCCGCGCGCGCCTGCTTTTCAACCTGACCAAGCTCGCCCTGCAGACGGACTCCACGCGCGTGGTGACGATCTTCATCAAGGGCATGGACCTCAAGCCGCCCATCGAGGGTGTGACCGAGGACCATCACGGCCTTTCGCACCACGGGCGCAACCCCGCGAAGATCGAGCAGCTCCGCATCATCGAGCGCGCGGAGATGGCCGCCTTCCGCGACTTCTTCATCGCGCTGCGCGACACGAAGGAGGGCGGTGCCAGCCTGCTCGACCAGACGCAGATCCTGCTCGGCAGCAATCTCGGCGACGCCAGCGGCCACGGCACCACCAACCTCCCGATCCTGCTCGCGGGCGGGGGCTGGAAGCACGGCACGCACATCGCCGGTGATCGCAAGAACAACACGCCGCTGGGCAAGCTCTTCGTCAGCATGCTGCAACGGCATGGGGTCGAGACCGGGCAGTTCGGCTCCGGCGTGGGGACGATTGATGGGCTGGTCTAACATTGAGGCAGGCAGCCTGTTCACATGGAGCAAAACGAGCGCAAAGGATGGCCGTGGGGACGAAGCGCGTTGGCAATCCTGCTCGCGTTGATGTTCGTCGCTGCCATTCTGCCCAGCACCGGTCGCATTGTGGTGGACCAAACGACGACGCCCCCGACGCGCAAGATTGTGGGCCAAGCCCGCGCCGGCCTTGTCCTCGTTGGTATCGTTGCCGTTCCTCTGGCCTGCATCTTTTTTGGCATGCGCCGTCGGCCGGGGCTCGAAGCTGTCGGCTGGGTTTTTCTTATCTTCATGGTCGGCTCGATATTCATTAGATGACTATGTGGTTTCTCCAGCGCATGAAGTTTCCTCGTCTCGAATTTCTCATTCTCGGCACGTTCGCGCTCGCCCACATCGCCAGCGCCCAGGACGCCGCCTCCACTTTCACCACCCGCGTCCAGCCCTTGCTCACCACCTATTGCACCGAATGTCACAGCGGTGCGAAGGCGAAGGCCCGGGTCAGCCTGAACGGTGCTCGCACCCTGGAGCAGTTGAGCGGCGAACGTGACGTGTGGTTCCGCGTGCTGGACCAGCTCGAGGCCGGCACCATGCCGCCGAAGGATGAGAAGCAGCCCACCGCGGCGGAACGCGCCGCGCTCGTGGCGTGGGTGCGCGGCGAGTTCACCGGCGCGCTGCTGGCCAAGCAGCGGCAGGAGGGCCGCAGCAAGTTCCGCCGTCTCAGCCGCACGGAATACGCGAACACCGTGCAGGACCTGCTCGGCCTCCGGCCCACCATCGGCCTGAACCTCCCCGCCGATGGCCGCGTGGACGGTTACGACAAGGTCAGCGCCGCGCTCCCGCTCTCGGCGGTCGGCGCGGCCGGCTACATCAAGATGACCGAGGACATGCTCTCGCGCCTCCTCCGGCCCATGCCCAAAGGCCCGCCCAAGGCCGCCCCCAAGCCCCGTCCCACCGATGACGTGGACGACCTCCTCGGCGAGAAGAAGGCCACCAACGCCGCGCCCGCCAGCCCCTTCGACCCGACCCGCACCGTCCGCGCGCTGCCGCGCGAGAGCGAGCAGTCAAAGGGCCACATCCTCGAACTGCCCGACGGCACCAAGGTCTCCTTCAACACCGACACCACCTCCGGCCCCTTGCGCGGCTTCAACGGCCCGCGCAACCCCGGCCTGCACCGCCTGCGCATGTCGGTTTACGGCTACCAAACCGACAAGCCGCTGCCCTTCGGCATCTACGCCGGGCACACGGGCGCGTATCCGCAGATCATCGAGCTGCTCACCGTGCTCGAAGCGCCGCCCGGTAAACCCGCCATCCTCGAAGCCGAAATCTACCTCCGCACCCCCGAGGTGAACGACCTCGTGCCGATCAGCGACAACTTCCGCCTCGTCCCCTTCGGCCTCGGCGTGCAGGTGCCGAAGAACTCGCAGGCCAGCCAGTGCCGCGGTCCCGGGCTGGCCATCCAGTGGGTCGAGATCGAGGAGCCCGCCATGCCGCTCGCGGGCGATGTCTTCCTCCGCGCCGATTTCCGCGAGATCCTGCAAGGCGGCCTGCAAAACCGCGACGTGCAGCTCAAGGCAGCCGAGGCCACGATCAAGCGCATCGGCGCGCGCTTCTTCCGCCGCGATCTCACGGCGGAGGAACTGACGCGGCTCAAGCTCACCTTCGCCGAACGCCTCGACGTGGGCAGCTCCACGGACAACGCCCTGCGCGACACCGTCATCGAGCTGATGACCGCCCCGGAGTTTCTGTGCGTGATCGAGGAGCCGGGTCCGCTGAATGACTTCGCGCTGGCCTCGCGCCTCGCCTACTTCCTCTGGAACTCCACGCCCGACGACGCGTTGCTCGACGTTGCGCGACAGGGGAAGCTCCGCGATCCCAAGGTGCTCGCCGCGCAGACCGACCGCCTGCTGAAGGACGCGAAGGCCGGGCGCTTCGTCGCCGACTTCACCGACCAGTGGCTCGGCCTGCGCGCAATTGACGACACCTCGCCCGACAGCAAGCTCTACCCGGAGTATGCGAAGAACGACCTGCTCAAGCGCTTCAGCGTGGAGGAGACGCGCGCCTTCTTCCGCCGTGTGTTGGACGAGAACCGCAGCGTGCGGGACTTCGTCGCGCCGAACTGGGCGCTGCTGAACGAGCCGCTCGCCAAGCACTACGGCGTGCCGGGCGTCACCGGCCTTGCGCTGCAAAAGGTCAGCCTCGCCGCCGACTCGCCCTACGGCGGCATCTGGACGCAGCCCGCCGTGCTGAAGGTCACCGCGAACGGCACCTATACCTCCCCCGTGAAGCGCGGCGTGTGGGTCGCCGAGCGGCTGCTGGGCATCCCCATCCCGCCGCCGCCCCCGGACATCCCCGCCGTGGAGCCGGACATTCGCGGCGCGAAGACCTTGCGCGAGCAGCTTGCCCTGCACAGCAGCCAGGGCTCCTGCATGGCCTGCCACGCGAAGTTCGATCCCTACGGCTTCGCGCTGGAGAGCTTCGATGTCACCGGTTCCTACCGGAAGAACTACCGCGTGCTGAACCCCGAGCGGAAGAGCGGCGCGTGGTGGACCGAGGGCTTGCCCGTGGATTGCAGCGGCAAGACGCCGACCGGCCAGACCTTCACCGACCTCCGCGAGCTGCGGAAGGTCATCGCCCAAAACCCCGCGCAGCTCGCCCGGGGCGTCACCCGCCACCTCGTCACCTACGCCACCGGTGCCCCCGCCACCCGCCTCGACCAGCCGGCCATCGAAGCCATCGCCCAGAGCGCTGCGAAGGATGATTACGGCCTGCGCTCCCTCATCCACGCCATCGTCCAGAGCGAGCTGTTCCGCTCCAAGTAAAGTGAAGCGGACACTCCTGTCCGCTTTCAGCGGCGCGCGGCATTCATGCCGCTTCAGCGTTCGTGGCACTTGGGTGAACTTACGCTCTACGGCATTCGCACCTTGAAGCGACGTGAACGTCGCACTCCTCAGCGGCGCGCGGCATTTATGCCGCTTCAGCGTTCGTAGCATTTTGGTGAACTTACGCTCTACGGCGTTCGCACGTTGAAGCGACGTAAACGTCGCGGTTCTCAGCGGCGCGCGGCATTCATGCCGCTTCAGCGTTCGTAGCATTTTGGTGAACTTACGCTCTTCGGTGTTCGCACCTTGAAGCGACGTAAACGTCGCGGTCCTCAGTGGCGCGCGGCATTTATGCCGCTTCAGCGTTCGTAGCATTTTGGTGAACTTACGCTCTACGGCATTCGCACCTTGAAGCGACGTAAACGTCGCGGTCCTCAGAGGCGCGCGGCATTCATGCCGCTTCACCGTCCGTATCACTTTGGTGAACCCACGCTTTACGGCGTTCGCACGTTGAAGCGACGTATACGTCGCGCTCCTCAGCGGCGCGCGGCATTGATGCCGCTTCAACGTTCGTAGCATTTTGGTGAACTTACGCTCTACGGCATTCGCACCTTGAAGCGACGTGAACGTCGTGGTCCTCGGCGGCGCGCGGCATTCATGCCGCTTCAGCGTTCGTAGCACTTGGGTGAACTCACGCTCTGCGGCGTTCGCATGTTGAAGCGACGTGAACGTCGCGGTCCGCCCGCGCTCGCGCCCTTCGCCTGTGCCATATCTCTTCTCCCAATCTTTCTGACCCCATCTTTCTGACCCTTCCCGTCCTTCCCCTGAATCGCCTTCCCCCACCCGCCGTCCGAACTTCATCCCGTTCGCGCGGGCTTTTCTGAATGAGACGCATCTATCCGGGTTGTGACGAGTTCCGTCGGCTGAGCATGTCCCGGCGGGGCTTTGTCCACGCCGGCATGTTGGGCACGGCGGGCCTGACGCTCTCCAACCTCCTCCGCGCCGAGGCCCAGGCCAGGCCCGGCTCCGCCAAGCGCCAGAACTCCGTCATCATCCTCTACCAGCGCGGCGGCCCGCCGCAGCACGAGACCTGGGACCCGAAGCCCAACGCGCCCATCGAGTTCCGCGGCGAGTTCAACCCCATCTCGACCAGTGTCCCCGGCATCCACATCTGCGAACACCTGCCCTTGTCCGCCAAGGTCATGGACAAGTTCGCCATCATCCGCAGCATCTCCCACCGCAAGGAGGACGGCGGCGTGGACCATTCCAACGGCGACCAGATCGTCTTCACCGGCAAGAAATACGGGCCCAACGAAAGCATCAACGCGCACCCGAGCATCGGGTCCATCGTGGCCAAGCAGCTCCAGCATCAGAACCCGTCGCTGCCGGCCTACGTGATGATCCCGAAGATGATCCCCGGCACCGGCTCCGCCTACCTCGGCTCGAAGTGCCTGCCCTTCGAGACCGGCGTGGACCCCGCGAATCCCGGCCCCTTCGCCCTGCCGAACTTCACGCTCACCGACGGCCTCACCGTCAACCGCCTCACCGACCGGCGCGGGCTCGTCGAGGGCCTCGACCGCGTGCGCCGCGAGATGGATGCCAACGGCGAGATCCAGGCCGTGGACGACTTCACCCGCCAGGCGTGGGACATCCTCGGCAGCGACGCCGCGCGCAAGGCCTTCGACCTCGACGCCGAACCCGCCGCCCTCCGCAACCGCTACGGCTTCACCACCCAGTTCCGCAGCCGCGTGCGCGCCGGTGGGGATGCGCCCGGCTGGACGCAGCGCGTGCTGCTCGCGCGCCGTCTTGTCGAGGCCGGCGTGCGGCTTGTCACCGTGGACCTGCGCTGGTGGGACACGCACGAGGACAATTTCTGGTCCATGAAGGAGTGCTTCCTCCCGCGCTTCGACCAGTGCTACTCCGCGCTCATCGAGGACCTGCACCAGCGCGGGATGCTCGATACCACGATGGTCCTGGCCTGGGGCGAGCACGGCCGCACCCCGCGCATCAACGCGGCGGCGGGCCGCGACCACTGGGGCAACCTCATGTCCATCGCCATGGCCGGCGGCGGCATCAAGGGCGGCCGCGTCGTCGGCGCTTCTGATGCGAAGGGCGCGGAACCCGTGGACGCGATGAAAATCCCCCACGACGTCCTCGCCACCCTCTACCGCCACCTCGGCGTGGATACCACCACCGACTACCTCGACCACCAAGGCAGACCGTTCCCGGTGCTCTCCCACGGCAAGCCGATTGACGAGTTGTTTGTGTGAGGGCGATGCAGTGGCGGAGCGCGGGTCTGTGACCCGCAGCAACTCGCGATCTTCCGAGGACTCCCCAAAGCTTCAGGAAAGACATGGATTACGGAAACGGGATCTTTGTCTTGGTTGAATCTTCGGGTTTCGCTTCCGGTTCAACGTGGGTAGCACAGGCTACCAGCCTGTGCCGTCCGGCCACTGGCCGGACGGAACGGCGAGCTGGCCACCCATCCACTTGAGGCGTCAAACCAGTTCGCGCGTCGTCGTCATTCCGAGTGGCTGGTAGCCTGTGCTACCCGGCGGCTGCGCCGCCCGCGATGGCCGCCAGACCACCAAATGAGACACCTAGACCACCTGACGCGGCATCTGGACGCCGTCCAGCTCATGCATTTGGTGGTCTGGCCCCCATCCTGACCGGTCCGGATGCCATCGCGGCCGGTCTAGGTCTTATCGCGGGTGGTCAATACCCCATCGCGGGTGGTCCAGATGCCGCGCCGGGTGGTCCAACCCCTCTCCCGACCGGTCTAGGTGCCAAAACGGCTGGTCTAGCCCACTTGCCGGGTGCCCGACGCCCTGAATTGGGTGGTCAACGGACGATTGTGGCCCACCGGGCAGAGCTACGGCGTGGCTCAGGCTTCCCCCAACGCCAACGGCGTTACGCCCTCCAGCCCAGGGTTGCCGGAGGCTACCCTGGGAACTGTGCGATGGATGGGCCAACCCCAACGGGGTTGCGGCGCGTTCGGGTAGCGTGGCCACAACCCCGTTGGGGTTGTGAATTCTCTGCCATTGTTTACCCAAGGTAGGCGCTCTGCGCCAACCTTGGGCTGGAGGCCGGAACGCCGTTGGCGTTCCCCGGCGCGCCCGGACGCGGCTTTGTAGTTCCCTTGGCGTTCATCTGTGGCATCCTTTCCCCGACAACATGCCAATGTGACGCCATGGGAACTCTGCTTGATTACTTACATCTCCGCACGGACGAAGAAACCTATTCTATAGGCAATTGCCAATGGCAGTCACCTCCGCTCGGCCCTCTCGGTAAAATAAACCTCCTCGTCGGAGCAAATAATTCCGGGAAAAGCCGAGCCATGAGGCATTTGTGCAAAAATAAGGATCTTGTTCACGAAATGATCCCTAGAATAGACAGGGACTTGATTGGTCAAGCTGTGAATGCTGAGTTGCGTGACCGAGTTTGTGAAGAGCTGCATCCAGTAAGGCGCGATTGGCGGGAGTCTTTGCCAAAGCCACTTCAAACAGAAATTGAATGGTTACTGACACTAAAGTCCTCTGGATTCGATCACGATGCTCGGCAACGTCTCGTTCGCTTTCTCGTAACTTTGGAGGCGATTCCAGAAACCTATGCGCCAAAGCAAAAAGAGCACTGGATGGTCGAACTCTGTGACATTTTAAGGACAACTGGAGCGAGCGAACTTGAAAATCTTGGAAAGGTGTTCCGATCCGAGATGAGCAAACCGGAGTGGCATCGGCTCTACATCCCGACGCTGCGGTCCTTACGCAAGGTTGGAATCGAAGGGGAATTTCTTTCTGGCGTGCTGGAGCACATCCAAGTTCGAGATTATCGCACGCAGATAACTGCCAAAAACTACGACCTCTTCGAACAGTTAACGCGAAATCAATACTTCACAGAGAACTCGGGAGCGACCATTTTTACTGGCCAGACTCTCTACGACGATGTCGAGAAGCTGCTCAGGGGTAATTTGGATGATCGAAAGAAGTTGAGAGAGTTCGAGCAGTTCCTGGCCAAAACCTTTTTTCAGGGTCAGGACCTGGCGTTGATTCCCAAAAAGGACCATTCAGAGTTAACCGTAAAAATTGGGACTGCGGAGGAGCGACAAATCCATCAACTCGGCGATGGTATTCAAATGCTGCTGCTAATCACTTTTCCGCTGTTCAGATGGAGCGGAGAGCGAGTGCTTGCTTTCATCGAAGAGCCAGAATTATTCCTCCATCCTTGGCTCCAACGCGTGCTAATTGAACTTCTGGCATCCAGCCGATTTCCTGATCAGCAGTATTTTCTGACTACACACTCGAATCACCTTCTCGACCTGACGATGGACGTGGATGATGTGTCGGTGTTTGCGTTTGAAGAGGAGGTGCAGGAGGTAGCAGGATCGGTTAGGCCATCCAAGTTCCGTATCCAGACGGTGAGCCGGGAGGACCGCAAACCCTTGGAGTTATTAGGCGTGAGAAACTCCTCGGTCTTGCTCTCCAATTGCACGATCTGGGTGGAAGGCATCACTGACCGCCGCTATCTCTCACACTGGCTGGATCTTTATCAAAAGGAATTTAGCAAACCAGGCCTTATTACCTACCGAGAGGACCTTCACTTCTCTTTCGTGGAATATGGTGGGGGCAATATCACACATTGGTCATTCCTTGATGACATTGAGGATGCTGTGGACGTGGAGCGATTGTGCGGCAAACTGTTTCTGATCACGGATCGCGACAGGGGTAAGCATCAAGACGGGGAGGAACTCGGCGGCAAGAAGGCGCAACGGCAAGTGAATCTGGAGAATCGGCTCAGGGAACGATACTGTTGTCTCTCCGTTCGGGAGATCGAAAACCTACTTACTCCGAAGGTTCTCACGGATGTGCTCAGCGCTTACGGTGAGAAGAAGGACAGGCTGCCTCAATTCAAACACGAGGACTATAAGGACGCTGCGCTCGGAGACTACATTGAGAACACGCTCCTGAATCAAGGGAACAACAAGCTTCGCAAAGGCCATTATCGAGCAGACAGCGGAACCATCACAGACAAGGTCAAGTTCTGCCACTATGCCGTCGAGGCGACGAAGTCTTGGGAAGACGTTTCACCAGATGCCCAGGCGTTGGTGGAGCGCATTTACAAGTTCATCGCGGACAACCATTCCGGGACGCTGAAATAGGCGGCGTCGCCGTTACTCTTTTCACCGCCCCGCCGTCATCGCGGTAAACCCTTGGATCACCCGCACGAAGGGCTGGACGGTGGACTGGCCGTAGCCGAGCACGAAGTCGTAGGCGCCGGGCTGGTTGGCCGGGGCGGGGAGGAAGCAGCGCACGATGCCGCGCAGGTCTTGCTGGCCTTCCCGGCTGTCGAACGTGATGCCGAGGTGGGGCGCGAGGGTGAGGCGGCCGTCGTCGCCCACCTGGACGCGCTGGAAGTGGACGGCGCTGCCGGCCGCCTCCAGCGGCTCGGTGAGGAAGAAGATTTGCCCGTCCGGCGCGGTGAAGATGATCTCGCTCGGGCGTTTGAACTCGATGGGGCGGATGTCTTCGCCGCCCGGCGTGCGCAGGCGGAGGCCGTCCACGAAGCGGCGCTGGGCCAGGCTGTAGGAGTAGAGCGCGCCGTCCTGCGTCATGAGCACGAGGAAGCGGTTGCACGGGGAGAGCACGAGGTGCCCCTCGACCGCGCGCTCGTGGTCGAGCTTCGGCAGGGAGAAGCCGTAAAGCCCGCGCAGGCCGGTGCGCTCGGAGACTTCGTAGAGGAACACCTTGGCGTCGAGGTTCGCGGGGCCGGTGGCCGGGTCTTTCAATTCGTTGATCAACTGTTTGCGGATCGAGCCGCTGGCCGCGAAGACCTCCTGCCGCACGCTGCCATCCGCCGCGCTCCAGACCAGGCGGCTGCGCACGGTCTTCAGCGCGAAGCAGCGGCTCAGGTGCGCGCTGGTCTGGCTGGCCGCCGAATTGGTCTGGCTGGTCCCGAGCCGGTGGGGATCGAACAGCTCCACGCCGGTGGAGAAGGCGTCGGCACCGCGACCGTCCAGCCCGTAGCCCGCGTCCAGCAGGCGTCCGCCGAGGACGGGCAGCAGGCCGTCAATCTTCTTCATGGACGTGCGCGCGTGGCCGTCGGTGCTGCTTTGGACGAGCCGGGAGTTGAAGAGGTCGGAGGTCATCGTGGGCAGAGCCTTGCCGCCCTTGGCGTAGAGGATGCGCGAGAGGCCGGTGTAGCCGCTGAGGTAGAGCCATTGTTCATCACCGTCCTTGACCCACGCGAAGTTGTAAGGACCGAGGCCGGCGCGCACGGGCGCCTGCGGCGGGAGGAAGGTCTTGGTCACCGTCCGGCTCGTCGCGAGCGCCGAGAAGTCGAGCACGGAGAGCGGATAGCCGGCATACTCGCACACGGCCACGGCCCGGCCCGGCTCGCCGGGAATCGGGGAGACGAGGAAGGCCGGGCCCATGCTCGCGCCGCCGGTGAGGGAGGCGGCGAGCGGGCCTTGCGCGGCGGGGGCGGCGCGCAGCTTCGCGACGAGGTCGTAGCGCACGGTCAGGAGGCCGGGCGGCGCGCCATCGTAGGTGGGGAACGCGCCCTTGCGCTCGGCGCGGAGCGTCAGGCCTTCGATGCGGTCCATCAGGAGCAAGCGCACGGAGGCGCGGGGGATCGTGATCTCGCCCTGGGAGAAGCGGATGAGGTTCCGCCCGCCGCCGGTGCCGGGGTTCAGCTCGCGGCCCTTGGGAATGCCCTGCACGGTGACGAACTGCGTGGGCGAAAGCCGGCGGCCATCCTTCGACATCGTGTCCGACACGCCATTGACCTCGCCGAAGAAGCGCGTGTTGCCCCGCTCGTCGAGGTCCAGCCGCCACGGGCCGCCTTCATACTTGGGCCCGGCGTTGATGATGAACAACCCCGCGTCCGTGAGGCTGACCGAGCCGAGCTTGCGCACGTCGGCATCGGCCTTGGGCGGGGCTTTGTAGAAGGCGTGCGCGGCCGTCTCCCAACTGCCCACGTGCAGGCGCACGTCCGCCTCGAAGGCCGCGTCCGACCAGTCCTGCGGGATGGAGAAGATGCCGCCGAGCCGGCGACGATGCGCGTTGCCGGGGTCGCCGTTGGTCAGCGTGTCGTTGCACATGGTGAAGAACACGCGGCCATGCGTGCAGGAAACCTTGCAGAGGTTGTCGTTCAACATGCCGAGGCCGGCGGGCACGAACTTCTGGAAGTTGAGGCGCACGGGCGGCTGCTCGAACTGCTTCGTGTGCGGATTGAACCGGACCACGTAGGCCCCGCCGCCCTCGACCCGCCAGTAGATTCGGCCTTGATCGTCGGAGTCGATTTCGCCCTTCTGGCCTAGATCGCCGTCACCGGCCCCGAGCATGTTCGCGCCGCCGGGGGATTTCTCGTTGGTGACGTGGACCTCGAACTGGTCGGGGCTGAGCACGATGTCTTCGTCGCCGCGACCGGTGCCCCACGCCGCCTGCACGGGCACTTCGAGCAGGAACTTCTGCCAGCGCTCGACGCGTGTCCCGGCGTAGATCGCCTTCTTGCACGCGAAGTAAATGCTGGCCCGCGCGGCGTCCCGGGGAAACGCCGTCTGCCGGCCCACCACCGCGCCGCCGACGAGCGGCAGGTCCACGCCCGAGGTGATGGGAAAGGTGATGTCGCGCTTCGCCACGAGGCGCGTGGCCGGGGCCAGGGTGACCGGGCGCAACTGCGCCGCCTCGGGGAGCGGGATTTGCGGGCGGATTTGGGCTGACTTGAGCATCTCCACGCCCTGCTCGATGTAGGCGAGGGATTTTCCTGGGGCGAGGGCGGTGGGTGCGGGTAGTTGTGGGATGGGTGCGACCGTCTGCTTCAGCGTCACCATGCCGGTCGCGTCCTTCACCGTCACCGTGACGCTATCGCACTTGCCGGACGGGCCGAGGTCAATGACCACGGCCCCTTGCAGGGCGGGCTCCAGCAGGTCAATGAGCATTGGTTTCCCACTGGTTGCGGGAAGGATTTCCACGGACGCCGTCAGCTTGGTGTGACGCTGACGGAGCAGGTCCAGCCGGTCGAATTTCACGATGAGTTCGTCCCCGGCGCGATAGACCTTCGCCTGTTCCGCTGCGGTCAAAGCGGTCGCCAGCAATAGCAACGGCAGCACGTGGACCAGGCGGATGAGCTTCATGCGGGGAGCGTGCCTGTGATATTTGCGTCCCGTCAATGTCGCGAGGGTGGCGGTTGGCGGAGCGCCGGCTTCCCAGCCGGCTTACGAGGGGCTGTGCCCGGAACCACTGGGCGAGCATGACCGCCAACGCACCTTCCAGTGCGTTGCTGTTCGCTGGCCAAGTGCTACCGACTGTCGTCCCGGCGCGGTAAGCCGGCTGGGAAGCTGGCGCTCCGACTGCATTGTTCCGCAGCTCAAATTCCCGCCGACTTTTCGTGGCCTTGCCATCGTCAGCAGACAACCGATGAACATGTATTCTGTCCGTGCCTGTTTCCTGGCCACTCTCGTTTCCGTGACGCTCGCCAGCGCTGCGCCGGCACCCAAGCCGGATGCGGCGGAACGGCTGGCGGCGATTGTGAAAGAGCTGAAGTCGTCCGACCGCGAGGTGCGGCTCAAGGCGGTGGGGAAGCTGGTGCATTTCGAGGGCGGACAGGAGCAGGCGCTGCCGGTGCTCGCGAACTTGCGCGAGGCGATGCGGGACCCGGAAGGCGACATCCGCGCGGTGGCCTGCACGGCGATGGGAAATTTCCATGAGAAGGCGAAGGAGGTCGTCCCGGACTTCGTCCGCCTGCTGCGCGATCCGGACAAGGAAGTGCGGCAATGCTCCGCGCGGGCGCTGGGCCGCGTGGGTGCGGACGCCAAGTCCGCCCTGCCGGACATGGCGCGGGCCACGAAGGACGAGGACGCGGTGGTGCGGGTGGTCACGCACGCCGCGATGATCCGCATCGGCGCGCCGGTGGCTGAACACTTGCCGGCCATCTTGAAAGGCATGGAGGACGCCTCGCCGCTCGTGCGCTACAAGTCCGCGCATTGTCTCGAACCGCTCGGCTCGGTGGCCGCGCCGGGCGTGTTGAAGCTGGGCGCACTGCTCACAGACGAGGACGAGAAGGTGCGGCACTACAGCGCCCGCGCGCTGGCGAGACTCGAGGAAGTTGCCCGCCCCGCACTGCCCGCGCTGAAGGCCGCGCGGGAGAAGGAGACGGTCGCGGCGAACAAGGGCTTGATGGATGCGGCGATTCGGAAGCTGAGCGCGGATGCGAAGGGGAAGTAGCGCAAGCCTCCGGCTTGCCGTATCGCCGACGTCCTCGTCGGCCCACCGGAGC
This sequence comes from uncultured Klebsiella sp., assembly GCA_964496695.1. Taxonomy (GTDB): domain Bacteria; phylum Verrucomicrobiota; class Verrucomicrobiia; order Limisphaerales; family SXTU01; genus SXTU01. The sequence goes on from CAZCBE010000002.1 coordinate 23,529, forward strand.
GTGAGGTCGCGGTTCGTGTTCGTTCGCAACCGGGCCGGCGCGGACGCCGGCGGCTTGCGCTACTAATTTGGTTAAGCTGCGACGTCAGCCCGCATCGTCGTTGACCGGGTTCCCGTTCTCATCCACCAGCCCAAGGGTGATGGCGATGGCCACGAGTGTCTGCGCTTCCTCCTGGCCCATCTTCTTCCCGAAACCGAGGAATCCCCCGGAAGCCTCGGCAATTTCCTTGCCCCAGCTGAGCAGGCACAGCTTGAACTCCTTCGCCTCAGCGGGATGCGAATCATCGAGCGCAGCGGCAGTGGCCTTGAGGGCCGCAACGAAATCGAAGCCTACGGTCTGGAACTCTTCGAAGTAGCGCTCGGCGTGCTTTACCATCTCGCCGACGGCAGCCCGGAACAGCAGGCTGGGAAACTTTTCCACGTTCTCGCACAGCTTCGCCAGCATCGCCCGCTCCTTCTTGTCCACGTTGCCATCCGCCGCCGCGACGAGCATGAACACCAGCAACGGCGCGCGGCCCAGGCTGTCATCTTCCACCACGGGGGTGTTCGCGCCGGTTCCGTCCAGGTCAATCAACCGGGCGATGGTCGCCAGGCTCGCCGCCTCCTCCGCCCCGATCTTGCGCCCGAACCCGAGGATGCCGCCCGAGGCTTCGGCGATGGCCTTTCCCCAGGCCATGAGGGACTCTTTGAACGCTTGCGCCTCATCGGGATGTTCGTCCTCCAGGACTTCGATGGCGTCCGCGAGGCTGATCTGGCAGTCGAAGCCTTCCGCCCGGAACTCGCTGAAATAACGCTCTGCGTGCTGGACCATGGTGGCGACAGCAGTCTGAAAGAGAGGGCTTGGAAACTGCCCCACATCGTTGCACAGCTTGGCCAGCATGGCTTGCTCCTTTTCGTCCACGTTCCCGTCCGCTACAGCCACCATCATGAACACCAGCACCGGTGTGCGCGCGAGCATGTCGTCCGCGAATTGTGGCTGGTCCATCGCCGCAAGCTTCAACTCATCGAGCGCTTCAAGCAGGCGGCGTGCGCCCGGCTCGTCACCCGCGGCCAGGTGCTTGATCCGGGCATATTTCGCGGTCAGCGCATCCACGCTGCCGTTGCCAAAACGTTTGTGCGCCCAAGCTAGGGGCGGCACCTTCACGTCCTGTCCACCGATATTCTGCAACCAGGTTTGACCGTCCGCGTCCTGCATCCAGTCGCCGCCCAAGTTTCGGCGAATGGTTTCCCCGACGTAGGCCCCGAAGTGGATGACGGTCAGCTCCAAGGCTGCACCGTTGGGATGGATTTCTGAAATGATCCGGTCGAGCTGTAGCAGGCTGTCTTCGGAGAAGTCCAGTTCCAGTCCATAAGTGGAACGGGACGCGGACACATGCTGGTCGGCCAGTTGAACGAGTTGCTCGGTGAGTTCGGAGTTGGATAAGGCTTCGCCCATGATAGCTCCTTGGGTTGGTTGATGGCGCGACGCTAGAGTTCGCCGGGACGGAATCAATCCGAAAAACCACGGCGGGTCGGCCTGGGACCGTAGCGCAAGCCTCCGGCTTGCCGTATCGCCGACGTCCTCGTCGGCTCGCTGGGGCGTGAGGTCGCGGTTCGCGTTCGTTCGCAACTGGGCCGGCGCGGACGCCGGCGGCACGGCAAGCCGGAGGCTTGCGCTACGCGCGTGGCCGCGGCTTTGGAGCAGGGCGCGTTACTTCAGCTCTGCGGTCGTCCACGGGGCCTGACGGTTTGCTGTAGCGGCGTGGACGGCTTTCACGGTTTCATCAACAACAAGTCGTCCACTTTCTGCGCCTTCTTGGGGTCTGCACTCTCGAGATTGGTTACCGAACCTACACGGCTTTGTGTTTCCTCAAAGTGGCGAAGCAGTTCGGCCCGGTTTTTTGCGGCCTCAATCCTCTCAACGAGCGCGAGCCTTTCCTTCGCCTGTGATCGGTTGATTTCGCCAGGATCAAAGCGCTCCACCAGCCGGTATAGGCGTTTGGCAGGTGCAAACTTTCCGGCTAGGACCATCTGATCCGCCGCCTTGATGTTGAATGCGTTGTAGTGGGAAGCAAACAGCTTGATCCCGTTGGCATTCATTTCGAATCCCGTCGGAATCGAAAGGAGAAACGACTGACCATCCGTCACTATTTTGGGCTCATCTCCCGAATGGGTGGAGAGAACCCAAGTTTCGTTCCGCTTCGTGTTCAACGCGTGACGTTCAGCAGCCAGTTCAAACAACGTCTGAGCTACCGAATTGAGTTCCTTCCCCAGTGCTTGAACCTGCGCTTCAGTCCATTTGGGTGGTGCCTGAGCGGCGGCGAGATGGACGGAGTTCGCCCAAATCAGCAGCATGGCCGAGCACACGCCTCTTACCGATGTTGAGGTCTTCATAGTGCAATAGTTTTCCGACTCGTTAGTCTCGCAAACCAAGTAACAAGTTCTTCATTTAACCAACTCCGCCGCCGTCCACGGGGCCTGCCGGTTGGCGGTGGCAGCGCGGACGGCCTTCACGTCGGCGGGGGTGACGGGCGGGGCTTGCTGGCCGTAGGTGCTGCGCACGAAGGTGAGGACGTCGGCGATCTGCTCGTCGGTCAGGCCGCCGAGTGAGGGCATCGGGACGGAGGCGGGGGTGTGGCCGAAGTTCTGGCCCGCGACAGTCACGGGGCCGGTGAGGCCGTGGAGGACCACCTTGATAATGCGGGTCTTGTCGCCGCGCACCCAGTCGCTTCCGGCCAGCGGCGGATAGACGCCAGGCAGGCCCTTGCCCTCGGGCTGGTGGCAGGGGAGGCAGGCCATTTCGTAAATGTTCTCGCCGGGGGACGCGACCTTCTGCGGGGTGCCGATGAGCTTGCGCAGGTAATCCCCGTGCGTCGGGCTGCTGAGCTTGAGCTGGTTCGCGGCCAAGGCCGGTCCCCACTGCGGTTGCGTGGCGCGGGCGCTCTGGCGGAGGGCGTAGTCAATGAACTTGTCCGTGGGCAGGTCGAGCGCCTTGGTCATGACTTCCGCTGCGACGGGCTTGCCGAGATAGCTGGCGGCGACGACGGCCTCCAGGCGCACGCGGGCGTTCTCGTCCTTCACGCGCTCGGTCAGGAGCTTCGCGGCGTCGGGCAATTTCTCCGCCCACATGCCGGCGACGCGCGCTCCGTAGGCTCGGACGCGCGGGTCCTTCGCGGCGAGCAGCTTGGCGAGCAGGGCCGGGCGGGTGACCTCGTGAGACTCATAGACGCCGATGACTTCGAGGAGCAGGTGCTCGTAGTCGGGCGTGGTGGGCGTGAGCTTGGCCACCCATTCATCGGTGGCTTTCAACACGTCGGCGGTGGGCATGTCGAAGAGGAGGCGCTTGGCCTGATAGCGCGTCCAGCGCTCGGGTGAGCGGAGTTGTTCGAGCAGCTCAGCGGGCTTCATCGCGGCGAGGTTCGGCTGCTTCACGCTCGCGCGGCCCTTCGCGGTGATGCGCCAGATGCGGCCGTGGGCCTTGTCTCGGCGCGGGTCGGCATAGCTGGCCTGGTAGTGGCCGATGATGGGATTGAACCAGTCCGCGAGATACATCGCGCCGTCCGGGCCGACGCTCACATCCACGGGACGGAACGCGGCGTTCGACGACTTGAGCAGCTTGGGCAACTGCGTGGTCTTGAAGCCGGAGCCGGCGTCCTCGAACTTGTGCAGCTCCGCGACTGCGCCGAAGTAACCACCGATGAGCGCCGCGCCCTGGATGTCGTCCGGCAACGCGCGGGTGCCGATGATGTCAATGGAAGTGGTCTTGGGCGACGTGTCGAAGAGCGGGCCGACGGAATGGTATTGCTCGGGGGAGTTGCGATACGCGGTGTCGGCCGAGCTTGCGGAGCTGCTGCCCGAGGGGCTTGCGCCGCGCACCATGCCGGGCACGCTCCAGTAACCGTGCGGGCGGTCGCCGGACTTGTGGAAGACCTGGTTGTAGTCATCGAAGGCCACGCCCCAGCAGTTCGCGCCCGCCATGCCGCCGCCGAAGAAGCCTTCGAGGCGCATCGTGCGCGGGTTCAACCGCCAGATGGCCGCGCGGTCCAGCCGCGCGATGCCCCACGCGGACTCGACGCGCGAGAAGGCGTGCAGGCCTTGCGAGAACCACAGACTGCCATCCGGGCCGTGGCAGATGCTGTTGATGAGCTGGTGAGTGTCGCCGATGCCAAAGCCGCTGAAGAGCACACGACGCGTGTCCGACTTGCCGTCGCCGTTCATATCGCGCAGGTGGACGAGTTGGTCGAAGTCGCAGACGTAGAGGCCGCCGTCGCCGGGTTCGAGGCCCTGCACCATCGTGAGACCTTCGGCGAAGCGCCATGACTTGTCGGCCTTGCCGTCGCCGTTCGTATCTTCCAGCACGAGGATGTAATCGGCGCGCTTGGCGCTGGCCTGCGTCTGCGGATACGTCGGCGAGCAGGCCACGTAGAGGCGGCCCTTTTCGTCCCAGGCGATCTGCGTGGGCTTCACCACGCCGTCGCGCTCGGAGGCGAAGAGGTTGACCTCGTAGCCATCCGCCACGGTGAAGGTGGCGAGCTGCTCCTCGGGCGTGAGGGCCTTGGGCGAATCCCCGGCGTTCGCGGGCGGGGGCATGACGAGCGCGGCGACCTTCTCGCCTCGAGCCAACGCATGGACACGCGTGTCCGCCGCTGCGACCAGCGGGCGATGGCGCTCGAAGGCGTCCTTGAGCGAAGGCTCGGTGCCGCCAGCCTTGCCGAACATCTGGTTCACGCGGTCGCCATAGACGAACGACCAGTTCGCGGGCCGCCAGGAGTCGAACCAGAGCTGGTTCTTCTGGATGATGGCGGCACGGATGGGATCAAGGTCGGCGGAGAGCTTTGGCTCCACGCCGAGTGCCTTCGCCGTGATGGTGGCCATTTCTCGCAACCCTTGCGCGTTGAGATGAATGCCGTCCTCGGTCAGTCGTGGAACGGAATTACCGTATGCAGCGTGGGCGAATAACGAACCCACATACAAATCCACAAACACCGCGCCTCGCTGCTTGGCAATTTCACGCACGGCATCGGAGTAAGCCTCAACGTCGTTGTTGCGCTTCGTGAGGTCCGGCGCGTGGGACGCGATGGGCTTCTCAAACTGCATCGGCGAGAGCAGCACGACCTTCTTCGTGCGCGCGGCGAACTGGTCCAGCAGCCGGTGATAGGCGGCGGTGAACTCCGGCAAGCGCGCGACGCCATCCAGCGCCTCCATCTGGCCGAACTGCGCCACCACGATGGTCGCGCCCGCCGTCTCAAGCTGGCGCACCCACGAGCCGAAGTTCAGGTCGCGCCACTGCTCATAGACCGTGTCCGCCTCCCAGGCCATCGAGCGAAAGCGCGGGTTCTTCGCCGCAAAGGCCGTGGCCAGTAGCGCCTCCAGTTCGCCGGCTTTCGATTCGCGCACGAGATTTTCCTGTCCGACGAACACGACGACTTCGTTTGTGCCGAGTGCGAATTTCCCATCCGCGAATGCCCCGACCGGCACGCTCGGCTGCGCGGTGCCGAAGCGGCTCAGAATCTCGCCCTCGGGCGGGATGGCAGAGTTGGGCAGTTCATCAATAGAGATGTTGCGGAAGGAAATCTCGGCCTTGCAGTTGCCGTGGATTTGCAGGGCGATGACGCCGGTGTCCTCGATGCCCGGCTCGCGCTCGACCCAGATGGCGGTGCGCTGGCCGTTGAGAAAGAGGAGGATTTGCGAGCCGCTCGCGACGACTTCGTAGCTGTTCCAGTCGCCGACCTTTTCGAGGCGCGCGACGTGGTTCGTGTCCGCCTGCGCGAGCATCTTGCGCCGGCGCGATTCGTCGTAGAGGGAGCCGGAGTAGCCCGCGCCGATGTCCGCCTGGAAGCCGGACATTTCGTTGGGCGGCTGCGGGATGCGCTTGCTGCGGAACTGCACGCCGCCGTTCACGAAGCCCTGGGTGCCGACGAGCTTGTATTCGAGGCGCAGGTGAAAGTTCTTGTAGCTCTTGAGTGTGGCGAGGAACTCATTGCGCGGATTCCCCTCCAGCGAGCCGCCGACGATGACGCCATCGCGGATGCGCCAGACGGTGTTGGTGTCGCCCTCCCAGCCGGCGAAGGTTTTGCCGTCGAAGAGGGGGACGGGGGCGGCGGAAGCGGTGAGTGCTGTGAGCGTGAACAGCAGCGCAAGCAAGTGGCGTGGATTCATGAACGAGGCGAGGATTGCGTCTCATGCGAAAACCCGCAAGTCCGGGGCGAAGGGGTGCGCTTTGGAGTGCGGCGCGTGCTCGCCGATTTCTACAGGCGACTGGTCGCCGTCGAGGGGGCGGATGCGTTGCCGGGCGGCACTCCTGCTCGCGCGAGCGGGTGGGCTGCTTGGCGTAAGGGCGCATCAGGTTGCCGACGGCGACGAGTCGCCTGCGGAAAGCGGTGACAAGTCACCGCACTCCATACGCGGTGCGGTCGCCACGTCCCTGGGGCTGCGTGGGACGTTTGGACTTTGTGGTTTTTGTCTCCTTACGCGATGGGCCAGCGCAGGCCGGCGGGGAGCGGGACGTTGGCGAATTCGAGGTGGAGGACGCGGCGGTGGGCGGGGGTGGCGGCGGGGGAGGAGGCGTGGAGCAGCAGGGGCTTGATCAGGAGGACATCCCCGGCGGCACAGCAGCAGGTGACTTCCGGGGTGGTCTGCCGCCAGTGGGTGGTGTCCTCGTCCGTAAGCTTGCCGTGGCGGTGGGAGCCGGGGAGGACGCGCAAGGGGCCGTTGTCGGGGCCGCAGTCGTCAAGATGGAGGCGCAGGGCGACCATGTGGTCGAGGATTTCGGCGGGCGGATGCACGTGGGGGACGCCGTCCTTCACGGACCAGCCGAGGTAGCCGGGCGTTTCGATGCGCTCGGCGACGGGGATGGCGGTGTCCTGATGCCAGGGAACCTTCCAGTTGGCCTCGGGGAGTTTGTCGAAGAAGAGGGCACGGACGACGAAGGCCTCAGGGCCGAGGGCGGTTTCAGCCAGTTCGCGGATGCTCGGTGAAGTCGTGACGGAGGCGACGTCCGGAGATGTTTGGAGCAGGTTGCGAGCCCCGCCGCGATGACGGGAACCAGCAGCCGCAACGGCGGTGCGCAGCGCCTCGACTTGAACTGGGGCAAGTGTTTGTGGCACGAGGCAGAAGCCTTCGTGTTCCAAAGCGGCTTGGATGTCGGCTGGAAGCATTCGGCGATGAAGCAAACGTCTATGCGCTGATGGCAGACCGCTTCAAGCTGCCTGGTGCATCGCCCGGGCCAAGGCCGCTACGCGGCGTTCGTCCACCGGCTGGCGCACGCCGCCGGGGCGTTTGAGCGAGGTGCCGACAATGGCGCCGTTGGCGAGACGCAGGTAGTCCGGCGCGTTTTCGGCTGTCACGCCGCTGCCGAGCAGGATGACCGCCTCCGGGCACGCCGCCCGCACGCGTTCGACATCACCGAGATCCGCCGCGACGCCCGTGCCTGTGCCGGAGATGATGAGCGCGTCGGCGAGGCCGCGCTCCAAGGTGTCGCGGGCGGCCAGTTCGATGGAGATGTCCGCCAGTGGTGCGGCGTGTTTGACGTGAACGTCAGCCAGGATGAGCGCGTCCGGGGCGAGCTGGCGGCGCATGCGAAGCGTCTCGAAGGCCTTGCCCTCGATGACACCCTGATCCGTGAGCATCGCGCCGGAATGGACGTTCACCCGGATAAACGCACCGCTGCACGCCGCGCAAAGGGCGAGCGCGGCATGGGCGTCGTTGCGAAGCACATTGAAGCCGAGCGGGAGCTTTACCGCCTGCCGGACGGTGGAACCGGCGACGGCCATGGCGGAGATCGTCTCGTGTGGCACTGCGCCCTTGGTGAACGGGATGTCACCGAAGTTCTCCACCACCACGGCATCCGCGCCGCCGTTGGCATAGGCGAGGGCGTCGGCCACGGCGGCCTTCACGATGGCCTCCATGTCGTCCGCGTGTCGGGGTGCGCCGGGCAGAGCACGCAGATGCACGACGCCGATCAGGAGCTTGCGCAGCGGGGAGAAGGTCAGGCTGGTGGCTTTCATTTTCACGCGGTCATTGGAAAGCATTCCCCGCCGGGATACAAACCTCCCGTGCAGACACCCAGCGCCTTGCGCCGCCTCGACCAGCTTCTCTCCGCGTGCGGTTATTGCAGCCGCAGCGAGGCGCGCCTGTGGGTGCGCGGGGGCCGCGTGCTCGTGAGCGGCCAGCGGGCGAAGGCGGCGGACCAGAAGGCGCGTGCGGAGGATGTGACGGTGGACGGCGAACCGGTGGATTCGCCGGCGGGTATTCTCGCGCTGCTCCACAAGCCTGCCGGCTACGTCTGCTCCCACGACACCAAGGAAGGCCCGCGCGTGTTCGACCTGCTGCCGGCGCGTTGGCTGGAGCGCAACCCGCCCGTCGCGACCGTGGGCCGGCTGGACAAGGACGCCACCGGCGCGCTGGTCATCACGGACCAGGGCGAACTGGTGCATCGCTGGACCTCACCCAAGCGGCATGTGACCAAGCTTTACGAAGTGACGGTGGACAAGGACCTGGACCCGAAGCTTGTCGGCGTCTTCGCCTCCGGCGAACTGCGTTTGGACGAGGAGCCGAAGCCCTGTCTGCCGGCGAAATTGGAGATCGTCAGTGCCCGCGAGGCCCGGCTGGAACTGACCGAGGGCAAGTATCACCAGGTGAAGCGGATGTTCGCCAGCCAGGGCTGGACCGTGCTGCGCCTGCACCGCAGCCGGTTCGGGGAGTTTGAGGTGGGGGACCTGCCGGTGGGGCAGTGGCGGAAGCTGGAACTGCCGGTGAGTTGAGGGGCGCGCTGCCTTTCACCGCAGGCTTCTGCTCAGCAGAACCACCAGCCAGCAGACGGGGAAGACCAGCGCGAGCGGGAGGCAAATGCGCCGATGCTCCTTCGCCTTGATCGCGAGGACAATCGCCGCGAGCGAGCCCGGGCTCAGCCACAAGGACAGGTCGCCCGCCGACATCAGGTCCTGCGTATCCACGCTGGTGTGCATGTCGAACAAACCCTTCCAAGCCACCCACAGGCCGAAGCAGGCCAGCGGTCCGGCGAGCAGGACGGATGCGCAGGTCACCCGTGGCAAGTCACGCCGAGGCTCCGGAGGATGCGACCCGCTGCTTGGTGGAGGGGCGACCAGCACACCGCTTACCGCATAAACGCCTCATGCAAGCCCCCGTCCACGGTGATGACCTGTCCAGTGGTCTTGCTCAGGCGCTGGCTCACGAGGAGGAAGTAGGCTTCCGCCTGGTCCGCCGGGGTGATCGGGGCCTTGGTGAGGGTGCGGTCAGCGTAGAACTGCGCGAGCTTCTTCACGAGCGACTCGGTGGCCTCGTCTTCGGTGTAGGGGATGTTGTATTTCGCCAGCGAGCCGATCACGCGGTCGCGCGGGAACATCGCGGAGCCCTGCACGACGGTCGCGGGGGCGACGCCGTTCACGCGGACGGTCGGGGCGAGTTCGATGGCGAGTTCGCGCACGAGGTGGTTCGCCGCCGCCTTCGAGCAGTCGTAGGCGACGCTGCCTTTCTTCGCGACGACGGCGTTGGCTGAAGTGGTGAGCACGAGCTGGCCTTTCAGGCCCTGTTCCTTCCAAGTGCGCGCCGCTTCATCGCCGACGATGTAGCTGCCGGTGACGTTGACGCCGAAGGTGAAGGCCCACTTGTCGTCGGGGATGTGACCGCTGGTGTCGCTCGGCCAGAAGACGCCGGCGGTGACGCAGATGGAGTCGAAGCCGCCGTAGGCGAGCGCAACCTGGTCGAGCATGGCGCGGACGCTGGTGCGGTCGGTGATGTTGCAGGCGAGGCCGAGGGCCGGTCCACAGTTCGAGATGCCGCTGCCGGCGACGCCGATGCCGACGCCGTATTTGTCGGTGATTTCCTTCGCGGTGGCCTGCGCAGTCTCGGCCTTCATGTCCACGCAAACGATGTGCGCGCCTTCTTTCACGAGGCGGTGGGCGACTTCCTTGCCGATGCCGCTGCCGGCACCGACCACGATGACGACCTGCCGGGCGAGTTCCTTCTCGGCGGGCATGCGCTTGAGCTTGGCTTCTTCAAGCAGCCAATACTCGATGTCAAACGCCTCCTGCTGGGGCAGGGCGATATACTTGTCGATGGCTTCCGCCCCGCGCATGACCTCGACGGCGCAGTTGTAGAACTCGGCGGTGACGCGGGACTCGGACTTGTCCTTGCCCCACGCGATCATGCCGCAGCCGGGGATGAGGATGACGGTCGGGTTCGGGTCGCGCATCGCGGGCGAGTTGGCGTGCTTGCACTTCGCGTAATAGGCGGCGTAGTCCTTGCGATAGGCTTCGAGGCCGGCCTTGAGCTTGGCCTTGAGCGCGGCGGTGTCCTCGGTCAGCGGATTCCAGTCCACGTAGAGCGGCTTGATCTTCGTGCGGAGGAAGTGGTCGGGGCAGCTCGTGCCCAGCTCGGCGAGGCGCGGGGCATCGTTCGAGTTGACGAAGCGGAGGATCTTGTCGTCGTCCTGCACGGTGCCGATGAAGCGCTTCTGCTGGCTGACCTGGCCGCGCAGCCAGGGGAGGACGGCGGCGAAGGTTTCGTTGCGCCGCTCCGGGGAGAGGGTTTCAAACTTCGCGCCACCGAAGGCCGTGGCATCGCCGCCCTTGGCCTGATATTTCGCCTCGATGTAGTCGGCGGCCTTCTCGATGTAATCGAGCGTGCGGACGTAGCACTTCTTGTCGTCGTTGTCCCAGGAGATGAAGCCGTGCTGGCCCATCATGATGCCCGTGGCTTTCGGATTTTTCTTGCAGATGGTCTGCATGGCCAGGCCCAGCTCGAAGCCGGGGCGCATCCACGGCACGTAGGCCATCTCGCCGCCGAAGATTTCCTTGGTCAGTTCCACGCAGCGCTTGCTGGCGGCGATGGAGATGATGGCGTTCGGGTGCATGTGGTCCACGAACTTCGCCGGGATGAAGCTGTGGAGCGGCGTGTCAATCGAGCTGGCGCGCGGGTTGAGGTTGAAGGTGGTGTGGTTGTAGGCCGCGACCATGTCATCCTCGGCGGCGGACTTGAGGCCCTTGTCCTTGCGCTTGGCGTAGGACTTCTGGAGCTCAATGAGCTTCTGCTGGTAGAGCGAGGAGAAGTTCTCGCGCAGGCTGGTGCGGAGGTCACCGCCGGAGCCTTTGACCCAGAGCACTTCGACGCCCTTGCCGGTGAGGGGATCAATTTCCTTCAGCTTGGAGGAAGTGTTGCCACCGCCGGTGTTGGTGATGCGCTGGTCCGCGCCGAGCTTGTTCGAGCGATAGACGAGGCGGTCCACACCCTTGAGCTTCGCGGCTTCGGCGTCGTTCCAGAGGTGGTTGACGAATTGATAGGTCTTGGTCGGTTTGGCCATAAAATCAGGGGGTGAAACAGTGCGATGACGGGGATGGGGCGGCAAGGAATTTTCCGCAGCGGTCCGTTACTTGCGAGTAGCCGGGTGGTCGAACTTCACGGACAGGGCGAGCGCGCCGTAGGCATCCGTCTCCTTCTGGCCGACGAATTCCTTGCTGCGGACCACCTGGGTGAGCGTGATGTCGAAGCGCTGGCCGGAGTAGGCCACGCCGAACTTGGCGTCGGCCACGAGCGGGAACTTGTCCACATGGTGGCCGGACTGCCAGAGATTGCCGTCCAGAAAGGCGTTGTAGGCCACGGCATGGCCTTCAAACCCGGCGAAGACATATACGCCGCGCTTGGTCCCGGCGCGGGTGCGGCCGATGGTGGGCATGGTGATGGAATCAATGATCTTGATGCCGAAATCGCCCGGCAACTGCCAGCCCGCCCGCACCTGCCCGCCGAGGGCGGCGTAGGTGCCGATGTTGCCGATGCTCACGCCCGCCGTGGGCAGGAAGTCCCAGCCCCAGCCGCCCGCACCTTGCTCGAACCAGCGCCAAGTGCGTTGGTAGCGCAGCGCCAGCGCCGGCTCGGTCCTCAACTGATGCGCCCAGCCCTGGGCGGTGCCGAGGTTGCGCACGCGATGCACGGTGTTCTGCGCCTCCTCACCCTGGGCTTCCGGGCCGAGGACGCCGAGGTCCAGCCGCCAGCTATCGAGCAGGTCCCGGCCATGCGCGGTCACGCCGCGCTTTTGCAGCAGCAGCGAGGCATAGAGGACACCGGCGTAGGGCCGGTCATCCACCTGCAGCGCGGAGATGCTGATGTCCGTGGGGGTGTAGATGCTCTGGCCGAGACTTACGCCCACGCGTGAGGCGTGCGGGACGGCTCCGAAGTTGGGGGTGCGCTCCGCAAGCCAGTGCGGGAAGCTGAAGCCTGGCTCCGCGCGCGCGACATCCACTTCGCTGCCGAGGTAGGTGAACTTCGTGCCGTGCGTGTAATGCCGGTCCGTGCGCACGACCATGTCGTTCTCGATGACCACGTTGAACGCCGGGCCGAGCAGGTCGGAAGCCGGTGCGTCAGCGGCGGAAACAGCCGCCGGAACGGTTGCCATAAGAAGGGCGCTGTAAATGCAGCGCGCCGTGATCAGCCACCCCCATTTCTTCATATCACGACTTGATAAGTTTCGCCGCCTGCGCCGCCGTCGCACCGTCGTGGACGATGGCCATGAGCGCGCGGGTCATGCCGGCGGGGTCGGCGTGCTGGATGATGTTGCGGCCATACACGATGCCCGCCGCGCCTTCCTTCATCAGCGCTTCCGTGCGCTGGAGGATGACGTCGTCCGCTGCCTTGCCGCCGCCGCGCACGAGCACGGGGATGCGGCCGGCGATTTCCACGACCTTGTTATAGACGACGACTTCGTCGGTGGGGTCGGCCTTGATGATGTCCGCGCCGAGTTCGCAGGCCTGACGCACGAGCGGGAGAATCTTGTCGAGATCGCCATCCACCATGTAGCCACCAGCCTTGGTGTTGGGCTGGAAGACGAGCGGCTCGATCATCAAGGGCATGGCCCAGCGGTCGCACTCGGGCTTGATGCGGAGGATGTTCTGGATGCACTGGTCGGTCACCTCGGGCTCGCCGGGGATGCGGAAGAGATTCACCACCACGCAGGTGGCGTCGAGGCGGAGCGCCTGCTCGACCGGGTTCTCGATCATCCGGCTGAAGAGCGCACGCGGAAGCTGGTTGCCATAGACGTTCGCCACGTCGGTGCGGAGGACCAGCGCGGGCTTGTCCTTGCCGGGGAGGGACTGGAGGTAATGGGCCTGGCCGACGGTGAGCTGGACGGCGTCCGGCGCGGCGGCTGCCACGGTCTGCACGGCGCGTTCGAGGTTCTCAATGCCGGAGAGGAAGCCGCGCTCGTTGAAGAAGCCGTGGTCAATGGCCACGTCAAAGCAACGGTTGGACTTGGGGTTGAAGAGACGGTTCAGGCGGAATTGCTTCATAGCTCGGCCAGTGCGTAGCGGTTCAGGTGGAACTTGGCGACGATTTTTTGAGGTTTGGGGCAGATTCCAGATGGCCGGTCCGGGATGGACAAGTGGACGGTGACCAGACACCATTCGGCCTACTCCCATGAGGAACCTTGGAATAGCCGGGCAATGAGGGTTCTGAACTGAACTTGCGGCATGGACGACACCGAACGCTACATCCTCTCCCTTCCTTCGCACGGGAAAGCCGAGATCGGCGTCCTCGTCAATCACATCCTCCGCGATGCCATCGCCGCCCGGGCGAGCGACATTCACATCGAGCCATGGGAGGATTCCGTGGCGGTGCGAATCCGGGTCAATGGACAGTTGCTCGAATTGATCCATCTCCCCGCCGATTTCAAGGAGCGGCTGGCCGGCCGGGTCAAGGTTCTGGCGAATCTCGTCTCGCATCTCACCGGGGTGCCTCAGGATGGCAAGGTGAGCCTTGGGCCGGACTTCGGCAATGTGCAGCTCCGCATCTCCATCGTGCCGACCATCCGGGGTGAGAAGGTCGTCTGCCGCATCTTTGATTCCAGCGTGCGGAGTTTCGATCTGGATTCGCTGGGCATCGAGCCGCCGACGCTCCAGAGCCTGATCACTCTCATCAACAAGCCCAACGGCCTGCTGCTGCTCACCGGTCCCACGGGCTCCGGCAAGACGACGGTCATCTACGCCGCGCTTCAGCACCTGATCATGAAGCACGGGACCACGATCAGCATCGCCTCGGTCGAGGACCCGGTGGAGGTGCCGTTGCCCACGGTCAGCCAGGTGCAGTTGAACCTGGCGCAGGATTTTAACTTCGCCGCTGCTTTGCGCGCCCTGATGCGCCAGGACCCGCAGGTGCTGATGATCGGCGAGATCCGCGACGTGGAGACGGCCCACATCGCGGTGCAGGCGGGGCTGACCGGACATCTGGTGATCAGCACCATTCACAGCGGCACCACGGCGGGCGTGTTCGCACGCCTGATCAACATGGGCATCGAGCCGTTCCTGCTGGCGTCGAGCATCCTGGGCGTGATGGGCGTGCGGCTGGTGCGGCAGAACTGCCAGGCCTGCGCGCAGCCATATCAGCCGGAGCTGGGCTTGCGCAAGCAGCTCACCGGGGAAGAGCTGGACGGAGCCCGGTTTCTGCGCGGCACGGGCTGCGATGCGTGCCTGGGCACCGGATACTCAGGCCGCATGAGCCTTACGGAACTGCTCCAGATCAACGAGGAGATCCGCGAGGCGGTGATGGAAAAGAGACCCTCCCGCGCCATCCAGAAAATCGCCGTGGAAGTGGGCATGCGGACCTTGTGGAATTCCGGCGTCGCCCGTGCTCGCGAGGGCCTGACCACCTTGGAGGAAGTGGCGCGCAAAGTGGCCTCGGACCAATTATAGAACTCCCAACCTGGCAAGCTATGGAACCAGAAGACAATACGCCTCCACCCTCGACTGGTGCGGGCGGCTTCGTTCCTGGTGGGACGATGGGGCAGGGGCGCTACGTGTTGGAGCGCGAGCTGGGGCAGGGCGGCATGGGAGTGGTGTGGCTGGCGCTGGACACGGAACTGAACGAGCGGGTCGCGCTCAAGTTCATTCCGCCCGCGATCCGCCGGGATGCCAGTGCCTTGGACGAGCTTCGACGCGAGACGCAGAAGAGCCGGAAGCTCACGCATCCGAACATCGTCCGCATCCACGACTTCTGCCGGTTCGAGGGCGAGGTGCCGTTCATCTGCATGGAGTTTGTGGAAGGAACCACCCTGAGTTCGATGAAGGTGGAGCAGCCCAACCGGGTGTTTGACTGGGACTATCTGAAACCGCTGGTGACGCAGCTTTGCATGGCGCTGGACTATGCGCACAGCGAGGGCGTGGTGCACCGGGACCTGAAGCCCGCCAACATGATGGTGGATGCGCGTGGACGGCTGAAGCTGGCGGACTTTGGGCTGGCGGCGACGATCACGGATTCGATGAGCCGGGTATCCATGGACATGGGGGCGAGCGGGACGCCCTGCTATATGAGCCCGCAGCAGATGGACGGCAAGCCGCCGAAGGCGTCGGACGACATCTACGCTCTTGGGGCGACGCTCTATGAACTGCTGACCAGCAAGCCGCCGTTCCACTCGGGGGACGTGCTGCACCAGGTGCGGAACATCACACCGGACCCGGTGGGCCGGCGGCTGGCGGACTTTGAGATCGTAAACCCGGTGCCCTCGGATGTGGCGGCGATGATCCTGGCATGCCTGGCGAAAGACCCGGCCCGGCGGCCAGCGAGCGCGGCGGCGGTGGGGCAGTGGGTGGGCATCAACATCACGAGCCGGATGGTCGGGCTGGCGGTGCAGACCTACGACGGTGGCGGCGCGCTGGAGGTCGTTTCCGGGGCAGATGGAGCAGCGGCCGCGATTGAACTGGATTTCAAGCCGGTGGTGGAGGAGGGGCCGACGGTGAAGAAGTATATTTTGATCTCCAGTGCAATCGTGGCGGTCGGGGTGATCGTGGGCGTGGTCATTGCCTTGAACGCACGTAACTCGCCGGGAACGGCGGCCGGTGAGCAGCCAAAGACCGCCAAGGCCGTCCCGCCGACGGGACCAGCCGCTGCTGGAACTCAAAAGCCCGCCACGCCGACAACCAGTGTCACCAAGCCGGCTGCGCCGCTAGCGCCACTGCCTGAGATTCCAAAGACTCCGGGATCGGCACTCCCAGCGGGGCTTGCCGGAGTCATCGAAGTGGCCGCCGAGGTCAAAGCCAAGGCAAAGGAGGTCACGGTCGCAACCGGAGTGATCGTTTTTGACGCGCCAGGTGGCGACGGTCGTCGCGGAGCCAAGGGCGTCCTCCTGGTCAATGCCCCCCTCACCGGCAAGAATGGAAGCACCTGGTCATTCAACTACTCTCGTAAAGGAAGTGATCGGGGACTGTTCATCATCCATCCCCATGGTCAGGGGCAAATGATCAGCCATGTCCATAAGGATGGAGTTGGCATCTCGACGCCCCGTTTGTGGACCGAAGTGGGTTATAACGTCGGTGATAGAAAGCGGGTCCAGAAAGCTCGAGGATTCGACGAGGTCTTTCCGCTGAAAGACGATGAGGTATATCAGGTGGTGAGCCGACTTGATGGCCAGGGAGGTTACGATTTGACCATCAATGGGAAGAGCATGGCCGCCGCGCGGGTGGCTGCAACGTCGCCCTTGTCCCTGGAGATGAATCCAGAAATGAAGTTTCCCGGATCAGGCCGTGGCGCAACGGATTTTAAAGGTGACGATTTGCCGCGGCGCTGGGCAGCGGGTTACGCCGCAGTGCTCCTCGGTCCCCTGGACACCGGTCACAATCTTTGCCGGGAGGTTCGCTTTCTGCCGGCCGTTATCAAATAGCTTCAGGAGATGACGAGCAACATAAGGTGACACATAGACGTTCCAAAGGAACTCTCCAGAAGGCAGATCGGGTGGGAAAGTTGTGGCGTGCCAGGTGGCGTCGGAACAAATATAGACCGAGTTATGGAACCCGCTGAAGAGAATACGCCTCCGTTCTCGGTGGGGACCGGTGGCTTCGTCCCGGGTGGGACGATGGGGCAGGGGCGCTATGTGTTGGAGCGGGAACTGGGGCAGGGTGGGATGGGCGTGGTCTGGCTGGCGCTGGACACGGAACTGAACGAGCGGGTCGCGCTCAAGTTCATCCCGCCGGCCATCCGCCGGGATGCCAATGCGCTCGACGAGTTGCGGCGTGAAACGCAGAAGAGCCGGAAGCTCACACATCCCAACATTGTCCGCATCCACGACTTCTGCCGGTTTGAGGGCGAGGTGCCGTTCATCTGCATGGAGTTTGTGGAAGGAACCACCTTGAGTTCGATGAAGGTGGAGCAGCCGAATCGGGTGTTTGACTGGGATTACCTCAAGCCACTCGTCACGCAGCTCTGCATGGCGCTGGACTACGCGCATAGCGAGGGCGTGGTGCATCGCGATCTCAAGCCCGCGAACATGATGGTGGATGCGCGCGGGCGGTTGAAACTGGCGGACTTCGGGCTGGCGGCGACGATCACCGATTCGATGAGCCGGGTATCCATGGACATGGGAGCCAGCGGGACGCCGTGTTACATGAGCCCGCAGCAGATGGATGGCAAGCCGCCGAAGGCGTCGGACGACATCTACGCCCTTGGGGCGACGCTCTATGAACTGCTGACCAGCAAGCCGCCGTTCCACTCGGGGGACGTGCTGCACCAGGTGCGGAACATCACACCGGACCCGGTGGGCCGGCGGCTGGCGGACTTTGAGATCGTAAACCCGGTGCCCTCGGATGTGGCGGCGATGATCCTGGCGTGCCTGGCGAAAGACCCGGCCCGGCGGCCGGCGAGCGCGGCGGCAGTGGGGCAATGGGTGGGCATCAACATCACGAGCCGGATGGTTGGGCTGGCGGTGCAGACCTATGACGGTGGCGGCGCGCTGGAGGTTGCCTCCGATGCTGACGCCGCAGCGCCCGCGATTGATCTGGATTTCAAGCCGGAGGCGGAGCAGGGGCCGACGGTGAAGAAGTATATTCTGGTCGCCAGCGCAATCGTCGTGATCGGAGTGATCGTGGGCGTGGTGATCGCGTTGAACGCGCGCAGCAAACCGGAGACGGCTGGGGAGCCGAACCCCACCACGGCCACGGCAGCCACTCCCGCCACTCTGCCGCTCAATCTGTATTGGAACGCGGACAAGACCGTTGCGCTGACCACGGCTTCCGCAGCCGGGGAAGGCCAGGCGAAGTCGAATGACTTCCGGGTTGCCGACGTGCAAGGCCGGATCTTCGCGACCCAGCAGCCCGGCACCATCCCACTCAAACTTTACCTCAACGCGGGCGCCCAGGATTATCTGATCGCGGCCACCACCAAGATCACCAGTGAGAGGTTCACTCTCCTCGCCGTCGAGGGCTATGTTTACAGCAAGCCCCGGCCGGGCACGGTGGCCCTCAAACTGTTCTGGTCCAAGCAGCGGAAGCATAACCTGGGCCTGGTCAGCCCGGAGGCCGAGACCCTCGCGAAAGTTGCCGGCTACGAATTTAACCGGACCGAGTGTTACATCCTCGCGGCGCAGGAACCATCAGTCGCTGCCTCTCCCGCGCAGGCCGCCGTCGCCTCCTCCCCGGTTGCCTCCGCCGCTGGCCCGCTGCCGACTGCGCTCGCGTCTGGTCTGACGTGGGACGAGATCCGCAAGAACGCCGCGACCGTCCAGGTCGCGGACAAACGCCTTGTCCCGCTGGTGCCCAGCACGGTGTTGAAAGAAATGGCCCAGGTGCCCCGGCAATTTCTCGCGTTCCGGACCCAGATCTTTTACCCGACGGACAACGGCGACAAGGTGGCCAATGGCGTGGCAGACTATGAGGTGAAGACCGACGGCTACCTCCTCCTCGCCTGCAATTTCGGCTTCCAAGGCAGCGGCACGAAATTGATCCAGGACCTCTGGACCAAGGAACAGTTCGTTACGAACGGCTGGCAGGAGATCACCCCTGCTGAACTGGGCGGCACGCTCATTCGTGGCGGCGGCGTCCGTGACCAGACGCTGTTTCTGAAGAAGGCCGCCAAAGGCGAACGTGGACACCTGCGCTGCAACAAATACGACCCGCCCTACTTCATCATGACCAGTCCCACGCCAGCGCCTTGATGTTCTTGCTTCTCCATTTTGGCCCGGTGTGGTTTATGGGCTGAAGCCTCCGGCATCGTCGCCATGACCAAAGTCAAAGTTTTTACCGATTACAAAGGGTTGAAGTCCGAATTGTTCCTCGAACGGGACGATTTCATCATCGGACGGCTGGCGGGGGAGTTTCGTCCGCATGTGCCCTTAAACCTCGACCTGCGGGTCGCCCCCAAGCACGCCCGCGTGTGGAAGCGGGACGGCGTCTGGCGCGCGGTGGATCTCGGCACCCTGAGCGGGACGTTTGTGAACGACGAGCGGCTGACCTCCGTGCGGACCGTCGAGCCGGGTGATGTGCTGCGGGTGGGGGTGTCGAAGCTCACCTGGGAGGAACTGTCGCCCGAGCCGCCCTTTGAGTCCCCGCCTACCGCGACCATGGTCCCGACCGTCCCCACGCAGACACCGCCGGAGGCCGAAACCTACTCGGTCCTGTCTTCGATGAATGCCCGGGAGAACGCCCCGTTTTACTTTGACCTGACCCTGGAGGACGCACAGTCGAGGCTGGCGCAGTTGATGGAGCTGCCGTTGCTTCTGGCGGGTGCGACCGAACTGTCCACCCTCTGCCAGACCGCGCTCAAACGGGTGATGGAACTGATGGCGGGTGCCGAGCGCGGAGCGTTGCTCGCCTTTGACCCGGCGACGAACAAGCTCGCCCTGCGGGCCTCGCATCCCGAGGACGACCCGCCCATCAGCCGCACGCTGATCAAGAAAGCGGTCGCCGACGGGCGGGGCTTCATCTGGAATCAGGGCGATGGGACCATTGACCCCACCGTGAGCATGCGCCGGCTGGTCATCGCCTCTGGCATGTATGCACCGTTGATCTGGCACGGGGAGGTGATGGGGGTGATCTGCGTGGACAATCCGCACCGGGTGCAGGCGTTCCAGGACGAGGATCTGCGCTACCTCATGGCCGCCTCCCAATACCTCGCGGCGGCGCTGGCCGGGCTGGTGCAACGGCAGCAGCCGGAAGCCTGAGCGCAGCCGCCAGTGTGGAGAGCAACCTGTTCACACTGGCGATGGACAACCCGCAGCCGTTGACCAAAAATCGGGCATGAACATCAAGGTCACCTATTACCTCGAAGTCATCTCCTCCTGGTGCTACTGGGCCGAGCCGATGTGGGCGGAACTGAAGCAGCGCTACACCGGCCAGCCGGTGGCGTTCGCCTGGAAGCTCGCTCTGATGGATGAGACCGGCCTGCCGAAGTCCCGCGCGCAGTTGGAGTGGTTCTACCGGCGCAGTGGCACGATCGTGCGCTCGCCGTTCATGCTGAACTCGGGCTGGTATCAGCCAGAGTTGAAGGAGTATCTCGCACCGAATTTGATGGCGGAAGCCGCGCGCAGTCTCGGGGCGACGGATGACCGCGTGCGCCTGGCGCTCGCGCACGCGGGGGTGCGTGAAGGCCAGAAAGTTGCCGACTGGCGGGTTTCGGCCGCCGTTGCCGCTCAGGCAGCGTCGCTGGATGCCACCGCCTTGCTGGCCAAGGCGCAGTCGGATGAGGTGAGGCGGATCGCAGATGCCTCCACCGCTGAGTTTCACGCGCTAAAGGTCACGCAACGGCCCGCCTTCCTGCTGGAGAGCAGCATCGGCGACCGCGCGGTGTTCTCCGGGTTGATCAAGCTGGAGCCGCTGGCCGCCACGATCGAGGCGATGCTGGCGGACGCGGCGGCTTATGACTGCCACGCGGTGCATTTTGGTTCACCGCCGGAGGCTTGAGCTTTTCTCCCGCTCGCTTAGTCCGCCTATGTTGCGCACGGTGGCACTGGATTTATGGAACTCGATCTTGAAGGCAAACACGCCGAGCGCGCCTACCCGCTGCTGGCTTCGCTCGTCACCCCGCGCCCCATTGCGTGGGTGACGACGTTGGGGCCGGATGGCGTGGTGAACCTCGCGCCGTTCAGTTTTTTCAACCTGCTTGGCGCGAACCCACCCATCCTCGGCTTCTGTCCCGGTGACCGTGACGATGGCACGCCCAAGGACACGGCGCGCAACATCCGGCAGATGCACGAGTTCGTGGTGAACTTGGTGGATGAATCGGTGGCCGAGGCCATGAACCGCACGGCGGCTTCGCTGCCCTACGGGGTGAGCGAACTGACGAGCGCGGGGTTGAGCACGCTGCCGTCGTCGGTCGTGCGGCCGCCGCGCATTGCGGAGTCGCCGGCCAGCCTCGAATGCGCCGAGTGGGGGACGCTCCAGATAGGGGACAACCGGCTCATCATCGGGCTGATCAAGCGCGTGCATGTCCGCGACGAGCTGTTTGACCCCGCCACGCAGCGCATTCGCACGGAGCAACTGAGGGTGATCGGGCGCATGGCCAGTCCGCATTGGTATTGCCGGACAGGGGACCGCTTCGAGATGAAGCGGCCGGAGTGAGGCCGGAGGAGAGCCCGCGAAACACGCGGAACAGGCGAAAGGGGAAGCCCCGGCTTCAGCCGGTGGAACATGGTTGCGGTCTGGACGCTGCGCGGAACGTCCACCGACCGTCGAACGCCCGCGCCTAAAGGCGGGACTCCATACCGGCGCCTCGCGCCTCACTGCATCGGCAGCATCAGTTCCTTGCGCTGGTCGCCGCGCAGGACGGTGGTCTTGAGCTTTTCGCCGGGCTTGGTCGTTTGCAGGAGCTGGCCGAGCAGTTCGCCCTCGGTGATGCGGGCGGACTGGCCATTGAGTTCCAGCAGCACGTCATCCTTTTGGAAGCCGGCGTTCTTCGCGGCGGCGTGCTTGCCGTATTGCCCCAGGCCCTTCACGAAGAGCGCCAGCTTGTCCTTGGGAAGGCCGCGGGCGGTGCGTTCTTCATCGGTCAGGTCCACCAGCACCATGCCGCCAAAGGCCATGCCCCGCATCGGCCAGGTGCCGACGCGCCGGGAGATGTCCGACTTGCTGCGCCAATCGGAGGGGAGGGTGAGCGTGAGCGCCACCTCGGTCTTGCCGCGCTTCACCTTGGCCGGGAGCGGGCCGGAATCGGGAGCGCGGTTCAACGCCCAGGAGAAGTCCGCGATGGAGAGCAGCAACTGGCCACCGAGCTGGGTGAATTCGTCACCGGCCTGCACGCCTGCCTTCGCCGCGAGGCTGCCGGGCGCAACGGATTTCACTTTCGCGATCTGGTCGGGCTCGAGCGAGACGCCCACGGTCTCGGGCATGGGCATCGGATAAATCATGTTCGCGGGCACTGGCTTGCCCTGGTCGCGGAAGTAGGCGCGGTAGGCATCGCCGACCTGATGGCAGTGGACGCAACTACCGACCACCTTGCCCTCCCAGTCGAGGTCGCGCTTGTATTTGCCGGCGAGATTCGGAATTTCAATCGGCGTGGCGAAGGGGATGGGGGCGCCTTGCTTGCCAGCGAGCGCGGCCTTGTTCACCGGGTAGGCGGTGTGGATGGCCAGGGCGGCTTCGAGCGAACGTTTGTAGCCCAGGGTGGTTTTCTCCTCGGGATCCTTCTGATGCGACCACGAACCGTAGCGGCCATAGACGGTGCCGTCCGCGTTGAAGAAGAGCGTCGAGAAGGAGAGATCATAGTCGAACTGGAATTTTGCCAGTTCGATCGCGTTGGCGTTGATGAGCCGCACGCAGACGAATTGGTCGAGCAGCGGCGTCAGGTCGGCGGACGTGAGCACACTGGCATCAAGCCCCATGCAGCTCTTGCAGGGCACGCAGCGCAGCACGACGAGCAGGGGTTTGCCGGTCCGCTTTGCTTCGGTGAAGCCCTTCTGCCAGTCGTTGTAGATCCACCGGCTGTCATTCTGCATGTCGGCCTTGTCCTTGCGGACGGCGCCTTCTCGGTCCTTGACGGTCTCGGCAAACGTGGTGGTGAGGAGTCCGCTGGCGAGAAGCGGCAGGATGAGCCGGAGTGCTTTCATAAGGTTGAGTTTGTATCTGGACGGTTGAGCTTGGCAATTCCTTCGGGCAACTGTGCGGGGCAAATGGCCCTATTCACAGCTTGATGATCTCTTCCATTCGGCGCTGCAGGCCGTCGAGCCGGTCGGCGAGCTTGCGGAACTCCTTGCGCGTCTCCGCGTCGAGTTCTCCCTTGGGGGAGTCGCCGTTGTCCGGCTTGACCTGCCGGGCCAGGGGAGATGGCGGCGGGCGGCCCTCACTCTCAATCCGCGTGCGAAGCTGCGCGGATTCCGCGAGGAACTTCTCCGACAGCTCGCGGAACCGGGCTTCCTGCTGGCGCAGTTCGGTGGCGAGGGAATCGCGCAGGGTCTGCGCGGCGCGGGACTGCTCGGCGGCCAGGGTGTTCAGGCCGGTGCGCAGTTCGGTCGTGCCGGTGGCTTGCGCCTGCGCCGCCGAGGTCATGACCTGCCGCAAGGCGCCGACCTGTTCCTGAAGCTGGCGAAGTTCGGGCGGCGGGAGCGGGTCAGGTGCCGGTTGCATGCGTGCGGCGGCGGATTCCTCCCGCAACGTCCCGACCTCCTGCTTGAGTTCGCCCAGCGTGCCGGTGACCGCAGAGTGCGCCGAAGCGATCTCAACCGTGGCCAGGTTCAACGTGGCGAGCCGTTCGTCCAACTGGCGCAGTTCGCCGCGCACGGCCTTGAAATCGCCGGTGAAGCTGGTGCCCTCCCGCATGACCTGCTCCGCCTGTTCCAGCGCGGGCTTCAGCGAGCCGAGCCGTTCCTTGGTCTCGTGGGTCTGCGCGATGATGCTGGAGTTGATCTTTTGCAGGCCGGCCAGCACGCGGCTCAATTGGTCGGCCAGTTGCCCGGTGTGCGTCTGCCGCTCCCGGCGCTGGGCGGAGGCCTGCACGCACAGCCTCGCCAGCAGGAGCACGACGCCGAGATTGAGCACGAGCAAGAGCACGCCCGCGTGGGAGTTCAGAGCCGTGAGCGCGTCGTTCATGGTGCGGGCGAATTCTGTTTTTCGAGCGGGCCAAAGCAAGGAGTTTCCCGGCGGAAATGCCCGGACAGTGAATTTCCACTGGCCGCTGCGAGTCAGGCGAGGCACGTTGGAAAGGTGGCGGCGAGGCGGAGCTTCTGTCCTCGCAGCCCGTCCAACTCGCGGCTTTGAACAGCGACGAACAACCCATGGACGAAACCCGCTGGCGTGCGGCGCGCCCGGCGCGCTCGTCGTTGCCGGAGGATCATCCTGACCTGGCGGGACTGCCGCCGGATTTCCAGCGCGTGGCTTTGTTCGCCGTGCTGTCCATCTTCCTCGTGCTCCTGGGCACTCTGCTGCCTGCGAACTGGAAATCAGTTCACCCGGCGCTGCTCGAGCGGGCGGGCCACGGGACGCCGACCGCCGGCAGCCTTGGGCTCGGTGCCGTCGCCGCCCAGAAGCCCGGCGTGGCCAACCTCGCGCTCTCGGCCGCGATGGCGGTGAAGGATGACAAAGTGGCGAAACTGACGGCCGAACTCGCCGAGCTTGAAGCCCGGCGGGGCTGGACCGTCTGGGGGGGACGCGACCCCTTCATCGAGGCGGTCTTCAAGGACACGGCCCTTGCCCGGCCAGCCAGCGAGGTTATCCTGCCGTTCCTGCTCACGGAGACCAACCGGGCGGTGCTGCGCGACCGGCTGGCCCCGGCCCGTTCGCCGGGCGTGCAGGCCATCCTCCAGACGCGCGACTTGTCCACGACCACGCTGTTCGTGCCGGTCAGCCGGCCCGGCGGCCAGCCATTTGAGGCGGTCATTCTGCTGACGGCGTTGCTGTATCAAGGGGAGCGGTTTTCCCCGCTGCTGGCCCAGGACATCCGGCTGGCGGCGGAGCAGGCGAACGAGTCGCGGCTCGCGGGCGATTGGGAAACGGTGTGCATGGACGTGCTCACCCTGGCGCGCCGGCTCGACTGGGTGCAGCTCTCCGAACTGCTGCGCCTGATTCCGAGCGCCAAGGCGTTGAACGACTTCACCCAGCTCGTGAAGGCCGCCCCGGATAATTTGGCCGTGCTTTACACCGCGTCGCTGCTGACCAAGTCGCCGGACAAGGTCGCTGACTACCTGCTGCGCTATGGCAAGGTTGGCGCGGGTGACCTGACGGCGGCGCTGGCCCAGGGCGAGGGCGCGGTGCGCCTGCTGCTGGAGCGCGGTCTGCCGCTGGGCCCGGCCCGGTCCGTGCCGGGCTTCCTCGCGGGCTGGACACTCGCGGCTCCGCGCACGATGCTGACGGTGAAGGTCATTTGCTTTTTGCTGGCGGGCGCGGGATTCTTTTTGGTGTGGCGCGAGTTGTCGCCCGTCCAACCCGGCAGCCGGTCAAGGGTTGGCGGGCGGATGATTCACACCCAGCGCGGCATTGTGGCGCTGGCGCTGACCATGATGCTGCTGGCGGCCGGCGAGCCGTTTCTGCTCAAGCCGCTGGGCTCGCCGGAATTCCGGCTGCGCCTGAAACTGCCGGTGTTGATGAATTCGCCTGTTCCGACTGACAAAACGAAAACCGTAACGAAACCCCGTATGGAACTCTCCACCATCCTGAGCATCCTGCTCTTCGCCGCGCTGCAAGTGGGCGTGTATGCCGTCTGCATCATGAAGATCCGCGAGATCGAAATGTCCCCCGGCTCGCCGCAACTCAAGATGCGGCTCATGGAGAACGAGGAAAACCTCTTCGACTCCGGCCTGTATGTGGGCATCGCGGGCACCGCCACCGCGCTCGTGCTGCAGGTGGTCCAGGTCATCGAGGCCAATCTGCTCGCCGCCTACGCCTCCAACCTCTTCGGCATCGTGACCGTGGCCTTTGTGAAGATCTGGCATGTCCGCGCGTGCAAGCGCCGGCTGATCCTGGAGGCGCAGACGCAGACGCAGGCGATGGAGCGGCAGACGGTGGCGGCGTGAGGATCACTACTGGCATTCATGCGCTCTGATTTCAATAACGGCATGCTGCGTGTTGCGTGTTGCGTGACTCTCGCTCGCGCGCGCCCGGACGAAGTCACGCAACACGCAACACGCAACACGCAGCAATTCTTCCCTGCCGCGCGATGAACAAAACCCTCCTGCTCATCATCTGCGACTTCCTCCTGCTGAACCTCCTCGCGCTCACGCGCTGGGACAAGGTCGAGCCGGCGGTCACCCGTAAGCCCCCCGTGCCCGAGGTCAGCGCGAACGCCGCGCGCCAGAACCAGGACTTGGTGGACATGATGAAGCTGGCCCTCGAACAGGAGCAGGCCACCCGCAACCAGCTCCAACAACGGCTGCAGTTCGCGGAATCGGACTCGCAGACCCGGGCGCAGACCCTGGCCCAGATGCAGGCGCAGAAGAGCCAGTTGGAAACCACCTTGAAGCAGTCGCAGACGGCGGCGCAGGACCTCTCCCAGCGCTACGCGACCGCCACCAAGCAGGTGGCCGATGCCAAACAGCAGCAGGACGCGCTCACCGCTGCGATCAAGACCGTGGAGGCTGAGAAGGCCCAGATGCAGCAGACGGTCGAGGCCAAGCAGGCGGAGATTCAGAACAAACAGGCCGAAATCCAGAAACAGCAGGCGGCGCTGGCCGATCTCGCCAAGCAGCAGACGGCGGCGGCGGTGCAAGCCTCGAACCTGGCCACCACGGTCAAAGTCGTGCAGGCAGAGAAGGACCTGATCCGCGACCAGTTGGAGAAGCAGATGCAGGCCGCGCTCGCCGCCAAGCAGGCGGAGCTGGAGAAGCAGCAGCAGGCCCTTGCCGATTTGGAGAAGCAGCGGCAGGCCACCGCCGCGCAGGCCGCGCAGTTCGCCACCGCCGCGAAAGTGGCCGAGAGCGAACGGAACCTGCTCCGCGAGAATCTGACCGACTTGAAGAAGGAAGTGGCCGTCGTGCGGCAGGAGAAGGAACTGCTCCAGTCGCAGACCGCCAAGCTGAGCGAGGGCGTGGGGCAGCTCGCCGCCAAGTCCGGCGAACTGGCCAAGGAGATCCGCGAGAACACGCCGATCAACATGAATCTCATGTTCAGCGAGTTCCTCAGCAACCGGGTGGATGTGACGGTGGCCGCGCAACAGTCCGTGCTCATCGGCTCCGGCAACCGGCTCAAGGATGCCAAGACCATCCTGGTGAATGACGGCCGGACCGTCATGGCCATTGTGCATATCACTGACACCCCGTTCTCGCTGACCACGCCGCTGGGCATGGACCGCGTCATTTCCCGGGTGGCCAAGGGTTCCGACGTGCTGGGCAGCGGCGCGCTGACCTTCATCACCGCCGACCCGCGCCTCGCCGTCATCCCGGTCAACGCGCAGCAGGCGAAGGCCCTCGGCATCAAGATGTATCCGGTGGCCAAGAACCCCTACAAGTTCACCGAGGCGGTGCTGGTGAACCGGGGCGGCAAGCACTATGGCGAGGTCGAGTTCAAGCTGGATGCCCGCACGCCTGACTACGTGAAGATGAAGAACCGCATCCTGAGCCGCGTGCTCAACGGCGAGTTTTCACCCTCGACCGGGGACATCGTGCTGAGCAAGACCGGCGAGTTCCTCGGCGTGATGGTAAACTCGGACTACTGCGCGGTGCCGCGCTCTTTCGAGACGCTGCCCGGCTACACGTTCGACGAGAAGACCAGCACCGACATGGTGCGGAACCGCCTCGTCGAGCTGGGCACCAAGGTGGGGCGGATGCCGTTTGGGCTGCAATAGGCTTGGAGCGCGGGCGATGCGGAGCGCGGCCTTCAGGCCGCAGAAACGTGGACCAGCCAGTGGTGGTTCGAGCGCACTGTTCCCGCCGTGGCCTGCTGCGGCGTGAACGCCCGTTCCGCTGACGCTCGAACTTCTCCTGCGCTCGGCTTCGACGTTCGGGCATATGCGACCACGCCGGGTCGGAGACCGGCGCTCCATCGAAGCTTAATTACTACGTATAGGTAATAACGGGTTGCCAAATCACGCCCCTTGGCCGATGCTTCGCCTAGTCATCGGCCATGAAAAAGACGCTGCTCCCCTCGCTCCCGCTGCGGGCCTTCGCGATCTGGCTCGGCATTCTCACGGCAGGCCTTTGCCCGGCCCACGGCACCGACTGGCCGCAGTATCGCGGCGGGCCGGAACTGCGTGGCGTGGCGGAGGGCAAGCTGGCCGCGAAGCTGGACCTGCTCTGGAGCTTCAAGACCGGCGGCCAGGTGAAGTCTTCGGCCGCCATTGTGGGCGGGAATGTGTTTGTCGGCTCGGACGACGGTTTCCTCTACTCGCTCGCGCTGGCCACCGGCAAGACCAACTGGACCTTCAAGACCGGCGGCCCCATCGAGTCCTCGCCGCTCGTCCACGAGGGCCGCGTGTTGTTTGGCTCGGACGAGCCGATGTTTTACGCGCTCGACGCCAAGAGCGGGAAGCAGGTCTGGAAGTTTCCCGTGGGCGACAAGATGCCCGGTTCGCCCAACCTGGTGCGCGCGCCGAACGGCAAGGACTGGAACGTCGTTTTCGGCAGCCACGATGCGAAGCTCTACTGTCTCGATGCCGCGACCGGCAAATCCAACTGGGTGTATGAGACCGGCAACGGCATCAACGGCACGCCGGCGGTGTTCCAGGGCAAGACCGCCCTGGGCGGCTGCGACGCTCTGCTGCACATCGTGGCGCTGACCAACGGCACGAAGATCAGCGAACTGGAGGTCGGCGCGCCGGTGCTTGGCTCGGTGGCGGTGGCGGACGGGCGGGTGTATGGCGGGCATTTTGAGAACCAGGTCTTCTGTGTGGATGTGGCCAAGGGCACGAACCTTTGGAACTACCGCGACCGCGCCTTTGCCTACGTTTCCTCGCCCGCCGTGCTGGGCGACCGGATGCTGATCGGCGGGCGCGACAAGCGGCTGCACTGCCTGCGGCTCAAGGATGGCGAGGCGATCTGGACCTTCGGCACGCGCGGCAAGGTGGACAGTTCGCCGGTCATCTGCGACGGCAAGGTCGTCGTCGGCTCCGAGGACGGGCGGCTCTACATGGTGTCGCTGGCGGACGGTAAGGAGCTGTGGAACTACGAAATCGGCCAGGGCCTCGCCGCGTCGCCCGCCGTGTCCGATGGCAAGGTGGTCATCGGCAGCGAGGATGGGAGCGTGTATTGTTTTGGGGTGAAGGGGAAATAGGCCAGCCAGCATGGAATTGAACCTTCTCAAACTTCACGGCACCACAGAGCCCGCACCCGGGCAACGCGAAGTGTTGGCAGCCATTAGCCGGGGGTCGCAGCGCAGCGCAGACCCCCGGTGCAGTGGAGCGACAGAAGAGCACCCCGGAGGGGTGCCAGCGCCCTGATTCAGATGGCCTCAACTTTCCTCAGCCTTCATTACCATATCGTGTTCTCCACGAAAGAACGCCGCCCATTTATCACGTCCGCATGGCTGACGCAATTCCACGATTACATTGGCGGAACAGTGATTGGGCTTGGTGGCGTAAGCCAGCGCGTGGGCGGGGTGGCTGACCATGTCCATCTGCTGGTCGGCTTGAAAGCTACCCATTGCCTCGCCGATTTCATGCGCGAGCTGAAAAAGGCCACTTCGGTCTGGGCACGGGAAAACCACGAGCCGGACTTCGTGTGGCAGGATGGCTATGCGGCCTTCACCGTCAGTGCCTCGAAGCGCGAGGTGGTGCGGCAATACATCGAGAAGCAGGAAAGCCACCATGCAAAGCGAGACTTCGTGGCCGAGCTGAAAGAGCTGCTGGAGAAGCACGACGTGAAATACGACGAGAGGTATCTGCTGTGAGCGCTTCATTTCAAATTCCATGCGATCTCAAGGCGATGCGTGCGGCTGCGGTTACGCCGCCGCATCGAAGCGGGTGGCAACGCGAAGCGTTGCCAGCCATTAGCCGGGGGCTGAGGCGCAGCCGACGCCCCCGGTGCCATGCGGATAGTCCGGTGCATCACGAAGTGATGCCAGCCTCCGAGGGGTGTGGGCTGGCATCGCTTCGCGATGCGCGGGGTTGGGAGCACCGTTCCGGGGGTGTCGCTGCGCTCAACCCCCGGCTAATGGCTGGCAACCCTGCGGGTTGCGGAGCCCGCGCTGATGAACATGGTGAAGGGGCGTATCTTGACACTGCCCCCAAAGCCGAGCCGGCGCGGACGCCGGCGACACGGCCCGCGGGACGCGGGCGCTACGTAGCGCCGGCCTCCGGCCGGCCGTGTCGCAAGCGTCCTCGCTTGCCCCGGCGGGGCGAGGTCGGGGGCAGTGCCAAGATGCGCCCGGCTGAAGCCGATGGCAAGGTGGTCATCGGCAGCGAGGACGGGAGCGTGTATTGTTTTGGGCTAAAGAAATGAAAGCCGAAGCCAACCGTAAGCTCCTGACTGCGCTAGTGATCCTCTCGCTGGCGTTGGTGGTGGTCGCGCTCGTCTTCAGCGCTCAATCGCCTCCTCGTGTCGAACTGACGTTCCTTGGCTACACAAACCAAGTCCCGTCTGGCCTCGCATCCGGCACGGTTCAATCACTTGCGTTGTTCAAGATGGAAAACAAGTCTGACCGGTTGGTGGGAGTCGAGGCTGTCCAACTCGAAGTCAGAACGAAGCAAGGCTGGCAAGATGCCGGGGCTCCCGTGGTTCATGGCGGCATGGGATTGGTTTCCATTCCGCCTGCCCCGACAACCCTCGGCTGGCCCGAGCCTAGCTCTACGGGCGGTTGGCGTATCCGGCTGACGCTCAAGGCGCATTGTGGAATTGGCCACAACCCCTTCAGATCCAAAGTAATTGAGCTGCTACGGAATCAAGGAATTAACGGCCTTGCTGATCGGTTGTATTACCCAACTTGGAGTCTTCGGTCACCCGAGGTCATTCATTCCTCGCTCGGCCAAAAATCTTCGTCATGAGCACCATCACCATCGCCCCCCCTCCGCCCGGTGCGCAGCACGCGCCGCCGCCCGCCCATTTGGCGACCACGGCGGGCAATTACTTCGTCACCAACTACCCGCCGTTTTCGTTCTGGAAGCCGGAGTTTGTGCCGGAGCTGGTCGAGGCCATCGGGCGGCCGCCGCAGGCGGGGGTGCCGCTGGGGCTTTACACCCACATTCCGTTCTGCCGGAAGCGCTGCCACTTCTGCTACTTCAAGGTTTATACGGACAAGGATTCCACGGCCATCAAGGGCTATGTGGAGGCCGTGTTGCGCGAACTGGAGATGTATGCGGGCAAGCCCTTCGTCGGCGGGCGCAAGCCCAGGTTCATCTACTTCGGCGGTGGCACGCCCAGCTATCTCAGCCCCGACCAGCTCAAGCATCTGACCGATGGCATGAAGCGCCTGCTGCCGTGGGACGAGGCGCAGGAAGTCACGTTCGAGGCCGAGCCGGGCACGCTCACCGACCATAAGCTCCACGCCATCCGCGACCTCGGCGTCACGCGTCTCTCGCTGGGCATCGAGCACTTCGACGATCACATCCTCGAAATCAACGGGCGCGCGCATCGCTCGAAGGAGATTGCCCGCGCCTATGCTTACGCGCGCGAAATCGGCTTCCCGCAGATCAACATTGATCTCATCGCCGGCATGGTCGAGGAGACGGAAGAGAAGTGGGTGGACACCGTCGCCAAGGCCGTCGCACTACAGCCCGACTCGCTCACGGTCTATCAGATGGAAGTGCCCTACAACACGGGCATCTACCAGCAGATGAAGGCAGAGGGCAAACTCGTCGCGCCCGTGGCGGACTGGGAGACCAAGCGCCGCTGGGTGGACTACGCGTTCCGCGAGTTCGAGAAGGTCGGCTATGCGGTGAACAGCACCAGCACCGTCGTGCGCGACCCGGCGAAGGTGAAGTTCCTCTACCGCGAAGGCCTCTTCTCCGGCGCGGACCTGCTCTCGGTGGGCGTGGCCAGCTTCGGCCACATCAACGGCGTCCATTACCAGAACCAGGCGGATTTCGACCCGTATCTGGCCAAGGTGAACGCGGGCGAGCTGCCCATCTTCCGCGCTTATCCGACGACGCACGACGAGCGCTACATCCGCGAGTTCATGCTGATGCTCAAGCTCGGTGCGAACAGCCGGAGCCAGTTCACGGCGAAGTTCGGCACGGACCCGCTGGAACAGTTCGCCGCCCCGCTCGCACTGCTCAAGGACTGGGGCTGCCTCACCGTGGACGGCGACCGCATCGTGCTCACGCGCGAGGCGCTGCTGCAGGTGGACCGGCTGCTGATGGAGTTTTTCAAGCCGGAGCATCGCTCGACGAGATATGCCTGAACCGAAAATGGAAAACGTCCAACGTCCAACATCCAACGCTCAACGTCCAAAGGGGACTGGCGCAGCAAGGTCCACCTTTGATTTGGAGGAGCGGTTGTTGGACTACGCGGCTGAAATTATTCGGCTGACTGAGCAACTGCCGCATCCTTGCGCCCGTTTCAGTAAGCCGGAGGCTTGCCAGCCATTAGCCGGGGGTCGAGGCGAGCACAGCGAGCCGATACCCCCGGGGTGCCGCGAAAAGGTGTTGGCACCCCGGAGGGGTGCCAGAGCTAGACGGACCACGAACCGCTGGCACCCCCTCGGGGTGCGTGGATTTGGCCGGACGCGTTCCGGGGGTGTCGCTATGCTCAACCCCCGGCTAATGGCTGGCAACCCTTTGGGTTGCTTGCGTGCTGCCGTTGGCAGTTCAAAGTTGAATGTTGGACGTTGAACGTTTTTCCCATGCCCCAAACCACAGTCCTCCCCATCGCCTACCCGCTGGACGACTTCTACGCCCAGGCGGGCCGCGCCTTGCCGCCCATCGAAGCCGTGTCCGGCGAGAACGTGCCGGAGCCTTACAAGTCCTTGCTCGTGCATCAGGATGACATGACGCCGACGCTGGAGAAGTTCCACGGCGAGCGCATCCACCTCGCCGTGCTCAGCCGTCAGCAGCGCGGGGATTTTTACTTCCGCGAAGTGGTGCTGCTGCTCGACAAGTCGGACAAGCCGGTCGAGTTCGGGGCCATCAAGATCAATCTCGCGCTTTTCCCGCCCGCCGCCCGGACGGAGATTCTGGAGGAGCGCCGTCCGCTGGGCACGCTGCTCTCGTTTTACACGCTCACGCATACCAGTCGTCCGAAGGCTTATCTGCGGGTGTTTTCAGATGACTTCATCAACGCGGCGTTGAAGCTGAACCAGTCGCAATGGCTCTACGGCCGGCGCAACACGCTCTGGGACCCGCAGCAGCGGCCGCTGGCTGAGATTTTGGAGATTCTACCGCCGGCGTGAGCCACGTAGCGCAAGCCTCCGGCTTGCAGTGCCGCCGGCGTCTTCGCCGGCCCGCGCCCTCGAACGCCTGGGATCAACGGGCCGGCGAGGACGCCGGCGGCACGGCAGGCCAGAGGCCTGCGCTACGAGGGCCCGGGGCCCCTCCGCTTTGGCGCGTGTAAGTTTTTCCGGCCTGTGGCAAACTCTCCCCGATGGACCACGATGCCGACGCGCTGCACGCCGCCCTCGACGAGGTGCTCGCGGGGCATCGCGATGCCTTCCGCCACATCGTCCGCGAGTATGGGCTGGGCGTGCGCGGGTTCATTGCCAGCCAGCTTTACCACCTTGATGACGTGGATGACCTGGCGCAGGACGTGTTCCTCGCGGCCTTTGAGAACCTGGGTTCCTTCCGCAAGGGTGATGACTTTGGCGCGTGGCTGCGGGGCATCGCGCGGAACAAGGTGAAGATGTATTTCCGCAGCCGGATGCGCCGGGAAAACGCGATGGAGCGCTTCCGGTTCGAGATCAACGAGGTGGTCGAGGCCGATTTGGAGAAGGCGGCGGTGGCCGTGGAGGATGAGCAGCTCGCGCGGCTCCTGCACTGCATCAGCAAGCTGCCCGACAAGATGCGCCGCATCATCCAAGGCGGGCTGGAAGGCCAGAAGGCCCAGGCGCTGGCCGAGGCGATGGAGTCGTCCGTCGCCGTCGTTTACGTCACGAACCATCGCGCGCACAAGCTGCTGCGCGAGTGCATGGCGCGAAAGGCCGCGTGATGGATCCGGACCTGCAAGATCTGGTCGCCGCCTGGCTGCGTAATTCGGACTTGGCTCCGGCGCGGCGGGACGCGTTGCTCGCGCGGCTGCGGTCGGACCACGCTTTCCGCCGTGAGTTCGTCGAGGAGATCCAGATGCACGGCTATGTGCGGGCTGCGCAATCCGCCGAGCCGCGCTGGCCGCTGCTGGAGGAGGCGATGGGCGCGCACGAGGAGTCGCCCGGATTGGAAGACTCCATCATGGCCCGGCTGGCGCAGATGCCGACGCCGCGCCGTCAGCGCACATGGAATCCTTGGTGGGCGGTGGCGGGTTTCGCGGTGGTGGTGGTGGGCGTGTTTCTGGCCGTGCAGCAGGTGCGGGATTCCGGGAAGCCAGCGCTGTTGC
Source organism: uncultured Klebsiella sp. (assembly GCA_964496695.1). Taxonomy (GTDB): domain Bacteria; phylum Verrucomicrobiota; class Verrucomicrobiia; order Limisphaerales; family SXTU01; genus SXTU01. Next base: position 57,591 of record CAZCBE010000002.1, read on the forward strand.
CGGTTCCGGCGACAGGGGGCGCGACGTTGCAGTCTCCCGCCATCGCGATGCTGTCGCATGTCGTCGAGGCGGCCTGGGCGGATGGCGAGCCGGACCGGCAGGAGGGCGCGGAATTGTCCCCCGGCTGGCTCCGGCTGGCGCTCGGCACGGTGCAAATTGACCTGTTCTCGGGGGCCCGGCTGTTCGTGGAGGGGCCGGCGCAGATTGAACTGCGTTCCTCGGGCGAGGCGTTTCTGCTGGTGGGCAAGGTGGCCTGCGAACTTGGCGAGTCGGCGCGCGGCTTCCGGCTGCTGACGCCGGGGCTCACCGTGGTGAACCAAGGCAACTCCTTTGGGGTCAAGGTCACTGAGGCAGGCGAGCAGGAAGTCCACGCGCTGGAAGGCAAGCTCGTGATCGGGCGGACCGGAGAGTTGGGGACCAGCCAGCTTGCGGCGAAACAGGCGCGCCGGCTGGACGACACCGGCTTCTCTGAGACGCCGTTCCGACCGGAGGATTTCCCGGCGATGGAGCGCGTCCGGGAGCGTGAGCAGGCCGAGGCCGCCCGGCTGCTCCTGGCGTGGCGCGCGGCGGCAGATGCCCTGGACAGCGACCCATCCGTTCGCGTCCATTTCAATTTTGAGGAGCAGTCGCCGCTGGATGCCACCCTCCGCAACCGGATGCGCGGCGAGGGCGCGGGCAGTGACGGCCAGATCATTGGTGCGCGGTGGTCGCAGGGGCGCTGGCCCGGCAAGGGGGCCCTGGAGTTCCGTGGCCGCGGCCAGCGGGTCCTGCTCCGTCTGCCCGGCACTCACCCCTCGCTGACGGTGCTCGCATGGGTGCGCGTGGATGCGCTGCCCCAGCCGGTCTCCGCCTTGCTGGCGACTGAGGAGCTTCAGCGCGGGGAACCGGACGAGGAGAAGAAGGCGCCGGTTTCCGGGGCGGTTGATCTGGCGGCAGGCCGGCCACTCCGATGGGAAGTGAAAGCCAACGGCCAGCTTGGCTTCAATCTCCTGCGCGGGGTCGTTTCGGGAAAACCTCAGTGGGAGGCCAGTTCTTCGCCACCGCTGCTGACCCCGGAGCGTCAGGGCCAGTGGCTGTGTCTCGCCGCGGTCCTCGATTCAGCGCGGGGTGAGCTGACGCAGTTCATCAATGGGGTGGCCGTGTCGCGGCAGAAGCTTCCTTCTGCTCCGCCGCTTGCGCTCGCGTATCTCTCCGTGGGCAATCTCGGCGTCACGGACGCCGAAGCGCGGCAGGGCGTGAGCTACGGCTTCTTCGGCGTCATGGATGAACTGTTGGTGGCCACCCGGCCCTTCAGTGCGGCGGAGCTGCGGCGTTACTACGAAGTGGGCCGGCCGTGACGTGCCGCTCCGGGGCGTGAATTCGGCCCTAGACGAGCCCATCGGGAATGCTAGAGTCCGGCTGTTCACGAACCACCGGCACCTATGTCTATTACGGCGCGTCATGCTTGTCACGGGAGGCGCTTGGGATTCACCCTGATCGAACTGCTCGTAGTCATCGCCATCATCGCGATTTTGGCCGGCTTGCTGCTGCCGTCTTTGGCCAAGGCGAAAGCTGCGGCGAACAAAACGCTGTGCATCAACAACCTCAAGCAATGGGGTGTGGCCGTCACCACCTACGCGGGCGACAACGACAGCAAGTTCCCGCCCGGCACGGACGGGGCCGGCCAAGGCCAGCATGTGAGCTGGATCGGACCGTCGGTCCTGCGGTTCTATCAGGGCTACCTCCTCCCCGCCAGCACGTCGGCCTCCGGCACCAAGAACAGCCCGCTTTATTGTCCGACCGGCGAATATCACCGCACCTACGACCAGCTCGTCGTGCAGCCCTCCCTCGGAGCGAACTATGGCAACCCCAACGTGGCGCACCAAGAGCTGTCCGGTTACTTCTATCTGGTGGGCCGCACGGTGCCGGAGGGCGGGCACACCTATTTCGGCAGCGCCTCCAACTGGCTGGGCCGCACCCGCCTGGACGGACCCTACCGGGACGGGCCTATCGTCAGCGACATGCTCCAGATTCAGGGGACGCCCGGGCCGGCTCCGACCGGCCGGCCTTACACGATCTCGGCACTCCAGGTCACCATCACCGGGGCCGGGCAGACGAAGACGGTGTCCACCACCAGTCATCGGCAGAGCAACGGCATCATGCAGGGCGGTAGCTTCCTGTTCGAAGACGCCCATGTGGGTTGGTATAATGAGAATCAGATCAATGTCGGTTCGCAGATTGGCACATGGATGTGCTTCTACGGTGTATCGCCCTGACCTTGCTGCCCCGGTCGCGTCCGGTGGCATCCGGCGTGTTCGTTCCAGGCCGGATTGAGCAAGCTCGCTTGTCCCGCCGTCTGAGTTCCACCATGCTGTCTGTCATGCCTTTCAAGTATTGGTCTGCTCTCGCCGTCACGCTGGCCGTGGCGCAACCTGCGATTGCCGCCGCTGCGAAAGCAGATTTCTCCCACCAAATTGTTCCGATCCTGCGTGAGCATTGCGCCGAGTGCCACGCCGGAGACAAGAAGAAGGGCAGTTTCAGCATGAACGACCGTGCCTCGCTGCTGGCGGGCGGCGAGAGCGGCAAGGCGGTAATCCCCGGCAACGCGGCCAAGTCCCCGCTCATTGATGCGGTCACGACGAAGGACCCCGACAAGCAGATGCCACCCAAGGGCGCGCGCCTCGCGCCGGAAAAGGTGAAGCTGCTGCGCGAGTGGATTGATGCCGGGCTGCCCTGGGAGGAGGGCTTCGCTTTCAAGAAACCCGCCTACGAACCGCCGCTCAAGCCGCGCCGGCCCACGCTGCCGCCGGTGGTTGCGGGCCGGAGCAATCCCGTGGACCGCATCCTGGATGCCGATCTGGCCCGGCGTAAGGCCGCCACGCCGAAGCCTGTCGAAGACGCGACGTTTGCCCGCCGTGCTTACCTTGATCTCGTCGGGCTGCTGCCCGAACCGGTGGCGCTGGAAAAATTCCTGGCCGACAAGTCCGCTGACAAGCGCGCCAAGCTCGTGCGCGACCTGCTCGCCAATGACACGGCCTACGCGGAGCACTGGCTGACCTTTTGGAACGACCTGCTGCGGAACGACTACTCCGGCACCGGCTTCATCACCAGCGGGCGCAAGCAGATCACCAAGTGGCTCTACCGCGCGCTGGTCGAGAACAAGCCCTACGACCAGTTTGCGCGCGAGCTGATCGCCTACACGCCGGAGAGCGAGGGCTTCGCCGCCGGCATCAAGTGGCGCGGCGATGTGAGTGCGGGCGCGACCACGGAGATTCAGTTCGCGCAGTCCGTGGGCCAGAGCTTCCTCGGCATCAACCTCAAGTGCGCTTCCTGCCACGACAGCTTCATTGACCGCTGGAAGCTGGAGGAGGCCTACGGCCTCGCGGCGATCTACGCGACCGGCAAGATGGAGATCCACCGGTGCGACAAGCCGGTGGGCAAGACCGCGCAGGCCGGCTGGCTTTTCCCGGAGCTGGGGCAGGTGGATGCGAAGGCGGCGCAGCCGGAGCGGCTCAGGCAGCTCGCCGCGCTCATGACGCATCCCGAGAACGGCCGTTTCACCCGCACCATGGTGAACCGTCTCTGGCACTGCCTCATGGGGCGCGGCATCGTGCATCCCACCGATGCAATGCAGACCGAGCCGTGGAATCACGACCTGCTCGACTACCTTGCTGCGCATCTGGCCGACAGCAAATTTGACCTGAAGAAGACGCTGGAACTCATCGCCACCTCCGCCGCCTACCAGTCGCACGCGCAGGTGCTCGACAAGGACGCGGACGAGCACGGCTACACCTACGCCGGCCCGCGCGCGAAGCGGCTGACCGCCGAGCAGTTCGTGGACGCCGTCTGGCAGATTACCGGCGCGGCGCCGACGCGCTTCGACGCGCAGGTGGTGCGGGGCCGGGCCGATCCCGAGGCGGTGAAGGCCATGCAGCTTACGGGCCACTGGATCTGGTCGCACGCCGACGCTGGCAACGCCAAGCCCGGCGAAGTGATGGTGACGCGGAGGCAGTTTGTGCTGAAGGCCCCGCCGGTGGCGGCCGGGGCGATCGCGGCGGCTGACAATTCGTTCAAGCTTTACGTGAACGGCGTGCTGACGACGACGAGCGAGAACTGGGAGAATCCCGAGGCCATCGCGCTGGAACCACGCGTGAAACCAGGGCGAAACGAAGTCGTCATTGTGGCGAAGAACGGCGGCACTGGGCCGAATCCCGCCGGGCTGTTCTTCGAGGCGCGGTTCAAGTTCGCCGATGGCTCCACGGAGACGGTCGCCACGGACGCCACCTGGAAGTGGACCCCGTCGCAACTGGACAACAAGGGGAAGTTCCCCGAGGAGCCGCGCGACTGGCAGCCGGTGGTGGAGGTGTCGAATTCGGCGCTGTGGAATGTCAAAATCGGCAAGCAGCTTGCCACCCAACTGGCGCAGGCGGTCAACACGCAGCTTCCCATGGTCCGCGCCTCCCTGCTCAAGAACGATTTTCTCATGCGCGCACTCGGCCGGCCGCACCGTGAGCAGATTGTCAGTGTCCGTCCGAACGAACTGAACACCTTGGAGGCGATTGACCTGAACAATGGCCAGGCCCTGGCCACGCGCTTGGAACAAGGTGCGACGCGCCTCCTCGCGAAGCCATGGGCGGACAGCGAGGCGCTGGCCAAGTGGCTCTACCAGTTTGCGCTCGCCCGGGTGCCGACCAGCGCCGAGCTGGCGCTCGCCCGGGAAGTCCTCGGTGAGAAGCCGACCGGGCAGGGGGTGCAGGACCTGCTCTGGGCGGTGCTGATGCTGCCGGAGTTTCAGTTGGTGCGGTGAGGGCGGCGGACTTGTCAAACCACCCGGAATCAGCGATTTGTCAGACCATGAGCACCGTGCAACAGGCAGTGAAGAAGGTGAAAGGCCTGTCGGACAGCCAGGCACAGGCGCTGCTGGACTGGCTGGCGGAACAGCCGCCCTCACCGCGTGCCGTCAAACGGAAGCGCGCGACTTCGCGCCGCAAGCCGAAGCGCAAGCAGACCATGAAGGAGTTGATGGCCTGGTATGATTCGATTCGTGGCACCACCAATTGGGAGCCGCCTCGGATGCCGGATGACCTCGTGCAGCGGGTGAAGTTGTGAACTTCGTTCTGGACACCAACGCGGTCAGCGAGTTTCGGAAGCCTCGTCCTAACGCGGGCTTGATGCAATGGCAACAGATTCAGGATGCCGCTTGGTTGTTCGTCACCACTATCACGATGGGAGAAGTCTGGCAGGGTTTTCACTCGCTCCCGTCAGGACATCCTGACTACGCCAGCATCAAGGCGTTTGCCGACGATCTGCCGCGCCGGTATCGCGTCCTGAATTTCGATGCCCGCGCCGCAGCGATGTGGGGCAGGATGACGGCAGAGGTGGCTAAGCCACTGCCTTTGCGCGATTCATTTATCGCCGCCATTGCCCGCTCGCGGGGTTTCACCGTCGTCACACGGGATATCGGTCCGTTTGAACGCGCGGGGTGCAAGGTGCTAAACCCTTGGAACTGAAATCACTGAGCACGATAACCTTACTTCGCCGTCCAACTGCTGTAGACAAATCACTTTCCGATGAACGCGCTACCACTCGACCCGCAGCACACCCGCCGTGACTTCCTCCAGAAGCTCGCTGCCGCCACGACCGCCACCATGGGCATGGCCGCGCCGCGCCTCCTGGCCAACGAGCAGGTGGTCCATCCCAAGGCCACGGCGGATTCGTGCATTCTGATCTGGATGGGCGGCGGCATGGCCGCCCCGGACACGTTTGACCCGAAGCGCTACCAGCCCTTCGAGAAGGGCGTGCCGGTGAAGAACATTCTCAGCACTTTCCCGGCGATTCCCACGGCGGTGGACGGCGTGAAGATCTGCCAGGGGCTGGAGCAGATTGCCTCGGTGATGGACCGCGCCACGCTGATCCGCAGCGCCACGCAGCCGGACCTTGGGCACATTCTGCACTCACGGCACCAGTATCACTGGCACACGGGCTACGTGCCGCCGCAGACCGTAGCCTGTCCTCACCTGGGCGCGTGGATGGCCAAGGTGCTCGGTCCGCGCAACCCGGTGATGCCCGCCTTCATCAATGTTGGCCAGCGGCTTGAAGGCGTCGGCGAGCAGGAGGAGCTGAAGGCCTTCACCACTGCCGGGTTCTTCGGCAACGAGTTTGGTCCGATGAATCTGCCCTATCCCGATGACGCCGCGCAGTCCGTGCGCCCGCCCAAGGGGATGGAACCGGGCCGGTTCGACAACCGCTACAGTCTCTATCGCAAGCTGGTGGACAAGAACCCGCACCGCGAGTTCATGAGCGACTTCCAGCAGGAGTCCATGCTGCGCTCGCTGGACAACGCGCACCGCCTGCTTAGCTCGAAGGAACGCGCGGCCTTCGATCTCTCGCTGGAACCGAAGGAGAGCTACGCCAAATACAACACGGGCCGCTTCGGCCAGGGCTGCCTGCTCGCGCGGCGGCTCGTGGAGAACGGCGCGCGGTTCGTGGAGGTGACGACGGAATACGTGCCGTTCCTGCACTGGGACACGCACAAGGACGGCCACGAAACGGTTGCGGGCATGCACAAGCTGATGGACGCGCCCATCGCGCAGCTCATCCGCGACCTTGAGGCGCGCGGCCTGCTGAACCGCACGCTGGTGGTGATCGCCAGCGAGTTCAGCCGGGACGCGATGATCGAGGGCATCCCGGGCTCGAACGCGAAGGACCAGGCCACCGCGCCGAGCGAGACGTTGCAGGAGATGAAGCACTACGGCCTGCACCGGCACTTCACCGGCGGCACGAGCGTGGTGATGTTCGGCGGCGGCGTGAAGAAGGGCTTCGTCTATGGCCAGACCGCAGACGAGCGTCCGCTCGTCGCGATCAAGAACCCCATGCCCGTGATGGACTTGCACGCCACCATTTTCAGCATCATGGGCATCAGCCCGAAGACGGCCTTTGACATCGAAGGCCGGCCCTTCTATGCGACGGAAGACGGCAAGGGCAAGGTGGTGAAGGAGATCACCGGGGCCACCGGCTGAAAGCCGGGTGCTTGTAATGGTTGAGTGTCGCCGCTGCTCTGTTACGCTCCCACGCCAATGCCTCGTAAAATTCCGGCCCGGTCCTGGGCGCTTGGCACGACGTTGCAAAAAACACCTAAGCTATGAGACATCGGTTCCTCCCCCTCGCATTGCTGCTGCTCGCCGTCGTTGCCGCGCCTGCCGCCCCCGCGCCGTTTCCCTATGTGACCGCCAAGGCGTTCCACATCCCGCCGGAAACCACGACCGAGGAGTCGGGCTACTTCTCGCTGTGCGAAGGGCGCAACGGCAAGATTTACGTGGGCACTGCCGCGTATGGACGGAATGCGTTCCTCGTCGAGTTCGATCCGGCGACCGAGAAGCAGCGCATCGTGCTGGATGTCCACAAGCTCGTCGGCTTGCCGCTCACGCCCACCGGGTATGCCGCGCAGTCCAAGCTGCACACGCGCAATTTTGTCGGCCCGTCGGGGAAAATTTACGTCGGGTCCAAGCAGGGTTATCCCACGGCGGAGGAGAAGGCCATGCTCAAACGCGGTGAGGCCATTCCGATTTATCGCGGTGGCTACGTGATCGTTTATGATCCGGCCACCGACACCGCCGAGAACCTCGGCATGCCGATGCCCATCGAGAGCAAGCCTCCTGGTGCCAAGGAAGGCGAAGGCGTGATTGACGTGACGGCGGATGAGGCGCGCGGGCTGATCTACGTCATCACCTGCGAAGAGCAGCACTGGATGCTCTACGACGTGAAGACAAAGAAGTATCGCGAACTCGGTCCCATCCTCCGCGACCAGCCGAACACGCTGATTGACGCGCAAGGGCGGGGCACGGCGATTACGAAGGATTATCAGGTCGCGCGCTACAATCCCAAGACTGACAAGGTCACCGTGGACCCGCTGCTGGTGGACGGCAAGCCGTTCGCCGAGGTGCTTGGCACGAACCGCGTGCATCCCGACTGGCGCATCACTCCGGACGGGAAGACCGCCTACGTGCAGGTGCTCAACGACCTCCGCATGTTCCGTGTGGATCTCTCCAGCAAGGAGGGGAAGCCGGTGGTCGTGACGAATCTCGGCAACCGGCTCGAAGGCGTGCATCCGGACTCGCGTGGTTCGATCAGCCTAGGCCCTGATGGACGCGTTTATTCCGCCTTGCGCGTGGACAACAAGACCGGTTTCGGTGCTGGCTATCTGCACCACCTCATCCGCCACGACCCGAAGAAGAAGAACTCCATGGAAGACCTCGGCGTGTTTTCGATCTCCAATCCCGGCTTCTTCGACTTCAAGGGCGTGCAGGCGAAGAACCCCGATGGCTCGCTGCGTCCGCGCCACGGCTACCACACCTTGCCCGATGGCACGCTCACGCCGCTCCACGTCATCATGGGCATGATCGTCACCCGTGACGGCACCATCTACGCGACGACCATCTATCCCTATTCGCTGCTCAAGGTGGAGTCGGTGAAGGCGAAGAAGTAGTTCGGCCATGAACACCTCCACGCTGACGCGCCGCCAGTGGCTGGCAAAATCCGCGCTCGGTGCGGGCGTGCTGGCGGCAGCCCGGTTTCCGGCGGCGACCTGGGCGGCTGAAGCCTCCGCGCCGCTTGCGCTCGGCACGCGCCGTGAGTTGTTCCTCGACGACTTTCTCATCGCGCACCTGGACGGTGCGTCGTTGCAGGCCCACCAGCCCGTGCCGCGCGACGTGGTCATCACCTGCGACGCGCCGTGGGAGGGCAACACCTCGGCCTACTACACGCTCTTCGCGGACGGCGACCGGTTCCGGATGTATTACCGTGGCGCGCATTGGGACGAGGCGGCGAAGAAGGCGGCGCACCCGGAGTTCGCCTGCTATGCGGAGAGCCGCGACGGGCTGACCTTCACCAAGCCCAAGCTCGGCTTGTTCGAGTTCAACGGCTCCAAAGAGAACAATATCGTCCTCACTGGTGCGGGGACGCATTGTTTCACCGCCTTCAAGGATGCCAATCCCGCCGCGCCCGCCGAGGCGCGCTACAAGGCGGTGTCCGGCGCGTTTAAGAAAGGGTTGTATGCCTACCAATCACCGGACGGCGTCCGCTGGTCGTGGATACAGCAGGCACCGATCATCACCGACGGTGCGTTTGACTCGCAAAACCTCGCGTTCTGGGACGCGGCGCGTGGCGAGTATCGGGCCTACTGGCGGACCTTTGCCCAGGGCGTGCGGGCCGTCCGCACGGCCACTTCGAAGGATTTTCTCCACTGGGAAAACCAGGCCGACCTGCGCTACGTGGACTCGCCCATCGAGCACCTCTACACCAACGCGGTGATGCCCTACGCGCGTGCGCCGCACTTGTTCATCGGCTTCCCCACGCGTTTCCAGCCGAAGCATCAGCAGGTGGAGCCGGTGTTCATGAGTAGCCGCGACGGCGTGCTCTTCAAGCGCTGGGCCGAGCCGCTCATTCCCATCACCGCGCCGAAGGACCGCGACGGCAACCGCAGCAACTACATGACCTGGGGCCTGCTCCAGTTGCCCGGCCAGGACCGCGAGCTGTCGGTGTATGCCACGGAGGCCTACTACGCCGGCCCCGGCAGCCGCGTGCGCCGGTTCGTCTTCCGCACCGACGGCTTCGTCTCGGTGCGCGCCAGCGCGGCCGGCGGCACGCTGCTCACCAAGCCGCTGACGTTCACCGGCACGAAACTCTCGGTGAACCTCGCGAGCAAAGGGCCGACACGCGTCGAGTTGCAGGACGCGTCCGGCAAGGCGTTGCCCGGCTTTGCGCTGGCCGACTGCACCCCTATCACCGGCGACTTCATCGAGCACACGGTGAACTGGCGCGGCGGCAGCCTTGCAGCGCACGCGGGCAAGGCGGTGCGTCTGAAATTTGAGCTGAAGGACGCCGACGTGTTCGCCATGCAATTCAAGGGCTGAGCCTTCCCCCCATGACCACGAACTCCGATGACGCCGCGCGTCGCGCCTACTGGGCCGAGCAGATGGAGCTGGGCTACGAGCTGGTCCAGCGCACGCTGCCCTTCGAGGTCCGCGAGTGCGGCGAGGGCTTCGCCTCCCTGCCCGATGCGGCCGCCGCAGCCGGCATCGAGATGCAGTTCTCCCAGTCCAAGATTGCCGGGGGTCTCGACCGCGTGTTCTTCATGCGCGAGCGCCTGGTCCGCGACGTGATGGCCGTGGGCCGGGCCATGAACGAGCGAGGCTGGGTTTTGAAGATCGAGGACGCCTACCGCTCGCTGGAGATGCAGGGCCAGCTCGTGCGCAAACCCGAGGTCTTCGACGCCGTGCTGCGCAAGTGCATCTGGGAAAATGGCGGCGTCATGCCGCCGGTCGAGTTCGTCGCCCGCCGCGCGCTCGTCATGGTCGCCAACGTCCCGAAGATTGGCACCCACATGTCCGGCTCGGCGATTGACGTGTCGGTCTTCCGTCGTGACGACGGTTCCGAGGTCTGGCGTGGCAACGCCTATTTGGAAATGAGCGAACGCACGCCGATGCGCTCACCGTTCATCGCGCCGGAGGACTTGCAGAACCGGCTCGAGATCACCGCGATGCTGGAGGCGCAGGGCTTCATCCATTTTCCGTTCGAGTTCTGGCATTTCAACCAAGGCGACGCACTGGGTCACCTCGTCCGGGGCCTGCCCGCGCCCGCCCGCTACGGTGCGGTTCATTGGGATGCGAAGTCCAACCGCGTGACGCCGTGCGAAAATCCGCTCACGCCACTGAACCCGCTGGACGCCTTCGAGCGCGAAATCACGGCTGCCATGCGACGCGCTGAGGCGCAACGGTAACCATCGATGCGGAGGGGCACGGCCTTCAGGCCGCAGAAACGTGAGCACGCCGGGAGTGGTTCGAACGCAATTTTCCAGGCGCAGCCTTCTGCGGCGTGAACGCCGCGCGCCGCCCGCTGCCAGCGTGTTCGATGGTCTGCAGCGAGAGTTCGACCAGTGTCACTCGGGAAAAAAGCTCACATCATCGAGATAGACCACTGCACCTGCGGGAGCCGCAACGTTCAGCATCAGCGTCGCTGTGAGCGTCGCCGGTGGAGTGAAGGCCATGCTGACCTCGGACCAAGTTGATCCAGCCTTCACCGTGGCTTCTTGTTTCAGCGTCTTGCCATCGAATGTGCCGGCCAGTTCCACTTTGAGTTCCGTGTCCGCCGCAGCTTTCACCCAGGCCGTCAGCCGGTGCGGCACGCCGGTGGTAAACTGGATGCAGCGGAATCTTCCCTTGCCCTTGATGACGGCGGATTGCTTGCCGGCTTTGACGTGTGCTGGATCAGTGTTGATCGCGACGGCATTGTCCCAGAAGCCTGATGCTTTCAGGAAACCGACACCCTCCGGCTCGAAGCTGCCCCACAGGCTGCATCCGTCGTAGCTGAGTTTCGCCTTTGCGTGCCGGGGATCTGGCTCCACCCGGAGCAGTGGGGTGGAGTAGCGGAAGCCTTCGCGGCCGGTCACGGCCCCACCGATGTAGAAGGGCAGTGGACTGGCCGGGAGTTCGACGGCGCAAGTCTGGCCATTGATTTTTGCTGGCAGGGTCTGCCAGAACCGCGAGACCCAGTTACCATTGTCGCCATGGCTCAGCATCAAGTCCGCGTTGGTCACTGCTCGTGGCCCGCTAAAATCCCACTCGGCCAAAGTGGCCTTGCCGCGCTTCGCCAGGCGCACAGGACCGACTGTGTTGAACGGCGGTGCGCCATTGAGATGCACATCCAGCCACGCGAAGACCTGTTCATCGGCGGTGGGCGTCAGGCCGTGGTTCCAGTTCGGCAGAATGGTCAGGTGTTTTGGGCCGGCGGCGAGGCGGTGTGTCTCCATCACCGCCGGCATCCAGTAGAAGTGGTCGTTCGCACCGGTGAACCAGCCGATGGGCGTCTTCCGCTGCGCGAGCCGGAAGGCGGGATCGAGCGTGGTGCGCCAGCGTTCGGCCGTCGCCGCGTCGTATTTGGGATTCGGCCCGCCGCCAAACCACCACGAGTTGCCCAGGTGCAAACTGCCGGTGCCAAACATCGCCGAGCCAACCTTCAGCCGTGGGTCCACACCCGTCATCAACGTTGTGTAAAACCCACCCCATGAACTGCCGCACATGCCGATGCGGTTCCGGTCCACTTCCGGCCGGGATTCCAGATAGGACACGGCCTTCAGCAGGGCGACCGCTCCGTGATAGATCGGTGCGCGTTTCGGGTCGGTGCCAGCCTCCAGACTGGACACGATCGGATAGCCGCCGGTGGAGCGGTAGCCCGGCATCGGGAAGTCAATGCACAGCGCCGCATAGCCGCGCTTGGCCCCGAGGATGGTCCAATAGGTCGAGGCCCGCCCCAGCCCGCCCTGGTTCCAGATGAAGGCCGGCAACGCGCGCTTGCCCTTCGCGAAGCTGAAGAAGGCGAAAATATCCACGGCCTTCTCCCCGTCCATCTCGGAGTGGAACATCACCTCCTCGGTGACGATGCCATCCTTCTCCTCTGATTTCATGGTCCGAGGGTTCAGCGGGGTGGCGAGCAGCTTCTCCAGATCGAACACCGGGTCAGGCAGCGCCGCAGCGGATAGGAAGGGCATCGCGAGCAGCCAACTCAGCAGCAGCACAGGCAGAAGCTGGCGCAGCTTCAAACTGCTGCGGAGCGCGGGTCTGTGACCCGCAGCTACGTCCGTCCTGCGGATGCGTGCAGATTCCCCCGTGACCTTCTGGCTAAGCTGCCTGCTGCGGGTCACAGACCCGCGCTCCGCCCGCGTTTCGGTGCCGTGGTCCAATACACCAAGTGCAAAGGTTCGCGCGAAAAATCCCTTTCCGTGGCTGTGCATCGGCGGGCAGACTACGAGGCGCTTCGCCCCGGGTCAAAGTAAACGGACCACGCGGTCTCGTGCCGTGGTGGTGGTCCGGTTTCCTGATGGGCGGAGGCAACGAATTCGTCAGCCAACCATGAAATCGAAACTGTCCGTCCGCTCCTCCTCCCTGGCTCTCGCCACGCTTCTGCTCGCCGCGTTGACCCTCCCCGCCGCCGAACCGGTTCCGCCGAAGGGTTTCCGCGCGCTCTTCAACGGCAAAGACCTCACCGGCTGGTATGGTCTGAACCCGCACAACAGCGTAAAGCTCCAGGGCGAAAAGAAGGATGCCAACCTCAAGCAGCAGCGCGAGGAATTCTCAAAGCACTGGACCGTCGAGAACAGCGAACTGGTCAACAGCGGCACCGGCCCTTACGCCACGACGGATGCGGAGTTCGGCGACATCGAGTTCCTCATCGAATACAAGACCGTGGCGAAGGCCGACAGCGGCATCTACCTGCGCGGCACGCCGCAGGTGCAGATCTGGGATGTGAACCAAGTGTTCAACGAGAAGAACCCCACGCGCAAGCCGCACCTCGGCTCCGGCGGTCTCTTTAACAACACGCCGGGCGCTCCCGGCCGCGATCCGCTCGTGGTGGCGGACAAACCCTTTGGCGAGTGGAATACCTTTCGCATCCAGCAGGTCGGCGCGACCACCTGGGTGTGGCTCAACGGCAAGGTGGTGGTGGATCGGGCGGTGATGGAAAACTACTGGGACAAGAAGCAGCCGCTCCCGGCGAAAGGCCCGATCATGCTCCAGACCCACGGCGGCGAGATCCGCTGGCGGAACATCTTCGTGCGGGAGATCGGTGAGGCGGAGGGAAAGAAGCTGCTCGCAGGGGCAAAGTAACTCACAAGTCGCATGCGTCCCGTCAGTCTCATCCGTCGCCTCGCTTCTGCGATGCTGCTGCTGGCCTTCGTCGCACAGCCTCAAGCAGCCGAATCACCTAAAGTCGTCAAAGTCTTCATCCTCGCCGGCCAGTCGAACATGGAAGGGCACGGGTTCATCGCGGCGGACCCTAAACGAAACGGTGGCAAAGGCTCGCTGGAGTTCCTGTTGAAGGACGCGGCCACCGCGTCGAAGTTTGCGCATCTCGCGGATGCCGCAGGCAAGTGGCGCGTGCGTGACGATGTCTTCATCCACTACCTCCAGCGGAAGGGGCCGCTCACCACCGGCTTTGGCGCGAAGGATACGCTCATTGGCCCGGAGCTGGGCTTCGGCTGGGTGACGGGCGATGCGCTGAAGGAGCCGGTGCTGCTCATCAAATGTGCCTGGGGCGGTAAGAGCCTCGCGGTGGACTTCCGTCCGCCCAGCGCGGGGAAGCTGCCGTATTCCATGGGTGAGAAGGCGGATGCCGCCCTCGCGCAAGACCCGGCCATGCTCGGCAAGTATTATCGCGAAACCGTGGCGCTCACGAAGGCCGCGCTGGCGCAAGTGAAGGAACTCGTGCCCGGCAGCGACGGGCGCTACGAGATCGTCGGCTTCGGCTGGCACCAAGGGTGGAATGATCGCATCAACGACAAGTTCAACGCGGAATACGAGAGCAACATGGCGCACTTTATCCGCGACATCCGTCGCGACCTGGGCGTGGCGAAGCTGCCGTTCGTGATCGCGGAGAGCGGCATGAGCGGCTTTGAGGAAAAGCATCCGCGCGCCCTCTCGCTCATGAAGGCGCAGGCCGCGGTGGCCGATTATCCTGAGTTCAAAGGCAATGTCGGCTTCGTCGGCACCAAGGCCTTCTGGCGTCCCGTCGAGTCCTCGCCGTCAGGGCAGGGCTACCACTGGAACACGAACGCGGAGACTTATTATCTGATTGGTGAGGCGATGGGCCGGGCGATGCTCAAGCTCCTGGAGAAACCCTAATGAGATTTGTCCTTCCTTTGGTGGCAGTCACGCTGGCGTTGTCGGCTGGCCTTATGCATGCGGCCCCGGCCGATTATCAAAAGGACATCCGCCCGCTGCTCAACGAGTTCTGCCTCAAGTGTCACTCGACCAAGGATCAGAAGGGCGACCTCGACTTGGAGCGGTTCAAGTCGCTGGACTCTGTGAAGCGCGACGCCAAGGTCTGGCTGCAGGTGGAGGAACAGATCGAACTGGGTGAGATGCCCCCCAAGGACAAGCCACAGCTCTCCAGCGCACAGAAAACCCAGCTCATGACGTGGTTGCGCGGCACGCTCAATGACATCGCGAAAGCCAATGCGGGCGACCCCGGGCCGGTTGTCCTCCGCCGCCTCTCGAACGCCGAATACACCTATACCGTGCGCGACCTCACGGGCGTCGAGTCCCTCGATCCCGCGCGCGAGTTCCCTGTGGATGGCGCGGCGGGCGAGGGCTTCTCGAACACCGGCGCGGCGCTCGTCATGTCGCCCGCGCTGCTCACGAAGTATCTTGATGCCGCGAAAGACATCGCCGCGCACGCCGTGCTGCTGCCCGATGGCGTGCGGTTCTCGCCGAGCACTTCACAGCGTGACTGGAGCGAGGAGCGGCTCACGGCCATCCGCACGTTCTATGCGCAGTTCACTGAGAAGGGCGGCGGCACGGCGGTCAATCTGCAGGGCATCAAGTTCGACACCAAGGACGGCGGCGTGCTGCCGCTTGAAAAGTATCTTGCTGCGACGCTCGCCGAGCGCGATGTGTTGGCTACCAAGCGCAAGTCAATTGCCGACATCGCCAAGGAACGCGGCCTCAACGCGAAATATCTCGGCACGCTCTGGGCCGCGCTCAACGGCACGGAGCCTTCGCTGGTGCTGGATCTCGTCCGTGCCCAATGGCGCGCCGCGAAGCCTGCGGACGCGTCGGCCCTGGTCGCCTCGATCGCGCAGTGGCAGCGGACCTTGTGGCGCTTCACGACCGTCGGTCACATCGGCAAGCGCAACGGTCCGTTGGCGTGGCAGGTTCCGGTGCTTCCACTCGCCGCCTCGCAGGAGATACGAGTGAAGCTCGCCGCGCCAAGCAACGGCAACGAAGTCACCTTTTATCTCCTCGCGTCCGATGCGGGCGACGGCAACGGGCACGATTTCGCCGTCTGGGAAAATCCGCGGCTGATCGCGCCTGGCCGGCCCGACCTGCGCCTGCGTGATGTGCGCGAGGCGGTCCTGGCCTTCCAATCGCAGCGCGAGCGCGTCGCGGCCAGCGCGGCCAAGTGTCTTGCGGCGGCGGCGGAAGCCGCGGCGATGTCTGACCGTGCCGCTGTTGACCAGCTCGCGCAGAAGCACGGCGTCGAGCCAACGCTGTTGGTGGCGTGGCTGGATTATCTCGGCATCGGCGGCGGGCCGGTGCGGGTGACCTCGCACATGACCAAGAAGGCCGAGAACGCGAACAATTACGATTTCATCAAGGGCTGGACCGGTGCGGATGCATTGAGCGTGCTGGCGAATTCGAGCGACCAGGCCGTGCGTATTCCCGGCCACATGAAGCCGCACAGCGTCGGCGTGCATCCGTCGCCGAAGCTGCGCGTGTGCGTCGGTTGGAGCAGCCTGGTCGCGGCGACCGTGCGCGTCGAGGCTGCGGTGCAGCACGCGCATCCCGAGTGCGGCAACGGGGTCACCTGGGCTGTGGAACTTCGGCGGGGCAGCACGCGCCAGCGCCTGGCCGCCGGCACCGCCCAGGGCGCGAAGGAAGTGAAAGTTCCGCTGGTGGAAAACCTCGCGGTGCAGCCGGGCGACCTGCTCTCGCTCGTCATCGGCCCGCGCGACGGCAACCACTCGTGCGACATGACGGCAGTGGACCTGGACATCAAGAGCGCCGACGGCAAGCAGTGGAACGTCGCACGCGACGTCTCGCCGAACATCCTCGCTGGCAACCCGCACGCGGACGGCTTGGGCAACCCCGGCGTCTGGCATTTCTACAGCGAGCCGGACAGCGGTGGCGGGGCGGACTCCGTGATCCCGGCCGGCTCGGTCTTGGCGAAATGGCGTGCTGCCACTGACGCGAGGGAGCGAAGCCGGCTGGCGGACGAGGTGCAAAGGTTGTTGCAGGGCAATGCGGCTGGTCTGGCCAAGGGTGCGCCTGATCTGGTCCTTCATCGCGAACTTACGTCGCTTGGCGGCCCGCTGTTCAAGCACCAACCGGGTAGCAGCCGACGTGAGGAGGCTCCGATCAAACCCCGCGATAATCAGAGCCTCCTCACGTCGGCTGCTACCTGGGGTCTTGATCCCGCGCTCTTCGGCAAGCACCCGAATGGCACCGCCCTTCCGGCGGCGAATCTTTGCGTGCGCGCGCCTTCGCTCATTGAGGTGCGTCTGCCCGCAGCGTTGGTCGAAGGCTGCGAGTTCGTGACCACCGCCACCTTGCACCGCGAGACCGGGGCGGAAGGCAGCGTGCAAATGCAGGTGCTGACGAACAAGCCTGCGAGCGCCTCCGGCCTCGCGGCCGGCACGGCGACGGTGCTGGGCGGCAAGAGCACCTGGTCGGACGGCGAGCGGCCCGTGGGGTCGGACGCGCCCATTCTCGTGGCGGAAGGCAGCGCGTCACGCAAACGCATCGAGACGGCGCTCGACGGGTTCCGCCAGCTCTTCCCCGCCGCACTCTGCTACACGAAGATCGTGCCAGTGGACGAGGTCGTGACCCTCACGCTCTATTATCGTGAGGATGACCAGCTTCGCCGCCTGATGCTGGATGATGCGCAGGCCGCCGAGCTGGACCGGCTCTGGGCCGAACTGCACTTTGTCAGTCACAGCCCGCTCAAGCTCGTGGATGCCTTCGAGCAGCTCTGGCAGTTCGCCACGCAGGACGCGGACCCGAGCGCCTTCACGCCGATGCGCGAGCCGATCAAGCAGCGCGCGGAGGTCTTTCGCAAGGAACTGGTCGCCGCCGAGCCGAAGCAGATCGAGGCGGTGTTGAACTTCGCCGGACAGGCATGGCGACGTCAGCTTACGAGTGCTGAAAGGACCGAACTTGGCGCGCTCTATCGCACTTTCCGCGCTCAGGAGCTTTCGCACGACGCCGCGCTGCGCATGACGCTAGCCCGGGTGTTTGTTGCGCCAGGCTTTCTCTACAAGCTGGAGAAGCCTGCGCCGGGCACCGCGCAGTCGCCGGTAAGTGATACGGAGCTGGCCACCCGGCTGAGCTACTTCCTCTGGTCCTCCACGCCGGACAGTGAACTGGCCGGGCTGGCGTCAGCAGGCAAGCTGCGCAATCCCGAGGTGCTTGCGACCCAGATGCGGCGGATGCTGAAGGACCCGCGGGTGCGGCGGCTGGCGGTGGAGTTCGGCGCGCAGTGGCTGCACACGCGCGACCTCGACAAGCTCGACGAGAAGAGCGAGCGGCACTTCCCGACGTTCGCCTCGGTGCGCGGCGCGCTGAATGAGGAACCGATTCGCTTCTTCACCGACCTCTTCCAGCACGACGGCTCCGTGCTGGCGCTGCTGGATGCGGACTACACGTTCGTGAACGGCACGTTGGCGAAGCACTACGGATTGACCGGTGTGAACGGCAACGAGTGGCGGCGGGTGGAGGGCGTGCGCGCGCAGGGCCGCGGCGGCGTGCTGGGCTTCGGCGCGACGCTGGCGAAGCAGAGCGGGGCTTCGCGCACGAGTCCGATTCTGCGCGGCAACTGGCTCAGCGAAACCCTGCTCGGCGAGCGTCTGCCGCGTCCGCCCAAGGGCGTGCCCGTGCTGCCCGAGGAAGCCCCCGCCGGACTCACCGAGCGCGCGCTGACCGAGAAGCATAGCAGCGACCCGAAGTGCGCCGGCTGCCACGCGCGCATTGATCCGTTCGGCTTCGCCCTGGAGCGCTATGACGCCATCGGCCGGCTACGGACGAAGGATGCAGCCGGCCTGGCGATTGACACCCGCACCCGCACGGCGGACGGCACGGCACTGGATGGCCTCGACGGGCTGCGGAACTACCTGCTCACGACGCGCCGCGAGGCTTTCGAGCGGCAGTTCTGCCGGAAGCTGCTCGGCTACGCGCTTGGGCGCGGCGTGCTGTTGAGCGACCAGCCGTTGATTGACGAGATGGTGAAGCAGCTTGCGGCGAACGAACATCGCGTCGGTTCCGTCGTCGAACTGATCGTGCGCAGCCGCCAGTTCCGTGAAATTCGCAGTCGCGACCGGGCCTCGGCCGAGTAAACTTTCAAAACTATGAGCACCCATCGCTTCAACCGCCGCGCCTTCCTGCGCGGCGTCGGCGTCACCATGGCGCTGCCGTGGATGGAGTCCTTCAACGTGTGGGGCGATGAGCCGGGCAAGAGCAAGCCGGCCAGTGAGGCTCCGGTGCGGCTCGCGGTGCTGTTCTCCGGCAACGGCTTTCACTCGAAGGAATGGTGGGCCAAGGGCGAGGGCAAGGCGATGGAACTGGGCCGGGTGCTCGCGCCGCTGCATGACCTCCGCGAGAAGCTGACCTTCGTGCGCGGCCTGTATCACGAGGAGGCGCGCAAGGGGAACATCCACAGTTCGCAGACGGGCAACATGCTCTCGGGCGCGCCCATCGCATCAGGCGGGGAGATTCGGTCGGGCACGAGCTTTGACCAGTTGCTGGCGCAGACGTATGGGCGTTCGACGAAGGTGCCGAGTCTCGTGCTGGGCTGCGAGCACTCGAACCCGTCGGTGCATAAGAACTACTCGATGCTCTACAGCTCGCACATCTCGTGGAGTTCACCCACCACGCCGACGCCGCTGGAGCTATATCCGGCGCTGGCGTTCGACCGGCTGTTCAAGGACGAGGCCACGCCCGGCGACAAGAGCGTGCTGGATGCGGTGCTGACGGACGCGCAGGACCTGCGCCGCAGCATCAGCAAGGGCGACCAGCGCAAGCTCGACGAGTATCTCGACTCGGTGCGTGACGTGGAGAAGCGCATTGAGAACGCCGGCAAGCGCGGCGAAGTGCAGGGCTGGCGGCCCACGCTTGACAAGCCCAATATCAAGCGTCCGGCCGACGGCATCCCGCAGGATGTCGGCGAGCACATGCGGCTCATGTGCGATCTGCTGGTGCTGGGTTTCCAGACGGACACCACGCGCATCACGACGCTGAAGCTGAACAACGACCACAGCGCGCTGCGCTTCCCGAACCTGCCCAGCGTGCAGCAGGCGGGCCACGGCATTGACTACATGATCCACCACCTGCTCTCGCACAGCGACGGCGAGGACTGGCTGAAGGTGAACCAGTTCTTCATGGAGCAGGTGGCGTATGTCGCGAAGAAGCTCGACGCGATTCAGGAAGGGCCGCGCACGCTGCTCGACAACACGATGCTCATGCACTGTTCCAGCATGATGGCCGGGGCGAGACACGACAACGACCAGCTCCCGGTCATCGTCCTCGGCGGCGCCGGTGGCCGCCTCAAAGGCGGTCGCGCCCTCGATTACAAGGACAAGCCCGACCGCCAGCTCTGCCGGCTCTATCTCTCGATGATGGACAAGATGGCGGTGCGGCCAGCGAGCTTTGGCGATGGGAAGAAGCCGTTGGAGGAGGTCTGAGGGCTTGCGCGTCTGACAAGCCAGTTCATCCGCTAAACCGGCCCGCGCGGACCGTCGCATCACCCTTTCTTCCAGGAAACCAACCGATGAACCTTCTCTTCATCCTGCCTGTGGTCCTGCTCTTTTCCTTCGGCCAGCTTCGCGCTGCGGATGCCAGCGCAAGCGTTGCCATGGCGGAAAAACATCGTGCCTTGTTCAAGACGCATTGCGTCTCCTGTCATGGACCGGAGAAGCAGAAAGGCAAGTTCCGCGTGGATGATCTGCCCTTCACCCTCTCGAACATCGAGACGGCGGAGCGCTGGCAGAAGGTGCTCAACGCACTGAACTCCGGCGAGATGCCGCCGGAGGGCGAGCCGCCGCTGCCGAATGCCGCGAAGGCTGATTTCCTCGATGATCTGGCGAACGTGATGGTGGCGGCACGGCGGAGCCTGAGCGATCAGAACGGCGTCATCACCATGCGGCGGCTCAACCGGCGAGAGTATCGGAACACGCTGCGCGAGCTGCTCGGGGTGGAGATCAACGTGGCGGAGCTGCCGTCGGACACGGGCACCGGCGGCTTTGACACGGCGGGCGTGAACCTGTTCATGTCGGCGAACCAGTTCGAGCAGTATCAATCGCTCGGACGCGAGGCGCTGGTGGAGGCCTTTGCCTGGCAGGCGGCGGCGGGCGAGGAGCGCAAGCTGCGCTACGAGGCGGAGAGTTCGCTCAAGGTCATCACCAAGAATTACCAGGAGAAGCTCGATGCGCTGGAGCGGGCGAAGCAGTGGGTGAAGGCCGTGGATGCAGCAGCGGCTCGCCCAGAGAACGCAAAGGTTGTGGCGGTGCTGCGGGCAGAGTCGAAGAGCGGCGACCTCTTCCGCCGGTCGTGGGCGAAGCTCAAGGGCGCGCCCGCGCCGGAGGATTTTGGCTTCCGAACGGTGGAGAACAACGCCGACAAGGCCAACGGTGCGCTGAGCTACGGAACACCGACCGGGGCGGGTTACATGCGGCCTTACCACGAACACTATCTGAAGCAGCCGCACCTGGACACGGGTGCCTATCTGACCATCATGGCCGGCAATGACCTTGGCAACGACGCGCTGAGCATCTACGTGCCGCCGAGCTGGCCGGTGGGGGATTACACGGTGCGCGTGCGCGTGGCGGCGACGCCGCAGGCTTCGCCGGAGCGGCGCTTCATCGAGTTCGGCATTCACCCGCGCAACGGGCAGGTGATGAGCACGCATGAGGTCACGGGCACGCTGGCCGCGCCGCAAATCATTGAGATTCCCCTCACGCTGACCAAGGGCAACCAGGACCGCGACAACCGCACGATCTTCATTCGCGAGAAGGGCAGCAACGATCACTACACCCAGACCCGCCTCATCTTTAACCAGGGCAAGGCAAAGAACGGGATCGGCCCGGAACTGGCACTGTGGGTGGACTGGGTGGAGGTCGAGCGCAAAACGAAAACCGCACCGGTGAGCGCTCCAGCGGTGGTGAAGTTCGGCATTGGTGACAACCGTCAGGTCGGCTCCGTTTCCGCAAAAGGGCTGACCGCCGTGCGCTTCGAGTGCGAGACCGCGAACGAGAAGGTGTCCAAGTATGTCGCCGGGCAGATTGATGCGCGGGACCGGGCGCAGCGCTGGGTGAAGGCGGTGGAGGAGGCCGCTGCACGGCCGGAGAACAAGGAGATTGTTGCTGAACTGAAGAAGAACTCGAAGAACGACGCCATCTTCCGCCGCTCATGGGACAAGCTCAAAGGCGCGCCCTCGCCCGAGTCGTTCGGCTTCAAGACGGAGGAGAACAACGCGGACAAGGCCAACAGCGCGCTCGGGGAGAACTGGCAGAAGTATCATGAGTATTACCTGCGGCAGCCTGGCCTCGACCGCGGCGCGTATCTCGGCACGCCCACGATGCACCCGGCGGTGATGGCGCTGGGCTTCCTGCAGTTGCCCGTGCCCGGCGAGTGGACCAGCGGCAACTACGTCTTTCGCGTGCGCCTGGCGGCGGCGAAGGACGCGCGGCCGGAGCAGCGCTTTCTCGAAGTGGGCATGCATCCGCGCAATGGCATGGTCCGCGCGACGTTCGAGGTTACGGGCACGATGGACCGGCCGCAGATCGTCGAAATGCCCTTCACGCTCACGCGTTCCCAGACTGATGCGGGTGATCGCACCCTGTTCATCCGTGAGAAAGGTGCCTGGGACAGCAACGAGGAAGGGGGACGCAAACGTGCGGAAGCGCTGAAGCGCAACGGCATCGGCCCCGAGGCCGTGCTATGGATTGACTACATGGAAATCGAGCGGCTCAGCGACGCCGTCCGCCCGCAGCCGCCCGGCCTGGCGGCGCTCGCTGGCCTCCCGGTGGATGATAAGACCAGTGCGCCGTCATCCACCGAGGTGCAAGCGGCGCTCGCCCGTTTCGCCACGGTGGCGTTCCGCGGCACCGAACCGCCGGCGAGCTATCTGCAACGGCTCGCCAGCATCTACGACACGCAGTTGAAGTCCGGCACGAAGCACAGCGTGGCGCTGCGGGAGACGCTCGCCGTGGTGTTGTCATCGCCCATGTTTCTCTATCTCGCCGAGCCGGCCGCCGATGAGAAGCGCCGTCCGCTTACCGGTCCCGAACTGGCCACGCGGCTTGCCTATTTTCTCTGGAGCGCGCCGCCGGATGAGACGCTGCTGGAGCTGGCCAGACGCGGCGAACTGGCGAAGCCCGAGGTGCTCGCCGCCGAGACCGCGCGGTTGCTGGATGACCCGCGTGCGCAGGACTTCGTGCGCGGCTTCCTGTTCCAGTGGCTGGGGATGGACCGGCTCGATTTCTTCGAGGTGAACCGCGCGAAATACCCGCGCTTCGATGACAGCACCCGGCTGGCCGCGAAGAACGAGGTGTATGAAACCTTTGCCCATGTCCTGCGGCACAACGCCCCGCTGCGCGATCTCCTCAAGTCCGACTATGTCGTCGTCAATCACCTGCTGGCGGACTTCTACGGCATTCCCGGCGTGAGCGGCGATGCCTACCAGAAGGTGTCGCTGCCCAAGGATTCACCGCGCGGCGGCCTGCTCGGCATGGCCGCCATCAACGTCATGGGCGGCAACGGCGACCACACCAGCCCCGTCGAGCGCGGAGCCTGGGTGCTGCGCAAGCTCCTCAATGATCCGCCGCCGCCGGCCCCGGCGAACGTGCCGCAAATCACCCGGCTCGCCGGCAAAGTGCTCACCACCCGCGAGCGGCTGCAGGCGCATCAGGAGGATGCGCAGTGCGCGAGCTGTCACCGCAAGATTGACCCCATCGGATTCGGCCTGGAGAATTTCGATGCCGTCGGCCAATGGCGCACCAGCGACACCTATCAGGTCATGGACGAGAAAGGCAAACCGGTGAAGGGGGCGAGCAAGACCTGGACGATCGAGGTCACTTCACAGCTTTACAAAGGCCCGGCCTTCCGGAGCTACTTCGAGCTGCGCGACCTCATTGCCGCCAAGGGCGACAGCTTCGCCCGGGGGTTCAGCATGGCCTTGACCGAGTATGCGCTGGGCCGCCCGTTGGGATTCCGTGACGAGCCGCTGATCGAGGCGATGGTGTGGCGCACGGGGCAGAAGGGATTCGCCACGCGCGAGTTCGTCCATGCGCTGGTGAGCAGCCGGGAGTTTCAAACCAAGTGAAGCCTGCAGAGCCATTGCCCAAACCCTTTCCTTCAATCATTCCGCCGATGCCATCGTCCGCTGTTCCACGAACTGCATGAACGCCCCGCTCCGACGCCGTCGTTTCCTCCAATCCAGCACCGCGCTGATCGCGTTGCCAGCGCTCGAATCACTGGGCTTCCGTCGCTTTGCCTCGGCGGCCCCGGCGGCCCCGCCGAAGCGGCTGATCTTCCTCGGCTTCGGCTGGGGCATCACCGAGAGCACCTGGTATCCGGACATCAAAAAGCCGGGCACGGATTATGAGCTGCCCATCGGCCTCAAGCCGCTCGCGCGGCACAAGGCGGACTTTAGCGTCGTGCAGGGGTTGTGGAACAAATACTCAAACGAAGGCCACTGGGGCAGCACGATGTGGCTGACGGGGGCGAACCGGTATGCGCAGCCGGGGCAGAGCTTTCACAACAGCATCAGTGCGGACCAGGTCGCGGCGGCGCAGCTTGGCCTCCAGACGCGGTTTGCTTCCTTGCAGTTCAATGGCAGCCAGACGGGAGACGCCAGCGGGCACGGGCCTGGCCTGTCAATGGCCTGGGATGTGAGCGGGAAGCCGGTGGGCGGGCAGAACGGCCCTGTGGCGGCATTCCACCGGCTCTTTGCCAAGGACACCACGCCCATCGAGCAGCAAAAGGCGTTGCTGGCGCAGAAGCGCAGCGTCCTGGACGCGGTGCTCGACAACGCGAAAGCCTTGCAGCGCGGCCTCGCGAAGAACGACAACACCAAGCTCGAAGAATACTTTCAGGGCATCCGCGACATCGAGACGCGGCTCGCAAAGGAAGAGCAGTGGATGGGCGTGCCGCAGCCGAAGGCCCCGATCCCCGAGCCCAAGCCCGGCGTGAACGGCAAGGAGGAGATCAAGCTCATCTATGACCTCATGATCGCCGCGATGCAGACGGACAGCACGCGGGTGATGACCTTCCGCCAGCCTGTGAACACGCTGCTGACCGCGTTGGACATCAAGGTGCATCCGCACGACATGAGCCACTATCACACCACGCTGGGCGAGAAGCTGGACGCCTCGCAGCGTCGGGATCTGGCGCAGAGCGAACTGCTCGCGGGTTTTCTCGACAAGCTCAAGGCCACGAAGGAATCCGACGGCACCACGCTCTTTGACCATGTCGCCCTGGCCTACGGCAGCAACATCCGCACGGGGCACGAGCTGAGCAACTGCCCCACCATCCTCGCCGGCCGGGGGGCGGGCATCAAACTCGGCCAGAGCATCGTCGCGCCGAAGGACACGCCGCTGTGCAATGTCTGGCTGACCATGCTGCACGGGCTGGGCGTCAAGGCGGAGCGGCATGGGGACAGCACGGGGGTGCTGAAGGAAATTGTGGTGTGAAGCCGTGACCTGAATGACCTCGGCGGCGGTGGCCCCGCCAAGCCAAACCAATCTCATGAACCGCGTTTCCATTTCCCGACTTTTCGGCACCGTCCTCGCGGCGCTGCTCCTCACGCCAGCCGCAGTGGCCGCCGCGGATGCCTTCCGCATCGAGAAGAATGTGGCTTATCTCGCGCCCGACCGGACGGAGAAGGCCGATCTGTATTTGCCGGCGAGCGCGGCGGCGGGGGCGCGGCGTCCGGCGGTGGTCATCATCCACGGCGGCGGCTGGACGGGCGGTGACAAGGGCGCGGGGCGCGAGATCAACATCGGGACGAACCTCGCGCTGAACGGCTACGTGGGCCTGAGCATCAACTACGTGCTCGCCAGCACGAACAAGGCGGTGAGCAAGGCGACCTGGCCGCAGAACCTGCACGACTGCATGACCGCCGTGCGCTGGCTGCGCAAGAACGCGGAGCGGCTGCAGGTGGACCCGGAGCGCATCGGGGTCATCGGTGGCTCGGCGGGCGGGCATCTGGCGGCGATGCTGGCGGTGCTGGGTGACAAGGACGGCCTCGATCCGAAAGGGCCTTACGGCGAGTTCTCCTGCCGGGTGCAGTGTGCGGTGGACCTCTACGGACCGGCGGATTTGTCCGACCGGCCACACCTCACCATGCTGGGCAAAACGCGTGAGGAGGCCCCGGAGCTTTACCGTGCGGTCTCGCCGGTGACTTACGTGGACAAGAACGATCCGCCGATCCTCATCATGCACGGCACGGCGGACAAGACGGTGGATGTCGAGCAATCCAAGCGGTTCGCGGCCAAGCTGAAGGAAGCGGGCGCGCGGCATGAACTGGTGATCGTCGAGGGTGCGCCGCACACATTTCATTTGCAGCCGAAGCAGGCTGATCTGCGGCCGAAGGTGCTGGGATTCTTCGACCAGCACTTGAAGGCGGCACGGTAGCCGCCGGTGCGCCGCGAGGCTCCCGCGGGTTCAAGCCATGGCTGCCTTGGCCATGTGGGCGAATTCACGAGGATACACGTTGAACGCGATGCAAATCCTTTCCTCCTCAACGTGCGTCGGGATCGTCGAGTGGAAGAAGTAGCCCGGCATGAGCACCAGCGTTCCCGGGGTCGGCTCGATCAGCCGTTCCGGCCAGCCGTCCGGCTGAGAAAGGCCCAGGTTGTCCGGTGCGGCCAGTCTGAGTGAACCACCATGATCTTCGGGAGCGCGTGGCGACTCCGGGCGGCGCACGTAGTAAACGCCGCTCAGCCAGGCCCGCAAATGGATGTGCGGGACCAGATGCCCCGCGCCGCTCGTGATGAGCGCCCAGCCATCAATCACGTAGTTATCCGGGCGGGCCAGCAGGAACGGATGATCGGTTCCGGACGGAAGCTCGGCGATGTATTGCCCGACCCGCCGATGAATCTCCTTCCCCAACGCACGGCTGGCGGGCAGCCCGGAAGCAAGGATGTGGTCATTGCGCCACGACTTGCGCATCACCCCGCCTTCCTGCGGGTCGTGGTATTTCAAGTCGGTGCGGATCTCGGCGGCGAGCGTTCCGAGAAAGTCCCCACCGGCGAACTCTCCGGGCACCACGGCAGGAAGGCAGCGCAGGAACGTGTCGTAGTCCATCAGGCGTCCCGCTGCCGCGGCATGGCCGAGGACCGCCTCGCCGATGGCCAGCGCGGCGAGGACCGGGGCATAGGTCACGCCCCGGTCAATGAGCGCCTGAGCACACGCGCGCAATTTTTCCGCAGCCCGCGTCCCGCCTGCGACCGGCCAGTTCGCCGGTGCCGGCGGCAGCATGGCCGGCTGCATACGGAAGGCGCTCTGGAAGACCCGGGCGAATTCATCGAGCTCGCCGTGATCGAACAGGGCGTAGGCGAGCCTGAACCGGGTTTCGGCGGAGTCGGGCTTCAGCTCGGCGGCGCGGCGCAGCAAGGCCAGTTGAACTTGACTCGCCGGAACGCGCTGCTTCAGCCCGGTCTGGGGCGGTCCATTGACTGGCGATTCCTGCATCTGCGCAGGAGTATTGGTCCTCCCGCCCGAAACGGACAGGAATTTGCGGAGGTTCCGGGCCATCATCCGGCAGGCGTGCTTCACTGCGCCTGGTGGATTGGAAACTGCGTGAGTGCGGAGGCCGGGTTTGGTCGTCCAATTCCGCCATGAAGCCCGCTGCGCTGCTCGCCCTCGCTACGATTGTCTTCGGTCTGGTGGTGTCCAACACGTCGGCCGCGCCGGCCGATGCGCTGGTGAAACCGCTGGAAGTTCGCACGGTGTTCGCCAACGGAAAGCACAACGCCTTCACCGCCCTGCGCCGCTTTCAGGGCGATCTCTGGCTGGCCTTCAGGTCAGGTGACGCGCACAACTCGGCGACCGCCGATGTCCTTGTGCTGCGCTCCAAGGACGGCAAGGAGTGGACGCAGGCGCACAAGCTGGATGTGGCCAAGGACGACCGCGATCCGCAGTTCGTCGCGACGCCGAAGCGGCTCTTCCTCTACTGCCCGGCGATGAACGGCGCGACGCTGACGACCTGGCTGACCTACACGGACGACGGCAAGACGTGGAGCGCGCCGGTGGCGGTCTATGAGCCGCAGTTCATCCTGTGGAAGCCGATTGTGCATGACGGGACGTTCTATGCCGCTGCGCACAAGAAGGATGAGACCGGCGGCGGCAAGGGGCGCGCCGTGCATCTCGTGAAGTCCGCCGATGGCATCAAGTGGGAGAAGGTGTCGCTGATCCGCGCGGGCAACTGGGAGAGCGAGACGACGATGTTCTTCGATGGCAAGCATCACGCCACGGCGTTCCTGCGGCAGAAATACGGCAGCCCGCAGGCGCAGATTCTGGAGTCCGACCCGCCCTACGCTGAGTGGCAGGCGCGCCCGGCGGATGCGCCGCACTTCAGCGGGCACAGCGTGCATACGTTCCGGGGCGTGACGTATCTGCTGTCGCGCGCGCTCGTGGCGGGCAAGACGACTGGTTCGCGCATCTATGTCTTCGCCGATGGCAAGCTGACGCCCTACTGCGACCTGCCTTCGGGCGGCGACTGCGCCTATCTCGAAGCGGTGGAGGACGGGGCGAACATGCTGGTGAGCTACTACTCGACGCACGAAGGGACGACGAACATCTACCTCGCGGTGGTGCCGCTGAAGTGAGCGCGTGGTGGCAGGCATCCTGCCTGCCGTAGAGGGCGCGCGTCCCGCCGCCCGGATGCAGGCAACGGAGTTCGTAGCGGCAGTTGCGCAAGTTGCCCGAGTCCGCCGGGCGGGACGCCCGGCTCTACGGCAGGCGGGACGCCTGCCGCCACGCGCCACGAGCGGGCTTGAGTTGCCGACGGCACCTGTGAGTTAATCGGGAAAACGAAAGACACTTTATGCATCTGATGGGAATTGGCGATGAAGCGGGCGGCGCACTGGATTTTCAAATCAAGGCCGCGAAGGAACTCGGCTGGAAACACATTGAGATGCGCGGCGTGGAGGTGCCGGGCTTTGCGAAGGCGAATTTTCATGAGATTCCCGACGCCGCGTTTGACCTCGCCGTGGCGAAGCTGCAGGAGAGCGGCATCGGCGTGTATTGCTTCGGCTCCACCATCATGAACTGGGCCAAGACCGTCGAGACGCCGTTCGACGTGACGCTGGGCGAGGTGCGGCGGGCCATCCCCCGGATGCAGCGGCTGGGCACGAAGTTCGTGCGCATCATGAGCTTCAAGCCGACCGAGAACGCCGCCGTGACGCCGCCCGTGGTGTTCGAGCGCGTGCGCGAGGTGACGAAGATGTTCCTCGATGCCGGTTTGCAGCCCGTGCATGAGAACTGCATGAACTACGGCGGCATGAGCAGCGCCCACGCGCTGGAGATGCTGGACCAGTGTCCCGGGCTCAAATGGGTCTTCGACACCGCCAACCCCATCTTCAACCCCGACCGCCAGCTCCCCGCCCCGTGGCCGCGTCAGAACGCGTGGGAATTCTGGACCACCGTCCGCGACCACGTCGCCCACATCCATGTGAAGGACGCGACGTGGAATCCGGCCAAGAACGACGCCGACTACAACTGGCCGGGTGAAGGGCAGGGGCAGGTGCGCCGCATCCTCGCCGACGCCTTCGCGCGCGGCTACAATGCCGGCATCAGCATCGAGCCGCACATGGTCGTCGTCTTCCACGACGCGGGCTCGAAGGTCACCAATGACGCGGACGTTTGTGCGAACTTCGTCGAGTATGGCAAACGGCTGGAGAAGCTGATTGCCGAGGTCAAGGCGAAGTAAGGTTTTTGCCCGACTTGCCTCCGGCGGTGGAAAGCGTATGCCTTGAGGGTCGCCGTCACCTCAACGCACCACCGTCATGAGCCTCGCGAAAACACTCCTCACCGCCGTCGCAATCTCCCTCCTCACCCTGTCCGCGCACGCGCAGGACAAGGCGCTTATCGGCACCTGGGAGGGCTGGCTGGTGCAGGGTGATGGCAGCCAGCCGTCGCAGCGGCAGGGGCGCATCACCGAGTTGGTCATCACCGCCGCGCAGATCTCCGCGAAGGACGGCGGCAACCGGAGCATGGGCGCGGGCACTTACCGCACCGGGGGCACGGGTGCGGTGCGAACGATTGATGCGACCGGCACCGCCGGCGAACCCAACGGCAAGGCGTTCCAGGGCATCTATCAGGTCAGCGGGGACACACTCAAGTGGTGCTCCGGCAATGACAAGGCGAAGACCCGCCCAACCGAGCTGAAGACTAATGTCGGCAACGGCCATTTCCTCATGGTCTTGACCCGCAAAAAGTGAGTTGCCTCCGCGCGCGGGCTTTCACATTGTCCCCTCATGAAAGCCCGCTTCGCAAAGTCACTGCTCCTCACCGCGCTCACGCTCACCCTCGCCACGCCGCTGCTCGCACAGTCGGCCAAGGAACTCGAAGGCACATGGGTCGGCGGCGTGCTCAATCCCGGCGGCAAGGGCAAGAGCGGCACGGCGACAATGGTGGAAATCTCGGAGCTGACCATCAAGAACGGCAAGGTGGTCGCGTGCAAGGACAAGGGCGGTGTCAGCCTCGGCAATTGTGAGGTGCTGACCCTCGACCCGGCCAAGCAGACGATGGACGCCAAGGGCAACACGAAGAACCACACGGGCATTTTCCAGGGCATCTACCGCCTGAAGGATGGCAAGCTCGAGTGGTGCGCCGCGAACCCCGGCCAGAAGCGCCCCGACGACTACTACACCGTCCGGCAGGTGCAGTTCCACATGGTCTTCGACAAGAAGAAGTAGCGGAGCGGCGGGCTCCGACCCGGCGTTAAGAATCAGCCTGCGCCGGACGATGCGGCAGTCTGTGGGGCGCGCGGCGTTCACGCCGCTTCAACGTGCGGAGCGGTATGGTGTTCTTATGCCCTGCTGCGTTCGGACGATGAAGCGGCATAAATGCCGCGGTCCTCACGCCGGGTCGGAGACCGGCGCTCCACCGAAAGTCACTTCGCCGCTGACACCGCTTCGTCCGTCGCCTCGCTCAACACGGCGAGGGACTCTTCCAGCGCCTCGCGCGGGAGGGTCAGGGGCGGGGCGATCTTCACGGTCTGGCCCCAGGCACCCACGGGTGCGAAGAGCAGCAGCCCCTTCCACATGCACCGCTCGATGATCGCGTGCGCGAGGTCGTGGTCCGGCTGCTTCGTGCCGGGCTTCACGGTCTGCATGCCCGCGACCAGGCCGCGCGCGGTCACGTGGCCGATGACCTGCGGGTGCTTGGCCTGGATCGCTTTCAGGCCGTCCAGCAGCACCGGCTCCAGCGCGGCGGCGTTTTCCGTGAGCTTCTCGCGAATGATCTTCCGCACGCTGGCCAGCGCGGCGGCGACACACACCGGGTTGCCCGTGTGCGTGCTGGTCATCGAGCCGGGCGGGAACTGGTCCATGATGGCCTCGCGGCCGATGACCGCCGAGATGGGCAGCGAGCTGCTGATACCCTTGCCGCAGCAGATCACGTCGGGCGAGACGCCGTAGTGCTCGAACGCCCAAAACTTGCCCGTGCGCCCGAAGCCCGCCTGCACCTCGTCGAAGGTCAGCACGATCTGGTGCTGGTCGCACCACTCGCGCAGCCGGCGCACGAACTCCACCGGCGCGAAGTCCGGCCCCACGCCCTGATAGCTCTCCATGATGACGCCGGCGACGTTCTCCGGCTGGAGGCCGCGCGCGGCGACCGACTTGAGGAACGATTCGAAGCTCGTGTCCTGCTGCCAGTAGCCATCTGGGAACGGCGCGGTGATGATTGCGGGGTCCTCGTTCACGATCCAATTCTTCTGCCCCGCCATGCCGCCGGCCTGCTGCGAGCCCAGCGTGCGTCCGTGAAAGCCGCGTTCCCAGCCGATGATGCCAATCTTCTTGTTGCCGCCGACCTTGATGCCGTGGGCGCGGCTGAGCTTGATGGCGCACTCGGTGGCCTCCGAGCCGGTGGTGAGCAGGAAGACCTTCTTCAAGCCCTCCGGCGCGAGCGCGGCCAGCTCGCCCGCCAGCTCGGCGCGTTCCTCGCTGGGGAAGACGTAATTGTGCAGCAGCCCGCTGTTCACCTGGTCGAGGATGGCCCGCTTGACCTCCGGCGCGCAGTGGCCGGCGTTGGTCACCAGCACACCGCTGGACCAGTCCAGCCAGCGGTTGCCGTATTTGTCATACACAAAGATGTCCTGCGCGTGGTCCCACACGATGGGCGGCTGGCCGCGCATGGACTGCGGCTCGAACTGCCGGAGCCGCTCCAGCGTCGGCACCGAGTCCGGGTGGGGGATCGGCGTGACGATGCGGCGATACTTGGTTTCGACGTGCGGAACGGTCCGCGGAGTGATGCTGAATTCTTTGCCCATAGTGCGGGTGACGATGCGGCCGGGACGGGTGAAGGTGCTACGCCGAAAGTCCCGCGTTCCGATGCTTTTGTGACGTGCCACGGGAGAACTGAAATTCTTTTGGCCACCAAGAGGCGCAAGATGGCGCAAGATGGAAATCCAGCCGGATGCCGGGGTGAAAACCTGATGGCAACCACGGAATACCCGGAATACGCGGAAGCGGAAAGAGACAGCGTCGGACCGGTCTTCATGCTTGAGGACATGGTGTGTCGGTTGGCAAAGGGGGAACACCGTCCGGCGCTTCCGTGTGGGCGCATCTTGACACTTCCCCCGAAGCTGAGCCGGCGCGGACGCCGGCGACACGGCCCGCGGGACGCGGGCGCTACGTAGCGCCGGCCTCCGGCCGGCCGTGTCGCAAGCGTCCTCGCTTGCCCGGTGGGGCGAGGTCGGGGGCAGTGTCAAGATGCGCCCCTTCCGTGTGTTCCGCGTATTCCGTGGTTCTCAATCGCTGGTTTTGGGCTGGACTGGTGGCGGACCGGAGGGTCCGCCGCACGGGTGCGCCGCTCAACCTGGCTCATAGCCGATAGACCTTTGCCACGCTTTGACATGGACTATGAGTCATGTTGAAACGTGACAAGGTTCTCTCCGCCCTCGGGCTGAACGTCCGCAGGAATCGCGAGGCCCGCGAGTTCACCCAGGAGAAGCTGTCGGAGAAATCGGGCCTCGATCCCACCTACATCAGCGACATTGAGCGGGGCCGGCGCAACCCCGGCATCAAAAACGTCGCCAAGCTGGCCAAGGCGCTGGGGCTCACCACGGCGGAACTCTGCCAAGGGGTGGACGCGTGAAGGGGAAAGCCAAGTCCGCGGAGCGCCGGTCTCCGACCCGGCGTGTGGATGTTCGGCCCCCGGAACTCGCCGGGTCGGAGACCGGCGCTCCGGCCCTCCGCGAGGAGCCCGTGCCCTACCGCACCGCCTCCGAATCTTCTCCCTCTCCGCTCCGGGGAGGGCCGGGGAGAGGTGGTGGCGCTCCGTTTCATTGACCTCTTCTGCGGCATCGGCGGCTTCCGCCTCGCCTTCGAGCACGCGGGTGCGCACTGCGTCTTCCTTGGCGATTGGGCGGACTCAGCCATCAGGTCTACAGCTTGCGGAAAATCTTGGCGCGATGCTCTGAAAGGAATGCCAAATCAGGTAACGCCGCATCATCGGGCAGCCACAACGGCTGGCCAGCATAAGCGCCAAAGTTCTCGGAGACTGAACGCTGAGAAAGTTCGAACTTCAACTTCGGCGAGAGCAGAAGTCGCAGTGTGTCGTCGAAAGCAATCAAGCCACGGTCAAATGCCGCATCGTGCAAGCGTGACAGGGACAAACCGTTGCGGACATTAAGCCGCTCGGTGGGATGAGCACCCCAAGGTAAAATGTGCGATGCCACCAACAGCTCGCGAATTGCCAGCCCAGTTATGCCGCATCGTCCGCCGAAGTTGTTCAGCACCGCATCGCGAAAATACTCCTGTCCACGGCGCAGCTTTACGCTCGCTGTTGTTTCTGTAGGCCCAATCGGTGGGCGTTTGCAGACGCGGACACCTTCCTTCGGTAACACTTCAAGGTCGCTGCTTTCATCCACGTCGAACAGGTTTCGCAGAGCTTCCTCGCTCACTGGCACCGCCTCATTGAGGTTTTGGTGGAACTCGTTCCACACCGTCCGGTCGAGGGCACTTGCACCCTCAAGCCCTTTGATGCCGCGCAGCTTCAATGCAGGGTCCAGCGAAGCGAAGTTGCACAGCTTCATGGCGACGCTGTTGGGACCACGTTCGAGCTTGTCTGCCAACGCCATAATCGCTGGGTGTCGCGCGTGAAGCTGACCGAAGGTCAGCTTGTGGTAGAGATTCAAGGTGACGAGCAATTCACCGTGGGTCCATCGTTTTCCGGCTGCCATGTTTTGACGGTGCCAGGTTCGCAGTGATGAGCGAAGGAGGAAAGTGCTTGCCGCCGAAAGCAAACCTGGCCAGGTAGTTCTGCCGAGCTATGTCTAACGAATCTGAACTCGGCACTGAACCACTCGACCCCGCCGCTGTCTTCGCCTGTGCCCTTTCGCTGCGCGAGGCGTGCCTGAAGCGCGCGAAAACAAACCCGCAACTGAACTTGAGCGAGAACTACAACGGCATGGATCAGTTTTTGCGCGAGCTGATGCGAGTCGCCAATCTGTTCGAGGCATGGGCTTGTGCCCATGTTGAGTTCGAGGAGATGAGCGAGGTTTGGCCGTCTCTGATGGAGGACAAATTCGGCGACGCTTGCCTGGAGTCCACGCTTCCGAGCGCGCTGGCTCAGTTCGATGATTCCGACTGCTTGCGGGTAGCACTCCGGTTGCGATTGCCCATACAAGCAGACGATAAGCTTCGCGTGCCCATTGATGTTCGCGCACCCAATCCGATTGGGGGCTCGGATTTCCAAGCGTTTCGGATTCAAACCGTGCGCAATGAGCTTGATGAAGGCAATGCAGTTGCGTTCACCACCGATGATGACCCGTTCGATGAGGAGTTTGGGCCACCGTATTTCGCACTGTATGGCGTGGGCTATGATGGATTGTCAGAACACATCGCCGACCGAAACACTTATTCAGATGCCTTGAGCCTTGCTCAGAAGCTTGCGCCCGGTGTGGCACTTCCACTCAAACCGATTTGTTTCACCACATGAGCGACCGACGGTCTGTTTTGCAGTTGAAGGTTCAACGTTGAGCGTTGGAGGTTGGAAGTTCACCGTTCCTCACCACGCCTGACGTCTTCACCAAGGCCAAGGCTGTTGAGGCGCGTGGCCGGCCGGGACACCCCGCGTCATTTCTTGCCGGACTTGTGGCTGCGCGGTTGGTTGCCCCGCTCGGTCGTGCGACTCGTTGCGCGGGGAGCCGAGCGACGCGGTTCCTCGCGCCGGATCTCAGCGCGGCTGGGCTTGGCTTGGGAGACGGGGGCGGAGCTTCTGGTGGTGGCTGGTTGCTTAGCTTTCACGCCCTGACCATATCCCTCCTTCTTAAGCGGCACAACCGCCCGTTTGGCAAAGGTTGGAAGGAGCGGGAGAAGAACGGCGGTGATTTCGAGCCAATCACGACCGTGATGTTCGTCTCCCTCGTTCGGAAATTTCAGCTTCCACAGCGTCGCGTAAATGCTCATGGATTATGCGTAGCGTTTCGCCGTTGTTTCGACGAGCGGGCAACTTGCCAACCATCACGCGATGCCAGATGTCTTCACCAAGGCCAAACGGTCGGCGGTCATGGCGCGCATCCGGTCGCGGGGGAACCAGGCGACGGAGCTGGTGCTGGTGCGGGTGTTCCGCGCGCATGGGATCACGGGGTGGAGGAGGCATCTGAAGTTGAGAGTGGCGGAGTTGAGAGTTGAGCGTCGGAAGCGGGTGCGTTCGTCCGCGCTCGGCGGCTCTCAACCCTCAACTTTCAACCCTCAACTCACCGTTCGTCCTGACTTCGTGTTTCCCAAGCTGCGGGTGGCGGTGTTTGTGGACGGGTGCTTCTGGCATGCGTGTCCGCAGCACGCGACGCAGCCCAAGGGGAATGCGGCGTTCTGGCGCGCGAAGCTGGCGCGGAATCAGGCGCGGGACCGGCTGGTGACGCGGACGTTGCGGCGGGCGGGGTGGCGGGTGCTGCGGCTCTGGGAGCATGAGCTGGCCCGGAAGCGTGCGGCGCGGTTGGTGGCGCGGTTGCGGCGGGTGTTGGCGGGTGTGCCTGCGAAACCCGCACAGACAGCGACACCTCACCCCAACCCCTCTCCCCGGTCGAGGCGGAGAGGGGCCTGAGATGGGCCCGCGAAACACGCCAAAAGACGCGAATGAGGTGAAGAGAACGCGGAGTTTGGAACTCGGAATGCGGAATGAAATAGGACCGCGCGAATGGGGAGGGCACCGCAGAGGCGGGACGGGCGCAGAGGTGTTGCGGAATGCGGAATGTGACGCCTCCGCATGAGCCTGTGCCGGCGACTTGCAGTCGCCGTCCGTGGGCCACAGCAGGACGAACCAGCTTCAAGCTGTCCACCCGCAACGCGGCGGCTGCAAGCCGCCGGCACGGGGACCGGGCGAACGGGAGGGCACCGCAGAGGCGGGTCGGGCGCAGAGGAGTTGCGGAATGTGACGCCTCTCCCCAACCCCTCTCCCCGAGCGAGGCGCAGAGGGGGCAATCGCACGGTTACAGCGGGCGTTGGGGCGTTTCGTTCATCCATGTTTATCGGTGTGCATCCGTAGTTGGATCGGCTGGGGAAATTCGGTTCAGGTCGGCGAGGGCGGTGTGGGCGGGGGCGGCGAGCCAGCGCTCGAAGGCGGCTTTGCGCGCGGGCCAGTCGGTGTCGAGCATCGCGAACCAGGTGGTGTCGCGGTTCTGGTTTTTCACGACCATGTGCTGGCGGAAGCAGCCTTCGTATTGAAAGCCCAGGCGCAACGCCGCGGCGCGGCTGCGGGCGTTTTCCGCGTTGCACTTCCACTCGACGCGCCGGTAGCCGAGGTCGTCGAAGAGGTGGCGCAGCAGGAGGAAGACGGACTCGGTGTTGACGGGCGTGCGTTGTGCGGCGAGGCCATACCAGATGTGGCCGAGTTCGGCGGTGCCGTGCGCCGGCGTGATGCGCAGGATGGAGATCATGCCGATGCGTTCGCCAGTGGGGTGGCGGCGCACGGTGAAGAAGAGCGGGTCGGTGCTGGCCTGCGCGGTGTGGAGCCAGGCACGGAAGGCGTCGAGATCCGCATAGGGGCCGTGGGTGAGGTAGCGCCAGATTTCCTGCGCGGCGAGGGGCGTGTGGCTGGCGTGATAGAGTTCGGCGGCGTCGTCGTCCGCGTGGAGCGGGGTGAGGCGGACGTGGCGGCCGGCGAGGGGTTGGTGCGCGGGCAGGGGCCAAGTGGCGGGGAAGGGCAGGGCGATGCTCATGGGCGAGGAGTTCAGAGGAAACGCGGGTGGATGGCTACGCGAAATATCCCTGCTTTCAATGCTTTCGTGCGTGCGGGCCGGTGGAGCAGCAGAACTGGCAATGGGGATTGAACCCGAACGCCGAAGTGGAACAGGGTAGCACAAGCCACCGGCCTGTGCCGTCCGGCCACTGGCCGGACGGAACGGCGAGACGGCCACCTATTAAATTTGATGCTCCGCTGTTTTCGGTGGACAGCGGAGGCCGGCAGGGAAATTCCAAACTTCAAGGTTCAAGCTCCAAAGAAATCCCAAACCTCAAATTCCAATCGTTCAGCGCGCCTCGCAGCCAGCCCTTCCGCCCAGGTTGGCACCTTGATTAAAGGGCTGGGATGGTGCGGCTTGTCCGCCCAGGGCCAGGCCACGCTTTCCCTTGGAATTTGGACCTTGGAGTTTCTTTGGAAGTTGGAACTTGGGATTTGGAGCTTCTTCCACCCGCCATTCCACTGAAAACAGCGGGGAGCCTTAAAGGTTCCTCGCTGTTTTCGGTGGAAGGAGGCTGCGCGGTGGTTGGCTGCGCCAAGCTCACCGGAGACGCGCGCCGGGCGTGCATTAGTCCCGGAGGGCCGTCCGACAATAGCCCAGCGATTCATCGCTGGGTTGAGCCGGGGCCGCTGGCCAGTCCCGCAGGGACGAAAGAGCTTCTCCACGCGGGATGCCCACGAAGAGCCATTCTGCCGTCCCTCCGGGACTCCCCATCATTGCCGCCACAGCTTCCAGCGATGAATCGCTGGGCTATTCTCTGTCGCCCTCCGGGCTGAACCCAAGGCCATGCCATCGGAAACTGCGGAGCCCCGGGATTTTTCTGACCCCATGTTTCTGACTTCCGTGCTTATGAGGCATGCCTCCGCACTACGGAGGTTTGGATCGCCAAGGAACTGCGTCGCATGAATAAAAAAGTCCAGAAAAAATGTTGACTCTTTTCCGCTGCGGCATAGTTTGTGCGCCCGGTTCACAACAACCGTCAGCAAGCTTGAAAGCACATCGGCCCGGTTGCAGCAGCAGGGCAAACAGGGCCGATGGGTTTTTTTTCCCCTGACGGGGAGATTTGGATCGGACGGGTGAAAGTAATTTCGCCCATGTAGCTCAGTTGGCAGAGCACGTCCTTGGTAAGGACGAGGTCACCGGTTCAAACCCGGTCATGGGCTCCAGATTTTAGGCCGGTCGGCAACGGTCGGACATAGCAGCAGAGTCAACCACTAACTAGAACATCGCAAATGGCAAAAGAAGCCTTCAAACGGACGAAACCCCACGTGAACGTCGGCACCATCGGCCACGTTGACCACGGCAAATCCACCCTCACGGCCTGCATCGTGGCCGTGCAGAACCGCAAGGGCCTGGCACCCGCAATTTCCTACGCCGACATCACCAAGGGCGGCACGGTGCGCGACGAGTCCAAGACCGTGACCATCGCGGCCTCGCACGTCGAATACGAGTCCGACCTGCGCCACTACGCGCACGTGGACTGCCCCGGCCACGCTGACTACGTCAAGAACATGATCACCGGCGCCGCCCAGATGGACGGCGCGATCCTGGTCGTGTCCGCCGCGGACGGCCCGATGCCGCAGACGCGCGAGCACATCCTCCTGGCCCGCCAGGTCGGCGTGCCCGCCATCGTCGTCTTCCTGAACAAGGTGGACCTCGTGGACGACGCGGAACTGCTCGACCTCGTCGAGATGGAAATCCGCGACCTCCTGACGAAGTATCAGTTCCCCGGTGACAAGACCCCGATCATCCGGGGCAGTGCCACCGCCGCCATGGCCGGCAAGCCGGAAGGCGAGAAGGCCGTGCAGGACCTGCTCACCGCGATTGACACGTTCATCCCGGAGCCCGTGCGCGAGATCGACAAGCCGTTCCTCATGTGCATCGAGGACGTGTTCAACATCGAAGGTCGCGGCACCGTCGTGACCGGTCGTGTGGAGCGCGGCATCCTCAAGAAGATGGACGAAGTCGAAATCGTCGGCATCAAGGACACGCGCAAGACCACGGCGACGGACATCGAAATGTTCCGCAAGCTCCTCGACGAAGCCCGCTCGGGTGAAAACGTCGGTGTGCTGCTCCGCGGCACGAAGAAGGAAGAAGTCGAGCGCGGCATGGTGCTGGCCAAGCCGGGCAGCATCAAGCCCTACACGAAGTTCAAGGCCGAGGTTTACGTCCTCACCAAGGACGAGGGTGGCCGCCACACGCCGTTCTTCAACAAGTATCGTCCCCAGTTCTACTTCCGCACCTCGGACGTGACCGGCAATGTCACGCTCCCGGCCGGAGTGGAAATGGTGATGCCCGGCGACAACGTCTCCGTGGACATCGAACTCATCGTCGGTGTCGCCATGGAAAAGGGCCAGCGCTTCGCGATCCGCGAAGGTGGCCGCACCATCGGCGCCGGCCGCGTGAGCGACATCATCGCGACCGTCGCTTAATCAAAACAATCATTGGGGAGGGCGGGGTGAAAGCCCCGTCTCCCTTTTTCGTCCCGATAACAGAAAATCATCCGAATGGCACTAGGGCGTTAGCTCAATTGGTAGAGTAGCGGTCTCCAAAACCGTTGGTTGGGGGTTCGAGTCCCTCACGCCCTGCCAGCCGGTGCTGGAGGGGTGGCAGAGTGGTCTATCGCGGCGGTCTTGAAAACCGCTTCGGGTGAAAGCCCGACGGGGGTTCGAATCCCTCCCCCTCCGCCAAGCCGGATGATGCAGCAGAATTAAAAGTCGTGAGCACGTTTCAAATGGTCTTGCTGGGCGTGGCGGTCGCCGTGTTTGCCTGGGCATGGCAAAAGGGGCACCTGCTGCGCCTCGGCAATTACGTGGACGAGACGAAAGTCGAGCTGCGCAAATGCACCTGGCCGACGCGGGAAGAGCTGAAGGGCTCGACCGTGGTGGTCATCATCAGCACCGGCATCGTGGCCGCGTTCACGGTCAGCGTGGATTTTCTCATCAGCCGGCTCGTCATCCTGCTGAACAACTTCTAACCGAAAGCACGCCATGCAAAGCCAGTGGTTCGCCATTCATACGCTGTCCGGCCAGGAGCTGAAGGTTCGCGACAACATCGAGAAACGCATCAAGACCGAGGAGATGCAGGACTACATCAAGGAAGTGATGGTTCCGATGGAGAAGGTCGTCGAGGTGCGCAACCAGAAGAAGACGGTCACGACGCGCAAGCTGCATCCGGGCTACGTTTACATTGACATGGTGCTGCTGGACGAGAACCGCCGCCTGCTGGACCGCCCGTGGTATTTCATCCGCGAGACGACCGGCATCATCGGCTTCGTCGGCGGCGAGCGTCCCGTCTCCGTGAGCCGCGAGGAGATTGACGTGATCAAGGAGCAGATCAGCGAGTCCGAGGACACGGAGAAGCCCAAGGTCAACTTCGAGGTGGGCGAGACCATCAAGATCAACGACGGCCCGTTCCTGAACTTCAGCGGCGTGATCGAGGAGATTGATCCCGCCCGCGGCAAGCTCAAGGTGACGGTCAACATTTTCGGACGGAACACCCCCGTCGAACTCGAATACTGGCAGGTCGAAAAGGCCTAGCCCGCGTGCTTCCCAGCGACATTAAAGACAGCATTTTCATCCCCTTATGGCAAAGAAAGTAACCGGATCCATCAAGCTCGCCATTGCCGCCGGCCAGGCGAACCCCGCCCCGCCCGTCGGCCCCGCGCTCGGCCAGCACGGCGTGAACATCATGGCGTTCTGCAAGGAATTCAACGCGGCCACGAAGGAGCAGGCCGGCCTCGTGATTCCCGTCATCATCACCGTCTATCAGGACAAGTCCTTCACCTGCGTTTACAAGTCGCCGCCCGCGTCCATCCTGCTCAAGAAGGCCGCCGGGGTCGCCTCCGGCTCCAAGACGCCGAACAAGGACAAAGTCGGCAAGGTCACGCGCAAGCAGATCCTTGAGATCGTCAAGATGAAGCAGAAGGACCTGAACGTGAACAGCGAGGACGCCGCCGTGCGCCTCATCTCCGGCACCGCCCGGAGCATGGGAATTGAAGTTGTCGGTTAACTCAAACCGCGGGAGGGCGCTCTGCGTCCGCATGCACCGCACCAAACCAAATGCCCAGCAAACGCTATAATAAAAACGCGAAGTTGGTGGAGGCCCGCAAGCCCCACAGCTTGAAGGACGCCGTCCAGCTCCTCGCGAAGTTCGAAAAGGCCAAGTTCAACGAGACCGTTGACCTCGCTTTCCGCCTCGGGGTGGACCCGAAGCAGAGCGACCAGATGGTCCGCGGCACCGTTCCGCTGCCTCACGGCTCCGGCAAGGTGGTCCGCGTGCTCGTCTTCGCCAAGCCCGGTCCGACCGCGGAAGCGGCCCGCCAGGCCGGTGCGGAGTTCGTCGGCTTCGACGACATGATCAAGAAGTGCACCGAAGGCTGGGTGGATTTCGATGTCGCGGTCGCCACGCCCGAGGCGATGGTGGAAGTCCGCAAGCTCGGCAAGGTGCTCGGACCGCGCGGTCTGATGCCCAATCCGAAGACCGGCACCGTGACCGATGACACCGCCAAGGCGGTCAGGGAAGTCAAGGCCGGCCGCGTCGAGTTCAAGGTGGACAAGGCGGGCAACATCCATGTGCCCGTCGGCAAGGCCTCCTTCAAGCCGGAGCAGCTCGAGGAAAACGCCCGTTCCGTCATCGAGGCGGTCGCGAAGGCCCGTCCGGCCAGCGTGAAGGGTGTCTTCATGCAGAGCTGCACCATCTCGGCCACCATGAGTCCGGGCGTCCGCGTGGACACCCGGGAGTTCATCGCCGCCACTTAATCTTTACCCCTCCAGAATCCCATGCGTGCCGCCAAGAAATTCATCACCAGCGAATACGTCGCCCGGCTCAATGCCTCGCCGTTTTTCATCGTTGTGGACTACACGGGCCTGACCGTGACGCACTTCAACGAACTGCGCACCCGCCTCCGCAAGGGCGGAGCCGAGGCGCATGTCGTCAAGAACAGCATCTTCCGCATTGCCGCCAAGGAAGCCGGCCTCGCCGATCTCTCGGGCGCGCTGACGGGCCAGATTGCCGTGGTCACCGGCCAGAAGGACGTCTCCGCCGCCGCGAAGACGTTGAAGAACTTCGCCGCCGAGTTCGAGAAGCCGAAGCTCAAGTTCGGCCATCTCGGCAACAAGCGCCTGGAAGGCGCGGACCTGCTCGCCCTCGCTGATCTGCCGTCGCTCGAAGTGTTGCGCGGCAAGCTGCTGGGCGTGCTGCAGGCCCCGGCTCAAAAGCTCGCGGCCATGATCAACACGCCTGGTTCGCAGCTCGCCCGGGTCATCAAGGCCAAGAGCGAAAAGCCGGCCTGAAGCATCGGCGACCGGGTTCCTTCAGCGGAATTCGGGCGCTGATATTGAACAGATTTCCTTCCTGCCGGTCGCAGGAGGGGGAAACAAACAACGAAACAAACAGAGTGAATCGTCGGTCGGCGGCTGCCGGCTCAAATCCTCGGGGCTCCGGGGGCGACGAGACTAAAGAAAGGTAACATGGCTGATATCGCAAAGTTGGTTGATGAGTTGAGCGCGCTGACGGTTCTGGAAGCCGCCGACTTGGTGAAGCAGTTGGAAGGCAAGTGGGGCGTGACCGCCGCTGCTCCGGTGGCTGCTGCCGCCGCTGGTGGTGGGGCTGCTGCCGCTGCTCCGGCTGCTGTCGCGAAGGATACCTTTGATGTCATCCTCAAGGAAATTGGCGCCAACAAGATTGGCGTCATCAAGGCCGTTCGTGAGGTCAAGGCCGGTCTGGGTCTCGCTGAGGCCAAGGCGCTGGTCGAAGGCGCTCCGAAGCCCGTGCTCGAAGGCGCGAACAAGGCGGACTCCGAAGCTGCCAAGAAGAAGCTCGAAGACGCCGGCGCGAAGGTTGAACTCAAGTAAGCATTGTCATTCAGGCGGGCGGCGGCCCCTGTGCCGTCGCCCGCTCTTCCTCCCGAGGGAGGCATGAATGACCGGACACCAGATTTGTTGCAGAAGTAGTTTTTGATTTTTTGTGGCGGACTTCCGAAGCAATTCGGAAGGCTGCCTATTTTCGTCCCGTAATGAAAATGCCCGGCAGGTGCCAGGCCAGCCCGAAAGAAACAAATGCCAACGCGAAACGCAGAACGCATCAACTTTGGTAAGATCAAGGAACCGGTCGTGCCGCCGAACCTGATCGAAATCCAGGTCAACTCCTACATCGAGTTCCTGCAAACGCTGGTGACGCCCTCCAAGCGTAAGAACGTTGGGCTGGAGGCGGTGTTTCGCGAAGTCTTTCCCATCGAAAGCTACGACGGCAAGACCGTGCTCGAATACACCGGTTTCGAGATCGGTGACCCCAAGCTTTCCTGGCTGGACAGCATCCGCGAGGGCCTGACCTTCGGCGCTCCCCTGCACGTCACCTTTCGCCTCCGGGACGAGGCGCGCGGGGCGAAAGAGGAAAAGGTGTTCATGGGCGAGCTGCCCCTGATGACCCCGCAGGGCACGTTCGTCATCAACGGCGCCGAACGCGTAATCGTCAGCCAGTTGCATCGTTCGCCCGGTCTTGCCTTTGAGGAGACCACGCATCCGAACGGCAAGAAGCTTCACAGCTTCCGCATCATTCCCGACCGTGGCTCCTGGTATGAGGCCCAGTTCGACACGAGCGACATGCTCTATGTCTATCTGGACCGCAAGAAGCGCCGCCGGAAGTTCCTGACCACCACCCTCTTCCGCGCTCTGGCGTTCCTCGACGGCGATGAAAAGCCCAAGAAGGACGTCATCCGTGGCACCGACGAAGAAATCATCAAGCTGTTCTACGACATCGAGGAACTGCCGGTGAAGAAGGCCGAAGGCCTCGAAGACATTGCCAACAAGGTGCTCGTGGAAGACGCCATTGACGCCGACAAGAACGTCGTCGTCGCCCGCGCTTTCGAACCCCTCTCCAAGGCGGTCGTGAAGCAGATCGCCGAACTCGGCGTGTCCAAGATCCGCGTCGTGGACACCTCGGTGGATGACGGCATCGTCATCAAGTGCCTCAAGAAGGACCCGACCAAGAACGAGGAAGAGGCTCTCAAGGACATCTATCGCCGCCTCCGCCCTGGTGATCCCCCGACCGCCGCCAACGCGCGCGCGCTCATCAAGCGCCTGTTCTTCGATCCGAAGCGCTACGACCTCGGTCGCGTCGGCCGCTACAAGATCAACCAGAAGCTCAACTTCGGTGACACCGCTACCTCCCGCATTCTCACGAAGGCGGACCTGGTTTTCGCCACCAAGTATCTCCTCAAGCTCAAGAAGGGGCAGGGGAGCGTGGACGACATTGACCACCTCGGCAGCCGCCGCGTCCGCACCGTGGGCGAACTCCTCGCCAACCAGTGCCGCGTGGGTCTGGCCCGCACCGAGCGCCTCGTCAAGGAGCGCATGACGCTGTTCGACCAGGAAGTGGACACGATGACGCCCGCGAAGCTCATCAACCCGAAGGCGCTCTCCGCCGTCGTGCGTGACTTCTTCGGCCGGTCGCAGCTCTCGCAGTTCATGGACCAGATCAACCCGCTCGCCGAGCTGACCCACAAGCGCCGCTTGTCGGCTCTTGGACCCGGGGGTCTGTCGCGTGATCGCGCGGGCTTTGAAGTCCGCGACGTGCATCCCTCGCACTATGGTCGTATCTGCCCGATTGAAACGCCGGAAGGCCCGAACATCGGTCTGATCGCCTCGCTCGCAACGTTCGCCCGCGTGAATGACTTCGGCTTTATCGAGACGCCCTATCGCAAGGTCGTCAAAGGCCGCGTGACCGGCGAACTGGACTACCTCACGGGCGACCGCGAGGAAGGCTTCACCATCGCCCAGGCCAACGCGCCGTTCGATGACAAGGGCCACTTCATGAACCCCACCGTCACCTGCCGCCGCAAGGGCGACTTCGTGGACGTGGAGCCGCAGGAAGTGGATTACATGGACGTCTCGCCCAAGCAGCTCGTCTCCGTGGCGGCCGGCCTGATTCCGTTCCTTGAGCACGACGACGCGAACCGCGCGTTGATGGGTTCAAACATGCAGCGCCAGGCGGTGCCGCTGATGATCACGGAAGCTCCGTTCGTCGCCACCGGTCTGGAAGAGCGCGTCGCGCGGGATTCC
The DNA here is from genome assembly GCA_964496695.1 of uncultured Klebsiella sp. Classification (GTDB taxonomy): domain Bacteria; phylum Verrucomicrobiota; class Verrucomicrobiia; order Limisphaerales; family SXTU01; genus SXTU01. Next base: position 102,578 of record CAZCBE010000002.1, read on the forward strand.
ATCGCCGTGCTGATCGCGGAAGAGGCCGGCAAGGTCGCCTCCGTGTCCGGTGACCAGATCATCATCACGAAGGACGGGAAGATTCCCGAGTCCAAGAAGAAGCTCAAGCATGCTCCCGAGGACGGCGTCTGGATCTACCGCCTCCGCAAGTTCATGCGCTCCAACGCGGCGACCTGCGTCAACCAGCAGCCGCTCGTGGCGAAGGGTGATGCCATCAAGAAGGGCCAGATCATCGCCGACGGTCCCTGCACGCAGGGCGGCGAACTCGCCCTCGGCCGCAACGTGCTCGTCGCGTTCATGCCGTGGAACGGGTATAACTTCGAGGACGCCATCCTTATCAGCGAGCGCATCGTGAAGGATGACGTGTTCACGTCCATCCACATTGATGAGTTCGAAGTCGGCGCCCGTGACACCAAGCTCGGACCCGAAGAAATCACGCGCGACATCCCGAACCTCGGCGAAGAAGCGCTCAAGAACCTCGGACCCGACGGCGTCATCCGCATCGGTGCGGAAGTGAAGCCGGGCGACATCCTGGTCGGCAAGATCACCCCGAAGTCGGAGACGGAACTCGCGCCCGAAGAGCGCCTGCTCCGCGCCATCTTCGGCGAGAAGGCCGCCGACGTGAAGGACACTTCGCTCAAGGTTCCCTCCGGCACCTACGGCATCGTGATGGACGTGAAGGTCTCGGCCAAGAAGCCGACCGACATGTCCGCCCCGATCAAGCCCGTGGACAAGGACGCCAAGCGCGCCCACAAGGTCGTCGAAGACGAGTTCAAGGGCAAGATCGAGACCCTCCGTGACCAGCTCACCGAGGCGCTCTCGAACATCCTGCTCGGTGAAAAGATTCCGCTCGACGTGACCAACGCTGAGACCGGCGAGATCATCATCCCGGCAAACCGCAAGATCACCAAGACCCTGCTCCGCAAGCTGGCGCAGGTCTATGACAAGATCGAGATCGATCCGTCCCCGATCCGCAACAAGATCAACGAGATCATCGGCACGTTTAAGAAGAAGTTCGACGACCTGCAGATGCAGCACGACGAGGAAGTCGGCCGCGCCGAATCCGGCGAGGACGTTGACCCCGGCGTCATCAAGCAGGTGAAGGTTTACATCGCCTCGAAGCGCAAGCTCTCGGTCGGTGACAAGATGGCCGGTCGCCACGGCAACAAGGGTGTTGTCGCCAAGATCGTGCCCGAGGAAGACCTCCCGTTCCTCGCGGATGGCACGCCGGTGGACATCGTGCTGAACCCGCTGGGCGTGCCTTCGCGCATGAACGTCGGCCAGCTCCTCGAGACCCACTTGGGCTGGGCTGCGAAGTTCCTCGGCCTCAAGTTTGCCACGCCCGTCTTCGACGGCATCAAGGAAAAGGAAATCCGCGGCTACCTCAAGGAAGCCGGTGATCTCCACAAGAAGGAAGTCGGCCAGGCGCTCGTGGGCGAGCACGGCAAGGCGACCTTGTATGATGGCCGCACTGGCGAAACGTTCGATCAGGAGATCGTCGTGGGCTACATCTATATGATGAAGCTCGGCCACTTGGTGGCGGACAAGATTCACGCCCGCGCGGTCGGACCCTACTCGCTCGTCACCCAGCAGCCGCTGGGCGGCAAGGCGCAGTATGGCGGCCAGCGCTTCGGCGAAATGGAAGTGTGGGCGATGGAAGCCTACGGCGCGGCCTACACGTTGCAGGAACTCCTGACCGTGAAGTCCGACGACGTGCAGGGCCGCACCCGCATCTACGAGGCCATCGTCAAGGGCGACAACGCCCTCGAGGCCGGCGTGCCCGAGTCGTTCAACGTGCTCGTGAAGGAAATGCAGTCGCTCGGTCTCGACGTCAAGGTGGGCTACACCAACCCCGTCGAGTCTGCCCAGCCCGCACCCAACCCGCAGGCCCTCCTCGCCGCCCTCTGATCCTACGTAACCACCCAAGCACTAAACATTATGATTAGCGCCAAAGAAACCGCCCGCGAATTGCTCGGCCTGGACAAGGTCAACCTGGTTGATTACGTCAGCATCACCGTCGCCAGCCCGGAGACCATGCGCGCATGGTCCAAGGGCGAGGTCAAGAATCCTGAGACCATCAACTACCGCACGTTCAAGCCTGAAAAGGGCGGCTTGTTCTGCGAGCGCATCTTCGGTCCCGTCAAGGACTGGGAGTGCTCGTGCGGCAAGTATAAGCGCATCAAGCACCGCGGCGTCGTTTGTGACCGTTGCGGCGTCGAGGTGACGCTCGCCCGCGTGCGCCGTGAGCGCATGGGCCACATCGAGCTGTCCGTGCCGGTCTCGCACATCTGGTTCTTCAAGTGCATGCCGTCCCGTCTCGGCCTCATGCTGGACATGACTGCCCGCAACCTCGAGCGCGTCATCTATTACGAGGACTACCTCGTCATTGACCCCGGCAACACGCCGCTCAAGCAGCATCAGCTCCTCAGCGAGCACGAGTATCGCGAAGCGAAGGAAACCTACGGCACCGACGCGTTCACCGCGAAGATCGGCGCCGAGGGTGTCCGTGACGCGCTCGCCCGCCTCGACTTGCAGAAGACCGTGGACGAGCTGCAGATCGCGATGACGGAGACCAAGTCGAAGCAGATTCGCAAGAAGCTCGCCAAGCGCATCAAGCTGCATCAGGGCTTCCTCGGCTCCAAGACCCGTCCCGAGTGGATGGTGCTCACGGTCCTGCCGGTGATCCCGCCCGACCTGCGCCCGCTCGTGCCCCTCGAAGGCGGCCGCTTCGCCACCTCCGACCTGAACGATCTCTATCGCCGGGTCATCAACCGGAACAACCGGTTGAAGAACCTCCTCCAGCTCAAGACGCCCGAGGTCATCATCCGCAACGAAAAGCGCATGTTGCAGGAGGCCGTGGACGCGTTGTTCGACAACGGCCGTCACGGGCGCGCTGTCACCGGCGCGGGCAACCGCTCGCTCAAGTCCCTCTCCGACATGCTCAAGGGCAAGTCGGGCCGCTTCCGTCAGAACCTGCTCGGCAAGCGCGTGGACTACTCGGGCCGTTCCGTCATCGTCATCGGACCCGAACTCAAGCTGCACCAGTGCGGTCTGCCCAAGAAGATGGCGCTCGTGCTGTTCGAGCCGTTCATCATCCGCAAGCTCAAGGAGCGGGGCTACGTCCACACCGTGCGCTCGGCCAAGAAGATGATCGAGCGCCAGTCGCCCGAGGTCTGGGACATCCTGGAAGAAGTCACGCGCGGACATCCCGTGCTGCTCAACCGCGCCCCGACGCTGCACCGCCTCTCGATCCAGGCCTTCGAGCCGACGCTCATTGAAGGCGAAGCGATCCGCATTCACCCGCTCGTCTGCACCGCCTACAACGCGGACTTCGACGGCGACCAGATGGCCGTCCACGTCCCGCTGTCCGTCGAGGCGCAGATCGAGGCGCGCATGCTGATGATGGCCCCGCTGAACGTGTTCAGCCCGTCGTCCGGCAAGCCGATCATGACGCCGACGCAGGACATCACCCTCGGCTGCTACTACCTCACCGCTGAACCCCGTCTCTCCAAGGAGAAGGACAAGCGGCGCATGATGATCTTCGGGTCCAAGGACGAAGTCATCTTCGCCTACAGCGAAGGCGACCTGAAGACGCACGACCGCATCCTCCTGGCCAACCCCGACCTCGGCAAGAAGACGGTCTTCGGCTCGATTGACAAGAAGATGATCGAAACCACGGTGGGCCGCGTGATCTTCTCCGAGATCTGGCCTGACCCGATGGGCTTCGCCAACATCGTCGTCAACAAGTCCAAGATCGGCGACCTGATCTGGAACTGCTACAAGGCCGCCGGCCACGACAAGACCATCGAGGCGCTCGACCGCCTGAAGGAACTGGGTTTCCGCGAGGCGACCAAGGCCGGTGTCTCGATCGGCATTGACGACATGATCATTCCTCACGCCAAGAAGGAAGAGATCGAGGCCGCGCTCAAGCAGATCGCCCAGGTGGACAAGCAGCACCGCGCCGGTGCCATCACCGGTGGCGAGCGCTACAACAAGGTCATTGACATCTGGACACATTGCACCGACCAGATCGCGAACGTCATGCTCAAGACGTTGCAGGAGAACCAGGGCAAGAAGGAGTTCAACCCGGTGTATCTGATGGTGGACTCCGGCGCCCGGGGCAACAAGGCGCAGGTCCGGCAGCTCGCCGGTCTCCGCGGCCTCATGGCCAAGCCGTCCGGTGAAATCATCGAGAAGCCGATTCTCTCGAACTTCCGCGAGGGCCTCACGGTCGTCGAATACTTCATGTCCACGCACGGCGCCCGCAAGGGTCTCGCCGACACCGCGCTCAAGACGGCCGACTCCGGCTACATGACGCGCAAGCTCGTGGACGTGGCGCAGGACGTCATCATCCGCATGACCGATTGCGGCACGACCAACGGCATCTGGGTCTCCGAAATCCGCGAAGGCGAAGAAGTCGTCGTCAAGCTGGCCGAGCGCCTCGTGGGCCGCCATGCCGCCGAGGACATCATTGACCCGACCAGCCCCAAGACCAAGCTGGTCAAGGCGAACGAGGAAATTGACGAACTCAAGGCCAAGGCCGTCGAAGGCGCGAACGTGGACCGGGTCAAGATCCGCTCCGTGCTCACGTGCGAAGCCAAGGTTGGCTGCTGCATGCTCTGCTACGGCCGCCACCTCGGCACGGGCCTCACCGTGAAGATGGGCGAGGCCGTCGGCATCATCGCCGCGCAGTCCATCGGCGAGCCCGGCACGCAGCTCACCATGCGCACGTTCCACCTTGGTGGCACGGCGTCGCAGGTGTTCAAGCAGCCGCAGATCAAGTCAAAGGTGGACGCCACCGTCCGCTTCAACGAACTCCGCATCGTCGAGCTGGAAGACGGCAACTGCATCGTTCTGAACAAGAACGGTTCGCTGACGCTCCTGGCTGACGACGGCCGCGAACTCGAGACGCACAACATCGTCATCGGCTCCGTCATCACCGTCCGCAACGGCGGCAAGATCAAGAAGGGCGAGACCTTCGTGCAATGGGATCCGTATAACGTCCCGATTCTGTCCGAGAAGGCCGGCAACATCGTCTTCAACGACATCATCGAAGGCGTGACGATGAAGCAGGAACTCGAGGAATCCACCGGCCAGGAGGCCATGGTCATCATCGAGCACAAGGAAGACCTGCATCCCCAGGTCATCATCGAGGACAAGAACGGCGAGCCGCTGGCGCAGTATCCGATTCCCGCCGGCGCGCACATCGTTGTCAACGAGGGCGACCACATCGTGGCCGGCTCGCTGCTGGCCAAGACGCCCCGCAAGTCCTCGAAGACGAAGGACATCACTGGCGGTCTGCCCCGTGTCGCCGAATTGTTCGAGGCGCGCCGTCCCAAGGACGCCGCCGAGATCGCGAAGATTGACGGACTGGTGGACTTCGGCGCGAGCGTGCGCGGCAAGCGCTGCATCCTCGTGAAGGACGCCAAGACCGGCCTCGAGGAGGAACACCTCATCGCCATCGGCAAGCACGTCATCGTCTTCAAGGGCGACTTCGTGAAGAAGGGCCAGCAGCTCACGGAAGGCCCCGTGGTCCCGCACGAAATCCTCGACGTCTGCGGCACGCAGGAACTCCAGGAACATCTCGTCAACGAGATTCAGGAGGTCTATCGCGTGCAGGGCGTGACGATCAACGACAAGCACATCGAGATCATCATCCGCCAGATGCTCCGCAAGGTCCGCATCACGGAGCCGGGTGACACCGTGTTCCTCTGGGGCGAGCAGATTGACAAGATCATCTTCGACGAGGAGAACGCCCGCGTCGAGAAGATGGGTGGCAAGCCTGCGGAAGGCGCGCCCGTGCTGCTCGGCATCACGAAGGCCTCGCTCGAAACCGAGTCCTTCCTCAGCGCCGCCTCCTTCCAGGACACCACGCGCGTCCTCACCGAGGCCGCGACGATGGGCAAGAGCGACTATCTCCGCGGCTTCAAGGAGAACGTCATCATGGGCCATATCATCCCGGCGGGCACGGGCTTCCCGATGCACCGCAACGTCACGCTCAAGCCGATGGTGGAAGAACTCCCGGTGGAGGATGTCCCCGCGGCCGAGCCCCCGGCAACCCCGTCGTTGCTGGCCTGAAACTGAAATGTTCCGGTCAACCCAAAAAACAGGTTGCCACGACTCCTGCATTTGCTAACAATCCGCGCTCCTTTCACCCGAACCGGGAAAGGGCGCAAAACTGAAGGCTGAAAAGCATGCCGACCATCAATCAACTCGTCCGTAAGGGCCGTAACAAGATTCGTTACAAGTCCAAATCCCCGGCGCTCGAAGGCGCGTCCTTCCGCCGCGGGGTGTGTGTGCAGGTCATGACCCGCACGCCTAAAAAGCCGAACTCCGCGCTCCGCAAGGTCGCGAAGGTCCGCCTCACCAACGGCTATGAGATCATCGCCTACATCCCGGATGAAGGCCATAATCTCCAGGAGCACTCCATCGTGCTCGTGCGTGGCGGCCGCGTGAAAGATCTTCCCGGCGTGCGCTATCACATCGTCCGCGGCACCTTCGACGCCGCCGGCGTCGAGAAGCGCCGGGTCAGCCGTTCCAAGTATGGCGTGAAACGCCCGAAGGCCGCCAAGGCCGGCGAAGCCAAGAAGTAAATTTCGTCTAACCACCGCCCTCCATGTCCCGTCGCCGCCAAGCCAACAAACGCCAGATCATCGCCGATGGCCGCTTTAACAGCGTGCTCGTCGGACGCCTCGTCAACACCGTCATGCAGTGCGGCAAGAAGAGCGTCGCCCAGCGCATCGTTTACGGTGCCTTCGACTCCCTTGCCGAGAAGGTGCCTGACGCCAGCCCGGTGGACGTCCTCCAGCGCGCCGTGGACAACGCCAAGCCGCGCCTTGAGGTCAAGCCCCGCCGCGTCGGTGGCGCCACCTACCAGGTGCCGCTCGAAGTGCCGGCCGACCGCCAGGCCTCGCTCGCCGTCCGCTGGATCGTGAGCTTCGCCGACGGCCGCAAGGGCATCCCCATGAGCCAGGCGCTCGCCGCCGAGATCATGGACGCCTATCAAGGGCAGGGGAACGCCATCCGCAAGCGCGACGAAGTCCACAAGACCGCGCAGGCGAACAAGGCCTTCGCGCACTTCCGCTGGTAGTCGAAAACTTTTTTTGACGCCCCGCGGCGCACACCGTCCCGGGGCGTTTTCGTTGATACCGCCAACTATTCCGCACATGAGCACCCTCGTTGAAAACAAGGCCGTCAATTCGCCGCACCGGCAATACACGCTGGAGCGCACGCGCAACATCGGCATCGCCGCGCACATTGACGCCGGCAAGACGACCACCACCGAGCGCATCCTGTTTTACACCGGCCTGATCCACAAGATCGGTGACGTGGATGACGGCAACACCGTGACGGACTGGATGGAGCAGGAACGCGAACGCGGCATCACGATCACCTCCGCCGCCGTCACCTGCTTCTGGACGCAGAAGTGCGCGAAGGCGGGCGAGGACAAGGTTTACAAGGCCTTCAACAACATCCCGCACCGCATCAACATCATTGACACCCCCGGCCACGTGGACTTCACCGCCGAGGTGGAGCGCTCCATGCGCGTGCTGGACGGCGCGGTCGCCGTGTTCTGCGGCGTCGCCGGCGTGCAGCCGCAGTCCGAGACGGTCTGGCGGCAGGCGACCAAATACAAGGTCCCGCGCATCGCGTTTGTGAACAAGATGGACCGCATCGGCGCGAACTTTGAGAACGCGCTGAACGACATGCGCACCAAGCTGCGCGCGTATGCGTTCCCGATCTTCCTGCCCCTCGGTGCCGGCCCGACCGAGGCCGAAGGCAAGACCGTTGTCGGCGGCTTTGAAGGCGTGATTGACGTGGTCAATCAGAAGGCCATCAACTGGGGCCCGACCGAGGCCAATGAAGGCCTGAACTACGACGTCACGGACATTCCCGCCGAGCATCTGGAGCGCGCCCAGGCCGCGCTTGCCGAGTTGATTGACGCCGTCTCCAACAAGGACGACGAGATCGCCAACCTCGTGCTCGAAGAGAAGCCGATTGCCCCCGAGGTGCTCAAGGCCGCCATCCGCCGCCTCACCTGCAAGATCGAGATCATCCCCGTCCTCTGCGGCTCCGCCTTCAAGAAAAAGGGCGTGCAGGTCCTCGTGGATGCCGTCGTGGATTACCTCCCGTCGCCGCTGGACATTCCTCCCGCCCAAGGCCACGAGCCGGGCACGGACAACCAGGTGGCCGTGCCGACGGACGACAACCAGAAGTTCTGCTCGCTCGCGTTCAAGCTCTGGACCGACCCCTACGCGGGCAAGCTGGTGTTCTTCCGCGTCTATTCCGGCCACCTCAAGAAGGGTGACAACATTTACAACCCGCGCACGCGCCGTCGCGAGCGCGTCAGCCGCCTGATGGTCATTCAAGGCAGCGAGCGCAAGGACATCGACGAGGTCTATGCCGGTGACATCGCCGCGCTCGTCGGCCTGCGCAACATCACCACCGGTGACACGATCTGCAACGAGGACTTCGACGTGGCCCTGGAGCCGCCGACCTTCCCCGAGCCCGTCATCAGCATGGCCGTCGAGCCGAAGACCAAGCAGGACCGCGACAAGATGTCCGAGGGCCTGCAGCGCCTCGCCGAGGAAGACCCGACCTTCCACTGCTTCACCAACGAGGAGACCGGCCAGCGCATCATCGCGGGCATGGGCGAGCTCCACCTGGAAATCATCATTGACCGCCTCAAGCGCGAGTTCAAGGTCGAGGCCAACTCCGGCGCGCCGCAGATCGCCTACCGCGAGACCATCACGAAGGCCGCCGAGGGCGAGGGCAAGTTCATCCGCCAGTCCGGTGGTCGCGGTCAATACGGCCACGCCTGCATCACCCTGGAGCCCAATGAAAAGGGCAAGGGCGTCGAGATCGAGAACAAGATCGTCGGCGGCACCATCCCGAAGGAATACGTCCCGGCCGTCATCAACGGCATCGAGGAGGCCTGCCGCACCGGTGTGTATGCCGGCTACCAGGTCATTGACGTGAAGATCGCCGTGACCGACGGCTCCTTCCACGAAGTGGACTCCAACGAGCTCGCCTTCAAGATGGCCGGCATCTTCGCGCTCAAGGACGCCTTCAAGTCCGCCGGCCCGATCATCCTCGAGCCCATCATGAAGGTCGAGGTCACCACGCCTGACGAGTATCAGGGCGACCTCCTGGGCGACATCAACCGCCGCCGCGGCATCATCCACGCCGTGGAGGCCAAGAGCGGCCAGACCGTCCTGAACGCGCATGTGCCGCTGGCCGAGATGTTCGGCTACGCCACGGCCATCCGCTCCCTCTCGAAGGGCCGCGCGAGCTACAGCATGGAGCCGCACACCTTCGAGCAGGTGCCGCAGCAGATCGCGCAGCAGATCCTCGAGGTCTCGGCCAAGAAGCCCGCCGCGCGCACGTAGGCCATTCAGTCTTCACCAAGCCCGCCGGCCGCAAGGCCGGCGGGCTTTTTGTTGGGGTGGTCTTACGGCCGTGAGGTATGCGGCATGCAAACCCGCAGAGGGAATCATGGCGAAGGTAGGGCGTGGCTCGTCCCGTGCGCGTCCGCTTAGTTCAGCGGCGCGCTGTTGAGGTGCAGTGACCGGATTAACGAGACGGGCGTGATGGCCACTGTCTCCGGCGGCGCGGAGCGTCTGGAGTGCGGCGTGTTCCACCGCCGCTTTTGGGCTGGGCGCACGATGAGGGCGGCGAGTTTGCCAACGCCCTGGCACGAGGAAAAGCGGTGCTGAAAGACACCGCACTACAGACGCTGGCGCGACTTCCACTCTCTCGGGTTCCCGCGAATGTTGTGGGATCACCGGGTGCAAAAGATTGGGATGCATCCTATTCCGGCCACTTTCAATAAAGGATCTTGCACCCAGGCAACGGATATGGATCGGATCACCTGCATGAAGCAAAACAAAATAAGTTCCCGAGAAATATTCAAAGAAATTGGCACAGTCCGTTGGACCAATAACCATTCGTTTGAAGTCCGGACAAAGTTCACCGCGCGATTGTTTCTAAGTCCTAACACTGATCCGGATACAGGCCCGCCAACACAAGTCATTGTCGATGAGGTATTCGTTCCTAAGCGATTTAGAAGACGTGGTAACGCTACCAAGGCAATGACTGCGCTTTGTCGCCTCGCGGATAAGTATCAATTCAGCCTAGAAGGCGGACCTGTTGGCGGGAATATCGGCGAATGGAGCAAAAAGTTTGCGGAGTGGGTGCTGAGCTTCGGCTTTGTTCGCAATAGGTCAACGGACGTGACCACCGACGACCCGGCAGCGTTCTATGTGGTGCGAAGGCCACGAAAGTAATGTCATTTCATTCATCTGTTCTACGCTTGCAAGGCGCAACATGCTTACTTGCTGTAGCTTTCAACCTAAATTTCCATCAATACTTGAAGGTGGTTCGAGTCGGTGATGTAATCGCCAGAAATGAACCTCACAATGGGTAGTGAGATGGCGGCACTTTACAAAAGTGCCGCCCAGCGCGCCCGCGTTGTGACTGAGTCATGGGGGGAACACAATCTATATTGCCCGAACTGTCCTTCACCGAAACTGTCTCGACTAAGCCATAACGCCAAAGCGAACGACTTCGCCTGTCCCGACTGCAAATTCTGGTATCAGCTCAAAGGTCAACAATCGCGAATTGGGAACTCGGTCCCGGATGGGGCATACCAAACTATGCTGGACGCGATTCGAGAGGGCGAGACGCCGAATTTTTACTTCATGCACTATGATCTCGCGACATGGAGTATAAAGAACTTACTGCTGGTTCCGCATTTCGCCTTTCCACCTTCAGCCATTATCTAGCGTAAACCGCTCGCTGTTACGGCGCGCCGTGCCGGCTGGATTGGTTGCAACATTGCGTTGAACCATATACCTGTTGAAGCGCGAATTGTCGTTGTAGCGGAAAGCAAGGTTCTGCCGGAGGATGAAGTGCGCGCACAGTTCCGGCGCGTGAAGCCGCTCGGTGAAATCAAGGCCAAGGAACGAAGCTGGACACTCGATGTGTTGAACGCAATTCGCACGCTTTGCAAAGTGGAATTCACCAATGACGACGCATATACACTCGTCCCCCACTTGGCGAAATTGCATCCCGGTAACCGTCATGTTCGCGATAAGATTCGCCAGCGACTTCAAGTCCTCCGGGATGCAGGCCTGTTAACTCATGTGGGGCGCGGCCAATGGCGGCTTCCATGAATTCATCTGGGAATCGGCGTGGAGTTCTCGCACCCGGAGAGGTAAGGTCGGCCCCCGGCCTGGGCAGGGCGCGATTCGCACGAAAGAGGAGACCCTCATGAACCTGCGGGAACCAAGATTCTTTGAGGGCGTCGGATGCAATCCCTTCGGGCATATGCCTTCGGCGCGGATTTCTGGTCCCGCCGCTTGGGATGCGGCTTTGTTCGCTGAAGGCTTGCGCCGCGACGATTCAGGCATCCGGTGGGATCGATCCCTTATTTCTGCGGGGGATCAAGAGCGGTTTTGCTGTTTCGCGATGGGATCACGAGCGTCCAGGCACATTTCCGACGGTTTGCGCACTCGTGCGTCTGTTAAGACTGTGTGACAGCCAAATTGTTTGAGGTCATGGAAGATGGTTTTCCTACGAAAACAGGCCGTTTTTGCGGGTCCCTCGGCCTTCCCGGTAAAAAAGTTTCTAAAAGGTGTTGCACGGAAAATGCATCCTGCTATTTTGCCCGCCCTTTCGTCGGGTGAACACGGCGAGGGTAAAACGAAAAACACAGTGACTTGCAGTCAGACAATTCGTGAATTGAAGAGCGCGCTGGGCCGACTCGTGGAGTCGGCGTGGGTGCGCGAGGGCGCGGACCGCGCCTAGGTTTTTTAACACTTGTTCTTTGTATGGCTGGACAACGCATTCGCATTCGCCTCAAGGCTTACGACCACCGGGTCATCGACCAGTCGGCCCACGACATCGTCGAGACGGTCAAGCGCAGCGGCGCCAAGGTCGCCGGCCCGATCCCCCTTCCCACCCGCATCGAGCGCCTCACGGTGCTCCGCTCTCCCCACGCCGACAAGAAATCGCAGGAAACGTTTGAGCAGCGCACGCACAAGCGACTGCTGGACATCCTCGACCCCACGGCCAAGACCGTGGACGAGTTGAAAAAGCTCAACCTCCCGGCGGGGGTTGACATCACCATTAAGATCTAACTTCCTATGATTGGCTTGCTCGGAAAAAAACTCGGCCACACGCGCGTCTATGACGCCAGCGGGAATGCCATCGCCGTGACGGTGGTGCTCGCCGGGCCGAACCGCGTCCTCCAGGTCAAGGCCAAGGAGGGCAAGGACGGCTACAATGCGGTGCAGCTCGGTTTCGACGACCAGAAGGCGCAGCGCCTGTCGAAGGCCGAACTCGGGCACATCACCAAGCACAAGGGCGCGCCGGTGAAGCGCATCAAGGAATTCCGCGACTTCACCCTGACGGTCAAGCCGGGTGACGTGGTCGGACCGGATATTTTCGCCGTCGGTGACTTCGTGGATGCCATCGGCACCACCAAGGGCCGCGGCTTCGAGGGTGTCGTGGCCCGCTGGGCGTTCGCCGGTGGCGACGCCACGCACGGCTGCAAAGGCTGGAAACGCCGCTCGGGCGCCATCGGCCAGCGCCTCTTCCCCGGCACAGTCATGCGGGGCATGAAGATGCCCGGTCACATGGGCCAGCAGCGCCGCACCACGCAGAACCTGGAAGTCATCCAGGTGCGCAAGGACGACAACCTGCTGCTCATCAAGGGCTCGATTCCCGGCTCCGAGGGCGATTACGTCGTCATCCGCGAAGCCAAGAAGTATCCGATCGTGCAGGCCCGCAAGGACCGCGAGGAAGCGGCCAAGAAGGCCAAGGAACGCGCCGAGGCAGACGCCAAGGGCAAGAAGGACGCCAAGAAGAAGTAAGCCATGAAACTTCCCATTTTGGACAACAAGGGCAACAGCCAGGGCGAGGTCGAGGTCGGCTTCGACCTGATCGAGAACGGTCGCGGCACCCAGGCGGTGCATGATGCCGTGGTCGCTTACAACGCGGCGCAGCGCAGCGGCACGGCGTGTGCGAAGACGGTCGGCGAAGTGTCCGGCACGAACAAGAAGCCGTGGCGTCAGAAGGGCACCGGCCGCGCCCGCGCTGGTTCCACCCAGTCTCCCCTGTGGCCTGGTGGCGGCGTGGTCTTCGGCCCGCGTCCCCGTGATTTCCGCAAGAAGGTCAACAAGAAGGTCCGCGCGCTGGCGCTCCGCAAGGCGCTGAGCGAACGGCTCAAGGCGGGCGATGTGCTCGTGGTGGACGACTTCAAGCTGGCCACGCACAAGACCAAGGAATTCCTCGGCCTGCTCGACACCCTCAAGGTGACGGACGGCACGGTGCTCCTGGTTTCTTCGGAAGACACGAACCTCACCCGGGCCTCACGCAACATTTCCTACGTGGAACTGACCAGCGGCGAGAAGCTCAACACTTACGACACGCTGCTCTGCGACAAGCTCGTCTTCACCAAGGCCGCCTTGGAGAAGGTCGCGCTCCGGCTCTCCGACAAGTAACCGCCATGAATTCCTTCGACATCATCAAGACGGTGCGTATCAGCGAGAAGGGCGCGATGCAGGCCGAGAAGTTCAATCAATACACCGTGGTGGCCGACCGCCGCGCGAACAAGATTGAGATCCGCAAGGCCGTGGAAGAGCTCTTCAAGGTCAAGGTCGTCGCGGTGAACACCTCGAACGTCCGGGGCAAGGCCCGCCGCCAGAGCACCAAGCACGCCGGCCGCGACGTGAATTGGAAAAAGGCCGTCATCACTCTCAAAGAGGGTGAAAAAATCAACCTCACCTAATCTCCCGCCATGCCCGTCAAAACTTTTCGTCCGCTGACGCCGTCCACGAGATACATCACGATCTCGGACTACAGCGACATCACCAAGTCGAAGCCTGAGAAGAGCCTCGTCATCATTCGCAAGAAGACGGGCGGCCGCAACACCCATGGGCGCGTGACTGCACGCGGCATCGGTGGCGGACACAAGCAGAAGATCCGCCTGGTTGATTTCCGTCGGAACAAGCATGGCATCGAGGCGGAAGTCTCGGCCATCGAGTATGATCCGATCCGCACCGCCCGTTTGGCGCTGCTCACTTACAAGGACGGCGACAAGCGCTACATCGTTGCGCCCGTCGGCCTGCAGGTCGGTGCCAAGGTGGTTTCCGGCCCGACCGCTCCGCCTGACCTGGGCAACAGCGTGCTGCTGAAGAACGTGCCGGTGGGCCTGCCCATCCACGCGATTGAGATCATGCCGGGCAAGGGCGCGCAGATCGTGCGCTCCGCCGGTTCCGCTGCCACGCTGATGTCCGTGGACGAGGGTTACGCCCAGATCCGCCTGCCGTCCGGTGAAATCCGCCGGATCAACGAGAACTGCTACGCGACCATCGGCCAGGTGGGCAACACCGAGCACGAGAAGGTCGTCCTCGGCAAGGCCGGCCGGAGCCGCCATCGCGGCATCCGCCCGATCAGCCGCGGTGTGGCGCGCAACCCGGTGGACCACCCGAACGGTGGCGGCCAGGGCAAGTCGAAGTCCGGCGGTGGCTGGCAGCAGCTCACCTCACCGTGGGGTCTGCTGGCCAAGGGCTATCGCACCCGTGTCAAGACGAAGGATTCCAACCGGTTTATCGTGGTCCGCCGTGATGGCCGCCCAATGAAGCAACAGTAAACGACTATGGGACGTTCAATCAAAAAAGGCGCCTTCGTGGAGGCGAGTCTTCAGGACAAGATCGTGAAGGCCAAGGCAGCGAACATGAAGACCCCGATCAAGACGTGGTCCCGTCGTTCGACCATCACGCCCGAGTTCATCGGGCTGACTTTCAACGTGCACAACGGAAAACAATTTCTGCCGGTGTTCGTGACGGAGAACATGGTCGGGCACAAGCTCGGCGAGTTCTCGCTCACCCGCATCTTCAAGAAGCATGGCGCTCACACCGCCAAGGCGGAGGCCAAGTAGTATGGAAGTCCAAGCCTTTCTCAAGAATTTCCGGATGTCGCCCCAGAAGGTGCGCGAAGTCGTGCGCCAGATCCAAGGGCTCCCGGCGCTCCAGGCCAAGCATGTCCTGGCTGTCATCCCCCGCAAGTCCGCGCGGGCGGTGGCCAAGACGCTGGACTCGGCCATTGCCAATGCCGAGAACAACAACGGCCTGAAGGCCGAGAACCTCGTCGTGCGCGAGGCGCTGGCGCTCACCGCCGGCCGCTTGAAGCGCTTCACGCCGAAGGCGCGCGGTTCGGCCGGCCCGATCATCAAGCGGAACAGCCACATCAAAATCATCCTTTCCGACCTGCAATAGTATGGGCCAAAAATCCAATCCCATCGGCCTTCGCGTCGCGGTCAACAAGGACTGGCGCTCGAAGTGGTATTCCGACAAAAAGGGCTTCGGCACGCTGCTGACCGAAGACTACAAGATTCGCGCGATTCTGAAGAAGAAGCTCGAGTCCGCCTCCGTGCCGCGCATCGGCATCGAGCGCGCCGCGAACCGCTGCCGCATCACCATCTATACGGCTCGTCCGGGGGTCGTGATCGGCCGCAAGGGCGCGGAGATTGACAAGCTCAAGGAAGAGCTGAGCAAGATGACGGGCAAGGAAGTTTACGTGGACATCATCGAGGTGAAGTCCCCGGAGTCCGACGCCCAGCTCGTCGCGGAAAACATCGCGCTGCAGTTGGAGCGCCGGGTTTCCTTCCGCCGCGCGATGAAGAAGGCCGTGCAGACGGCCATGCAGATGTCGGGCGTGCAGGGCATCCGTGTCCGCTGCGCCGGCCGGCTCGGCGGCGCGGAAATCGCCCGCGTGGAGAAGTATCTCGAAGGCAGCGTCCCGCTGCACACGCTGCGCGCGAACATTGATTACGGCTTTGCGGAAGCGAAGACGGTTTACGGCAAGCTCGGCGTGAAGTGCTGGATTTGCAAAGATGAGCCGAAGGACAAGGACGTGAAACCGTCCGCTCCGGCCCCGTCTTCGGCCCCGGTCAACGGCAATTAACTTTCAGACTTAGGACTCGCTATGGCAATGATGCCCGCAAGAGTGAAGTATCGCAAAATGCACCGTGGTGCGCGGCGTGGCCTGGCCACGCGCGGCAACACCGTGGCCTTTGGCGAGTATGGCCTGATGGCGCTGGAGCGCTGCTGGCTCGACAACAAGGTCATCGAGGCCTGCCGTGTGGCGATTTCCCGGCACATGAAGCGCCGCGGCAAGATGTGGATCCGGGTGTTTCCGGACAAGTCGTTCACGAAGAAGCCCCTGGAAGTGCGAATGGGCACCGGCAAGGGCGGCGTCGAGGGCTGGGTGGCGGTCATCCGCCCGGCGAACGTGTTGTTTGAAGTGGACGGCATCCCCGAGGTGATGGCCCGCGAGGCCATGCGCCTGGCGGCCACCAAGATGCCCATCAAGACGAAATTCATCGCGCGTCACGCGCACGCCTGATCATGAAATTTGCCGAACTGAAAGATATGACGGCGGCCGAGCTGGCCGTCAAGAGCCGCGACCTCCGGCAGGAACTGTTCAATCTGCGCCTGCAAAAGGCGACCGCGCAGCTTGAGAAGCCCTCCCGGCTGCGCATTCTCCGCAAGGACATTGCGCGCGTCGAAACCCGCATCACCCAGCTCCGCCAGCAAGCGCAACCCAAAGCCGCCTAAGCTATGTCCGAGACCGCGAACATCATTTCCCGTCACCAACGCAAGGAGCGCACCGGCGAGGTCGTTTCCAGCAAGATGCAGAAGACGATTGTCGTCAGCGTGAAGCGCCGCTTCCCGCATCCGCAGTTCAAGAAGGTGGTGACCAGCTTCAAGAAATTCTACGCGCACGACGAGAAGTCCGAGGCCAAGGTCGGCGACATCGTGCGCATCGAGGAGACCCGTCCCCTCTCCAAGACCAAGCGCTGGCGCCTGGTTGAAATCGTCGAGCGCGCCCAGGAACAGGCGCAAGTGACCGCCTAACCGTCCACGACCATGCTCCAAATCCGTTCCATCTTAGACGTGGCCGACAACACCGGCGCCAAGCGCGCGGCGATGATCGGTGTCCAGGGCCGCAACCAGACCTACGCCCGCGTCGGTCAGGTGATCAAGTGCCACATCAAGGAGGCCGCTCCCGACGGCACCGTGAAAAAGGGCGAGGTTTGCGACGCCGTCGTCGTCCGCACCCGCCAGAGCATCCGCCGCGCGGACGGCTCCTACCTGCGCTTTGACCGCAACGCCATCGTCATCATTGACGCTGAGAACAACCCCAAGGGGACGCGCATCTTTGGTCCCGTCGCCCGCGAGCTGCGCGACCTGAAGTTCATGAAAATCATTTCGCTCGCCCCGGAGGTCATCTAGTTATGCCCAGCAAACTTCATGTGAAACGTGAGGACGAAGTCGTCGTCATCACCGGCAAGGACAAAGGCAAGCGCGGAAAAATCACCTCGGTGATCACCAAGCGGGACCGGGTGGTCGTTGAAGGGGTGAACCTTCAGAAGAAGCACGTCCGCAAAAACCAGCAGAACCCCAATGGGTCGATCATCGAACGCGAAGGCACCATCCACGTCTCCAACGTGATGCTTGCCAGCAAATTCGACGCCCGTGCCGCCAAACGCGGCCCGGCCCAGCCCGCCCCAGCAGCCTGACGCGTATGGAATCACGCCTTTACAAAAAATATCTCGAGGAAGTCCGTCCCGCGCTGCTCGAGAAGCGCAAATACACCAACGTCCACCAGGTGCCGAAGCTGGAGAAGATCGTCATCAACATGGGCGTAAGCGCCTCGCTCGAAAAGAGCGCCGTGGATGACGCCGCGAAGGACCTGGCTGCCATCACGGGCCGCAAGCCCGTCATCGCCAAGGCCCGCAAGAGCGTCGCCAACTTCAAGCTGCGCCAGCATCAGCCCTGCGCCTGCTTCGTCACGCTCCGGCGCGACGCGATGTATGAGTTTTTCGACCGCCTGGTGGCCACGGCCCTGCCGCGCATCCGTGACTTCCGCGGCATCAGCCCGCGCAAGTTCGACGGCCGGGGCAACTACTCCCTGGGCATCTCCGACCAGACGATCTTCCCGGAGATTGATCTGGACAAGATCAAGCGCCAGCAGGGCATGGACATCACCATCGTCACCTCGGCGCCCACCAACGACGAGGCCCGCGACCTGCTCAAGCTGATGGGCATGCCGTTCGCCGAGAAGTAATTTAACGAACCAAATTTATGGCCAAGACAGCCTGGTTGGAGCGCGAAAAGCGCAAACAAAAGACGGTCAAGAAATACGCCGCCAAGCGCGCCGAGCTGAAGGCGAAGAAGGACTACGCCGGCCTTGCGCAGCTTCCGCGCAATGCCTCGCCTGTCCGCCTGACAAACCGCTGCGCCGTCACCGGCCGCCGCCACGGTTTTATCCGCAAATTTAGTGTGTCCCGCCTGACGTTCCGCGAACTCGCGCTGTCCGGCATGATTCCTGGAGTGACGAAAGCGAGCTGGTAAATATGAGCGATCCCATTTCCGACATGTTGACCCGTATCCGCAACGCCGGCAACGCGTTGCTGCCCGGCGTCGAGATCCCGCACTCCAAGCTGAAGGAGAGCATTGCGCACATCCTCAAGCGCGAGGGCTACATCAGCGATGTCGCCGTCGAGGGCGCCGTGGCCAAGAAGAAGATCAAGGTCAAGCTCAAGTATCAGGGGCGCAAGAGCGTTATTGACGGGCTGAAGCGCATCAGCACCCCCGGCCTGCGCCGCTATGTCGGCTCGGACGAAATCCCCCGTGTGCGCAACGGCATGGGCACGGCCATTCTTTCCACGCCCGCCGGCATTCTGACTGGCAACGAGGCCCGCCGCCAAAACGTCGGTGGCGAGCTGCTCTGCTACATCTGGTAACTTTTCAAGCATATGTCACGCATCGGCAAACAGCCCGTCTCCATCCCGGCCAAGGTCAAGGTCGAGGTCAAGGGAACGAATATTTTTGTGGAAGGCCCCAAGGGCAAGCTCCAGCAGGCCATTCCCGGCCGTGTCACCGCCGCGGTGGACAAGGACCGGATCGTGGTTTCCCGCCAGGGCGATGACGCCGAGGCCAAGGCCCTGCACGGCCTGACCCGTGCGCTCCTGAACAACATGGTCAAGGGCGTCAGCGAAGGCTACGTCAAGAAGCTCGAGATTCACGGCGTCGGCTTCAAGGCCTCCGTGAAGGGCAAGCAGGTGGATCTTTCGCTCGGTTTTTCCCACCCCGTCCTGTTCGACATTCCCGACCAGATCAAGGTCACGGTTGAGGAAAACACCAAGCTGACCATCGAAGGTCCTGACAAACAAGTCGTCGGTCAGGTGGCGGCCGAGATCCGCAGCTTCTATCCGCCGGAACCCTACAAGGGCAAGGGCGTCCGCTACGCCGGCGAGCACATCGTCCGCAAGGAAGGCAAGACGGTTCAGTGATGATTTGAGGCTACGGCTGACACCGTGGTCCACCCGCAATGAAAACTCAGAAAAAGCAACAACTTCGCCAGCTTCGTGTCTGGCGCATCCGCAACAAGCTTTCCGGCACGGCGGAACGTCCCCGCATGAGCGTCCGCTTCACGGGCGAGCACATCTACGTGCAGTTCGTGGACGATGGCGCTGGCGTGACGCTGGCCGCCGCCTCGACCCGCACGAAGGATCTGCCCGAGCGCGCGTCCCTCGGCGCGAATGTCAAAAGCGCCGTGATCGTGGGCAAAGCGGCCGCCGAGGCCGCCAAGGCCAAGGGCATCAGCGCCGTGGTCTTTGACCGCCGTGGCGCCCGGTATCATGGCAAGGTGAAGGCCCTGGCGGATGCCGCCCGGGAAGCCGGGCTCAAATTTTAACCGCGAACAGGAGACTTGACCGTGTCTGACCCAATTACCCCCACCCCCGAAGCCGCCGCCGAGCAGATTCCTGCCGCCGCCCCCGCCGCCCCCGCGCCGGAGCGGTCTGAACAACGCGGTGACCGCGGCGGTCGTGGCCGCGGCCCCGGCCGCGGTGGTCCGCGCCGCCGTTCCGACACCGACCAGAACAACGAGAACAGCGAGTTCTGCGAAAAAGTGCTGTTCATCAATCGTTCCGCCAAGGTCGTGAAGGGTGGCCGCCGGTTCAGCTTCAGCGCGCTCGTCGTCACCGGCGACCGCAAGGGCCGCATCGGCATCGGACTGGGCAAGGCCGCCGAAGTTTCCGAAGCCATCAAAAAGGGCGGGGAAGCCTCGAAGCAGAACATGCTCTCCGTGTCCATCATCGGTGCGACGATTCCGCACGACGCCTATTGCGCCTTCGACGGCGCGAAGGTGCTGCTGCGTCCGGCTTCGCCCGGCACGGGTTTGATCGCCGGCAAGACGGTCCGGGCCGTGCTCGAGACTGTTGGCATCAAGGACGTGCTGAGCAAGTCGCTCGGTTCCAAGAACGCCGCGAATGTTGCCAAGGCGACCATCGCCGCCCTCCAAAGCCTCCGCCTCCGTGAGGATGTTGCCAAGCGTCGCGGCGTTTCGCTCGGCAGCCCCAAGGAAGCGGTCGCAGCCTGATCCACTCCCAACTTATTTGACATCATGCGTCTCCACGATTTGAAGCCCCGTCCCGGGGCCAAGCACCGGACCAAGCGTCTCGGCCAGGGCGAATCCAGCGGCCACGGCAAGACCTCGGGTCGCGGTGGCAAAGGCCAGTCCGCGCGCAGCGGCTCCTCCATGCGCCATGGCTTTGAAGGCGGCCAGATGCCGCTCATCCGCCGCATCCCCAAGCGTGGCTTCAGCAATGCCCGCTTCGCCACGACCTACATTCCCGTGAATGTCGAGAGCCTGAACGTCTTCGACGACGGTGCCCGGGTGGACGAAGCGCTGCTGCGCAAGAGCGGCTTGGCTAACGGCAAGTCCAGCGGCGGCATCAAGATCCTCGGCGATGGCAAGCTCACCAAGAAGCTCACCGTGGCGGCCAGTGCCTTCAGTGCTGGCGCCCGGAAGCAGATTGAGGCGCTGGGCGGGGCGTGCGAAGTGCCGGCTCCCAAGGCGGCCTGAACGGCGGCTGACTTCGCCCCATGCTCAAGAACATCGTCAATACGTTCGTCAACTGCTTCAAGATTCCGGAGCTGAAGTCGCGTATTTTCTTTACCCTCATCGTTCTGGCCATCTGTCGGCTGGTTTCGATGCTCCCGCTGCCGGGTCTGGACGGCCAGGCCTTGCAGGCGTTTTTCGATGAAATGTCGAAGAAAGACGGCGGCGGTCTGCTGGGGATGTATTCCATGTTCACCGGTGGCGCGCTGGAGCGTTGCGGCATCGGGTCACTGGGCATCATGCCCTACATCAGCGCGACGATCATCATCCAGTTGCTCAGCGCGGTCATCCCGCAGTTGAGCAAGCTCGCCCGGGAAGAGGGCGGGCGGGCCAAGATCATTCAGTATGGCCGGTATTTGACGGTGATTCTGTGCCTCGGTCAGGGCCTGGTCATGGCCATGGCGTGGGAAAACCCGGAGAAGATTTTTAACGGATTTACCGGCCAGCTCGTGCAGGATCCCGGCTGGGGCTATCGGCTGGAAACGACTCTGCTGCTGACAACCGGCACCTTGCTGATGATGTGGTTGGGTGAGCAAATCAGCGAACGCGGCATCGGCAACGGTGTCTCGCTCATCATCACCGTCGGCATTCTCGCCCGGGTGCCGCAGACCGTCCAGGCGCTGTGGGAAATGTTCTTCCCGCCCGATGGCGTCACGGATTCGGCCCGGTTCAATCTCTTCCACGGCGTTGCGCTCGTGCTCCTGCTGCTGGCGGTGATCGCCGGGGTCATTGCGGTGACGCAGGCTCAGCGCAAGATCCCGGTGCAATACGCGCAGCGCACGGTGGGGCGGAAGCAGATCCAGGGCGGCAGTTCGTTCATGCCGCTCAAGGTCAATTACGCGGGTGTCATGCCGATCATCTTCGCCCAGGCGATCCTGATGTTCCCCGAAAAGCTGCTGGGCCTGCTGGGCCAGCGGTTTGACATCAAATTCCTTGTGGACTTGTCCATGCACTTCCGTGAGGACCAGTGGGTTCACATGACTTTCCTGGCGGCGATGATCTTGTTCTTCTCCTACTTCTGGGTGGCCACGCAGTTCAACGAAGTGCAGATCGCCGATGACTTGAAGAAGTATGGCGGCTACATCCCCGGCGTCCGTCCCGGTCAGGCCACCAGTGACTACCTGCACCACACGATGAGCCGCATCACGCTGGCGGGAGCCATCTTCCTGGTCGTCATTGCCATTATTCCTCAGTTCATGACGCGGTCGTTTGGCATCAACTATTACGTCTCCCAGTTTTTTGGCGGCACGAGCCTCCTGATCACGGTCGGCGTGGTGCTGGACACGATGCGGATGATGGAGTCGCACCTGCTGATGCGGCACTACGACGGATTTCTGAGCGGTGGGAAGGGCGGCAAGGGGCCACGCCTGCGCGGGCGGGCCTGATATGCGGCGGCGAGTGATATTGCTCGGCCCGCCGGGGTCGGGCAAGGGAACCATCGCCGCCCGGTTGAAAACTGAATTCGGATTTGAGCACTTCTCGACGGGGCATCTGCTCCGGCAGGAAGTGGCGAAAGGCTCGGCGGTTGGCCGCCAAGCCGGAATGTTCCTTGAACGTGGCGAATTGGTGCCGGATGAACTGGTCTTGACCTTGGTCGAGGCCGCGCTGGCCAGGTCAAACCCGCAAACGGGCTATCTATCGGATGGCTTTCCGCGGACGCTGGCCCAGGCCGAGGCGTTTGATGCTTGGGCGGGGCCGCTGGGTTTGGGCATAGAACGGGTGATCTACTGCGAGAGCAGCGAGGAACTGGTTCTGAGCCGCATCACCGGGCGACGCTCCTGCAGCGACTGCGGCCGGGTCTATCACGCGACGCTCATTCCGCCGAAGCGGACGGGCTGGTGCGATGACTGTGGCGGCGGGCTGACGCAGCGCGCGGATGATACCGAACCGGTCGTCCGCAAGCGCTTCCAGATTTACCTGCGCGAGACCGAGCCGCTGGTGGCCTACTACCGGAACCAGGGCAATCTGGCCTTGGTGGATGCGAGTCAGGGGCCGGAGCAGTTGATGGCAGAGACTTTGGCCGTGTTGCGGTGATGATCGTTTACAAGACAGAGCGCGAACTGGAAATCATGCGGGCTGCCGGGGCGATCGCCGCGGTGGTGCTGAATGACGTGGGCTCTTTCATACGGCCGGGCGTGACGACGAAAGAAGTGGACGAATTTGCGGCGTCCCGCATCCGGCACTACGGTGCGACCAGTGCGTTTCTCGGCTACCGGAAGTATCCGTGCAACATCTGCATCTCGGTGAACGACGAAGTGGTGCATGGGCTGGCGGGACCGCGGCGGATACAGTTCGGTGACATCATCAGCTTGGATGTCGGCGTGCGGTATCAGGGCTACATCGGTGACACTGCGAAGACGGTCGCGGTGGGCGGATGCAACCTGTTGGCGCAAAAACTGATTGATGTAACGACGCAGGCACTGTATGAAGGAATTTCCCGCGCGTTGGCCGGGAACCGGGTAGTTGATATTTCGCGGGCGGTGCAGACGTATGTCGAGTCGAACGGGTTCAGCGTGGTGCGGGAATTCGTCGGCCACGGAGTCGGGCGCACGGTTCATGAGGAACCGCAGGTGCCGAACTTCGTGGAAGCGGGCAAGAACTCGGCGAAGTTGAAGCCGGGCATGACAATCGCCATCGAGCCGATGGTGAATGCCGGTTCGCCGGCGGTGAAAGTGTTGAGCGATAAATGGACAGTGGTGACGCAGGACGGGTTGCCGTCGGCGCATATGGAGCACACGGTGCTCATCACCGAGTCCGAGCCGGAAATTTTGACGTGCCCGGAGAATCTGCCTTCGTCGTTGAGGGCGCGGTAGTGGAGACACTGCCGAACGGCCTGTTGCGGGTGGAACTCGCGAACGGGCACCGGTTGCTGGGGCATGTGGCGCGCCGCCAGGCTCCGCTGGTGGAGCGGGTGAAGGCGGGCGCGGTGGTGACGGTGAAATTGTCGCCCGGCGACTTGTCGCACGGGTTTGTGATTTTGAACGAAGAAAAATTATGAAAGTTCGGGCTTCGGTAAAAAAGCTGTGTGAGCACTGCAAGATCGTGAAGCGCAAAGGCGTGCTCCGCGTCATCTGCAGCAATTCCCGCCACAAGCAACGGCAAGGTTAAACTTCAGATTCTATGGCACGCATTCTTGGTGTTGACATCCCCGGCGACAAGCGCATTGACATTGCGCTGCGCTACATCTACGGCATCGGTCCGGTCAACGCCCGCGAGATCATCGCGAAGGCGCAGATCGACCCGTCCATCCGTGCAAAAAACCTGACCGAGGCGCAGCTCTCGCAGATCGTCCACGCGATCCAGGACGGCAAGTATGTGACCGAGGGCGACCTCCGGCGCGAACTGGGCCTCAACCTGAAGCGCCTCCAGGCCATCAAGTGCTATCGTGGCATCCGGCACCTGAAGAGCCTGCCCGTGCGCGGTCAGCGCACCCAGACCAACTCCCGCACGCGCAAGGGGCCCCGCCGCACCGTCGGTGTGCAGCGCGCCGCCAAGCCCGCCGCCGCCGCCTGATTTCCCAACTGTCTATCGCTATGGCCGAAGAAAAGAAGAAACCCGCCCCGAAGAAAGAACCGAAGGCCGACGCCGGAGCCCCCGTGGCTGCCGCCGACGCCAAGCCGAAGAAGGAGGCCGCCGCCGCGCCCGCTGGTGCCGGGGCCGCCCCTGCTGCTGGCGCCGCTCTGGCGGCCCCCGGCGTCACTGCCGCCGTGGCCGCACCGACCGCCGCCGAGCTGCTCGCCGACGAGAACGCTGGCAAGAAGATCATCAAGGCCAAGGGTGCCAAGAACATTGCTGTCGGCGTCGCGCATATTCTCTCCACCTTCAACAACACGACGGTCTCGATCACCGACATGCAGGGCAATGTGATCGGCTGGTCCAGCGCCGGCCGCGTGGGTTTCAAGGGCTCCCGCAAGAGCACCGCTTTCGCCGCCCAGCAGGTGGCGCAGGATGCCGCCCGCCAGGCGATGTCCCACGGGCTGCGTGAAGTCGAGATCCGCGTCAACGGCCCCGGCTCCGGCCGCGAGTCGGCGATCCGCGCGCTGCAGGCCATCGGCCTCGAAATCTCCACCATCAAGGACGTGACCCCGGTGCCGCACAACGGCTGCCGTCCCCGGAAAAAGCGCCGCGTCTAGTCCTCTTCACGTTTTACGATTTACGAACTATGGCTCGTTATACAGGTCCCCGCGTCCGCGTCAGCCGCCGTTTTGGCATCCCCATCTTCGGCCCCTCGAAGTATCTTGAGCGCCGCAACTATCCGCCGGGCGTCCATGGCCCGAAGGGTTCCCGCCGCAAGACCACGGAGTATGGTCTCGGTCTGATTGAAAAGCAGAAGCTGCGCTACTTCTATGGCCTCATGGAACGCCAGTTCCGCAACGTCTATGAGAAGGCATTGCGCCGTCGCGGTGTCACCGGCGAGCAGATGCTGCAGATTCTCGAGACCCGCCTCGACAGCCTCGTGTTCGGTCTTGGTTTTGCCGCCACCCGTTCTGCTGCCCGTCAGATGGTCGGCCACGGCCACATCAAGGTGAACGGCCGCAAGGTGAGCATCTCCTCCTACGCCGTGAAGGTGAACGACGTGATCGAAGTGAAGGACTCCAGCGTCTCGCGCCAGCTCGCGACCAAGAATCTGGAAGTCTCCACCGCCCGCGCGGTGCCGGAGTGGCTCACACTCAACAAGGATGCCTTCAAGGGCACCCTGGTCCGGATTCCGTCGCGCGACGAGATCCACCCCATCGCCAACGAGCAGGCCGTGGTCGAATTTTATTCCCGCTAACCAACCGTCCCCTTGGTCGGGGACACCAACGCAATTATATGGGCCGGTGTGCGCCGGGAATAGCGCCGTCGGCCAGATTAAAATTGCAGAACCAGCAAACACACCATGCCAGTCCGCCTCGCCCGGTTTGAAATGCCCAAGCGGTTGCAAAAAGACGACGCCACCGCCACGCCCACCTACGCCAAGTTCAGTGCCGAGCCGTTTGAAACCGGTTTCGGCCACACGATTGGCAACTCCATCCGCCGGGTGCTCCTCGGCTCGCTGGAAGGCGCCGCCGTCACCTCGGTGAAAATCGAGGGCGCGCAGCACGAATTCGCCATCGTTGACGGAGTCGTCGAAGACGTCACCGAAATCGTGCTAAACCTCAAGAAGGTCAAGCTCAAGTCCGACAGCCACGACGTCCAGTTGCTCATCCTCAGCGTCAACAAGGAAGGGCAGGTCACCGCCGGCGACATCGAGCTGAACCAGCACGTCACCGTCGTCAACCCCGAGCAGGTCATCTGCACGCTCGACAAGAAGAAGAAGCTTGTCATGGAGCTGGAAGTGAAGCTCGGCCGCGGTTTCTGCCCCGGCGACGAGAACAAGAAGCCGGATCAACCGATCGGCGTCATTGCCATTGACAGCATTTTCTCCCCCGTCACCCGTGTGAAGTATGCCGTCGAGGCTGCCCGCGTGGGCCAGCGCACGGACTATGACCGCCTCGTGGTCGAGATCTGGACCGACGGGCGCATCACGCCTGACGACGCCCTCCTCCAGTCCAGCGCCATCCTCCAGAAGCATCTGGATGTGTTCGTGAACTACGACCGCAACGCCGTCCAGTTCACCGAGGTGGAGAACAAGCAGGACGAGGAGCAGAGCAAGCTCAAGAAGCTGCTCAACATGAGCGTGAACGAGATTGAACTCTCGGTGCGCGCCGCCAACTGTCTCAACAACGCCAACATCACCACTGTCGGCCAGCTCGCCATGAAGTCCGAAGGCGACATGTTGAAGTATCGTAACTTCGGCAAGAAGTCCCTCCAGGAGATCAAGGACAAGCTCCAGGCGCTCGGCCTGACGCTCGGCATGACCTTTGACCAGGCCCTGCTCGACGCGCCCAAGGAAGAGAAGCCCGCCGTCTGATTCAACCGGTTGACCTATGCGCCACCTTAAACGCACCGCCAAACTGGGCCGCACGGGCGAGCATCGCAATGCGATGCTGGCCAACATGGCCTGCAGTCTCATCAAATCCAAGCGCGTCACCACCACGCTCGCCAAGGCCAAGGCCCTGCGCCCGGTCGTGGAGAAGCTCGTGACCCTCGGCTGCCGCGCCCAGCGCGCCGTCGAGGCCTCAACGACGGCCGACGACAAGAAGAAGGCCGCGCTCGTCGCGGAAAACGTGCATTGCCGCCGTTTGGTGGCCGCGCGCCTTCGCCAGCAGCCCCGCACCCACTTCAAGGGCCGGCCCAAGCTCAAGGGCAAGGTGCTCCGTGACAAGTGGCGCGAGGGCGAGGACGTGGTTCACATCCTCTTCGACAAGATCGCCCCGCTGTTCAAGGAGCGGAAGGGCGGCTACACGCGCATCCTCAAGCTTGGCGGCACCAAAGGCAAATGGGCCGGCGAACGGCAGGGTGATGCGGCCCAGATGGCCATCATCGAGTTCGTGGAGAACGAGGCCCCCGTGGTCGCCGAAGCTCCCAAGACCGAGGCCGCGAAGTAATCGCCACCTCCATCTGTTTTCGCGAAGCCCGCTGCCTTGCAGCGGGCTTCTTTTTTGATGGCATCATGAGTCTGCCGCAATCTTCAGGACTTTCAGCCCCGATTGGCAGTCCTTGCCTCGCTGTCGGTCCCATCCGGGTTCAGCTCTGGCGGGTGGCTGAGGGCGGGTCCAGCAGGCACCAGACCGCCTTGGCCGCACGCACATTAGCGCCAGTGGAGCCGAGGGAGGCCACGACGTTGGCGAGCTTGGCCTGGATCTCCTCGCGCTGGGCGGGATGCCGCAGCAGGTCCAGCGCGGCCTCGGCCAAGTTCTTGCCATTGGCGGCATCCTGCACGAACTCGGGGAACACCGTCTCGTCAGCCAGGATGTTCGGCATGGCCAGGTATTTTACCGTGACGATCCGCCTGCCGATTTCGTAGGTGCTCCACGAAGTCTTGTAGAGGGCCACCGTCGGCACCTTGAAGAAGGCGCACTCCAGGGTGACCGTGCCGGTGGAGGCGATGGCGATGGTGGCGGCGCGGAGCGCCTCGGGCAGCCCGCCGACCTGCACGTCCAGCCCGCGAAAGACCTGGCGGGCGAGGTTGCGCGTCTGCGCGAGCGAGGTCACGGCGATGTCCGGCAGGCTCTCCTTGTCCATCGCGTAGGGGCGGCAGTGCCGCGCAAACACCGGAAGCAGCGAGGCGGAAGGCAGCACCACGAGGAAGCCGCTGTTCACTTCCATGCCGATGCGCCTCGCCGCGTCCAGCATCGGCGGCAGGTGCCGCACCAGCTCGCCCGGACGGCTGCCGGGCAGGAGCAGGGTCAGGTATTCGTAGGGCCTCGGCTGCGCCGGCTTGTCCGGCCGGCCGCGCCATTCGGCGTGGCGGTCGAGCAGCGGGTGGCCGACGAATTCGACCTTCAGGTCCGGTGCGCGCTTCGCATACCAGTCTTTCTCGAAGGGAAAAATGGTCAGCAGCAGGTCGTAGTCTTCCGCCATCTTCTTGGCCCGGCCTGGGCGCGACGCCCAGACCTGGGGGGAGACATATTGCACGATGCGCGGGTTCCACTGGCCTTTGCTGCGCTTCGCCCGCTTGCGCACCGCGTGGGCAAAGCGGCGGTTGAAACCGGAAAAGTCCACGCACACCAGCAGCGCGGGGCGGCGTTCCTCCGCCAGATCGAGCAGGTCGTAGAAGACCCGGCGGAACTTGCCGTAGTTCTTGACCACCTCCCACAGGCCGATGACCGCGTGCCGCGTCATGTCCACGGCCACTTCCATGCCCGCCGCCTCCAGCTTGGGCCCGCCCGCACCGAAGAAGCGCAGCACGGGCTTCGCGGGATGGCAGTGGAACGCGGCCTCCGCACGCAGGGCCTGCACCAGCTCAGCGGCGAGCGCGTCGCCGCTCGGCTCGCCGACGACGAACATGATGTTGGTCTGGCTCAAGGCTGGTCCCTGCGGCGCGCGTGCGCCATCCGGCTCAAAGTTTCACTCCTTCGTAAATCTCCCCGAGCGGCTGGACGAACTCCAGCGAGGCCAGCCGCAGGGTGTCCGTCTCACCGCGCAGCACCTCGGCCTGCCAGCCATTGGCACGGCGGAAGACCGTTACTTCGCGCCGGTCCTGGGCGACCAGCACGTATTCCTCCAGCGTCTCGATGCGTGTATAGCTCAGGAATTCTTCTCGGCGGTCGATGCGCTCCGTCGTTTCGGACAGCACCTCGACCACGACCGTCGGGAAACGCATGAAAAGCGGGTGCATGTCCCGTGGGTCGCAGCCCACGACCACGTCCGGATAGTAGAAGACGTCGTCGCCTAGGACTTCGAGCCGGACTTTCACATCGCCGATGAAGGCACGGCAACGCCTGCCTTTGAGGTGCGTGCGCAGGGCGGAATAGAGGCTGCCGGCGATGTTGTTGTGCGCCATGCTCGCCCCGGCCATGGCACGCACTTCCCCGGCGATGTATTCGTGGCGCACCTCGCTGAGTTGCTCACCCTTGAGGTATTCCTCCACCGGGAGAAACGCTTCGGCCGCTAACGCTTGCATGGCGCAAGGATGCCGCTTGGCGGCAGGACTGACAAGCCCGGTGCGGGCCGGGCGGGCCATTTCCAAGCCCCCCTTTCAGCGAATGGCCGCCATGGCGTTGCCCGCCAGCCACCCCGTCGTCCACGCGGCCTGAAAGTTGAACCCGCCGGTGATGCCGTCAATGTCCAGCAGTTCACCGGCAAAAAACAAGCCCGGGCAGACCCGGCTCTCCATGGTTTTGAAGTCCACCTCCGCCAGCCGCACACCGCCGCAGGTCACGAACTCGTCCTTGTTCATGCTCTTGCCCGTCACGGCGAACTCCGACTCAACCAGCAGCCGCGCCAGCGTGTGCAGCGGCGCCTTGGCCAGCCCCGCCCATTGCGTCTGCTCGGCGACGCCCGCCCGGGCCACGAGCCGCTCCCACAATCGGGACGGCAG
The DNA here is from genome assembly GCA_964496695.1 of uncultured Klebsiella sp. Taxonomy (GTDB): domain Bacteria; phylum Verrucomicrobiota; class Verrucomicrobiia; order Limisphaerales; family SXTU01; genus SXTU01. The sequence goes on from CAZCBE010000002.1 coordinate 132,459, forward strand.
TCCGCCGAGCGGGACGTTCAGCACGCGCCGGGCTCCGGTCAGGCCACGCTGAGCCGTTGCCAGCGCGATGACGCTTTCGAACGTGTGCTCTGGCAGCCAGTTCACACGGAGGGGGAATTTGTAGTCCAACCCCGCCAGTTCCCGCGCCCCCCACGCCGACAGCCGGAGAATGCCCGGGCCGCTCAGGCCCCAGTGCGTGATGAGCACCGGCCCGGTCTCCTTCAGCTTCGTGCCCGCCACGCTCACCGTGGCGCGCTCCACCGCCAGCCCGGACAAGCCTTCGAGGCGAGGATCAGTAATGTGGAAGGTGAACAACGACGGCACCGGTGGTTCCAGGGTGTGCCCCAGCGAACTTGCCAGCGACCCCGCCACGGCGGCGCGGCAGCCGCCGGTCGCTAGCAGCAATGCGTCGCACTCGAGCAGCGAACTGGCCGGACCATGCGCGGAGCCCGCCGCCCTCTTCTCCCTCTCCCCCATCGGGGGAGAG
>CAZCBE010000002.1:132955-193070 GCA_964496695.1 uncultured Klebsiella sp.
GATTCCCTTCAGCAAATCCGTGCGGAAGCCGCAGGCGCCCCCCCCCCGGGGGGGTGGGGGGGGGGGGGGGGCGGGCCCGCTGGCGTCGGCAGACAGAACAAGTCTGAACCCTCCCTCACTGCGCCGTTCCACCCGTTCCACGCCGCAATTCGTCCGCAACTCCACCCCCGCGTCCCGTGCCGCTTGAGTCAGACAGGTGATGATCGTCTGCGACTGGTCCGTGGTCGGGAACATCCGGCCGTCCGGCTCGGTCTTCAATTCCACTCCTCGGGCTTCAAACCACTTCACCGTGTCCGCCGCCTGGAAGCGGTGGAAAGCGCCGATCAACGCCGGGCCGCCGCGCGGATACCGCTTGGCCAGTTCCTTCGGCTCGAAGCAGGAGTGCGTCACGTTGCACCGCCCGCCGCCGGAGATTTTGACCTTTTGCAGAAACTGCGGTCCGCGCTCCAGCACCGTGACCACGCCGCGTCCCTGCAGCGCCTCCGCGCAGGTGATGGCCCCGAAGAAACCGGCGGCCCCGCCGCCGACCGCCACCACCCGTAGGAGACGACGTGAGGAGTCTCTATCTAAGTCTTCGCCTTCACTCATAAGGGAGGCCGAACGATGTTGCCCGCATCCGGCTGCCGAAGTGTCCCATATAGCCGCCAAAACTTCGGCCAGAAATCTTCCTTGAGCGGGTGGAGTGCCGGGTAGCCGGGCACTATGCACCCCGTGAATGCCCAGTCCCTAACGTCCTCCACCAACTCAGCCTTCACGGGATTCTCCGCGAGGTAGTGGCACACCTTGGCAAATACGCTTCGGTGTCGCTGTTCCGCGCGAACCACATGATCCTGCGCCTGTGGTTGAAATTGGGCTGGAGCCAGCAGCGGTTCCAAATACGTTCGGAGGAAGGCCATCCCATTGAGTTGATCTGAGTCCAGGTGCAGTCCCATCCAGACCAGATGGAGGTGATCTGGCATGAGGCAATACATGGGGCACAGGAGGCCTTCGCGAGCCGCCGCATGGACCATCAGCTCCCGGAACCTCAAGTGAAACTCCGGTGTCAGCCAGCCTTGGAGCCGGTCGAACGTGGTTTGTGTCCAGTGAACCACTGCGTCGCCTTGATAATGCTCCCGTGGCGGCCGTGGCAGTTGATAGGCCCGGTTCAGGGGGTCGCGAAGTTTGCCGGGCACGGTCATTGGCGGTGGGAGACGACGTGAGGAGTCGCTAGCTGAAATCGTAACGAAAACAAAGTCAGAGACTCCTCACGTCGTCTCCTACGCGGATCTGCCGCGTGATTTCAAACGCCACGTCCAGCGCGTGTTTGGCGGAGGCGCCGCTGACCTTGGGCGTGCGGCGCTCGCGGACGCACTCGACGAAGTGCGCCAGTTCCAGCTTGAGCGGCTCGTCCTTCGCGATGGGCACCGGCTCCCGCACAATCTTCTTGCCGGCAAACTCGCTCACAATCGCCGAATCATCAGCGGAGAGCAGCAGCTTTAGCAGCGAGCTTTTCTCCGCGTCCGCGCTGGCGAGGCGGTAGATGAAGCCCTTCTGCTCGCGGTAATCCAGGGAGATGTAGCTGGGGTGCGCGCCGCCGCTGAAGACGCGGATCTTCCGCAGCCGCTCCGGGCTGATGCGGCTGGCGGTGAGGTTCGCCACGCACCCATTCGCGAAACGCAGCCGTGCGTTGGCGATGTCCTCGGACTTGCTCAGCACGGGAATGCCCACGGCATCCACGCTCACCAAGGGCGAGCGCACGAAGGCCAGCACCACGTCGAGGTCGTGGATCATCAGGTCCAGCACCACGCCGATGTCCGTGCTGCGTGCGGGGAACGGAGAGAGCCGGTGGCACTCGATGAAGCGCGGCTCCGGCGCGGCGGATTCAAGGTAGCTGAACACCGGGTTGAAGCGTTCGACGTGGCCGACCTGCAGCACCAGCTTGCGCTCGTGGGCGATCCGCACCAGCTCGGACGCTTGGTCGGACCGCTCGGTCATCGGCTTCTCGACGAGCACATGCCGGCCCTGCTCCAGCAGGAGCTTGGCGATGTCGAAGTGCGTGGTGGTGGGCGTGACGATGCTCAGGGCCTCGCTGGCGGCGGCGGCCTCGGCGACGGAGGCGAAGGCCCGGGTGCCGTGCGCGGCGGCGTGCTTGCGGGCGGCCTCGGGGTTTGCGTCAAAGACGCCGGTGAATTCCACCTGGCCCGTGCGCGCCAGTTCGGCGTAGAGCCGTGCGTGTTCCTTGCCGAGCGAGCCGGTGCCGATGACGGCGACCTTGATTTTTTCAACTGCCACGCCCCGAGTGTGCCTTGCGTTGCGGGGCAAGACAACGCGCGAGTCGGCCTTTGTCGCGAGTCGGCCTTGGCTGACGGGGCGCATTTGCCCCCGGAGCGCGGCCCTCTGGGCCGCAGCGGCTGGCAGCAGGGAATGACGTAGGAATGCCCGGAGCACTGTCTGCAAGGTTGCCGCTGCGGCCCAGAGGGCCGCGCTCCGGGGACTGCGTTCGGCCGGCTCCACCCGCCGGTTTCCCGCTTGTCCGCCGGGCCTTGGAGTCTAACCTTTGCCCATGCTCATCGCCGGAATCTTGAATCCAGCCATCAACTCGCTGCTCGCCCGCGTGCGCCATACCAATGCGCTCGTCATCGCCGACCGCGGCTTTCCCCTGTGGCCGGGCATCGAGACCGTGGACATCTCGCTGGTGGACAATGTGCCGACGGTGCTGCAAGTGCTCGCAGCGGTGCGCGGGAACTTCTGCATCGGCGAGGCGTTCATGGCGCAGGAGTTCGTGGCGGAAAACTCCCGCAAGACGCGCAACGAATTCGTCCGGGCCCTGCGCGGGTGCGCGCTGACTTTCGAGCCGCACGAGCAACTGCGTCAGCGCGTGCCCCGGGCGATTGGGCTGATCCGCACGGGAGACACGACGCAATACGCGAACATGGTCTTGGTGTCGGGGCGGTGATTGGTGTTTGGAGTCCCGCCTTCAGGCGGTGAGGCGTCCGATGGCCTGCAGCGCTGCGCGCGGAGCGTCAGGCGCGCAGCGAGGTTCCGCTGGTTAAGCCGGGACTCCGAACGAAGCTCCCGCCGAAGCTTGACCCGTAGGCCACTTCGTCAATTCTTCTGCCCATGATCACCGCCCAGTCCCGTCGCCGCTTCTTCCGCAGTTCCGCTGCTTTGTCTGTGCTTGGGGTTGGCGGGGAAATCTTCGTGCCCCGGCTGCGCGCCGCGTCCCCACTCTCGCCGCCGAATGAGAGAATTCAGAAGGCCCGTGAAGTCGGCCTGTCCGTGCTCAAGCCCAGCCAGCGGGACCTGGATTACGGAATGCGTCTCCATGACGAGTCGCTGGTGTTCGAGAGCTATGGCTTCGCGCCGCGGGCGGCGTTGGACGGCGCGAAGTTCACGGACTTCGCCCAGTCAGGGGCCACTGAACCGGAACTTGCCGATCTGCGCGAGGAAATGAGCATGACGCGTTGGGCCACCGACGCGGGTGAGCGAAAGGAATTTCTCGAAGCCTTCCGCGCGGCCGGAGTCACCTGCATTTTCCAGAACACGGGCGAGGAGGGCAGCGATCCCTTGCGGCTCATCAAGCGCCTTGCGCGCTTCACCTATGCCACGGACTTGGCGCGGGAGGATTGTTTCAAGGCCGCGCGGCCCGATGACATCGTCGCTGCCAAGCAGGCCGGCAAGGTATGCCTTTGCTTCACGACGAACGGCGTGCCGCTGCGCCAGCAGTGGGAAAGCGTGCGCGATGAACTGCGGCTCATCCGCATCTTTCAGGAACTGGGAGTGCGCATGATGCACCTTACCTACAACCGTCGGAATCCCCTCGGCGACGGGGCAGGGGAGCCGAACGACGGCGGCCTTTCGGACTTCGGTCATGCGGCGGTGGCGGAGATGAACCGGCTCGGCATGATTGTGGACGTGGCGCACTCGGGCTGGCGCACGAGCCTCGAAGCGGCGAAGGCCTCGAAGAAGCCGATGGTGGCCAGCCACACCACCTGTGGCGGACTCTACCAGCACTTTCGCGGCAAGCCCGACGCCACGGTGAAGGCGATCTGTGACACCGGCGGGCTGATTGGCATCTGCTGCATCCCGCGCTTCCTCGGGGCCAACGGCGACCTTGGTACGTTCCTCGATCACCTTGACTATGCCGTGAAGAAGTTCGGTGCGGACCATGTGGCCATCGGGCCGGACATCGCCTACACCTCGCGCAATGATGAGGCCGAGCGGGCGAAGGTGCCGAAGCGCAAGGATGGCTTCTCACCGGTCTCCGCTGCCGGCGCACGGTGGGAGCATCTGTGGCCGGCCGATGATTATCGCCCCAAACCGCACGCGGATCAGAGCCTCGCGTGGACTAACTGGCCGCTCTACACGGTCGGCCTCGTGCAGCGCGGGCACAGTGACGCGACGATACGGAAGATTCTGGGCGAGAATGTGCTGCGGGTGGTGCGGGCGAATTTCACCGGGGTGTAATACCAATATAATGGAAATAAAATGGTCGAGTCCCCGCAGCAGGCAGTTGAACGCGCGCTCCCTCACCCCGCCCCTCTCCCGCTGGGAGAGGGAGCCACGTAGGCCGCGACGATTGGCAAGAGCGCATTCCCTGGACACGTTGCGTCGAAGATTTCTCCCTCTCCCAGCGGGAGAGGGCTGGGGTGAGGGAGAGTGGCCACGAAGCTCGGCAGGTTCCGTTTTACCAAACCGTTTCCATAGAAGTTACCACACGGCAGGCGCGAGGCCGTCCATCGCTTCGATGGTGAAGCTGTCTTGGTTTGCTTAACCGCACTCGGACGGTGGGGCGGCCTAAATTCCATGCGCCTCCGGGAGCGTCGCGGGAGCCAGGATACTACGAAATCGGCTCGGCCACCGCCGTCCCAATCCCCGTCGCGCCGTAGCCGTTGCCGCAGTAGAAGAGGCGCAGCTTGCCGCCCTCGCGCACGACGTGGGGATACTCGACCATCTTGTTCTCCCAGGCGGCCTTGCCGGGTGCGAGCGCGAGGTTTTCACCTGGTTCGCCGCGCTGCCAGTTGAGGCCATCGTCGCTCGCCGCCTCGCAGATGGAGTAGGCGCCGAACTTGGTGCCGATGCCTGCGTAGATCGCCCGCCAGCCGCGTTCCGTCTTCCAGACATTGAGCGCGATGGTGGCGGCGTTTTCATACTCGGCCTCGCGGCGTGGGCGCAGGATCACCCGCTTGTCCGTCCACTTCAGCCCATCCGTCGAGTGGGCGATGACGGCCTGCTTGGCCTGATCCACGGTGAGGTCCTTGCTCGGCGTGCCGGTGGCGAGCGTGTAGTGCATGCGGTAGAGTTTGCTGCCGTCCGGCTGGGGCACTTCGGTGATCGGACCGCCGCCGGCGATGCCCCGGTTGTTGGGCCATTCGTCGAAGCCGTCGCCCAGCAGCACCGGTTCATCCGTGTGGCGTTTCCAGTTGCGGAGGTCATCGCTGACGGCCAGGCCGATGCCGCGGAACGACTGCAACCCGGCACCCGTCCGGGCGCGGCCCGTGTAGTAGAGATGCCACTTCCCGCCGATGCGATGCACACAGGGCAGCACGCACCACGTCTCGTCGAAGCTGTCCTTGGCGCCAAGCTCGAAGAGCGGCCCATGGCGCTTCCACTCGGCGACGTTGTCCACCGGACAGGTGGCGAGGCAGATGCGCCGGTTGCCCTTGGCATCCGCACCCGCGTAGTAGAGCCAATACTCGCCTTCGCGCGTGAGGACGAACGGGTTCATACAGCAGCCAACATCGAACGCGCCGCCGCGCGGCGGCAGGATGGGGTTCCGCGCATCCCGCTGCCAGGCGTGGACGCGGAAGGGCTGGGGCTTGTCCGCCGCGAAACCGGGCAGACCGGAGCCGCCTACGACGGTCAGGCTGGTCAAAGTGGCGCGTTGCAGAAAACTCCGGCGATCAAGCCTGGGCGAGCTGAGGTTCATGGGCCAAGTGATAGCGCACCGTGGGCGGGAAGTGAAACAAGGGAATTGTGTGGGCGCACTCGGGGGCGCATCCGCGCACTGCCCCGGAGCGCGGCACTCCGGGCCGCAGCGGCAACCCTGCAGAACGGGCTGCGGAGCTTCCCAAGCCTTTCCCTGCTGCCAGCCGCTGCGGCCCAGCGGGCCGCGCTCCGCCGTCGTGCGGGGGCGGTGTCAAGATGCGCCCCGCACTCGGCCGCTGGGAAGGTTGGACGCATCCATGCATTGCCCCGGTTTCGTCCCGCCGGGCAAGCGAGGACGCCTGCGGCACGGCCGGCCAGAGGCCGGCGATACGGATCGCCGGCGTCCGCCCCCGGAGCGCGGGTCTGTGGCACGCAGCGGCCTCCCTCGTCTGCTGCCATTCGTGTAGGCCAGCGGGACGGAGGTTCGAACATTGCTGCGGGTCACAGACCCGCGCTCCATCGGCTGTCGGGGCGGTGTCGAGATGCGCCCGATTGGATGCGCGGCCGGTCCTTCCGCTTGCTTTCGCTATTTTTTTCAGGTGTCCTATCCACATCCGAATCAGCGCCACCGTGTGAAAACCGCCCTCGTCATTGACGACGACCCCATCGTGCTCACGGTGATCGCGCGCACCTTGCAGGACGCCGGCTGGCGCGTGCTCAAGGCGGACGATGGCGACAAGGGCGTTGAGCTGGCAGTCGAGCACCGGCCCGATGTCATCGTCAGTGACCTGCTCATGCCGCGGTTCAACGGGTATCAGGTTTGCCGCGCGATCCGCTCGGACCAGGCCTATTTCCCACAGCCGCGCATCGTCGTCATCTCCAGCAGCAACTACGCGGCGGACCGCACCAACTCGCTGGATGCCGGCGCGGACGACTTCCTGCTCAAGCCCATCAAGCCTGCCGAGTTGCTGCACGTTCTGGATCTCGAAGGAGGCACCACGTTCATCCGCAAGACTCCGGCGATCAGCAAGGGGCCGACGCCGCCCGACACCACTTACTTTCGCCGGGCCATTGGCAATCCGCCCACCGTGCATTTCTGGGGTGTGCGCGGCTCCATCGCCACGCCGGGGGATTCCACGTTGAAGTATGGCGGAAACACCACCTGCATCGAGGTGCGTGCCGACGGTGAGTTGATCGTGCTAGATGCGGGCACGGGCATTCGCAACCTCGGGCGCAAGCTGGCGGCGGAGTTCAAGACCCAGCCCATCGCGGTGTCCATCCTCATTTCGCACACGCACTGGGACCACATCCAGGGCTTCCCGTTTTTCATCCCCGCCTACAGCCCGCACAACCAGATCCGCATCATGGGCTATGAGGGGGCGCGCATTGGCCTGCAGAGCGTGCTGACCAGCCAGATGGAAAGCCCCTTCTTCCCGGTCTCGATGCAGCAGATGCCCGGCTACCTGCAGGTCGAGGAACTGAAGGAACTGCAGTTCAACATCGGCAAGGTGAAGGTGACTGCGGCGTTCATGAACCATCCCGGCATCTGCGTCGGCTATCGGCTGGAGACCAGCGGGGGTTCCATCGCGTTCCTGCCGGACAACGAGCCGCATTCGCGCCTCCGCATGGCCCCCGTCACGGACAGCGCGCAGTCCTACGAGGTCCTGGCCTTCGCGCAGAAGCAGGATGAAAAGCTAATTGATTTCATCCGCGACTGCGACGTGGTCATCATGGACTCGCAATACGACGCGGCGGAATACAAGTCGCACATCGGCTGGGGCCACACTTGCGTGGATGACGCGGTGGCGCTCGCGGTCATTGCGAAGGTGAAGAAGCTCTTCCTCTTCCACCACGATCCCGACCATGACGACGCCAAGGTGGAGAGCATGGCCGAGTGGGCCCGGGAACTCGCCGCGATCCACGGCAGCAACCTCGACGTGGACGCCGCCCGTGAGGGCGTGGAGGTGGTGCTGAACCAGTCGCAGGCGAGGTGAGTTTCCCGCGTAGCGCAAGCCTCTGGCTTGCCGTATCGCCGGCGCCCGCGCCGGCTCGTGGGGCGCACGAAGCACGCACATTATCCCACACAGGGGGATAGTTTGATGAAACGGAGCGTGCGGAATTGCGTGGCCGCTCTCCCTCACCCCAGCCCTCTCCCGCTGGGAGAGGGAGCCACGCAGTCCGCCTCGGTTAGCAAGGTGCAGCCATGGGACACGTTGCTGCCGAAGATCCTCACTCTCCCAGCGGGAGAGGGCCGGGATGAGAATTCGCGGAATGAAAGCTTCGTGCCTCGAACCCCTGAACCACGGTGGACGAGAGGGATTTTAGGCAGGAAAATTAAGGGCAGGAAGATCTTCTCTCCCAATTTTCCTGCCACCAATTTTCCTGCCAAAACTTCGGTTCATGAGGAGGGAGAGCGCGCTCAATGGCCACGGCGGGGATTCGCCCTGTGCATTCCATGGTTGGTATTGCTTGGGCGCGCTGGCCGGCGCGGACGCCGGCGGCACGGCAAGCCGGAGGCTTGCGCTACGGGCCCGGCTTGGTGGCGTGCTGGTGGGGATGCGCGCTGCCGTGGACCGTGTGGTAGTTGTGGCAGGTGGAGCAGCTTTGGGAGACGCCGCCGGCCGGGCTGTGGCATTCCGTGCAGCTCTGCTTGGTGGGCAGCATGATGTCCGCCGTGCTGCGGCTGAACTTGGCGGTATGGCACTCGGTGCAGGTCATGATGGCGTGCTTGGCGTGGTGAAATTCCCCGCGAACGAGCCAGCGGTCCGGCGTGGAAACCCGGGCGATTTGCGGCAGTCCATCCGCGCCGCCGCTCTTCACCTCGTGACAATACGCGCAGCCGGCGAAGCGCGCCCGCGCGGAGACGGTGCCGCCGCCCGCGCCGGCCGCGAGCTGCCTGGACGGGTCGCTGGCGAAGAAGACCTGCTGCTCCAGATTCTCACCGCTGAAGATCCGTTCGCGGAGCTGGCGCATCTGCTCGGTGACGAACTTCTCCGTGTCCGCCTGCGCGGTCACTCCTTGGCGGCGGGCGAGGTCGGCGTATTGGGTCGGGAGGCTGCGGAGGTAGGCGCGCACGCCGGCCGGGTCGCCATGGGGGACGCGCATCTGCGGGTTGCGGGCGTCGAACTGGAGCGCGTGACAAGTCTGGCAGTTCTTCGCGAACGTCACGGGCTGGAAGTGGGCCGCCGCCGCGTCGGGCTTGTGGCAGTCGGCGCAGGCCAGGGGCTGCCCGCCAAGCTTGACCAGGTCGGAAAGGTGGAGCGCGTGGTTGAAGTTGAGCGTGTTGGTGTCCTTCAGCCGCTGCTGATGCACCTGAAACTCGGGGTGATCCGCCGCGAAGGACGTGAACACCGCGGTGTAGCCCTGCTCGGGACGCGGCACATGGAAGAGCACGCGGCCTTCGGCCTGACGGAAGTTGAACGCGGAGGCCGGCAGCTTTTCCCCCGTCCGAAGCGACGCCTCCATCTCGCTGGCGTTGCCGTGGCAGGAGAGGCATTCCGTGTCCGCCGGCGCGGGCATCCGGCCCCGGCCCTGATGCTCGCGGTGGCACGCCGAGCAGGAGTGGTCCCGGATGACATTGGGCTGATGGAATTTGTGCCCCGGATGGCAGGCGAGGCAGTTGCGGTCTATCTCGGTCATCCCGCCCGCCGTGACGGTGTGCAGCCGGTGCGGCTCCAGCGGTCCGGGCTGGGCCCGGAAGGCGGTGCGCACCCACTCGCGGAGGTCGCCATGCGCGGCGGTATGGCAGGCCGCACAGCCGTCCTCGCCGGGCCGGGAGTGCTTCAACTGCGAGAAGACGATGCCATGGTGGTGCGAGGAAACTGGTCCCGCCGAGATGAACCGCCACTGCCACGGGCCAAAGAAGCCGATCAACAGCACCGCAAGCGTGGCGGCGGTGACCGCGACGCACAGGCGGCCGCGCTGGCCGCGGAGCGTGCGGCGGGGCTGGCACTTGGGGATGGGGCACGCGCAACCGCCATCGGGCAGCGGGCCGTTGGAGCAGGGGCCGCCATGTTCCTTTGGGCGGGTGCAGCGCCAGCGGCCCTTGGGCTCGCCTTCCAGCTTTTCCAGCACTGGCCGGCACTCGGCCGTGGCCCGGCAGGTGCCGGAAGGCGAGGGGCCGACGCGGCAGGGGCAGCCGTCACACGCCCAGCCGCACTCCCAATTCTGATTGGGCCGCTCATAGCGGCTCCGGTCGAAATCAGGTGATGGGAGCTGGTCTTTCAAGCCCGTTCAAAATGGAAATGGGAAAGCCGCCGTGACCCCGGCGCGCCAGGGGCGCCCGCCTGATGGTTTGGCGTTTCACGTTTCATGCGATTCACCGGGCTCCGGCGGAGAAGCCATAGACCAGCACGATGTGCGCGATGGTCCAGAGCATCAGGCTGTAGGTGAAGGGGATGTGGATGAAGAGCCACAGGCGCAGCGTGAGCTGGAGCGCGTGCTGGTAGTCCAGGCCGTCTTTCTGGCGCACCAGCGCGACGAGCTGCACGACGACCTTGCGCTCCTGCTCGTTGAGAAACCGGTTCAGATCGCCAAGGTCGTGGAGCAGCGCGTTGAGCGGCAGCCGGATTTCAAAGAGGTGGGAGAGGAAGTTTTTGGGTCCTTCAAAGAACGGGTGGAGCCGACGGGTGTAGAATTCCGCAATGGTGGCGGACTTCGCCTCGGCGACGGAACCCAGGGCCAGCGCCTCCGCCTGCTCGCGGAGCTGGCGGTTGACGATGGGGATGCGCTCGAAGGGGACTTCGCCGCCGCGCGCGGTCAGGCGTTTGGGCCAGCCGCGCGAGATGAAGATGCCCAGCACGCCGCTCACCATGACGATGGCGTAGAGCACCGTGAGGACGAGTTCAAACCACCCGGAAGGCCAGCGCAGGCGGGCATGCAGCATGAACAGCACGCCGGTGAAGGCCCCTGCGTAAAGATGGAACTCCAGCCAGACTTCCGAACGGCCCAGCGGCAGGTAGGGGATTTTTTTGAACCAGTTGTAGCCGGTCAGCAGCAGCATCACGGCAAACAGCAGCCATCCGCTGAGGTAGGCCGAGCGCGTGGTCGCGCCCGCCCAGACGACGTAGGCGGACGCCACGGCGACACTGGCCGCCACCAGCAGGCTGCCCCAGAGCAAACGGCGGCGGAGGAAGCCTTTCATCGCTGGAGCCACCGTGCAAAGGCGTCGAGGTTGTTCATGTCCATGCGCTTGAGCGCGCCGTGCGGGCAGGAGCGCTCACAGGCCGGGCCGCCGAGCTGGTCGGAGCAGAGATCACACTTCGTCGCCTTGACGATGGGGCGCATGTCCTTGTCCACCATGAAGGCCCCGTCTTCCTCGCGGATCTCCACCATGCGGATGGCCTCGTAGGGGCAGTTGTTGGAGCAGATGCTGCACCCGATGCAGGTGGCCTGGTTGACAATGACCTCGCCGCCGACCTGGCCACGGTGGATCGCCCCGGTCGGGCAGCCGATGAGGCACACCGGGTCGGCGCAGTGCATGCAGGAGTTGGCCACCATGATGCGTCCGCTCGTGTGGCCGTGGCGGAGGAAGCGCGGATTGTTCTCGTTCGTGGAGGCGCAAGCCCGCACGCAGTCGTCGCAGCGCGTGCAGCGCTCCAGATCAATCACCATGGTGGATGACCCGTTGAAGAAGCGGTTCTCCGTGAGAAATTCCATCAGCTCCGGGCCGATCTTCGCGCCCGCGTCCAGCTTGCGCCCCGTGCTGGACTGCGCGGTGCCCGCCAGTTCCTCCGGCGTGAAGGCCTCGGGCAACTGCTCCGGCGGCACCGTGGGCAGGACCACTTCCTCCATCACCGCCGTCGGCACCACGATGACGTGGGTGTAGCCGATGACCCGCAGAGATTGCTGGAAGGGGACCGATTCCTTGTGTGCCCAGTTGTGGGCGATCTCGCGCAGGCCGAACTCGCAGCCCGCGCCGAGGTAGTTCAACGTGCGGTGGCCATGGCCGAACTTCTGGCTGAGCCGCGCAAATCCCGAACGGATGAGCACGACGCCGTTCGGGTAGTCGCCTTCCTGCGCGATGATGGTCTCCCGTTCCGTGGAGCCTTCCTTCGCGAGGCGCTTGTAGTCGCCGGACCAGTCGTAGTCTCCGTAGGTGCCGAACTGCGTCTGTTCGATGACCCGCTTGAGCTGCTCGTCGGTCAGCCGCTTGAATATCGGGATCTCGCGCAGGTGCGTCGCCAGCGTGCGCTCCCGGTAGATGCGGTCAATGTGATGCCGCAGGTGGTCGTCGAACCGCAGCAGGTCACGCAGCCCCTGCCAGCGGATTTCCAGCAGCTCGGTCTGGTCGCCCACGGCAAAGATGGTCGCGGTGCGCGTCGAGCGGCTGAGGGCGGCGATCTCCCCGAAGAAATCCCCCGGCGACATTGTGGCGGTCTTGTGCTCATCCAGGATGCGCGGCACATCCTGGAGGAACACGCCGCGTTGCTTGGCGCTCACCTTGACGCTGGAATCCTGCTCCAGCTCCTCCGGGGTGCGCACTTCGGGGTCGCGCGGGTTGGTCCAGAGCTGGGCGACAATTTGGAAGAGGGATTTGGACCTGGATTTCCGGCGTCCCAGCATGGCGGCGGGCAGGCCGGGGTTCAGCACCACGCGCGCGTTGCCGGACAGGACGAGAAAGGCCGACGACCCATAGTCGCCCGCGCGCACGATGATTTCTCCGTTCTTGAAGCGACGGATGCGGGCGTCGTTCTTGAGGATGCCCCGCAATGGGGTGCGCTTGGAGAATTTGTTCACGTCCATCTCGCTGAACGGACGGATCTCCATGAGCCGGTTCACGTCCGGCTCGGACATGTCCGGATCGAATGAGCTGTCCCAGCGCTCGGGCTTGTCGATGACGAAGTGAACGGTGTCCATGCGCGTCAGGCGTCGAGGACGAGATCGCCCTTCGGGCGGCAGATGCAGGTGAGACAGGAGCCGCCCTCGGGGGCCGCGTCCGGGGGCTTCACATAATCCACCCCGCCCGACTTGATGGCCACCGAGCAAACGCCGCAACTGCCGGCCCGGCAGCCGGACTCGATGCGCAGGCCGTTGTCCAGTGCGAAGTCGAGCAGGTTGGCCTGGGCCGGATTCCACTCCAGCTCCTTGCCGGACTTGGCGAAGATGATCTTGCAGGCGGGGCCGGCGGCGACGGCCGTGGCGGCGGCGGGCGCGGCCTTTTTCTTGACCGTGGCCGGGCCAAACGCCTCGTAGTGGATGTCCTTCTCCGGCACGCCCCACGCTTCGAGGCCGTCGTTGAGCGTCTTCATGAACGCGCCGTTGCCGCACATGAAGAACTCGTAATTGTTCGACGGCAGCATTTCCTTGAGCAGCTCGACGGTGACGCGGCCCTCGTGGTGATAGTCCTCGCCTTTCGCATCCGCCTTGCCCGGCCGGCTGTAGCAGATCACCACGCGGACGTTGTCATGCCCCTTCAACTTGGAGAGATCCTCGCGCAGCATGTGTTCGCCTGAGCTGCGGCAGCCGAAGAAAAGCCACACTTCGCGGCGCGCGCCGCTTTCCGCCACGGCCTTGGCCATGCTCAGCATCGGCGTCAGGCCCACGCCGCCCGCGAGCAGGCAGATGGGCGTGCTCTTCGTCATGTCCAGATAGAAGTGCCCGGACGGAGCCTTCACGTTGAGGATGTCGCCTTCCTTGACGTGGTCACTGAAGAAACCGGAGGCGACACCGTGGGGCAGGCCGGGCTTGTCCGGCGGCGCCTTCTCGCGTTTGATGGTCACCCGGTAAAAATCCGCCCGCGTCGGGCTGTCGGAGAGCGAATAACAGCGCACGACCGGCTTGTCGCGGCCCGGGATGTCGAGGCTGAAGGTCAGATACTGGCCGGGTTTGTAGGGCGGCAGTGGCTTGCGGTCATGCGGGACCAGGTAGAAGGAGCACACGTCCTCGCACTCGTCGGATTTTTGGGCGACCTTGAACTTGCGGTAGCCGTTCCAGCCTTGGACCACTTCCTGCGCTTCCTTGAAGCGATACTTCGCCGCCATCACCAGCGTCTCCAGCCGCTCCCGGTCCAGCCGGCGCTGCCGCCGCTCGTGCGCCAGCCGGGCGGCTGCGGAGTAGGCCATCAGCACCAGTTGGACCGCCAGCACCGCCAGCAGGAAATATCCCAAAGCCAGTCCCGCGTTGCCTCCGAGCGCCGATTGGATGTGCTCGATGATGCGTTGCATGTCGGTGAGTCCGGCGGCCCGCGGACGGCCGCGGGGTTGGACTGACGCGGCTATTGTTCGCTTCCTGCGCCCCTTGCCAAGATTTTTTCTGTTAAGGCGCTTTACAAATCCGCGCTTGCATTCATTTTCGCCCGAACGCGAGACTTCGCCCGCCAATCAATGAGCCACGCCGCCTCGGGAATCAGACGCCTCCTGCCGCGCCCTGCGCAAGGGGCTCTGCTCCTCGCCTGGTGTTCCCTCGTGTCCCTCTCCGCTGCGGATGCGCCGGCGCGCTTCACCGGGTCCCCGACCTGCGCCACCGCCATGTGCCACGGCGGGGCGGGTGAACTCCGGCACCAGACCAGCATCTGGCAGAAGCAGGACATCCACTCGCGCACCTACAACACGCTCGTCAACGCCCGTTCCGCGCAGATCGCCGCCGCGCTCAAGCTCCCGGATGCCGCCGCCAGCTCCCGCTGCACGACCTGCCACGCGCCCTTTCACGACGTTCCGAAGACGGCCTTCCTCAACGACATCACCAAGGCCGCCGAGGGCGTCTCCTGCGAAAGCTGCCACGGTCCCGCCGAGCCGTGGATACGCGCCCACACCCGGCCCGACTTCAGCCACCGCGACCGCGTGCTCTTGGGCCTGCGCGAGCTGAACCACCTCTACGTCCGGGCGAACAGTTGCGTGGCCTGCCATCAGGCCGTGGACCCCGCGCTGCTGGCCGCCGGCCATCCGGAACTTCTTTTCGAGCTGGACGGCCAGGCCGTGGCCCAGCCGAAGCACTGGCGCGAAAAGGGCGACTGGCACGGCCCGAAGGCCTGGCTCGTCGGCCAGGCGGTCGCCCTGCGCGAGATGAGCGCGCAGCTCAACCGCGAGAAGTCTCCCGGCGAGCGGCTCACCGCTCCGTGGGCCGGCACGCTCTGGCTCCTGCAAACGCTCGACGGCCTCGACTCCACCCTGCCGGCGCTCAAGTCTGCCGCGACTCCCGCCTTGGCCCAGTCCGCCGCCGACACCCTCGCCCGCCGGGCGGCTGAACTGGAGTGGAGTCATCAGCTCACCCGTCAGGCCCTCCAGCGGCTGGCCCGCACCCACGCCGAGTTTGCCGATGCCAAGATCCCCGGCCTCCAGCAGGCCCGCCGCGCCGAGCGTCTGGTCCTCGCCCTGGACCGGCTCACCGCCCCGCTCGACAAGGCCACGCTCACAAAGCTCGAACCCGGCTTGAAGGAACTCTTCGCCCTCGCGCAATCCGTGCCGGACTTCGCCCCGGACAAGTTTGCGAAGTCCTTGGAAGCCTTCGCCAAGCTGCTCTGAACCGCGCACGGAGTCCCGGCTTCAGCGTGAGAGCGAAAGGGAAAAGCAGGATTAGGATCAGGATCACGAGCAGGAGGAGTAGCGATTCAGGCCATCCTGCTCGTAATCCTGATCCTGATCTTAATCCTCCGCTGCGTTTTCCCCCGACTCGGGCTATCCGCTTGACCCACCTCCCTCCGCTTGCGACAACCAGCGGCATGAAGCCGAGTCCTTTCGTCCGTGCCGCCGTGCCTGCCGGCTTCCGTCCGGCCTGTAAAATTTCTCATATCAAATGCGCAAGTTCTCATGCCGCCCGCTGAAGTCCCGCGCCTAGGCTCCCGTCTGCTCACCCAATCAAACCTAACTGCATGAAGTCCCGTCTCCCCGGTTCCATCTGGTGCGCGTTGCTCGCGCTTGCCGCCACTGCCACCGCCGCCGATCTCACGCTGCACTCATTCAAGAAGCAGCAGCTCGACAAGCACTATTGGTCCGAGGGTGCGATGCTCGGGGACTTGAATAAGGACGGGAAGCCCGACGCCATCTCCGGCCCTTACTGGTGGGAAGGGCCGGACTTCAAGAAACGCCATGAGATCTACCCGGCCACCCGCACCACCAAGACCAAGAAGGACGGCGCGGACGTGGAGTTTCCCGGTTTCGAGGGTGTGCTGGGCAGCAAGAACTCCTACTCCACGGACAACTTCTTCGCGTTTGTTTACGACTTCGACGGTGATGGCTGGAATGACGTGCTCACCTATGGCCTGCCTGGCACGCCGGCCTTCCTCTACCTGAACCCGCAGGGCAAGGAGCAGCACTGGGCCCGGCACCAGGTCTTCGACGAGGTGGACAACGAGTCGCCCACCTTTGCGGACCTCGACGGCGACGGAAAGCCGGAGATCATCTGCAACTACAAGGGCAACTTCGGCTACGCCAAGCCCGACTGGAAGAACGTCACGGCCAAGTGGCCCTTCACGCCCGTCAGCGAAAAGGGCAACTGGGGCAAGTTCACCCACGGCCTCGGCGTTGGCGATGTGAATGGTGATGGACGCATGGACCTCCTGTGCAAAGACGGGTGGTTCGAGCAGCCGGCCAAGGGAACCTCGGGACCGTGGAAGCACCACAAGACATTCTTCGCCCCGAGCAGCTCGCAGATGTTCGCCTACGATGTGAACGGCGACGGCTTGAACGACATTGTCACCGCGCTCGCATCGCACGGCTACGGCCTCGCGTGGTATGAGCAGCTCAAGGAGCGCGATGCCGCCGGCAGCCCGCAGTTCAAGGCCCACGTCTTCATGAACAAGGAGGCCCGCGAGAACCGCTTTGGCGTCGCCTTTTCCCAGCTCCACGCGGTCGAGCTGGTGGACATGGATGGCGACGGGCTGAAGGATCTCGTCACCGGCAAGTGCTTCTGGGCGCACGGTCCCGGGGCCGACCCCGGCGGCAGCGACCCGGCGGTGCTCTACTGGTTCAAGCTCGTCCGCAACGCCGACAAGTCCGTGGACTGGGTGCCGCAGCTTGTGGACAACGACTCCGGCGTGGGCCGCCAGATCGGCATCGCAGACGTGAACGGCGATGGCCGCCCGGACTTCGTCATCGGCAACAAGAAGGGCACGTTCGTCTTCCTCAACGAAGCGAAGAAAGTGACGAAAGAGGAATGGGACAAGGCCCAGCCGAAGGTGCAGTTTGCCGATGCCGGCAAGAACGCGGTGGCTCCTGCCGCCGTCGTCACGCGCACCGGAGCGGTGCCGCCCGCGAACGCCAAGCCCACTGCGCCGCTCCCTGGCGGCGTGCTGCCCGTCGGAGCCGACGGCAAGCCGCTCAACACGGACTTCGAGACGGGCGATCTCAAAGACTGGACAGCGACGGGCGACATCGCAAAGGGCCAGCCGACCAAAGGCCCGATCAACCAGAACCGCAAGTTTGGCGAAGGCAAGGTGGCCAATCACATCGGCGACTTCTGGTTCGGCGGCTACGAGAAGTTCGGGGACACGCCCAAGGGCACGCTCGCCAGCGCGCCGTTCAAGGTCACGCAGCCGTGGGCCGCGTTTCTCCTCGGCGGCGGCAACCTGGCGGAGACGCGCGTTGAACTGGTGGCCAAGGAGGGCGGCAAGGTCTTCTTCACCGCGCGCGGCCAGAACTCGGAGACGATGGTGCCCGTGGTCGTGGATTTGGCCGCGCAGAAGGACAAGGAGATTTTCATCCGCATCGTGGACGATCACACGGGCGGCTGGGGCCATGTGAACTTCGACGATTTCAAGCTCTACAAGGACAAGCCCGCGTTCGCCGCCGTGGCTGCATCCGCCCCCGGTGCCAAAGCCAACCCGCTTCCGCAGGACGACGTGAAGTTCGCCGGCCTGACGCCCGAGGAAGCCGTGAAGGCGATGACCTTGCCGCCCGGCTTCAAGGTCACGGTCTTCGCCGCCGAGCCGGACGTGAAGCAGCCCATCGCCTTCTGCATTGATGACCGCGGGCGGCTCTGGGTGATTGAGAACTACACCTACCCGCAACGCGCGCCCGAGGGCATGGGCACGGACCGCATCCTCGTCTTCGAGGACACCAACGGCGACGGGAAGTTCGACAAACGCACGGTCTTCATGGAAGGGCTGAACATGGCCAGCGGCATCGAGTGGGGCTTCGGCGGCATCTATGTCGGTGCGGTGCCGTGGCTGCTGCACATCCCGGTGAAGGAGACGGACGCCGGCCCGCAGCCCGCCGGGGCGCCGGTGAAGCTGCTGGAAGGCTTCGCGTGGCAGGACACGCACGAGATGCTCAACACCTTCACCTGGGGGCCGGACGGCTGGCTCTACGGCTGCCACGGCGTGTTCACCCACTCTCATGTAAAGGTCGCCGGTGCGCCGGACACCGAGCGGCAGTTCATCAACGCGGGCGTGTGGCGCTATCATCCCACGAAGAAGCGCTTCGAGGTCTTTGCCGAGGGCACGAGCAATCCGTGGGGCATTGACTTCAACGAATACGGCCACTGCTTCATCGAGGCGTGCGTGATCCCGCACCTCTTCCACATGATCCAGGGCGGGCGCTATCAGCGGCAGGGCGGGCAGCACTACACGCCGAGCCTCGAAGAGGCGCGGCGCATCGTGCCGGACTATTTCACGCAGGACTTCGCCAAGCCCGGCAAGCAGCCGATCACGCCCTACATCTACGACGACCTCAAGACCATCGCCGACCACCGGCACTATCTAGGCGGCACCCCGCATGGCGGCAACGCGCGCTCCGACTCCGCCGGCGGCGGCCACGCGCACGCGGGCCTGATGTGCTACCTCGGTGGAAGCTGGCCCAAGGAGTATCACGGCAAGCTCATCATCGGGAACATCCACGGGCAGCGCCTGAACGTGGACGTGCCAGAGCGCAAGGGCAGCGGCTACGTGGGCAAGCACGCACCTGACTTCATCAACTTCAACGACCGCTGGAGCCAGACGCTCAACCAGCAGATTGATCAGGACGGCAACGTCTTCATCATTGACTGGTATGACCGGCAGCAATGCCACACCGGCAACGCGGCAGCGCACGACCGGAGCAACGGGCGGATTTACAAGATCAGCTATGGGGAGAAGAAGGGGACGCAGGTGGATTTGGGGAAGCTAAAGGATGACGAGTTGGTAAACCTTCAGACGAGTAGGAATGAATGGCAGGCGCGCCATGCCAGACGGCTTCTCCAAGAACATGCAATCAAGACGGATGACATGCAGGGTGCTTTGCTCATGCGACAGCGCGATGCTGCCGACGATGTTCAGACACTCAGGGCAATGTGGGGCATGCACGTAACCGGTGGAATCACAGAAAAGTTTGGATCGATTCTTCTTGGACAGGAATCGCCTATCGTTCGCGCTTGGACCATCCAACTTCTTTGCGAGGACCACAAACCCGGCGAAGCCGCGTTGAAAGCGTTTGCTCGTCTCGCGAAGGAAGACCCTTCGCCAGTCGTTCGCCTCTACCTCGCCAGCGCGTGTCAACGCCTGACCGTGGCCGAGCGCACGCCCATCGTCGAAGCCCTCCTCGCCCACGCCGAGGACGCCACCGACCACAACCTCCCGCTGATGTATTGGTATGCCACCGAGCCCATCGTCGCCGCCGACCCGGCCAAGGGCGCGCTGCTGCTGGCCAAGGCGAAGATTCCGGTCATCCGCGAATACATCACCCGCCGCCTGACCGCCGGGAAGCCGGCGGGCGGACAGTAAGCAAGCCGTTGGAGCGCGGGCGTCCCGCCCGCTTTGCGCGCAATGCCACCGAACCGGTGTGACTCCTTTGTTCTGTGCGAACTCTCCGGTTCAGAGCCCCGCTTGCAGGCCGTGAGTCGTCCATCCAACCGTGCCGTCGTGCGCGGCGCGCCCCCGGAGCGCGGCCCTCTGGGCCGCAGCGGCTGGCAGCAGGGAACGACATAGGAATACCCGGAGCATTTTCAAAAAGGTTGCCGCTGCGGCCCGGAGGGCCGCGCTTCGGGGCAGGGCAAGCGAGGACGCTTTGCAGCACGGCAGGCCGGAGGTCGGCGCTACGTAGTCTCCGCGTCCCGCAGGCCGTATCGCCGGCGTCCCCGCCGGCTCGGCTTCGGGGGCAGTGTCAAGATACGCCCGACCTTGCTCCGTTCGCCAACTCGCGGTTGCATTTCCGGCCCCGCTGGCGAAGGATGCCACCATGGCAATGACGTGGATGTTCCTGCTCGTTGTTTTCTTCGCGCTGTGCATGTTCGGTGCGGTCATTGCCGTGATGGTGGCCGTCTTCCGCGCGGCCAGCCGGTCATCAGGAAATCCGCCTGGTGCCACGAAGCCCTCCACCGACGACGGCCACGTTTTCATTCCGCCCATCCTGCCCGGGGACGACTCGGTTCACCGCCAGCATCAGATTCACCAGACGATGACGGATGCCTCCTCGCCCGCGCCGTCCATGCCGACCAGTTCCTTCGACAGCAGTCCTGCTTCATCGTCGTTTGACAGCGGAAGTTCCGCGCCGAGTTGTGATTCGAGCGGTCAGGGCTGCGGGTAGCCGCCGGGCAAGCGAGGACGCTTGCGGCACGGCCGGCCAGAGGCCGGCGCTACTGTAGCGCCCGCGTCCCGCGGGCCGTGCCGCCGGCGTCCTCGCCGGCCCGGGGCGCGTGAGCACCAGGGCGCTCCTCATTTTCAGTTCCCCGGCCTTCCGCATTGCGCGTTCGCTCCCTCCTCCGTTACAACCGCCCGTCATGATTTCGTTTTTGCACGGCAAGCTGGTGGACGCGCTGCCCACGCAGGTCATCGTGGAAGTCCACGGCGTCGGCTACGAGGTGCTCATCCCGTTGTCGTCCTTCGACAAGCTCCCCGCCCCCGGCGGCGAGGTGCATCTGCTCACGCACCTCGTCGTGCGTGAGGATGCCCACATACTCTACGGCTTCATGTCGGCGGCGGAGCGCGAGCTGTTCCGCATGTTGATCAACACCGTCAGCGGCATTGGCCCGAAGATCGCGCTCAATGTCCTCAGCGGCATGAACCCGGTCGCATTCCGTGGTGCGGTGGCCGGCAACGATGTGAAGGCGCTCTCCTCCATCTCCGGTGTCGGCCGGAAAACCGCCGAGCGCATTGTCGTCGAACTGAAGGACAAGATCGGAGCCGCCGGGGTGTGGGAAGCCAGCAGCGCGGAACGCGCCGTGCCCGCCGGTGACCAGCGGCTGCACGATGCCGTCCTCGCATTGGTGGCGCTGGGCTTCAAACAGCCCGAGGCCCACGAGACCGTCCGCGCCGCGCAGGCCATGCTTGGCGAGAAGGCGACGGTGGAGGAACTCGTGCGCGCGGCGTTGAAGAAAGGCTAGCGGGAATGACCAGTTCTCAATTCTCAATGACCAATGAATGTTCAATGTCCAATGCCCAGACTCCGGGCAGACGCATGGGCCGGCATTCGGCCTTGGGCATCCATCGGTCATTGGTCATTGGTCATTGGTCATTCTGAAATGCCTCCTCCGCCCGCCATCAAGTCCTCCGCGCCGGTCATTCCGCATCGGGCGAAGTGGCATGGTCGTCTTGCTGCGCGGTTGATCTGGGCGGCGGCCAGTTCGGTTTCAGCGACCCTGCGCTGGAGCTGGAAGGATGAGACGAATCTCTTCGAGAACGGCGGCAAGGAACCGGTGATCTTCTGTCTCTGGCACAATCGCCTCGCCCTCTCGCTGATCCTCTTCCGCCGCTACGTCCAGTGGCGGCAGCCGCAGCGCAAGCTCGCCGCGCTGGTCAGCGCGAGCCGCGATGGCGGGATGCTCGCGCATGTGCTGGAGCTGTTCGATGTGGAGCCGGTGCGTGGCTCGTCGAGCCGCCGCGGTCCGCAGGCCCTGCGCGAACTGGTCTCCGCCGGCGAGCGCGGCCGTGACTTGGCCATTACGCCGGATGGCCCGCGCGGTCCCTGCTACGTGGTGCAGGAGGGCATTGTTTCCCTCGCGCAACTCACCGGGATGACCATCGTCCCGGCCTCCTTCCGCCTGAGCTGGAAATGGCAGTTGAAGACGTGGGACCGCTTCCAAGTCCCCATTCCCTTCGCGCGCTGCGAAGTCCACCTCGGCCAGCCGGTTAAAATCCCTCGCGAAGCCGATGACGCCGAGCGCGAACGCCTGCGTGCTGAACTGGAAGCCCGGATGAAGGCCATCACGCGGGATGCGTGACCGTTAAGGCGGACACGCCTGTCCGCCGTTGCTGGTAGGGCGCGTCTCTCCCCAGCGCGCCGCTGAACCGTTCGGACACGCAACCGGCACAGGGTTTCGGTCTCAGACTACTTCAAGCCCACCGCATACAGCGACTCAAACCCGCGCAGATAAATCCGCCCGCCTGCGATGGCCGGCGAGGCTGTGAACTGATCGGGCAGCTTGTTCTTCACCAAGATTTCCAGCTTCTCGCCCGGCTTCACCACGGTGACGGTCCCGTCCTTGGCCGTGAGGAGAAGCTTGCCATCCGCGATGACCGGCGAGGCGCGGTAGGTTCCCGCGTGAAAACGCTCGGAGAAGAACTGCTTGCCGGTCTTCGCATCCAGGCAGGTGAGCACGCCGTTCTCGCGGCAGAGGAACACTTTGCCTTCATACACCACGGGGGAGGGAACGTCCGGCGTGCCGTTGGGCACCCGCCACGCCTCACCCTGGCCGCCGGCGCTGATGACGCCGGTCGCATCCGGCGACACGCCAACGATGGCTCCGTTCTTCGCGGTCGGAATCACAATGAGGTCCGCGACCGCGACCGGGGAAGTGACGAAACGCAGCGTGGCGTTGTAGCGGTCCTTCGGATTCAGGTCGCCGAGCCGCCAGATTTCTTTCCCGTCGGCGAGGCTGTGCGCGATGGCGTAGTCGTTGCCGTGGGTGATAAGGCGGGCGTCCTTGCCGCGAACCCAGAGGCAGGGTGTGGCGTAGGAGTTCAGGCACTCGGCCTTGCCATCGCTCGGGCGGTTCGCCTTCCAAACCTCCTTGCCGGTGGCCGCGTCCAGCGCAATGACGGCCTGGAGGCGCGGGTGAATGAACTGCAGGTAAAGCCGGCCCTCGTGCAGCAACGGCGTGCTGTGCATGCCGAAGTCGTAGCTGAACTTGCCGTAACGCTCCTGCGCGTTGATGCGCCAGACTTCCTTCCCGCTGAAGTCAAACGCCGCGAAGTCCCCGCTGCCGAAGAGGGCGAAGACCAGCTTGCCGTCCGTGCAGGGCGAGGAGGACGCACTGTTGCCTTCGCCGCCGCGCGCCTTGGAACTGCCCTCGCCCAGCTTGCGCCGCCACTGCTCCTTGCCATCCGTGCCGAGGCACAGGAGCAGCAGTTCATTGCCCGCCTCGCTCGTGAGGAAGATGCGGTCACCCCAGACGGCGGGCGTGGCGGAGGCCATGCCGGGCATCGCCGCCTTCCACAGCACGTTCTTGGTGTCGCTCCATTCCGTGGGCAGGCCGGTCTCGCGGCTGACGGCGTCGTGCTGCGCCCCGCGCCACTGCGGCCAGTGATCGGCGCGGGCAAACACGGCGGACAGCACGAGCAGGGCGGTGGAAAGCAGGCGGTAGTTCATGAGCGGAGTTATGACGGTTGGATCGCCAAGCGGCTTCAGCTTCTACGCAATGCTGGTGGGTAAAATGACGAGAGCGGTGACAAGTCACCGCTCTCGAAAGCCTGCTGAGATGTGCGAGCCCGCCGCTCTTGGGCGAACTCAGATGAACTGCGTCTGCCCCGGCATGGCCACGGGCGCGACGGGCAGCTTCATGTCCCACTGGATGTTCTTCGGGAAGGTTTCCTCTTTCGAGTTGAGCGCCATTTCCGAGGTGATTTCCTTACCGGTGTAGGCGGCCATGCGCGCCATGATGGCGGCGAGGGAGGACTTGATCATCCGGTCACCGGCGTTGATGGGCTTGCCGGCGCGGATGCTCGCATACAGCTCGTCGTGCTCGGTCTGGTAGCCGTTCTGGGTCTTGTCGCCGTTCCAGCGCCAGCGGTTCTCGCCGGTGATGACGTGGCGCTTGCTGCCGCTCTCGCCTTCATAAACGCCCTTGGTGCCGAAGACCGTGTCCGTGTTGGCCTGCGCGCAGCGGTCGAACTGGCGGCAGAAGTGGTAGCCCTTCACGCCGCTGGGCCATTTGTATTCCGCGGAGAAGTGGTCGTAGATGTTGCCGTATTCGCCGCCAGCCTCGCCGGGGCGCACCTGCCGGCCGCCGGTGCAGATCACGCTCTCGGGCAGTTCGTCCTTCATCGTCCACATCATCTTGTCAATCGAGTGGACCGCCTGCTCCACGATGTGGTCGCCGGAGAGCCAGGTGAAGTAATACCAGCGGCGGATCTGCCATTCGAGATCGGTCTTGGTGTTCGTGCGGTTCCACTTGGGATACCGGTCCACCGCGCCGGTGTAGTAGCTGGAGTAGATCGCGTGGAGGTCGCCCAGCGCGCCGTCGTGAATCTTGTTGTAGGCGTCGCGGTTGGCCTGGGTCCAGCGCCAGACGAAGCCGTCCACGATGGCGAGGTTCTTCTGCTTCGCCAGCTTGATGCTCTCCATCACCGAGCGCACGCCGGGGCCGTCCACGGCCATCGGTTTCTCGGCGAAGACGTGCTTGCCCGCCTCGATGGCCGCGCGGATGTGCTGCGGACGGAAGCCGGGGGAAGTGGTCAGCAGCACGACATCAATGCCGCTGTTGAGCACCTTTTGGAATGCGTCCAGGCCGGTGAACTGGCGCTCCTGCGTGACGTTGATCTTCTTCGGGTCGTCCTTGAACTGCGCCTTGAGCGACTCCAGCCCGGCGTCCACCTTGTCCTGGAAGATGTCGCCCATGGCCCACATCTCGACGTTGCTGTCCGCGCGCAGGGTCTGGTTGGCCGCGCCGGTGCCGCGCCCGCCGCAGCCCACCCAGCCGATCTTGATCTTGTCGCCTGCGGCGGCCGCGTTGGCGACGTGGGGGAAGTAAACAGCCGCCGCGACAGCCCCGCTGGCGGCAGCGGAGGTCTTGACGAATTCACGACGGGAGGCAGGAGGTGTGTTCATTTGATGTGCGAAATGTGAGAGTGGTTTAGAGGACGGGCAGGGCACCGTCAAGCCCGGTGCTCCGGAGCAGGATCAGGATCAAGATCAGGAGCATGAAATTGGACTCCTGCTCGTAATCCTGATCCTGATTCTAATCCAGCCGTGGGCTGCGAAGTGGTTAGCAGTCCACTCCCTCTGCGCGGAGCAAGGGGCGAGGGTTGGGATGGGTTCGCTCAGCGTCACTCCGTCACTCGCAGACACTTCAGAAACTCCCGGGCCGCACGTCCAGGAGGCCGCTGTCGTAGCCATAGCGCGATCACCGTGCGCCGAGGGCGTGCGTCCGCGAGCGGGCGATAGACCGGGCGTTTGACCGGCCCCGAGTCGCACGCCATGCGCGGCACGAGCGAGATGCCCAGCCCCGCCGCCACCAGGGCCTGGATCGTTTCGATCTGCGCGCTGCGGCAACTGACGGTCGGCCGGAAATCCTGGCGATGGCAAAAATCCAGCACCTGATCACCCAGGCAATGGCCCTCCTTCATCAGGATGAAACGCTCGCCCTCCAGGTCCGCGAGGTTGATCGCCTTCCGTCGTGCCAGCCGGTGGCGCGGGGGAACGGCCAGCAGCAGTTCCTCCTCAAACAGCGTCTCCATGTCGAAGCGCACGTCTGTGATCGGCAGGCTGACGACGGCGAAGTCCACCTCGCCCTCGGCCAGCATCACCAGCATGCGCGCCGTGGTGTCCTCCTGCACGATGATCTGCACGCCGGGGAACAGCGCCGCAAACCGCCCCACCGCCGCCGGCAGCAGATACGGCGCGATGGTCGGCAACGCCCCGACGCAGACGGTGCCGCTGGCCAGTTCCTTGGCTTCCCGCGCCTCGCGTCCGGCGGACTCCACTTCATCCAGGATGCGGGTGGCCCGGCGCACGAAGCCTTCGCCCACCGGCGTGAGCTGGGCGCGCTGGCGCAGCCGGTCGAAGAGCGGCTCGCCCAGTTCCTCCTCCAGTTTCAAGATTTGCTGGCTGAGCGACGGCTGCGAGACGTGGCACTGCTCCGCCGCGCGGGAGAAGTTTCCCGTCCGCGCCACGGCGAGCACATAGCGGAGCTGCTGGAGTTCCATAGGCTGCGCCTATGGTGGCCGTAGGAAACAAGTATTTCAACCACGCGCCTTCAACTGGGCATAGTGTGTCCTGTTACGCACAGTTCTCATGGCTCAAGCAAACCATCAACCCGGTTCCGTAGCGCAGCTCACCTCCGTTTATGGCACGCTGACCTGCGCCTACGCCGTCTCAACCTTCCCGCCGGCGGTCAGTAGTTGACCCCCTTGCGCAGTCGCGCCGAACCCTTGCAACTTGTCCACCGAATCTAGCTCAACCGACCAAAGGAAAATACACATGTCAACCGAAGCACAATGCCCGTTCCATCAAACCGCCGGCGGCGGCACCACCAACCAAGACTGGTGGCCGAACCAGTTGAAGGTCGAGCTGCTGCACCAGCATTCCGCCAAGTCCAATCCTTTGGGCGAGGCCTTCGACTATGCCAAGGAGTTCAAGCGCCTCGACCTGGCGGCGGTGAAACAGGACCTCGCCGCGTTGATGACGGATTCGCAGGAGTGGTGGCCGGCGGACTTCGGCCACTATGGCCCGTTCTTCATCCGCATGGCTTGGCACAGCGCCGGCACCTACCGCACCGGGGACGGGCGCGGCGGTGGCGGCCGGGGCCAGCAGCGTTTCGCGCCGCTCAATAGCTGGCCGGACAACGTGAGCCTGGACAAGGCGCGCCGCCTGCTCTGGCCGATCAAGCAGAAGTATGGGCAGAAGATTTCCTGGGCTGACCTGATGATCCTCACGGGCAATGTCGCCCTCGAAACGATGGGCTTCAAGACGTTCGGTTTTGGCGGTGGCCGCGAGGATGTCTGGGAACCGGACCACGACGTCTATTGGGGCAAGGAGAAGATCTGGTTGGATGACCAGCGTTACTCTGGCGACCGGGCGCTCGAAAACCCGCTCGCCGCCGTGCAGATGGGGCTGATCTACGTCAATCCCCAAGGCCCGAACGGAAACCCTGATCCGGTTGCTGCGGCGCGGGACATCCGCGAGACCTTCGCCCGCATGGCCATGAACGACGAGGAGACGGTGGCGCTCATCGCCGGCGGCCATAGTTTCGGCAAGACGCACGGCGCGGGCCCGGCCACCCATGTGGGGCCTGATCCCGAAGCGGCCGGCCTTGAGGCGCAGGGCCTGGGCTGGAAGAGCAGCTTCGGCACCGGCAAGGGCGCCGACACGATCACCAGCGGCCTGGAAGTCACTTGGACCACCACACCGACGAAGTGGAGCAACAACTTTTTCGAGAACCTGTTCGGCTACGAATGGGAACTGACGAAGAGCCCCGCCGGGGCGCATCAGTGGACGCCGAAGAACGGTGCCGGCGATGGCAAGGTCCCGCACGCGCATGACGCGGCCAAGCGCATCGCGCCCTCCATGCTGACCACGGACCTCTCCCTGCGGTTCGACCCGGCCTACGAACAGATCTCGCGGCGCTTCCTGGAGCATCCCGACCAGTTTGCCGACGCTTTCGCCCGAGCCTGGTTCAAGCTGACGCACCGTGACATGGGCCCGCGTGCGCGTTATCTCGGCGCGGAGGTTCCCGCCGAAGAACTCATCTGGCAGGACCCGATTCCGGCCGTGAACCATCCCTTGATTGACGCGTCGGACATCGCCTCCTTGAAAGGCACGATTCTCGCGTCCGGGCTGTCCGTCTCGGAACTGGTTTCCACTGCCTGGGCTTCGGCCTCCACGTTCCGTGGGTCCGACCGGCGCGGCGGAGCGAACGGCGCGCGCATTCGTCTGGCCCCGCAGAAGGATTGGGCAGTCAACCAGCCCGCTCAACTGGCCAAGGTGCTCAAGACACTGGAAGGCATCCAGAACGCGTTCAACGGCACGGCGGCTGGGGGCAAGCGAGTGTCGCTGGCGGACCTGATCGTGCTGGCTGGCTGCGCGGGCGTCGAGCAGGCGGCGAAGAATGCCGGCCACGAGGTGACGGTGCCCTTCACACCGGGCCGCATGGACGCCTCCCCGGAGCAGACCGATGCGGCTTCCTTCGCCGTGCTCGAACCCATCGCGGACGGTTTCCGCAATTACCTCAAGGGCAAATACACCGTGCCGGCCGAGGCGCTGCTGATTGACAAGGCCCAGTTGCTGACTCTCACCGCGCCTGAACTGACGGTGCTCGTGGGCGGGCTGCGCGTCCTGAAGGCCAATGCGGGAGGGACGCCGCACGGCGTCTTTACCAAGCGCCCGGAAGCGCTGACCAACGACTTCTTCGTGAACTTGCTCGACATGGGCACGGAGTGGAAGCCGGTCTCGCCCGATGCCGACACGTTCGATGGTCGGGATGTGAAAACGGGCCGGACCAAGTGGACCGGCACGCGGGTGGATCTGGTCTTCGGTTCCAATTCCCAGCTCCGTGCGCTGGCTGAAGTCTATGGCTGTGCCGACTCAGAAAAGAAGTTCGTTCAGGACTTCGTGGCGGCGTGGGACAAGGTGATGAATCTGGATCGCGTCGATCGCGCTTAAGCATTGAACCTCACCGGAGCCTTCGCAGGGAAGGCCACCGGACTCCCCGCCGCTCCGGGCAACCGGAGCGGCTTTCTATGTTGGTGGTAGGGTGAGACTCTGTCGAACCCTCGATACCGCGCCAGCGGTGCGAGCGAGGCGAGATTCTCTCTTTGCTGGGCGACTGAGATGCTCGCTCCTCTCGCCTCGCTACCGCTCGAGATGGGGCTCGACGGAGTCTCGCCCTACCGGGGGGCGGTGGCTTCGAGCCGTGCGATGGCCTCCAGCGCGGCGACGGTGAAGACCGGTGGGAGGAGTAAGGTGGAGGTAGGCATCCTGCCTGCCGTAGAGGGCGGCATCTCGCCGCCCGGCCAGGGAACGGAGGTCTATAAATCGTCCAGCAATCCACGCTTCTATCCGCCGGGCGGGACGCCCGGCTCTACGGCAGGCGGGACGCCTGCCGCCACCGTCTCCAGCCGTGCGACGGCTTCCAGCGCGGCGACGGTGAAAACCATCGGGTAGAGCCGCTCGTAATACCACAGCTTGGCGAAGTAGAAGCCGATGGGGGTGGGCTGGGTCCAGGTGTCGTCCTCGATGCGGCGGATCAGCCAGTTAGTGCCCGTCACGAATTTTCCGAATAGCTCTCCTCGGCCTGCGCGCTCTCTGAGTTCCGCTTCCGTGAGCAGCAAGGCTAAAACCTCAATCGCAACCGCGGTTTCCTCGTTTGTCTCCGGCAGCCGGGGCGGAAGTATTCCGCAATGCCCTGTCCATCCTCCGGTGTCTTGTTGTCCATGGCTCAGGTCGTTCAATCCGGCTGACAAGTGCCAGAATTGGCTGGCTCTCCAATGCCATGGTTTCACTGCGCGCCGGAACCTAGCCCCAACGGACTCGGGGCTGTCGTTGAGGGTGCTTTGAAGCGACGCAAGCGCAGACAGCACACGGGATGTTCCATAAGTGAAGTTCACTTCTTGCGCCATGTGCTGGTTACCAAACCAAAGCGGATTCCAACCTTTGAAATGGATGTATGACTTCTGCAAAAATCGGTTCGCCTTCCAGCAAGCTTCACCGATACGCACGCGGAGGTCTGATGGCATTGCTTCGTTCCACGCCAGCCAGGCTCGCACTGCATGCGCCGTAATATCCGGGCTGCTGCGGTCGAAGGGCAGGTTCGTCCAGCCGCGGCAGAAGGTGGGGATGCCGCCGTCGCGGTTTTGCAGGTCCAGGAGCCACTTCACCCCCGCGATGGCGGCCTCGCGCACGCGGGGGTCAATTTCCTCGGTAGCAGCCGACGTGAGGAAGCTCTCGCTCATTGCCGATTGCCGATTGCCGATTGCCGATTTGGAATTCAGAGCCTCCTTACGTCGGCTGCTACCGAGGTGCTTCAACGCCAGCAGTGCTCCCGCCGTGTCATCCGCATCGGGGACGCCGCCGGGGAGGTCGGTCCAGGCCCAGCCGCCGGGGGCGGCGTCGGTGTAGGGATGCACCGCGCGATATTGCTGGGCGAGCAGCCACTCGAGGATGCGCTGGCGCTCCTCGGCGCTCATCACCTCGTGAATGCTCGGGCCGAGCGCGTTCACGGCGAGCGTGGTCACCCACGTCGCGAGGTTCGTATCAATTGGCCAGCTTCCGTCCGCGCGCATGGACTTGAGCAGGAACTCCACGCCATGCAGCGCGACCGGATGATCCGCATTGCCGCTGCCCGCGAGGCTCATGGTGACGAAACTCGTGAGCGGCGTGGCTTCGAGGAAGCCGCCGCCCGGCGGCTGGATGCGCTCCAGCACGCGCAGGGTCTTCGCACGGGCGCGGTCGCGGAGCAGGCGCGTGAGCGGGTTCCGCGTGGGCAGGTGGTGGTGCCGCACCTGCCCGATGGCGATGAGCGCTGGCAGCGCGTAGCTCACGACCGGCAGGCGCAGTGCGGCGAAGAATTTCTGCGGCAATGCGGCCAGCTCGAAGGGCAGGGGAATGACCCGTCGCCAGGCCTCCGCGCCCTCGCCCAAGCGCCCGGCCAGCGCGCACATCGTCAGGATGGGGACGGAGAAGGTGCGGTCCTTGCCGTAGCGGGCGATGATGGCGGTGATGAGGGAGGCGGTTTCGAGTTTGGGGTTTGGAGTTTGGGGTTCTGCCGCAGGTCGGTTTGGGGCGGGGTTCGTCGTCGAGTGTTCAGTATTCAGTGTCCAGTCTTCAGTGGATGCGCCGGACGCCGGAGACTTCGGGACTGAATACTGGACACTGGATACTGAACACTGCTTCGCCAGGCAGACTTCCGCCCTCCGCACCACCTCCGGCCACCTTGCCTCCGCGCCCGGCACCGCTCCGAACGCCGCCCAGCAGAGCGCAGTCGTGCTGATGTTCGCGAAGCTCAGGACCGTGTCGCCCCAGCCGCCGTCCGCGTTCTGGTGCTCGGCGAGCCACTGGAGGCCAGAGGTGATTGCCGATTGCCGATTGCCGATTGCCGATTGTGATTCGGCATTCGCGTGGCGTCGCCACAACTCAAGCGCTGTTACGGCCGTGGCGGTCGAGAGCGCGCTGCTGGACAACTCGCCCTCCCAATGTCCGTGCGGCCCACGCTCGGCAAGCAGCGCGGCGCGCACCTTCGCCAGGGCGCGCTGCAGCCGCTCGCGGTCGAGCTGCGGTGCGGGCGGTGGACTGGAGGTTGCGTCGGCCACATGGGCAGTCTGGCGGGCGGATTTCGGATTTTCACGCTTGTTCGTGTCGCGCGGAGTTGCTTTCTTTTCCCGTCAGCACCGCGCCCGTTGATGAGGCGTGGCAACCGTGTCCCCGAACCATGGCGTCCTACAAACTCGCATCAGGTGCCGGCAAGCTCTACAGCGGCAAGGCGTTTACGAAGCCGGTCAACTTCTTCTGCGCGGCGACCACCGCGAAGGAGGTGTTCATTGCCGGGGACTTCAACGAGTGGAACCCCAAGACGCACCCGATGCAGCGGCAGCCCGATGGCAACTGGGTGGTGCAGCTCATGCTGACCAATGGCCACCATCGCTACTGGTTTCTGGTGGACGGCGTGCCGACGCTCGACCCGCGCGCACAAGGCGTGGGCCGCAACGACAAGAATGAGCGGGTGTCCATGGTGTCCCTGAGCTGATACCACGAAGAGGGTTCTGCCACAAAGCCGCACAAGAGGCGCAAGAAGGAGTCTAGGAGACAGGCCGCATCTCAGTTTCTTGAAATCTCATGGCTGCCGGGCTTCACACTGGCGTGAGCGAAGTGGAGAAAGCCTCCGCAACGGCGCGGTGGCCTGATGCCGCACGGAACCGTGACCTCTCGCAGGCCAGCGTCGGACGTGAAGGCCACTGTCTCCGGCGGCGCGGAGCGTCTGGAGTGCGGCGTGTTTCACCGCCGCTTTCGGTTGGGCGCACGGTGCGGGCCATGAGCTGGCCAACGCTCGTGGCGGGGAAAAGCGGTGCTGAAAGACACCGCACTCCAGACGCTGGCGCGACTTCCATCGTTTCGGGCTTCTGCGAACGGAGCATACTCTGGGGGCATTGCCGTATGCAAAAACTGAGATGCGCCTTTGGAGACATCTTCCTGTTGCGCCTGCTGTGCCTCTTTGTGGCTAGTTCGACTCCGGCGTGCTCTTCGCGGCCTTGTTGGCGGCGCGGCGTTCGGAGAAGAAGCTTAGGAGCAGGGCGCGGCATTCATCCTCACGCACGCCGCGGGTGATGTCGCACTGGTGGTTGAGGCCGGGGAATTGCAGGAGGTTCAACGCGCTGCCGGCGGCTCCGCCTTTCGCATCGCTGACTCCGAAGACCACGCGAGCGAAGCGGACGTGGACGATGGCTCCGGCACACATGGGGCAGGGCTCCTTGGTGACGTAGAGCGTGCAGTCGTTGAGCCGCCAGTCGCCGACGGCTTCCTCGGCGGCGGTGATGGCGAGCATCTCGGCGTGGGCGGTGGCATCCTTGAGCAGTTCCACCTGGTTGAACGCGCGGGCGATGATGCGTCCGTTCCGCACCACGACCGCGCCGACGGGAACTTCCTCCGCCGCATAGGCGCGGGCAGCCAGGCGCAAGGCCTCGCCCATGAAATAGGTGTCGCTGTGGAGATCAATGATCGGCTCGTCGGTCACGGGGGGAAGAAACCACGAATGGACCCGAATGGACACGCAGGAAATGCGGCGGAGCGCCGGTCTCCGACCCGGCCTTGACGGGGGAAAAAACTTTGCCCGCGAATCACGCGAATGAACGCGAATCCAGAATCATGCGCGAAAGACTTTTTCCATTCGCGTCCATTCGCGTGATTCGCGGGCAGCTCTGGTCTCCTCGATCAACGCCGGGTCGGAGACCGGCGCTCCGCTATTTGCGGGGGGTGGTCTGCATCTCGCGGTGGGCTTGCACGAGGGCAGCGAGGAGCTGCTGCCAGTCGGCCTCGCTGGTTTCCCAGCCGGCGCTGAAGCGCAGGGCGCGGGCAGCTTCGCTCGGCGTGCAGCCCATCGCGGTGAGGACGGGGCTCGGCTCTTCTTTGCCGCTCGCGCACGCCGAACCGGTGGAGACGGCGACGCCGAGCTTGTCGAGCTTCACGACCCAGCGGACGCGGCAATCCGCTTCCGGCATGAGCGCGAGGACGGTGTTCCAAACGCAGGGAGACTTGGCGGCGATGATTTTAGTGCCGGGCAGTGACTTGAGGAGTTGAGCCTCGAAGGCAGCGCGCCGGAGGACGAAGCCATCTGTCTCCCTCTCCCCGCTCGTGCCTCGCAGGGCGAGGGGGTTCGCCGTGGGGGGCTGAAAGGGTGCGGCGAAGTTCGCAGCTTTCATCGAGTGCTCACGGGCTTCGAGCGCTGCGACCATCGCGAGGACACCGGGGACATTCTCGGTGCCGGCCCGACGCCCTTCTTCTTGGGCGCCGCCGACCAGCAGCGATTCGACCCGGCCCTTCGCCGGACATTTCAAGAAACCGACGCCGCGCGGACCACCGAATTTGTGGGCGCTGCCACTAACAAAATCACACTCACCGAGTCCCGCCGACGGAATTTTGCCGATCGCCTGCACCGCGTCACAAAAAAACGGGACACCGAGTTTACGGCAAAGGGCGAGGATTTCGCGACCGGGCTGGATGACACCGGTTTCATTGTTCACGGCCATCACGGCGATCAGGCCGGGCCGGGTGCGCTTCAATTTCTTTCCCAGCCACTCCAGGTCCACCCCGCCCTCGCGGGTGACGGGGATGAGGCGATGGCGTTTCGGGAAGTGGTGCTGTGCGGCTTCACTTACGCAGGGATGTTCGATGGCGGAGAGCCAGACCTCCGCATCGGGCGCAAGGGTGCGCGCGGCGTGGTGGAAGACGGTGTTGGCGGACTCGGTGGCCCCGGAGTTGAAGACAAGGTCCAGCGCATCGCAGCCGAGGATGCGGGCGAGTTTCTCCCGCGCTTCGCTCAAGGCAGCGTCCGCGCGCGCCCCAACACGGTGGAGGCTCGAGGGATTGCCGATGAACCGTTCGGACGCCTCCAGCCAGGCCTGCCGGGCGGCGGGATGGAGCGGTGAGGTGGCGTTGTGATCGAAGTAGAGCATCAGGCGCGGCAGGCCGGAGGGGCCCCAAAGATTTGGGAAAGACAAAGATCACAATGAAACGCAGAGAGGCCTGTTATCGGGCGCGACGGGTTCAGTGCCCGGAGTCCCGGCTTCAGCCGGTGGGACGTGGCGGCGATCCTGACGCTACGCAGAGAGGCTGCTGAGGGTCGAATGCGCCGCCTGAAGGCGGGACTCCATGCTGGCGGCACGTCCACCTCGACGTTCAGGCTGGCACGCGGCCTCCTCGCTAATCCCCATCTTTGTCTTTCCCAAATCTTTGGGGATTTCATCTTCGGGTCAGCGCTGGGCGGAGCGGATGAAGGCGCGGAAGAGTTCGGCGAAGTGCGGGTAGCGGTCGTAGAGCCGCTCGGGGTGGAACTGGACGGATTGCAGGAAGGGCAGACGGGACGGGTCCTTCAATTCCATCGTCTCGATCACGCCATCCGAGGTCGTGCCAGTCACACGCAGCGCGTCCGCCACGCGGGCGACGGCCTGATGGTGGGTGCTGTTGGTTCCTACATTCG
The DNA here is from genome assembly GCA_964496695.1 of uncultured Klebsiella sp. Lineage (GTDB taxonomy): Bacteria > Verrucomicrobiota > Verrucomicrobiia > Limisphaerales > SXTU01 > SXTU01. Next base: position 167,273 of record CAZCBE010000002.1, read on the forward strand.
TGGTGGCGAGCAGGCTGGCGAGCTGGGAGTCAGACGCGAGGGCCACGTCGTGGACCGGCTCCATCTTGCGGTCCACTTGCTTGTGCAGGAGCGAGCCGGGCAACTGCATGGGGATGTCCACAATCAGCGTGCCACCGAGCGCGACGTTGAGCATCTGGTGGCCACGGCAGATGCAGAGCAGCGGCTTGCGCTGGCGGAAGACTTCGTCCACGAGGGCAAATTCCAGCACGTCGCGCTCCGGCTCCACGTCCTTCATCGTGGCCGCGATGTCCGGCGGCGTGTCGGGCGCGTAGTGCTTGAGCTCGATGTCCTCGCCGCCGGTGAGCAGCACGCCGTCGGCGCGACGGACCAGTTCGGCGATCTGATCGCGCGTGGCGGTCACGGGCAGGATGAGTGGCATTCCGCCGGCGTCATTGATCGCCTGCGTGTAGCGGTTTGAGAGGCTAACGGAAGCGTCGGCGAATTCCGTGCCGGCAGCCTGCTGGCAGGGGGTGACGAGGATGAGCGGAGGCATGGGGGAGGAAGATTGCCCGCGGATCACACGGATGACGCGGATAGACTAATCCAGCTTCGTGCCGGGGAAACGGTCGTAGATCATCTTTTTCACGCGCACCTCCTCCTCGGGCTTGAGCAGACGGCGGTTGATGCGGCGGCGGACGGTGTCGAGGAGTTCGAGCCAGTCTTCGAGCGGCGGGTTCTTAACCGGGATCCAGTCCTCGGCTCGTTTGAGCTGCTGGAAGAAGAGCCACTGTCCGCCGAAGTGGCGGCAGGAGACTTCGATCTTGGTGCCGTCCTCGTTTTTGCGGGTCCAACCGACTTCAGATTTGATGGCCATGGGGAGTGGTGCGTGGTGCGTGTTGCGTGAGGGTGTGTTGACGGCAGGCACGCAACACGCAGCACGCAACACGCCGGGTGGAAGTGGCTTTCATTGAGGCTTACTCCGGCAAATCCACACTGGCCACCGCCATCGCGGCGATGCCTTCTTCGCGGCCGACGAAGCCCATCTTCTCGTTGGTGGTCGCTTTGATGCCAACCTTCTTCGGGTCGAGGCCGAGGGCGGCGGCGATGTTCGCCTTCATTCCCTGGACGTGGGGCATGAGCTTGGGAGCCTGGGCGATGAGCGAGGCATCCACGTTCACGAGACGGCCCTGACGGAGCTTCACCTGGCGTGCGGCCTCTTCCAGAAAGATGCGGCTGGGTGCGCCTTTCCAACGCGGGTCAGTGTTCGGGAAAAATTGCCCGATGTCGCCTTCGCCAATTGCCCCGAGCACGGCGTCGGTGATGGCGTGCATCAAGGCGTCGGCGTCCGAGTGGCCGTCGAGGCCCTTGGTGTGCGGGATGTCCACGCCGCCGAGGATGAGTTTGCGCCCCTCGACCAATTGGTGGACGTCGTAGCCAATACCGACGTGTATCATGGCCGGAGGCTAGGCGGTCGGAGCGTGGTCAACAAAGCAAAAAGCAGGGGGCAGCATTCAGTAACCAGTATTCAGTCAACGCCAGTCAACGCGAACGGGGACCATGCACCCCACTAATTACTAACAACTGAGCACTGACTACTTCCCGGATTACGCCAGCTTGCCGCCCTTGAGGCTCTTGACGCGGTAGCAGTGGAATTCGCCGAGGTCCTTGTGCGAAACGGTGGCGCGGTCGGCCTCGATGATCTTGAAGACCTTCTGATAGACCTCGGGGCCGATGAGCACATCGCCATCGCGCGCGCCCTTGCAGTAGTGCGAGGCCCGCTCAATGCCGGAACCCAGCGCGACGAACTCCATGCGGCTGCCGTCGCCGATGAAACCGTGCATCACTTCGCCGATGTGGACGCCGACCGCCAGTTCGCAGGTCGGGGCGCTCTGATCCTTGCGCTTGGTGTTGATCTCGCGCACGGATTGCTCCATGGCGATGGCGGCACAGACGGCCTTCTCGTTTTGCTGCAAGTCCGGCTCGGGGGAGCCGAAGACGGCGATGATTTCCTCACCACCGGATTTGACCAGGGTGCCATCGTAGCGGAACACGGCATCCATGGTCGCGCCGAGATAATCCCGCAGCAGCGCGGCGGCATCGGCGGGAGCCATGCCGGGGACGGCGGCGAGGCCGCGCAGATCAGCGAAGAGGACCGGCAGGTCAGACTTCGTCGCGCCGGGCGTGAGGCGCTCCAGGCGGAGGTTCTCGAGGAGGCGTTCCTGCACGCGGGGCGGGAACTTCGTGGTGATGCGGTCCAGCAGCGAGGCGTTGTGCGAGATCTTCGCCTGCAAATCCTGGTTGAAGATGATGACCGCGATGTAGTGCGCCACGGCCAGCAGGAACTGCATGTCATCCTCGCCGAAGGGTTCACTCCGCTCCGGGTCGTCCAAGTAGATCGCGCCCAGCGGCTTCTCCTTGAGGAGCAGCGGGGCATACATGCCGGTCTCGACCGTGACGAGCTTGGTGTCGAGCGCGCCATCGTCGTTGTTGCGCTGGAGGATAAACCCGTGCGCTTCCTCCATGACGCGGCGGGCGAGCGATTCACTGACGATCACTTCGCCCTTCGGGATGCTGGCACCCACCTGCACGCGGCCCGAGGCAGGATCATGCAGCATGAGCGCCCCACGTTTCGCCCCGGGGATCAGGGTGAGGACGCGCGTGAGGATGGCCTGGAGCATGTCCGGCAGGCGCATGTCCGGCGTGAAGGACAGGGGAACCTGATAGAGACTGGCTAGGCGGCGCTTGAAGCCACCATCCGCCTGGGTATCGGTGGCGGTTGCGGTCGGGCCTGGAGCCGGCTCCGGCTCTGGCTCTGGAGCGGCCAGCGTCGGTGCGGGAGGGGCAGGGGAGGCAACCGGTTCAGGCGCGGGCGGCGGCGGCGGCGGCGGCGGGAGCGGGGCTGGAGCAGCGGCAGGCCGGGCCACGATGCTGACCTTGGGCGGTTCGGCGGCGGGGGCCGGAGCAGGTGCGGGGGCCGCAGGCTGAACGGGCCGGGCCACCAGCGGGATGCCAGCAGCCTGGGCTCCGGGTGGCTTGGGTGGCAAAATTCCCTGTGCCGGGGCCGGGGCCATCGTGTTGACCGAAGGGATGAGCATGCCCCCTTCCGGCGCGGCGGCCGGCTTGGGTGCGGCTTTGGCGGCCGGCTTGGGCGGGGTAAATTCGATGCGGATCGAGGTTTCGCCCGTGCGGATGACACTCTGGGTGGTGACCGGCGCGTTCTCGATGTATTCACCGTCCACGACGGTGCCGTTGGTGCTGCGCAGGTCTTCGATCCAGACCTCGCCGTTGGTCACTTTGATCCGACAATGCTTGCGGGAAACCGTCGGATCGGCTCCGAAGTCGAGGTCGGGTGCGCTCAGAGGGCTGAGGCGACCGATGAGGATTTCCCCCCGCTCAAAGGTGCGGATTTCCTCTTTGCCCTGATAGCTGTAAATGACTCGCATGTGCTCGCCGGTCGCTATTCAAATGCCACCCACTGATGTTACCGGTCAATCCGGCATTCCCCAGTTGGGAGGCGACGGGGGAGAGACTAAACACCCACCGCCACCAACGGCAAGCACTTGATGGGAGCCACGCCAAGATTCAGCACCCGGCGTCGGGGTTTCAGGCGACGGTGGGCGGCGGGACGGACGACGGGTTTTGACCGGCGACCTCGCCGCGCAGCCGGGCAATGATGGGGGGAAGTGTCGCCAAAAGGTGCTCCACTTCCTCGGCCGTGTTGTAGATGCCGAGGCTGAAGCGCACGGAACCCTTGGCCCGGGCCGGGGAGAGCCCCATCGCGGTCAGGACATGGCTGGGCGCCAGTGAACCGGTGGTGCAGGCGGAGCCGCTGGAGACGCAGATGCCCTCCCGGTCCAGCAGCAGCAGGATGCCTTCGGCTTCACAGCCGGTGAAGGTGAGGTTGCTGGTGTTGGGCAGCCGGGAATCGCGTCCACCGTTGCGGTTGGTCCCGGGAATGGTGGTGAGAATGGTCTGCTCCAGCCGGTCGCGCAGCGCGCGGATGCGGGTGTTTTCGTCCTGGATGGAGGCCAGCGCCAGCTCGGCGGCCCGGCCGAAACCGACGATGTAAGGCACGTTTTCCGTGCCGCCGCGACGGCCCATCTCCTGCCCGCCACCGATCAGATACGAGTGAAAGGGCGCGGTGTAACGGCAGTAGAGGAGGCCCACGCCCTTGGGCGCATGGAGCTTGTGCGCGGAGAGCGAGAGGAAGTCCACGCCGAGTTCATCCACGTCCACCTTGAGCTTGCCCGGCACCTGCACCGCGTCGGTATGGTAGAGCACGCCCTTGCTGCGGCAGATCGCGGCGATCTCCTCCAAGGGGAAGAGCACGCCGGTTTCGTTGTTGGCCCACATGACCGAGACGATGGCCGTGTCGGGCCGGATGGATTTCTCCAGGAAGTGCAGGTCCAGGGAGCCGTCCGACTCCACGGGCAGGAAGGTCACATCATAGCCGCGCCGCCGGAGATACTCGCAGAATTTGATGTTTGCCGAGTGCTCCACCGCCGTGGTGAGCACATGGCGTTTGCCCGGCTGCGTGACCAGCGCACTGTGGAGGGCGGTGTTGTTCGCCTCCGTGCCGCAACTGGTGAAGACGATCTCCCGCGGGTCCGCGCCGATGAGGGCGGCGACCTGCTCGCGGGCCAGGTCCAGGTCTTTGACCACCTGGTTGCCGAACGAGTAGGCGCTGGAGGCGTTGCCCCACCGCTCGGTGAAGAACGGGGTCATGGCCGCCATCACCTCGGGGGCGACCCGTGTGGTGGCGTTGTTGTCGAAGTAATATATCCGTCGTTGGCTCATCGCAGCCGCCGGCCTGCGGCCAGCGGGAGGGCGAGTCTAGGATTGAGCCTCCAAAGCGCAAGAGTGGATTCGGCGGCGGGGAATGTTGGGGCGCATCTCGGCACTGCCCCCGCCCTCGCCTCGCCGGGCAAGCGAGGACGCTTGCGGCACGGCCGGCCGGAGGCCGGCGCTACGTAGCGCCCGCGTCCCGCGGGCCGTGTCGCCGGCGTCCGCGCCGGCTCGGTTTCGGGGGGGCAGGGTCAAGCTGCGTCCGGAATGGTTCTGCTGCTCAACGGGGCTCCAGTTCCAGCAACACTTTTCCTTCGGGAGACGTTGCCGACACACCCTTGCGGGTAAAGCGCAGCGCGAATGTCCCGGTCTCCGCCAGCCGCGCCACGACCGCACCACTTCGCTCCAGCCGTGCGCTGAGCGCTGGTTTCGCGCGCTTGCTCACGGGCACCTCCGTGTCGGCCAGCAGGATGAAGCGGGGCTGGAGCGCGCGCAGCAGTTCGTCCCCGAGCGGCTCTCCTTGCTCGGGCATCCCGGCCACCACAATGTCGGCCCGCAACTCCGGCCTTCGCGCCAGCAGCGTCCGCTGGCCCGCCGCTCCAAGCTCCGACAGCAGCAGCACGCGCCAGCCGTGGAACTCGCCGCGCAGGACCAGCGCATTGTCGTCGGCGCGCTCGAACTTGTCCGTGGCCGCCGGGTGCAGGACTTCCCAACCCGCCAGCGGGTCACCTGCGGCAACGCTTTTCCAGCCGGCGGGATTTCCTTCGAGTTGCTTGAGCGCATCGCGGTAGGCGGGCGAGCGTGAGCGGGCGGGGCTGGTGAAGGTGAGGCGGGGAGAAAACTCGGTGGTGAGGAGCTTGAAACCACCGACGCGCCGCAGGTCGCCATGCGAGAGTGCCAGGTTGGCGAGCGTGTTGACGCCCTGCGCGCGGAGGAAGGGCTTCACCAGGAAGTTTGCGGCGGATTCATTCCCGCAGTCCACGAGCAGATCGCGGTCGCTGCCCGGCGCATCGCAGTAGATGACGTTGGCTCCCTGCCCGACCACGGTGAGGCGCACTTCATCGCGTGCGCGGATTTCTGCGGCGATCCAGAGTGTTGCCAGAGCGAGCAAGGCACCCCAGGACCAGCGGCGCTTGCCCGGCGTCCATAACCAGCAGGTGACCAGCAGAAACACAGTGGTGTAATACGCGAAGAACTCAAAGCCGGTGGGTGACCGAACAGCGGTGAACGCACCGGGCAGGGTGATGGTCCAGTTGCTGAACCAGATCATGCCGCACATGAAGAACCAGCCAGCATGATTGAACAGATCGGTGAGCCACGGCAGCCAGTCCCCGCAGGCCAGCGCGCCAAGATTGCACGCCAGTGCCCCGCTGCTGAGCGGCACGACAACGAGGTTGGCCAGCAGGCTGCCCGGTGTGAAGAGGTGGAAGTAATACGCGATGAGCGGCAATGAACCGAGCCAGGCGGCGAACGAGGTCGCGAGAGCGGCGATCAACCAGTGCAACGGCCAGTCCAGCCATCGCCGCCAGCGGGGGCGCAGTTCCTCGGGCAGGAACGGATCGGTTCCCACCAGCCGCAGGAGGAAGGCCTTCACCGGCGGTTCCATCAGCGCGATGCTCAGCACGACAAAGAAGGAGAGCTGGAAGCTGGCTTGAAACAACTGGCTCGGTTCCCAGACGAGGATGATAAAGCCGGAGGCGGCAAGGGAGTTGAGCAAATTGCTCGGCCGACGCGCCGACCATCCCAAAATGATGACGGTCATCATGATCGTCGAGCGGATGGCCGAGGACTGACAGCCCGTGGCGACGGTGTAAAACCAGATGGCAGGAACGATGATGGCTCCGCACCCAATGCGTGGGATCTGGAGCGCCCGCAGCACATGCACCAGAATCCCGGTGATCAGCGCGATGTGCAGCCCGCTGATGGCGAAGACATGCATGGTTCCGGAGCGCATGAAGGGTTCGGAAACCTCGTCTGTCAGGGCGGTTTTCCAGCCCAGCGTCATCGCCCAGAGCAGACGTAATTCCTCGTCCTCCACGGGCAGCCCGCGGGCGAGGGTGCGCTGCGACCACGCCAGAAAACGGTCGGTCAGCGGCGGCTGTGCGGGCGGGTTCGCCGCCTCCGTGAGCTGCCAGTCGCTCGTGTCCGCGCACTTCAACTGGAAGTAGATTCCCTGCCAGGCGAGGAAGGTGCGATAGTCGAACAAGTCGGCGGCGGGCGGTCCGGGCGGGGGGCGCAGGATGCCGGTGAGCTCCACCGTGCGTCCGGCGAAGTAGTTCGAGGCCAGCACGCCCGGGGTGGTCACGGTGACGCGGCCCTTCGCCGGCTGCCATTCTCCACGTCGGCGGATGGCTTCGACTTCCACGAGTGCGTGGGCGCGCCAGGACTCCTTTTCGTCCCGCACAAAGACCCGCAACGTCGGCGTCTCCACAAGGCGGGCCCGCACGGTCAGCAGTTCCGGTTTGCCGGTGGCCAGCACCCGCAGATCCCAGGGCGACACCGTGGCGTCGTGACCTGCCATGTTCACCCAGCCGGTCATCACCAGCAGCGGCCAGAGCAGCGCCCCGCGCCATTTGGGCAACAGCAGCGCCGCGCCGCAAAATGCCCCCGCCATCAGGAACAATCCCGCCAGCGGCAGCGCCCAGCACCACCCGAGCAGCACGCCCGCCGCATAGGCAAGCGCCACGGGCACGAAGGGTTGCTGCCGCGCGAAAGCGCTGAGCAAACCCGGATGGTCGGCCGGCGAGGTGGATTGGTCCCCTTCTGGTTTCAAGCGGAGGAACGGCGCGGAGGATAGGACCCGAAGGCATCAATGCAATCCCACTTTTTCACGAGGTGTGTTTGCGACCCGAACTTCCCAGCGTGATGGTCGGAGAAGAAACTCCAGCCAGACCAGCGAGGGTTTCATCCGGGTGCCTCAGTGTTCATCCGTGGTTGTCAAATTCCTGTTTTGAGATTCGGGGAAACGGCTGTCCCACTGATTCAGGCCGCCCGCAGATGAAACTCCCCATGGGCAGCTTGGCGGTCACCGGCGCGCCACATTCAATGCGGATTCCGGCTCCGCCACCACCAGATGCCCGCCAGTCCCGTAGCTGCCCCGGCTGCGTCCAGCGCCACATCTGCCAGCGAACCCTGTCGCGTGGAGGTGTAGGTCTGGTGCCATTCGTCGGTGGCGGCGTAGGCCACGGCGAGCAGAAATGCGAAGCGCAGCCCGGCCTGAAACGACCCCGGCGGTTCCGCCGGACCATGCCGCCGCCGCGCCCGCCAGATCAACCCGGCCAGGATCGCATAGGCCGCTGCGTGACCGGTCTTGCGGGCGGCGAGATGGATGGTGTCCACCGTGCCGGGCGTGATGTCCGGCACCAGCCAGCGGAGGAGCGGTGCCAAGATGCGCGAAGTCCGCTGCGTCCCGCCCAGATCGGTCGAGGCCGTGAAAATCAACCCCATCCAGAGCGCCACCGGCAGCCAGGCCAGGAGCAGGGCGCGCGCGGAGGAGCCGCGGCTCATCCCTGGCCGGAATAGTAGGCGTCCACGCGGGCGGCCACGTCCTTGAAGCCGAAGTCCACCTCGGCGATCTGCTTGAACTGGTCCATGGCCTCTTCCTTCTTGCCCATTTTTTCGAGCAGGACGCCGAGGGTGTAGAGGAGTTCCTTGCGTTCCTCGTCGAAGCCGGGCTTCTCCTTGAGCGCGTTCTGGAGCTTGCGGGCGGCCATGTCGTTCATGTTGCGCGAGGCAAAGCACCGTGCGCTGTAGAGCATGGCCTGGAGCCGTTTGTTCGGGTTGTTCTCGGCCTTTTGGAACTCAGGGATCGCCTCGGTGATGCGGCCGAGGTTGAAGTAGAGCAGGCCCAGGTCGAAGCGGATCGCGAGATCGGTCGGATACTTGTCCACCCGCGCGCGGCAGTCGTTGAGGATGAACGCGTCCCGCTCGGCGGCGAGGGCGGCCTTCTGCTCCTCGTAGTTTTCCACCGCAGGATCGAGCTGCTCGATGACCTGGTTGTAGCGCCGGACGATCAGGTCATTGCGCGTCTGCTCCAGCGTGCCGTCCATGGCCCCGGGGATTTCCTCGATCTTGTGGTAATACTCGATCGCGCGGTAGTAGTCCTTCTGCTGGGCGTAAAGCTCGGCGATGTTCTTGAGCAGCTTGAGATTGCCCGGCTCGGTGGCGAGCCGCGCGACATACTGCTCAATCAGGCTCTGGGATTGCGCGGCGTCCTTGGTGATGCGTGATTCCTGCTCCAGCCGGTTGGCCTCGCCCTTGTCCTTGAGGATGTCCCGGAAGGAACCCTTGCCGTCGGCGATGTTTTCGTAGCCGCCTTCGTTGAGCGTGCGTTTGGCGGAGATGTTCTTCGCCATTTCGTTCAGGTGCGGGTCGTTCGGATACTGCTTGAGCAAGGCGGCGAAGACCGACTCGGCCTTGTCATTCTGGCCGATGGCGGTGTAGGCCTCGGAGAGCCGGATGGAAACTTCCTTGTCGGCCGGCGAATCCTGGCGCATCGCCTCCAGCGAGAGGATCGCGCTGCGCGGGAAGTCCAACGCCACCGCCGCCTTGGAAAAGATGTCGTGGGCGAGATTGTTGCGCGGGTCGCCGGCGATGACCTGCTCGGCAATGAACAGGGCGTCCAGCGGCTGGTTTTCCAGGAGGAACTTGGCCTTGGCCAGCGCCGGGCTGCTGCCGGCGCTGCTCACGAACTTCTTGAACATCCCCGTGCTGGCCCCGGCTTTCTTGACCGCCGCCCGGCGCAGCGCGTCCCGGCCGGCCAGGAAGCCCGGCTCGCTCTTCAGCACGGCGAGCAGCAGCTCGATGGCGTAGTCAAGGTTGTTGCGCTCCAGGGCGAACACGCCTTTTTCGTATTGCTCGCGCACCGGTTTCGGAATGGCCGTCAGACTCTTCTCTGGCATGGCAAAAAGTTATGAACCAGCGGACAAAAAATCCACGCAAAATGTCGGGCTCCGGTGCGATCCCCGGAGATTACCCTTGCACCAGCGCGCAAAAAGGATTCAATACGCCCCGTTCGTCGCGCACGTGGCGGAATTGGCAGACGCGCTACTTTGAGGTGGTAGTGCCTTACGGCGTGCAGGTTCAAGTCCTGCCGTGCGCACCACTCTTCTGGCTTCCCCGGTTGCCTCACCGGGGGGCTTTCCGCTCCTTCATCTGCTTTTCCAGCCGTTCCAGTTCGGGTTTCACCACGTTCTCGATGCACTTGGGGCAGACGCCGTGGCTGAACTTCACGTCCGCGTGATTGCCGATGTATTCCTCCACCGTCTGCCAGTAGTTCTGGTCGTCCCGCACGCTTTTGCAGTAGGCGCAGATGGGCAGGATGCCGCGGAGCTGGGTGATTTCCACCATCGCCTGCTCCAGTTCGCTGACGCGGTTGGAGAGTTCCGCCTGCAGCTCCACCATCCGCACGCCCACGTTCACCCGGGCCTGCAGTTCGGGCTCGTTGAAGGGCTTGATGATGAAATCATTCGCGCCTGCATTCAGCCCCGCGACGATGTCCTCCGGATTGGACATGCCGGTGAGCATGAGCACGTAAATCTTCTTCAGGGCCGGGGTCTCACGGATGCGCTTGCAGAGTTCCACGCCGTCGGGCTCCGGCATGACCCAGTCGAGAATGGCGATGGGTGGCACCGAATTGCTGGAGAGCAGAGCCCAGGTTTCCTCCCCGTCCTTTGTCTCGACGACTTCGTGCCCCCACTCCGTTAGCAGGGAGGCAAGCCGGCGGCGCACCACCAGGCTGTCATCAGCGATGAGGATTCTCATGCAGCATGTGACCAGCGACAGTCAACGGCGCGAGGCTGGTGCCACTTGAATCCATCGTCGAGTGAATTCCCGCATGGGCATTCGTTTAGCCACGTCGGGAGCGGGCAAGGAGGAACTGCTCCACGTATTTGCCGAGCAGGTCCGCTTCGAGGTTCACCGCGTCGCCGACCTTGCGCTCGCGCAGGGCAGTCACTGTAAATGTGTGCGGGATGATCCAGAGGCGGAAGCCGCGTTTCGTCACCCCGGCCACCGTGAGACTGATGCCGTCCACGGCGATCGAGCCTTTGAACACGACAAACTTGCGCACCTCGGGCGGGGCGGCGATGTCCAGCACATGATCGGCCCCGGAGCGTTCCCACTTCGTGATCTGGCCGACGCCGTCCACATGCCCGGTGACAAAGTGGCCGCCCAGCCGGCCGCCTACGGCCAGCGAGCGCTCCAGATTTACGAGCGAACCCACGGCGGCGAACTTCAGATTGGTCCGCCCCCAGGTCTCCTGCAGCAAGTCGAAGCGCACCAGCTTGTCGCGACCCCGGGCGGTCTGCTTCACGACCGTGAGGCAGCAGCCGTTCACCGCCACACTGTCGCCCAGTTTGAGGCCGCGTCCGGCCACGCGGCAGCGCACGGTTAGCTGGATGCCCGCGTCCGTCTGCTTCACGCCCGCCACCGTCCCGGTCTCTTCCACAATTCCCGTAAACATAATCTGCCTCTTACTCTTACTCGTAATCCTAATCTTAATCCTGCTCCCTCCCCACGCGCGCGGTCAGCATCAAATCCTGGCCGACACGCCGCCACTCCACTTCCCTCAGCTCAATCAAATCCGCCAGCCGCTTCGCTCCGTCTCCCGCCACGCCACGCCGTGCGTCACTTCCCCCGAGAATCTTGGGTGCGTAAAAGAACGCCACCCGCTGGGCCAGGCCCGCTTCGAGGAACGCCGCGTTCACCTCGCCGCCGCCTTCCACGAGCAGGCTCGTCACGCCGTCGCTGCCGAGGGTTTTCATCAGCCAGGGCAAATTGATTCGACCCGCGCGCGCCGGGGCCACGAGCACGCGCACCCGCTGCTTTAACGCCACCACGCGTGAGGCCGGAGCGGCCCGGCTGACCACCACGGTGGTCAGCGCCGCGAACTCGTCCGTCACCACCGTCGCCTCCAGCGGCGTGCGGGCCAGGGCATCGAGCACGAAGCGCCGCAGCGGCTTGCGCACCCGGCCACCCGGCCCGCGGGCCGTGAGGCTGGGATTGTCTGCCAGCACCGTGTTGATGCCCACGAGCATCGCATCGGCGGCGAAGCGCAGTTGCATCCCAGCCTGTCGCGAGCGTTCACCCGTAATCCACTTCGACTCGCCCAAGGCCGTCGCAATTTTCCCATCCAGTGTCATCGCCGCCTTCACGGTCACGAAGGGCGTGCGGTGCGTGATCCAGTGGTTGAACACTTCATTGAGCCGCGTAGCCGCCGACGTGAGGAGGCGGATGCCTTGGTCCGCTGGGGGGGCCGCCTCCTCACGTCGTCGGCTACGCGGTGCAGGCGCCTTCCGCACTCCGCCTTCCGCGTTTGCAACGTCCACCCCCGCCTTTCGCAAAATCTCCAACCCTCTCCCCGCGTGCGCCGGATTCGGGTCCGTCGCCCCCACGACCACGCGAGCAATCCCCGCCGCGAGAATTGCCTCTGTGCAAGGCGGCGTGCGCCCCTGCGTGCAGCACGGTTCCAGCGTCACATACAGCGTCGCCCCGCGCACCCGCGCCCCGCGTTTCGCCGCGTCCCGCAGCGCCTCGATCTCCGCATGAGGCAGCCCTGCCCGCCGATGCCACCCCTCGCCGATGACCTTGCCACCGTGCACCAGCACCGCACCGACCATTGGGTTCGGGGAAGTGCGGCCCAGCCCCCGCCGCGCCAGTTGCAGCGCGCGGCGCAGGAAAGCCTCGTCTGAAACGGCCATGCTCACGGACCGCAAGGCAACCAGTCGGCCAGAGTTTCGTCGAGCGTGGACTGGTTGCGCGGCACCCAAGAGAACTTCGCCCGCACTGAACTTCGCCTTCCGCCCGCCGCTTGAGCCTGCTACGTTGTCCGCGTGGATTTGGCAGATTACAAAGCGCGACGACCGCGACGGGATCAGGCGAGCCTGTTCGTGCTGGCGTTTGTCTTCTCGATCATCGCGCATGTGCTGATCGCAGTGGCGTGGGAATACCGCGAGCAACTGCCGCGGCTGGCGTGGCTGGACTGGCTCAAGACCCAGTCGGCCAAGCTCAATCCTGCCGCGCTGCTGATGAAGCTGGACGTGGCGAAGCTGCTCCCTCCTGACCTGGAGAAGATCCTCATTCCTCCGCCCCCGCCCCCGCCGCCGCCGGAGGATCCGCCGATGCCGCAGCTTACCTTTGTGGATGTGGACCCCGCGCAGGCCAGTGAGCCGCCCAAAGACGCGAAGTTTTATTCCGCCGTCAGCACCCGTGCCTCCAATCCGGACACCAAGATCGAGTCGAACGTGCCGAAGATTGACGGCAAGCAGGAGCAGTTTGCCAAGGTGACGGAAGTCACCAAGCCGGTGCCGCCCGTGGAACCGCCGCCCGCCCCGCAGCCGAAAGCCCCGGCTCCGCCGCCGGAGGTCAAGACTGCGCCAGAACCCAAACCCCAGCCTCCGCCACCGGCTCCCGCCGTGGCTCCGGTCCCGCAGCCCAAGCCCGCCCCGCAGGCCGCCCCCCCGAAGAAGGTCGAGCCGCAGCCGTTGCAGCCCGCCCCTGCGCCAGTTCCAACGCCCAAACCCGCCGGGGAGACGCTGCCGCCGCCCAAGGCCACCCCGCCTCCCGCCCCGCCTGCCCCCGCTCCGGTGCAGGTTGCCAAGGCCACGACACCCGCGCCGGTCGTGATGGCTCCGACCCTGAACCCCAGTTCGGCGAAGCCCACCCCGCCGCCTGAGCCGGGCGAGGCGGAGACCAAGGTTTCCCGTCCGCGCACCATCAAGGAGGCCTTGGCGAGAAAGGCCGAGAGCGGGCTCGTGGGCGAGCGGATGAAGCAGGACGGCGGGGTGAAAAACCTCGGGGTCAGCGCGCTGGATGTGCGCGGCATGTCCTTCGGGGCCTACGACGCGGCCATCATCCAGGCCATCCAGTCCCGCTGGTATAGTCTGCTGGAGTCGCGCCCGACCCCGCGTGGGCGGGTCGTGGTGGAGTTCCGCATGCACTTTGACGGGCGGGTGACGGACGTGAAGGTGAGCGATGCCGATGTGGGCGAGATGTATTCGCTCTTCTGCCAGAAAGCCATTCAAGACCCCGCACCCTTCCCCCGCTGGCCCAGTGACATGCGCCGCCAGATGCAGGCTGACTATCGCGACGTGCGCTTCTCGTTTTTCTACAACTGATCTCGGTTGCAGCGCCGGGAAACGGGGCGACCGAATCGTCCGCCCGCGGGTCGCCACGCTCAACTCTCAACTTTCAACCCTCAACTCTTCACCCTTGCTCCGCCCGCGCGGACAGCGCATCAATTCCGCCCGACAAATGGAAACTGCCATCTATCTGGTGCTGATGCTGACCTCGGTCATCAGCCTGACGTTCATCACTGAGCGTGCGCTCGCGCTCCGCATGGGCCGGGTCATCCCGCCCGTGCTGGAGGAGGCGGTGGAGAACTGCCAGGCCGCCTCCGACCTCCCCATGCTCCGGCGGCTGTGCGACCAGCACCCGTCGCCGCTGGGCAGGCTGCTGCTGGTGGCCGCGAACCACCTCGACTGTCCCAAGGCCGAGAACATTGATGCGCTGCAAACCAAGGCCCGGCACGAGATGGCGCAACTGGAGCGCGGCCTGGTGGTGCTGGAGATCATCACCGGCATCGCGCCGCTGCTGGGCCTGGTGGGCACGGTGTATGGCCTGATCCTGCTTTTCACGAGCATGGGGCAGCAGACCGTGGGCGGGGACAACTCGCTCTTTGCCGCCGGCATCGCCCTGGCCCTGCGCACGACGTTGTTCGGCCTGCTCGTGGCGATCCCATCGCTGATCTCGTGGAGCTATTTCAGCAAGAAGGTGGAAAACCTGGCCGTGGAAATGGAGACGCTCTGCGACGAGTTTCTCCAGCGGCAATACCGGGCGGCGGGCCGGGTCTGAGGCAGAGAGCACATCTACCACGGATGATCACCGAGAAACACGGATGGGGTGGGGAACAGCGTGATGCGTGTTGCGTGTTGCGTGAGTTTCACCGGACGCGCCCCGCCGCGATCACGCAACACGCAACACGCAGCACGCTTTCCCCCGTGGCCATCCGTGGTTCCAACGCCTCCGCTTAAGTGCAATTTACCACCCACAAACGCCGCACGCCGCCGGCCGTCATCATCGTGTCGTTGATTGACGTGCTGATGGTCGTGCTCATCTTCCTGATGGCCACCACCACCTTCCGGCAGCAGCCGGCGGTGAAGCTGACGCTGCCGGAATCCAAACAGGCGAAGGAAGGGGTGACAGAGAAAATCCCACCGCTGTTTGTGGACATCGTCAAGACCGCGCCGCACCTGCACTTCGGCGGCCAGCCCGTCACCGCCGAGAAGCTCCAGGAAGAACTCATCGCGAAGGTGCGGGAGAACCCGAATCTCATCCTGGCCATCCGCTCCGACACCGAAGCGCCGGTCGGGCAGCTCGTGAAGGTGATGGATGCGGCGAAGGTGGCGAAGGTCAAGGCCGTGACGGCCTACACGAAGCAGCCGGGGCAGAAGTGAGGCAAGGGGAGGATCAAATGGATCGCCTGATCTGTGCCTGGCGTCACCGCTCCAGGTTCCTCTTCTCCCAGTATCCCAGCCTCGTTATGCCGGCGGCTGACGGACCTCCCTCGGGTGGCTTGCCGAATCACGGGGCTTTGGGATTCTTTTCCTTCAGTTTGTCCATCAACGCTTTTCGCGTGTCTTGTTGCCATTTCAACTTCGCCATCTCCTCTTTGGCGTTTAGGTCGGGCACTTTTTTGTCCACCACGTAATCGATCCGCTTGCCTCCGTTCACTGTGAGCCGGTCGTCCAAAACGTGGGTTTTGCCGGGCAAGGCCACCGTGGGAAGGAGGACCAGGTCGTCCGTCTTGGCAAAGGAATGCGCTTCCACACGCACCCAGACATACGCCCCGGAATCGGATGCCGACGCATCGCGGGTGGATTTGAAATAGTCCATTTGCGAGAGCTTTGGATAAAGCCTCCCCATGTAATTCGTCACTTCAATCACCCTGAACTGAGCCTCGACGGTGCTGCCGATAAACAGAGAACTCAGCTCAGACGCCTTGAGTTCAGTTTTGGGCTTCGGTCCATTGACATCCTGATTCCTGAGAAAGGAAACAGACCTTGGAAAGCCATCGGTCGCTTTGGCCATGTCGATGATCACCCGGCACTTTCCATGGTCCTCCGACATGGAACGCATGGAAAACATGCGTGGCAGCTCCTGCACGGTTTTCCAATCAAGCCTCGCCGCGCTGAAATAGGGAAGCCAGATGCCGGCGGAAAAGCTGCCGTAATCCATGCTCGGAATGGTTTTGGGCAGCACGGTAATCCGATTGGTTATCACCGTGGCACCGGATTTTGCCGCCAGCCAAAACCGCCGGCTCGCCAAGTCCAAGGCAGCATCCCGGGCCTCCTTCTCCTGACGTTCCACCTGCGCTCGCAGTCCCAACATCTCCACTGAGAATTGTTCCAGCAAGCAGATGGTTTGATTGTCTCCGACAACGGTCTGTGGCAGTGTCTGTATGCTCGTGGAGTTGCTCGGAGCAACGATGGGCTTGGTGGACAAGCTCCAGTTTCGGTTGGTATCCAAGATCGCAACAAACTGCCTTGCGCTGGTGAGGTTGCTGCTGGTAGGCGAGGAGCAGCGCCAATACTGAATTTCGCCCTCGATTCGCAAACTTTCGGAAAAACAGTCTGGCAGCGGTGCCAGCAGCCAGAGAAAGCTCATGAGGCAACGCCACGCCATCCTCGATCGCATGCGGTCCGCACCAAGCTTGAGGGAGTGTCTCATGTGGCTGTTTTCCTCATGGAAAGGTTTTTGGCCATCCAGTGGCAGGCTATGACGTTTGGCTGTGGGTAGTGAAACGACCTTGCGGGGGATTGGGATTCATTGCCAGCACTAAACTTGCGATCTTGCGATCGCATCGCCACGCACGATTTCATAAACCTCCTCAACTCCCTGTTTGCTCCCCGCCGGGCTTCTGCTCTAATCGCCCTCACGCTTTATGAAACATCTGCTCCGTCTCGCCGTTCTCGCGCTCGCGCTCGAATTGCTTTCTGCCATCGCCCAGGATTCCAAGGCCAAGAAGGACAAGAGCAAGGGGGTGCAGGGCGACGCCAAGGCTGCCGCCGCGAACCCCATTCCGCGCGCCACGCCCGCCGCTGCCACCGCGCCGGAGAAGCTCAAGGTGCCGAAGGATTTCAAGGTCGAGCTGCTCTACTCGATCCCCAAGGAGACGGAAGGCTCCTGGGTCGCGATGTGCGCGGATGACAAGGGCCGCCTCATCGTCTCCGACCAATACGGCCCGCTCTATCGCGTCACGCCGCCGCCTCTGGGCCAGACCGCGCCGGTGAAGGTGGAGAAGATCAACGTGGACATGGGGGCCGCGCAGGGCCTGCTCTACGCCTTCAATTCCCTCTACGTCGTCGTGAACGACAACAAGCACGGCGGGCGCGGCCTCTACCGCCTGCGGGACACCGACGGAGACGACCAGTTCGACAAGATCGAACTGCTCCGGAAGTTCGAGGAGTCGGGCGGCGAGCACGGCCCGCACGCGGTGCTGCTCGCGCCGGATGGCAAGTCGCTGCGCGTCGTCTGCGGCAACCAGACCAAGCTGCCGGACTACGCGCTCACGCGCGTGCCGCCCTTCTGGGGCGAGGATGAGCTGACGCCGCGGCTGATGGGCCGCGGGTTCATGCGCGGCACGGTTGCGCCGCGCGGCTGGATTGCGAAGACCGATCCCGACGGCAAGAGCTGGGAAATCCTCACCACCGGCCTGCGCAACGAATACGACGCCGCCTTCAACCGGCAGGGCGAGCTGTTCACCTACGACGCGGACATGGAATGGGATTTCAACACGCCGTGGTATCGCCCCACGCGCGTCTGTCATGTCGTCAGCGGCTCCGAATGGGGCTGGCGCACCGGCTCGGCGAAATACATGCCCTGGCACGCGGACAATCTCCCGCCCGTGGTGGACATCGGCCCCGGCTCGCCCACCGGAGTGACGTTCGGCTACGGCGCGAAGTTCCCGGCGAAGTATCAGGAGGCGTTCTTCATCTGCGACTGGAGCTACGGCAAGCTCTACGCCGTCCACCTCAAGCCCAGCGGCTCGACCTATTCGGCGACCGTTGAGGAGTTCATCACCGGCCAGCCCTTCCCGCTCACCGACCTCCTCATCAATCCCAAGGACCAGGCGATGTATGTCACCGTCGGCGGGCGCAAGGTGCAGGGCGGGCTCTACCGCGTGACTTACATGGGCAAGGAATCCACCGCTCCGTCCAAGCCCGACAACACGGGCTCCGAGGCCCGCGCGGTGCGCCACCAGCTCGAAGCCTTCCACGGCGTGAAGGACGCCAAGGCCGTTGACGCCGCGTGGCCGCACCTTGGCCACGCCGACCGTTTCATCCGCACGGCGGCGCGCACCGCCCTTGAGCACCAGGATGCCAAGCTCTGGACCGAGAAGGCGCTGGCGGAGAAGCCCTCCGAGGCCGGCCTCTCTGCGCTGCTTGCCCTCGTCCGCGTGGGCGACAAATCGCTTCAGCCGCGCATCGCCGAGGCGCTGGGCCGCTACAACTGGGCGCAGCTCACCGACGCGCAGCGCATTGACTGGCTGCGGCTCCACACGCGGCTCTTCACCCGCATGGGCGAGGGCAGCGCGGACTTCCGCCAGCAGATGACCGCCCGCCTCGACGCGCTCTTCCCCGCCAAGCATGTCCACCAAAACGCGATGCTCTGCGAAATGCTCTGCTGGCTCCAGTCACCGAGCGCCACCGCCAAGAGCATCGCGCTGCTCAACGGCGCTCCCACGCAGGAGGAGCAGATTTCTTATGCCATGTATCTCCGCGTGAACAAGGCCGGCTGGACGCCCACGCTCCGCGACACTTACTTCAAATGGCTCTACCACAAGGCCACGGCCATGCGCGGCGGGGCGAACTTCACCATGTTCATGGACGACATCCGCAAGGACGCGCTCGCCGCCGTGCCCGAGCCTGACCAGGCCGCCGTGGCGGCCATCATCAAGTCCGCGCCGGCCAAGCGTTCGCCGCTGGAACTGATGGCCGAGGCGTTCGCGGGCCGTTCCATGGTGAAGGAGTGGAAGGTCGCCGACCTCGCGCCGCTCGTGGAAAAGGGCCTGACGAAGCGCAGCTTCGAAAATGGCCGCAAGATGTTCGGCGCGTCCGCGTGCTTTGCCTGCCACCGCTTCGGCAACGAAGGCGGTGCGATGGGGCCGGACCTGACCAGCGCCGCCGGCAAGTTCAGCGCGCGCGACCTGCTCGAATCCGTCATCGAACCGAGCAAGGAGGTCAGCGACCAATACGCGCCGGTCGTCTTCAAGCTCAACGACGGCACCACGGTCACGGGCCGCATCGTCAACCTCTCGGGCGACGTTTACCGCGTGAACTCGAACATGTTCGACCCCGACGACCTCGTGAATGTGGACGCGCGCAAAGTGCTGACCATTGAGCCGTCAAAGGTCTCGCAGATGCCCGAAGGCCTGCTGAACATGCTCAAGCAGGACGAGGTTCTCGATCTCCTCGCCTACCTCCTCAGCGGCGGCGACGCGAAGCACGCGATGTTCGCCAAATAGGCGGGCCAGGTTCGGAGTCCCGGCTTCAGCCGGTGGAGCGCTGTCATGTGCCGGACGCTGCGCGCGCAGCGTCTTGGCTGCTCGGACGCCTCGCCGCCTGAAGGCGGGACTCCGAACCAGCCTGCCGATCCTCCAGCGATTTCGATTTCGCCCTCCGGCGGCATGGTCATGAGAATCCAGCCGTGGCACTTGACGCGGACAATGCGGCCGGGACGGTAGTAGGCGGAGAACCACACGATCAGCGGCCCGGAGCGCCGCGCTCCAGGGGCAGTGCGCGGATGCGCCCGTTGGGCATTTCGCCGAATTTCTGCTTCACTCCCTTTGCTCCGCCGGTATTCTCCGCGCCCTATGTCAAAGACATTCAAGGTGGCCGCGCTCGCGGGCGACGGCATCGGTCCCGAAGTCATGCGCGAAGCCATCAAGGTGCTGCGCGCGGTGGAAAAGAAGTTTTCGCTGACGTTCGCCATCACCGAGGCACCGGTGGGCTGGGCAGGCATTGACGCCGCCGGCAAGGCATTGCCTGACGCCACGCTCGCGCTGTGCAAACAGAGCGACGCCATCCTTTTCGGCTCCGTGGGCCTGCCGGACCGCGACCCGACCATTCCGAAGGAGGAGCGGCCCGAGCGCGCCGCGCTGCTGCGCATCCGCAAGGAGTTCGGCCTGTTCGCGAACCTGCGTCCTGTGCAGCTACCCAAGGCGTTGTCGCACGCGTGTCCCTTGCGCCCGGAGCGGCAGGGCGATGGCATTGACATCCTCGTGGTGCGCGAGCTGACCGGCGGCATGTATTTCGGCCAGCCCAAGAAGACGGAGGACTACTTCCTCGAAGAGGCGCAGGCGGACGTGAACGCAACGGTCATCATGCGCCGGGCGCAGCGGGCGATTGACACGATGGTTTACACCACGCCCGAGATCGAGCGCATCGCGCATGTGGCGTTCAAGGCCGCGTCGCTCCGGCGCAAAAAGGTCACCAGCATCGACAAGGCGAACGTGCTGGAGAACGGCATTCTCTGGCGGGCCGTGGTGACGAAGATCGCCAAGCAGTATCCCGACGTGACGCTGGAGCACATGTTCGTGGACAACGGCGCGATGCAGTTGATGCTCCGGCCGACGCAGTTCGACGTGCTGCTGTGCGAGAACATGTTCGGCGACATCCTGAGCGACGAGGCGGCGGCCTTGGCGGGTTCGCTCGGCATGTTGCCCAGCGCCAGCCTGGGCAAGGCCAGCGGGGAACTCACCTTTGGCTTTTACGAGCCGGCGGGCGGCACGGCGCCGGACATCGCGGGCAAGGACCTCGCGAATCCCATCGCTCAAATCCTCTCCACGGCGCTGATGCTGCGCTACAGCTTCGGGCTGAATGATGAGGCGGCTGCCATTGATGCCGCCGTGGCCAAGACCATCGCGGCCGGACTGCGCACCGGGGACATCTACTCGGCAGCGGAGCCGGGGGCGAAGCTGGTCGGCACGCGCGAGATTGGCGACGCCATTGCGGCGCGGGTCTGAGCCCGCGTCATTGGAGGACAGGCTCGGCCGCCCGCACGGGCGTCGCCGGGTTCAAGCACTCGAAGACCATCTGGATCAACTGGCTGGCGCGATAGGGTTTTTGCAGGTAGTTCGCGCCGGGTTCGAGCGCGTGCATCCGGTCCGCCGCCTGCGGGCTGTAGCCGCTGGAATAGACCACTTTCAGACCGGGCTTGTTCTCCTGTAGCCGGATGGCGAGCTGGCGGCCGGTGATCCCGTCAGGCAGCACCAGATCAGTGAAGAGCAGGGCGATGTCGTCCGCCCGCTCCTCCCACACCTTGAGCGCGGCGATGCCGGTTTCCACGTCCAGGACCTGATACCCGTGCCACTCGAGCAGGAGCTTGGCCGTTGAGCGAACAGAAGGATCATCCTCCACCACCAGAATGGTCTGGCTCCCGTGGGGTGCGGTGGCCGGGGCAGGGGATGGCTCAGGCTTGGGCTGGAATTCCTGGTGCGCGGGCAGGAACACCCGGAAGCTGGTGCCTTCGCCCACCTGGCTGGCCACCTCCACCCATCCGACGTGCTGCTGGACGATGCCGTAAACCGTGGCCAAGCCCAGCCCGGTGCCCTTGCCGAAGGCCTTGGTGGTGAAGAACGGCTCGAAGATGCGCGCCATCACCTCCGGCGGCATCCCGCAGCCGGTATCCCGGACAGTGAGGCACACGAAGTTGCCCGGGGTCGCGGCGGGCTGCCGTTTCAGGCAGGATTCATCCAGCCAGGTCGTCTCGGTCTTGATGAGGAGCTTTCCGCCCTGGGGCATGGCATCGCGGGCGTTGACGGCAAGGTTCATCAGCACCTGCTCCATCATGCCCAGGTCCGCCCGGACGGACGGCAGTTGTGACGCATGTTCCAGCTCGAGCTTGATGTCCGCCCCGATCAAACGGTTGAGCATCTTGCCGAAGCCCTTCACGATCTGATTCAGGTCCAGCAGGCGGGGCTGCGCGACCTGCTTGCGGCTGAAGGTGAGGAGCTGCCGGGTCAGGCCGGAGGCGCGTTCCGCTGCCGCTTGAATTTGATCAACGTGCTCATGTCCTTCCGGGGTGAGTTGCGCGTCCATTTGCAGCATGTGGACGGAGGCCGAGATGACCGTGAGGATGTTGTTGAAGTCGTGGGCCACGCCGCCCGCGAGCTGGCCGATGGCGTCCATCTTCTGCGCGTGGCGCAACTGGTTCTCCAGGCGCTTGCGCTCGGAGATGTCGAGGACGGTGCCTTCGTAATAAGCGAGGTGGCCGGCGGCGTCCCGAACCGCCCGCACGTTCTCCACGATCCAGATCTTGCTGCCATCACTGCGGAAGACTTCACTCTCAAAACCGGAGATGCTCCCTTGTTCCTCCAGCCGCCGGGCCAGTTCGATGCGGCACTCGGGGTCCACATACAACTGGCTGCCGATGTCCGTAAGGCTGGTCACCATCGCCTCCGGTGACTCGTAGCCATACATGCGTGCCAGGGCCGGATTCACGGTGAGGTAACGGCCCTCCGGGCTGGTCTGGAAGATGCCTTCGCGGGCGTTTTCAAAGATGCTCCGGTATTTCGCCTCGGCCAGCAGGCGGGATTGCTCGCTGCGCTTGCGTTCGGTGATGTCGCGCAGGATGGCGGTGAAGACCGGGGTGTCCGTCTGGTCGGCCCGGGCCACGGTGAGTTCAGCCGGGAACTCCGTCCCATCGCGACGCCGCACCGTCAGCTCCTCACACTTGCCCTTCACTGAACCGAGATACTCCGCGGGTCCCTGACAGTTATCCCGGCGCGGGCCGGGCGGGGTGATCAGGTCGTTGAGAGATTGGCCGAGCGCCTCGGCCCGGCGGTAGCCAAACATCTTCTCCGCCGCCGGGTTGAACTCGATGATGCGGCCTTCGCGGTCGAGGCCGATGATGCTGTCCAGCGCGGCGTCGAGGATGGCGCTGCGCAGGCCCTGGCTCTCCCGGAGGGCGGCCTCGGCGCGCAGCCGGCCCACGCGTTCGTTGGTCGCCCGCACCGCCCGCCGCAGGGCGGAGACCAGGCGCTTGGTGTCGTGCTTGGGCACGCAGGCCGTGGCTCCTTGATCCAGCAGGTCTTGGATCTGGTCCTCAGGCAGCGACTCGGTGAGCACCAGAAAAGGCGTCCAGGGCCATTTCTGCTGGGCGAGGGTGAAGGCTTTCAGGTTGTCGAATTCCGGCTGCGGCTGGTCCGCCAGCACCACATGATACTGGCGGTCGCGCAGGGCCGTTTCGAAGGCCGTCTTGTCCGTCACCCAGGTGATCTCGCATTCAAGCTGGGCAGATTTCAGCGCCTCCACAACCAGGTCTGGGTCGTGCGGGTCGCTGCCCAGCAACAATAGATAAAGTGGTGATTTGGCTTGATTAGGCATGCAGTCACAAGTGCCCCGCTGTCCAGGGACGCAGCTTCAAAACAAAAAAGAGCGCAGACTCAATACACCCTGATCTGAAGGCACCTGGAGGGCCGGCTTCAAGATGGCATCGAGCTGCGCCCCGTGAAAGTGGTCGCACTCCGCACCGGCCTGCAGCCGCCGAAAATTCCAGGTTTTCAGATCAGCCCGGTGCGAACTAAGTCGCGATAGTGATTCGAAATCCGATCGCGCATCGTTTCAGCAAAGAACTTACGCCACCCGGAGTCGGTCAGCTTCCGACTGAGCAAAGCCCGTGCCTCGATGAGAAACGACCGTGTCAAAGCAGGAAGGGAAGCCGTCCAGAACTGGATGGCGTGAGCGCGGCCATGCGGCGATATGCCGAGGTCTGAGAGCTTGCTCAACTTTCTGAAGGCTCCGACAGCGGACACCGCGTTTTCGCCACCCGCCGCTCGCGAATCAACAGGGTGGGCAAAACCAGACAGTCCGGTGGCTGAAAATTCGAGTTGAACCGGACTGCGGCCTTCGGAAGTCTGCCATTGAACCTGCATGAACCCTGCTCCCGCCGATGCCACGCTCGCCGGTCTGCTCGCCACCGCCGGCGGGCGGCAGACCGCCGGGGATTCGCCTGGGGCGCTCGCCGCCTATGAACAGGCGTTGCCGCTGCTGACGCGTGAGAAATACCCGCACGAACGCGCCCGGGTGCTGTTCCAGATGGCCCAGCTCGCGCGCTACGAAGGCCAGACGGCGCGCGCGTTTGCCTGCTACGACGAACTTCTCCCGCTGGCGTCGGCACTGGGTGACCACCGTGCCCATGGTTTGTCCGCAGCCATGCGGGGGCAGTTGGTTTTCATGCAGGGCGACAAAACCACGGGCATTCAGGCGATGATCGCGGGGCTGGAGGAGTTGCGCCAGTGCGGGGCTGGCGAGGCGGAGCATCTCACCTGTCACACCCGCTTTCTCAGCCGCCGTCTGCCGCGTGCGGAATTCGAGCGGTGTGTCCACACTGCGACTCAGGATGCGGGCTTGCGCGAAGTGCTGCTGGGTGCCGAGGGGTGTTGAGCGGAGTCTGGATCGCGCTAAGGCTCCGCCGTTGCATCCATGAGCTTGCCCATCAGGATTCCTAGGCGCTCGGTGGAAATGCGGCAGCGCAAGAACCGGCGGACCGGCCCGCCCAGCCAGGCTGGCGTGCGCAAGCGGTCCAACTGCCATTGCATGTCCCCGCTCCATTGGGCGGTGGCCACATGCTCGATCAGCGCAAAGTCCTGCTTGAACAAGCGCGTTCGCCAAGGCCAGAGCAGCACCGCCAGCGGCAAGGCGTGGAAATAAAGGGTGAGCAGCAGCACCCGGTCGGCGAATTGTGCGGGGGTGCATTTGCTGGCCTTGCAAAAGCGATCCCGAAACGTCTCCGCGCCGGGCTGCGCAAGGGGCGTGGCCGTCTGGCTGGGAGAGCTGGCCGCTTCCATTGGCCTGGCAGGCTCGGCTGGGGCCGGCACGGGCGGAGGCGCGGTGGCTGCCGGGGTGGTCTCGCGCCCTGGCTTCAAGGCGGTCGTGCCCGCCCCCGTGATCGGGGTGCTCAGCGTCCCCGCTTCGGCAAACGAGGAGGCATCCGGCCGCAGTTCGTAGTCGTGGATGTCGGTCAGCGTCGCGAGCCACTGGGGGCCGCCGGGCGCATCGGACAGCAGGCCCACCCGCATCAGGTGCCGACGGTAGCGTTTGCTCTGGACGTCCTTCACGGAGCACACCAGTTCAAACCCTTCCTTCCGCAGCACGGCTTCCTTCCACCGGCTGAGGCACCGGTGCATGTCCGTCGGCTGAATGGCGGTGACCCAGCCGTAACCCCGGCTGGCGCTGTGGGTCAGTCCGGTGCAGTCAAACCAGCGCTGGTTGAAAAACTCGGCCCGGCCGTCCTCGCGCGCGGTCCAGACCAGATGCCCGAGCGCATCGAACAGCGCGCGCTGCCGCTTCAAGGACATCCGGGTCTGCCGTTCCGCCCGGTGCCGGTTGAGGGCGGTGGAAACCGTGGACCGCAGGGCGTTCTCCTGGACGGGTTTTACCAAGTAACCATACGGGTGCGTTTCCCGGGCGCGTTCGAGGGTGGCCTCGTCGGCGTAGGCGGTCACATAGACAATGGGCACATCGAGCTGATGCTGGATCTGGCGGGCGGCCTCGATTCCGTCGAGTTCACCGCGCAGGCGGATGTCCATGAGCACAAGATCGGGCTTGAGCGCGCTGGCCAGCGCGATGGCCTCCTGCCCGGACGGAGCGGTGCCGGACACTTCATACCCCAGCCGCCGCAGGATGGACTCAAGGTCCTTCGCGACGATCATCTCGTCGTCCACCACGGCGATGCGGGGGGCGGTCTTCATGGTGGACGGTTACCCTGTCAACGTAGTCACGAAGACCGTCTATGCAAGCAGGATGTTCGGAGGGTCAGCGCGGTGGGTGGAAATCAGTTCTTGAGCGCGCCGCAAAAATCTTATTAACACCCGGCTTTAGCCGGGTGAAGGTGGGTGGTGCGAGGGCGAACCGTTTCAACGCTTTGCCCCAGCAGGCGGCCGCAAAATCCGTTAAAACGGCTGGACAGCGTGCTTTTGCCCCAACTGAAGCCGGGTGCTAGAGCACTTTCTGTTTAAGTTGTCGCATAGCCGGCATGGCGAAGAAAATTG
>CAZCBE010000003.1:0-154967 GCA_964496695.1 uncultured Klebsiella sp.
TGGCCGCTGCGGCCCGGAGTGCCGCGCTCCGGGGGCAGTGCGCGGATGCGCCCGAGGCCACCCCTCACCCCAACCCTCTCCCCTCCTCCGAGGAAGGGAGAGGGAGCCAGAGCGTGCCGCGGCCCTCATCAGTGATTCCACCGATAGTCATTGGGCATTGGTGTCGGAGCTGTCTCGACATCGGAATGTCGAGCTACGTATTTTGCCGAACGAACCCATTTACAGAATCGGCGGCTGGCTCCATCGGCTCGCTCAAAGCCTGGATTACCAAGGCGATGAAGCGGATTCGGGGCGCGGTCATCGGGCGGAGTGGCGGGAGTGTTTTGCCAAACGAAGCCAATTTGCAGTTCGGAAGGAGGCCAGCGGAGGGCCCGGATGGGGGCGTCGCCGGTTGTCGCTCCGGGGGCTTGCCGAGCGGGTGCTCGGCGCTCCGGGGCGACTCGACATTGGAATGTCGAGCTACGCAATCTGCCAAACGAAGCCATTGGGGAACGGCAGCCGGGGAGGTCGTGTCCGCGCACTGTCCCGGGGCGTGGCTCTGGGCCGCGCTCTGGAGCAGGCGAGGACGCTTGCGGCACGGCCGGCCGGAGGCCGGCGCTACGGACGGTGGACAATCCGTCGCGTTTGGCGGACACTTTCCCCTGCAAAATCTCAATCCCCGGGCGGCTCGCCGCGTCCAAGCTCGCAAGTCCTAGCCCGGATTGAAACTGGCGATCTGATGAGTATGACACGTTGTCTGAAGTTTTTGAGTGTTGCGGGCGTGCTGTTGGCCGCCGCGTCCTGGGGTGCTGCCGCGCCTGCGCCTAAGGCAGTCGCCGCGCCTGATTTCCAGCGGGAGATCCGGCCCATTCTCTCGGACAAGTGCTTCGCCTGTCATGGGCCGGACGCCGCCGAGCGCAAGGGCGGCAAGAAGGGCATTGGCCTGCGGGTGGACACGGCGGAGGGCATCACGGCTGACCTGGGCGACGGACGCCGCGCCATCGTCCCCGGCCAGCCGCAGAAGAGTCTGCTGCTGCAGCGGGTGGTGACGAAAGACCTGGATGATGTGATGCCGCCGCCCAAGTTCGCCAAGCAGCTCACCCCGCGCGAGGTCGAGCTGCTGACGGCGTGGGTGCAGTCGGGCGCGAACTTTTCGGGACACTGGTCTTACGAGAAGCCGAAGCGGCCGGCACTGCCAGTCATCAGCAAGGAAGTAATCAGCGGGCTGCTGTCCAAGGCCGGCTCCAAAGCCACCGTCACTCCGTCACTCATCACCAATTACTCCTCTCCGCTCGACGCCTTCATCCTCCTGCGCCTCGCGAAAGACGGCCTCCTCCCGCAGCCGGAGGCGGATCGCTACGCGCTGGCCCGACGCGTGGCCCTGGACTTGACCGGCCTGCCGCCGACGGTGGCCGAGGTGGACGCCTTTATCGCGGACAAGGAGCCGAAGGCTTACGAGCGTTTCGTGGACTTGCAGCTTGCCAAGCCGAGCTACGGCGAGCATTGGGCGCGGATGTGGCTGGACCTGGCGCGCTATGCGGACAGCGCGGGTTACGCCGATGACCCGTCCCGCGTCATCTGGGCTTTCCGCGACTACGTGATCAACGCCTTCAACCGCAACCTGCCGTTCGACCAGTTCACGCTGGAGCAGATCGCCGGTGACTTGCTGGAGAATCCCACGGAGGAGCAGCTCAAGGGCACGGCGTTCCATCGCAACACAATGACGAACAACGAGGGCGGCACCAACGATGAGGAGTGGCGCATCGCCGCCGTGGTGGACCGGGTCAATACGACCTTCGCCGTCTGGATGGGCACCTCGATGGCCTGCGCGCAGTGCCACACGCACAAATATGATCCCATCGCGCACAAGGAGTATTACCAAGTCTATGCCTTCCTCAACAATACCGAGGACGCCGACAAACGTGACGAGGCGCCGCTGCTGAGCTTTTTTACGGATACCCAGCGGAAGCAGCGCTCCGACGCGGAAGCGGCGCTTGCGGCGGTGGAGGCGAAGTTCAAGTCACCCTCCGCCGAAGTGCTGGCCAGCGCGGAGAAGTGGGCGAAGGCCTTTCCGGTGAACCTGGCCTGGGAGTCACCGAAGCCATCCGCAGCCAAGGCTGCCTCGGGTGCGGTGCTGACCGCCGAAGACGACGGCAAGGTGATCGCGGCCAAGAACGAGGCGGCGAAGGACAATTACACCCTCGAACTGACCTTGCCCGCCGCGCAGAAGCTGACGGCGTTGCGGGTCGAAGCGTTGCCCAGTGACAAGCTGCCCGGCAAAGGCCCGGGACATGCGGCGGGGAACTTCGTCGTCACGCGCGTGCGGGCGAGCATCCTCCCCCCGGCGGACAGCAAGGGACCGGTGGCGCGTTTCGTGCGCATCGAACTGCCGGCGAAGAACCAGTTCCTCCAGCTCGCTGAAGTGCAGGTCTTCAGCGGCGGTGAGAACGTCGCGCTGAAGGGCGAGGCCAAGCAGAGCAGCACCTACATGGGGGCGGCGGCGGCGCGGGCGATAGATGGCAAGACGGACGGCGAGTATGACAAGGGCTCGGTCGCGCACAGCGAGGCGCAGGACAATCCGTGGTGGGAAGTGGACCTGAAGGAGCCGCGCGCACTGGAGCGCATCGTGGTCTGGAACCGTGCCGAGGCGGGGGAGCGGCTCAAGGGCTTCCGCGTGGTGGCGCTCGACGCGCAGCGCAACGTGGTCTGGGACAAGTCAGGCAACGATGCGCCGAAAGCGGACGTGGCCTTCGCGATGAACGGTGCGCGCGAGGTGAAGTTCACCGCGGCCATCGCCGACTTCACCCAGGCGAGCTATGACGCGGAGAACGTCATCAACGACGCCGTCTCCGCCAAAGACCGCACGCGCGGCTGGGCGGTGGGTGGGTCCATCGGCAAGGCGCACACGCTCACGTTGATCGCGGAGAAGCCGGTGGAGATTCCCGCCGGATCCCGGCTGTCCGTGACGTTGGAGCAGCAGTCCGCCACGGCGAAGGCGACGTTGGGCCATTTCCGCCTGGGCGTGACGGCGGACACCCACGCCGCCGAATTTGCGCGCACTCCCGCAGCCGTGGTTACCACCCTGGCGGCCAGCCGCTCACAGAACGCGGAAAACTGGACCTTGAACACGCTGCCTCCCGCCGACCGGGCGAAGGTGACGGACTATTACACGCGCACGCTGGCTCCCGAACTGAAGAAGGACCGCGAGCAGCTTGCGACGCTGACCAAGACGCTGGCGGACCTGAAGCCGAGCACGGTGCCGATCCAACGTGAACTGGCCGCTGACAAGCGGCGCAAGACGGCCATCCAGCTTCGCGGCAACTGGCAGGCGCTGGGCGACGAAGTCACCGAGGCTGTGCCGGCGGCGTGGCATCCCTTGCCGAAGGACGCGCCGCGCAACCGGCTGACGCTCGCGAAGTGGCTGATCGACGAAAACAACCCCCTCACGGCACGCGTGGTGGCGAACCGGTATTGGGAGTCGGTCTTCGGCACAGGATTGGTGCGGACGAGCGAGGAGTTTGGGGCGCAGGGCGAGCTGCCTTCGCACCCAGAGCTGCTCGACTGGCTGGCGACGGAACTGGTCGCGATGAAGTGGGACACGAAGAAGTTTCTGCGCCTGCTGGTGACGTCGCAGGCTTACCGGCAATCCTCGAAGGTCATGCCTGACGCGCTGGAGAAGGACCCGGACAACCGGCTGCTCTCGCGGGGGCCACGCCTGCGGCTGACGGCCGAGATGGTGCGCGACCAGTCGCTGGCCGCGAGCGGCCTGCTGAGCGCGAAGATGTTTGGCCCGAGCGTGCGGCCGACGCGCCCCAGCGCGGGCCTGAGCGCCGCTTTCGGCAGCGCGCTGGACTGGACGACGAGTGCGGGCGAGGACCGCTACCGGCGCGGTCTCTACACCGAGTGGCGGCGCACCAGCCCGTATCCCTCGATGGCCACGTTTGATGCGCCGAGCCGTGAGATCTGCTCCGTGCGCCGCAACCGCACGAACACGCCGCTCCAGGCGCTCGTGACGATGAACGATCCGGTCTATGTCGAGGCCGCGCAGGCGCTCGCCCGCCGAATGGCCAAGGACGGCGGCACTACCGATGCCGACAAGGCCCGTCACGGTTTCCGCCTCGTCCTCTCCCGTCCGCCGTCGGACAACGAACTCGCCAAGCTCGTGAAGCTGCACGCGGACAGCGCGGCGGAGTTTGCGAAGGACAAGGCGAAGGCCACCTCGCTCGCCACCGATCCGCTCGGCCCGCTGCCCGAGGGCGCGGATGCGGTGAATCTCGCGGCGTGGACCACGGTGGCGAATGTGCTGCTGAACCTCGACGAGACGTTGATGAAACGGTGAACCAAAAGTAATGAGTGATTAGTAATTTGTTCTCCCACTAAGCGACCGCGCCACTAATCACTCCTTACTAATCACTAAACACTTTCCCATGAACCCCCACCTCCTGAAACTCGAACACCAGACCCGCCGCACGTTCCTGCGCAGCGCGGGGCAGTTCAGCCTCGGCGCTATCGCGATGGAAACGCTCCTTGGTGCGAAGGCCGATGTCGCGGCCACGGACCCGTCCCGTCCGCTCGCGCCACGCTCGCCGCATTTCACGCCGAAGGCCAAGCGGGTGATCTACCTGCACATGAGCGGGGCGCCGCCGCATCTGGACATTTTCGACTACAAGCCGGAGCTGGTGAAACGCAGCGGGCAGGACTGCCCCGACCAGTTTTTGAAAGGCCGGCGCTTCGCGTTCACCAATGGTGTCCCGAAGCTGATGGGCACGCCGCGCAAATACGCGCAGCACGGGCACGGCGGCATCTGGATGTCCGACGCGATGACCAATCTGCCCCGGGTGGCGAACGAGGTGACGGTCATCAAGTCCATGTTCACCGATGAGTTCAACCACGCGCCCGCCGAGCTGCTGCTCTACACGGGCTCCGGTCGCCAGGGCCGGCCCGCGATGGGCACGTGGGTGACTTACGGGCTCGGCACGGAGAACGAAAACCTGCCGGGCTTCGTGGTGCTGATCAGCAGCGGCGTGCAGCCCAGCGGCGGCCAGAGCTGCTGGGGCAACGGCTTTTTGCCGTCGGTTTATCAGGGTGTGCAATGCCGCTCCAAGGGCGACCCGGTGCTCTATGTCTCGAACCCGCCCGGCATGGACCGCGAGATGCGCCGGCGCACGCTCGACACGCTGCGCGATCTGAACGAGTTGCAGGCGCAGGAGCTGGGCAGCCCGGAGACGGCCACGCGCATCGCGCAGTATGAGCTGGCCTTCCGGATGCAGGCCAGCGTGCCAGAGGTGATGGACATTTCGAAGGAGCCGGCGGCGTTGCTGGAGTCCTATGGAGCGAAGCCGGGCGATGCGAGCTTCGCCAACAACTGTCTGCTCGCGCGCCGGCTGATCGAGCAGGGCGTGCGCTATGTGCAGCTCTTCGACTGGGGCTGGGACTTCCACGGCACGGGCGCGGACACGGGCATCACCGATGGGCTCACGAAGAAGATGGCGCGCACGGACAAGCCGGTCGCCGCGCTTATCGAGGACCTGCGGCAGCGCGGGCTGCTGGACGACACGCTCATCGTGTGGGGCGGCGAGTTCGGCCGCACGCCGTTCCGCGAGGGCCGCACCGCCGGCAGCCAGGTGCTGGGGCGCGATCATTACCCGGATTGCTTCTCGCTCATGCTCGCGGGCGCGGGCATCAAGAAGGGTTTTAGCTATGGCGAGACGGACGAGCTGGGCTTCGGCATCGCGGAGAACAAGGTCCATGTGCATGACCTGCAGGCCACGATCATGCACCAGCTTGGCTTCAACCATGAGCGGCTCACCTTCCGTTTCCAAGGCCGCGACTACCGGCTGACAGATGTGCACGGGCACGTTGTGAAGGACATCTTGGCATAGTGGGGCAGGCTTCCAGCCTGTCTCACCGGGCGTCTCGCCCGCGAAGCTTTTTGAACCGCGAGTCACCGATGAACGAGGGCAAGATGCCCGCCGCGACAGGCTGGAAGCCTGCCCCACTTTCATGAACCGCCGCGCGTTTATTTGTGCTTCCAGCCAGCTCGCCCTCTGTGCGGGAGCCGTCGCGGCTGAGTCGCGCACGCTGCCGCAGCAGGCCCGCGAGGCGCTGGCGAAGGCGACACGTTACCTGCGCTCCATCTCCGCCGAGGGCGGCTACCTGTGGCGCTACTCGCTGGACCTGAAGGAACGGGCCGGGGAGGGCAAGGCCACGGCGACGCAGGTGTGGATTCAACCGCCCGGCACGCCGAGTGTGGGCCAGGCGTTTCTGCGCGCCTATGCCGCCACGAAGGACACGCAGTTCCTTGACGCCGCGAGGGCCGCGGGCGATGCGCTGGCGACCGGGCAGTTGGAATCCGGCGGCTGGGATTACCTCATCGAGTTCGATCCCGTGAAGCGTGCGGCCTGGTATCGGCGGGCTGATCGGGCGAGCGTTCCCGCCGCCGAGGCAGCGAAGCGGAAGAACACGTCCACCTTTGACGACAACAATTCACAGAGCGCCATCCGCTTCCTGCTCGCGCTCGCCGACACGACCAAGGGCTCGGCTGATCCGCGCGATGACCGGGGGCGCACCGCCCTGGACTATGCACTGAAGAAGATGCTGGAGGCGCAGTATCCGAACGGCGCGTGGCCGCAGCGCTACGACGGCCAGCCGCGCAACGCCGCCGACTACCCCGTGCTCAAGGCGAGCATTCCAGCGACCTACCCGCGCACCTACGGGAAAGAAAACTATTTCCGCCACTATACGCTCAACGACAACACGCAGCGCGACTGCATCCTGACGATGCTGGATGCGTGGCATCGCACGGGCCGGCGCGAGTTCCTCGACGCCGTGAAGCGCGGCGCGGAGTTCCTGCTGCTGGCCCAGTTGCCCGAGCCGCAGCCGACGTGGGCGCAGCAATACAACGCGCGCATGGAGCCGGCCTGGGCGCGGGCCTTCGAGCCGCCCGCCGCCTGCACCAGTGAGAGCGTCGCCGTGCTGCGCCTGCTGACCGACCTTTATGTCGAACTGGGCGACGAACGGTATCTGGAGCCGCTGCCGCGCGCCTTCGCCTGGTTCAAACGTTCGGAGATGTCGCCGGGCGTCTGGGCGCGCTATTACGAGCTGCACACGAACAAGCCCATCTTCGGCGACCGCGACGGGAAGATTTTCTACCGGATCGAAGACCTGAGCGAGGAGCGGCAGAAGGGCTACAGTTGGAAGGGTGCCTATGGCGTGCCGGCGGCGCTCGCGCATCTCGAGGAGGTCAAGCAACGTGGACGCGAGGCCATGCTGGCGCGGCAGCAGCCCAAGCCGCCGACCGCGGAGCAGAAGGCGTCGCGGGCAAAGGCATTGGAAGAACGCGTGCGGGTGGTCATCGCGGCACTCGACGAGCAAGGACGCTGGGTGACTCGGGGGGACTTGAAGAAGCGGGACTTCGACTTCCATGACCGGATCGAGACCAGCGTGTTCATCCGAAACGTCGAACTGCTCAGTGATTACCTGGAGGCGGCGCAGTAGTGGGGCAGGCTTCCAGCCTGCCTCTCCGGGCGTCTCGCCCGCGAAACTTGATGAACTGCGAGTGAGAGACGAACGCGGGCGAGACGCCCGCTGCGGCGGGCTGGAAGCCTGCCCCACTTTGGCGGCAAGCCTAGACTTGTGCCCCGGCGCGGGCTTCCCTACTTTCCTGCCCGCGCAACGTAACAACGACACGACTATGGCACTCCGACTTGGCGACATCGCACCGAACTTTCAGGCCGACACCACCGAAGGCCAGATTGACTTTCACCAATGGCTGGGCACCGGCTGGGGCATTCTCTTCTCCCATCCCGCTGACTACACTCCCGTCTGCACCACGGAACTGGGCGCGGTCGCGAAGCTCAAGGACGAGTTCGCCAAGCGCAACGTGAAGTGCATCGCCATCTCCGTGGACGCGGTGGATTCGCACCATGGCTGGGTGCGCGACATCAACGAGACGCAGGCCACGACGATGAATTTCCCCATCATCGCCGACCCGGCCAAGACCGTCGCCGCGCTCTATGACATGATCCACCCGAACGTGGACGACAAGGCGACCGTGCGCTCGGTCTTCGTGATCGGGCCCGACAAGAAGGTGAAGCTCACGCTGACCTATCCGATGTCCTGCGGGCGGAACTTCCTCGAAATCCTGCGCGTGGTGGACTCACTCCAGCTCACCTCGAAGTTCAAGGTGGCCACCCCCGCCGACTGGCAGGACGGGCAGGAATGCATCGTGACGCTCGCGGTGAAGGACGAGGAAATCCCGGCGATGTTCCCGAAGGGGGCACGCAAGGTGAAGCCGTATCTCCGGTATACCCCGCAGCCGAACAAGTAGGGCCGCTCGGTAGGGTGAGACTCTGTCGAACCCTATTTGTCGGCGTAGGAGGCGCGAGCGGAGCGAGCATCTCGGCTGCCTCATCCACGCGGGAATCTCGCTGCGCTCGCCTCGCTCCGCTCGAAATGGGGTTCGACAGAGTCTCACCCTACCGGTCACTTGTGACTCGGGCGATTACTTCAGCCACTCTGCCTGCTGGGCATCCGAAATCGTTTCCACGCCGGAGGCCCGCAGCACCTTGAGCGTGGCGAAGGCGAGGACGTCGGGATGCACGCCGCCGGTGGCGGAGTCAAACTCCGAGGCCGTCATCAGCAACCGGAGGGCAAATTGCACGGCCTGGGGCAAGGTCATTTGGGAAGGTCGCGGCATGCCGTAGCGTTCCTGGTAGCTGAGCACGCTGCGAATGGTCTGCGAGCCGGAGCCACTGGCAGCGTAGCCGACGGCTTGGAACTGCGCGCCGAGGGGGTCGTAGAAGTAGATCTGCGGCTGGTGCGGCTGCACGGTGGTGTCCACGCCGGCAAAGAGCGGCACTACCACGCCGATGCCCTGCATGGTCATCGGGAGATTGTCACGGAGCAGGCGGGCGAGCGCACGAACCTTCGCCGGGAGGCTCAACGCCTGGAGCTGGCTGCGGCGGTAATACTCAAAGGACGTTTGCAGCACGCGCGCCATCTCGAAGGCGGTGGCCGGCACGCCGGCGATAGCGAGCAATGAATGGGCGTCCAGTTCCAGGACCTTGTCCACCCGGTCGGTGACGATGATGTTGCCCGCCGTGGCCCGGCGGTCACCCGCCATCAGCACGCCGTCCGCGAAATGAATGGCGAAGACGGTGGTGGCCTGGGTCTGCACGGGGGCAGACGAGGAGCCCTCGGCGCGGAGCGGCGAGAGGTTGTGCGTGGCGAGGAGCGAGACGAAGTCGCCGGCGATGCTTGACGGGGAGATGGGGCTCATTGCTTTGGGGCGCGGGCTTCAGTCCGCTTCGGTGTGAATTTGGGAATTGGGTGCGCAATGACAGTCGAAATCGGCAGGCTGAATCACGGTGAAGCGGCCTGAAGGCCGCGCGCCTATTCGCCGGTTCGCTGCCGATACCGCTTGGCCTGATCCGGGTCCACCTTCTTCATGCGCTTGAGGAGGTCCTCGACGTTGGGCTTGTCCACCTTGGGCGCGCTGGGGCCGTCGCCCCCGCCGCCGCTGGGGCTGGGTGTCACCGGACGGGTTTTTTGGGCTTGGTCGGGCATAGAGGGGGGCGGGTTGCGGTTTAGAAATCGTCGAACATCACACCGTTCTTGTGATCAGGGTTGGGGATGAGCTTGCGGTTCTTCAAGTCCACCACCCAGTCCAAGTCCCGGAGTGGAATCTGTCCGATGGTGTTAGGTCTTGCTTCAGGCACTTCCACTACATCGAAACGTCCTTTGCGCCCTTGCATCTCCAGTTCGGCAAGCGAAAAGATGCGGCGCTTCTCGAAGCGGTTCGACATGGTCTGCGATTTGCCTTCGCCGATTTGACGGAGTCCCAAAGCCTTGATGACCGAGGGGCGCAGGTAAAACTTCGTCGCACCGGTGTCCACCAATGCCTCGGCCTGAAGCTCGCGCGGCGTCGCCTTGCGCTTGCCCAAAGCGACCATCTCAATGTCGCCCCAATTACGCAGTGTGACCTGAACCGTGACCTTGCCCATATCTACTGCTGTTTGTGCCATGTCAGGAGCCTTTCGCGCAACTCTTGCGGCGTCGCCGCCGCTTCGATTGCCTGACGATAGCCCAAGATGCGCTCCGGCGCGAACATCTCCAGCAACGACACTTTCAACTCGCCCTCGCCACAGGCGAGCGTGACGTGGTCCCACTGCGCGGAGAGCACGGCCGCGCTGAACTTCTGGATGAGCAGGCCGCGGATGAGCGCCCGGGTGGTTTCCGGTGGGTCGAACATCGCCCGCTGGACGGCGGCTTCGGGCGGCACCCCACGCATCGCTCCGGACTGTTCCAGGCCGAAGTAAAGTCCTTCGTCGAAGTCCAGGCGGTGATATTCGAGGTCGAGGCTTTGCAGCCAAGGATCATTGTCCGCGATGCTCTGCGCGGTCTGAAACTCGCGGATGAGCGCGAGCTTGGCGGCCCAGTCCAGCCGGTCGCGGCAGAGCAGGGGATCGGTTTCGAGATCGTTTAGCACGGCCTCCCAGTCGGCCACCAGCGCAGCTTGCTCGGGGGCGGAGAGGTCACAGAGCTGCTTGACCGCTGCGAGGTAGTCCCGCTGCACCGCGAGCGCAGTCGAGTGCTGGCGGCTGGTGAGCTTCACCTCCCATTTGTAGCGCGGGTCGCGCGAGATGGCGGGAAGCGAGGCGAGCGGATCGGCGAGTTGCGGCCAGGCACGCTTCGGGTCGCGGAGGATGGCTTCGAGGATCAGTGCCGTCGTGCCTGCTTTCAGCCGCGTGGCGAAGGGCGAGAGATTGGCGTCGCCGATGATGACATGGAAGCGCCGCCATTGGCGCGGGTCGGCGTGGGGCTCGTCGCGGGTGTTGATGAGCGGACGCTTCTGCATGGTGTCCACGCTCTGCAGCTCGCTGAAGAAGTCGCTGCGCTGGGCGATTTGAAAGTGGGGTGAGACGAACTTGTCCTCCGCCTCAATGGCGAATTTGCCCGCGCCGGTGAAGATCTGCCGCGTGACGAGAAACGCCTGCGCCCCCGCCGCCAGACGCTCCCATGGCAGCGCGCGGGGCAGCAGGTAATTCTCGTGGCAGCCGTAGCTGTGGCCGCGGAAGTCGGTGTTGTTTTTGTAGAGCCGCACCGTCGCGCCGCGCGCCTTCGAGAGCCGCTGCGCGCAGGCCATCACCACGCGTTCGCCCGCGCGGTCGTGCGCGACCAGTTCGGCCAGCGTGGAGCATTCGGGCGTGCAGTATTCGGGGTGGGCGTGGTCGTTGTAGAAGCGCGCGCCGTTGCCGAGCGCGAGGTCGCTCTTGATCTCGGCAAAGCTCAGCTCGCGATGCGTGTCCTGCTCGAAGTAGTCCGCCTCGTCAAAGTCCTGCCGCAGTTCCGGCACGTCCCAGCCGCGGTCGTCGTGGTGCGGGTTCTCGGCCTCGTAATCCCAGCGCATCCGCACACCGGGCTCCATCGCACTGCGCACGAGCGCGATGGACTCGGCTACGACGTCGAGATCCTCCACGCCATCCCGCGCGATGCCGTATTCGGTCTCGATGCCGAAGAGGATGGTGGCGGGGTTCATGGCGGCTTGTCGTGCTGACTTTCGATAGCACCGGGTTCATCGGAAGAAAAGGCCCATCCCCGAGTTTCCGACTGCCATGGGTTTGCGGGACTTGCGTGGATGCAGGGCACTTGTTACTCACGAGACAGGCTTATGCCTGCCGAAGGAATCCTTGTCATCGTCCCTGTGCGCGCCGGAATGGAAGAGCACCTGCGCCTGCAGCTCAATGTGTTTGGCAATGACATTCAGGGCAAGCAGGTGACGGCAGCCACCGCCGGGGTGCGCATCGAGTTCCAGGACAGCGACTCCATTCACTTCGCTCAACTGGTGCTGTTGAACGACCCAGACCGAGGTCCGGCCAGAAAGCGCCTGCTGCTGGCGACCGACTTCGATGGAACCGTGGAAGCGCATGTGAAGGAGATTCTGCGCCTCAGCCGGCAGCCGGATGCGTTGTGGGGATGCTGCGAGGGCTATGCCGGCCCGGCGGACTTTGCCCGCTTTCTCGACCGTCATACGGTGGTGCCCGGAGCGCACTATATCGCGTTTCGCGGAAACAATCTGGGCGAACTCTGGGCCAGCATAGACTTCCAAGCATGGTTCCAGAAATGCCTGGCTGAACCCAAGGCGACGCAAATCTTCTGGGCGTTGCCGGACATCCTGCGCATCGGGGCCGCGCTCCGCAAACTCGTGGCCGCGCTTCTCTGGCCATGGGAGGCCGTCCGGGGAGTGGTCCTGGTGGTGGTGGAATTCGTGCGGCTCTCGCGTCGGCTGGGCACGGCGGAGGTCTATCTGGCCGGCTTGCAGATTACCAAGACGCTTGGGCGCATCGTCGTGATCCGCTTCTTTAACCGGCTCCTGCGGAACTTTCCCGACCGGGCTCCGCACACTTACAGCGAGGTCGTGGCCGACGACCCGGCCAGTGCTCTGCTGCCGGGATATCCGCCGGAGAACGTGGTTCAGCAGAACCAGCTTACGCTCGTCACAGACGTCCACCCGGACCGGCTGCAGCGGCTGAAAGCGGTGTTGGGGCTGATAGATTTCGTGGCGCGGCGGCTGTCGCCGCCCGGTTCGTTGGCCGGCATCAGCACCATCCACACGGTGCGCTGGGCGCTGCTCGACGAGGGGCGGCGATTTTTGATGGTCAGCAACTACGATGGCACCTGGGAGAACTACATTGATGAGTTCGCGGAGATGATTTTGTCCGGTCTGGATGCGCTGTGGGCTTCGGCTCCGGATTACCCGGAGGCGGGCGCTCAAGATGTGGCGGCGCTCAAGCAGTTTCTCCGCAGGCATCAGGTGCCGGCCAATGTCTTCTACAGCGCCTATGAGGAAACCACCGTGCTGAACTTCATGGATGATCGCGCGTTCGCACGGTGGTTCGGGTGGGCGGTGCGCTGGATGGCGGAAAGCCAGCCGGGCTGTCCCCCGCCGCCCGCGCAACGGGCATGGTGTCCGGATGCCCGGGAGGCGCAAAGCCGCCCGCTCCCGCAACCACGATGAATGCGCCCCAGCCAGACCATCCGTTGCTCTCCAACGCCACGCGCGCGGACATCCAGGGCTTCATTACCAGCGGCTACGCCCATCTGCCGGACAGTGCCTTCCTGTTCCTGCGCTTCGAGGAGCGGGCCGGCGCCCGGCATTGGCTGCGTCAGGTGCTGTCCGAAGTCACTTTCGCCAACTCCTGGCGCACCACACCGAATCATCGCAAGACCAAGCCGCCGGACACGGTCAACGTGGCCTTTACCGCGCCAGGCCTGCGGGTGCTGGGGCTGCCCGAGACGTGCGCGGCGACCTTTCCGAAGGAGTTTTTGGACGGCAGTTCCGCCGATGGCCAGCGCTCCCGCGATCTGGGGGACACCGGTGCCAGCGCGCCGGGCAACTGGCAGATCGGAGGTCCAGCGAATCCGCCGGTTCACGCTGTTCTGATTCTCAATGCGGAATCACCCGCCGGCTTGAAGATGCGGTGCAAGCGATGGGAAGCCTGGGCGGCAGCCTGCCACGGGGTCAGTCTGGTCGCCTGCGAATTTGGCTCCCGACCCGAGCACGGCAAGGAACCCTTTGGCTTCCGCGACGGCATCAGCCAGCCCGACATCAAGGGCGTGAAGAAGGGTGGTGGAGGCGTGAACACCGGCGAGTTCATCCTCGGCTATCCCAACGAGTATGGCTACCACACGGCCAATCCCTTGCTGGACGCAGCGGACGATCCCCACGAACGGCTCCTCGACTCGGCCAATCCCAAGCACACGGGCAAACGGGATTTTGGGATGAACGGCACCTTCGTGGTGTATCGCAAGCTGGGCCAGGACGTCGCTGCGTTCTGGCGCTTTCTGGAATCCGAGTCCCTCCGCCTCCGCCGTGCGGCGGACCCGGGCTACATGGTCTGGCTGGCTGCGAAACTGGTGGGACGATGGCCGAGCGGGGCCCCGCTGACGCTGGCTCCGGAATACGACGACCCCGCGCTTCAGGACGCCAACGAATTCAGCTACGCCACAGCCGATGCGCGCGGTCTTGGCTGCCCGTTTGGCGCGCACATCCGCCGCTCG
Source organism: uncultured Klebsiella sp. (assembly GCA_964496695.1). Lineage (GTDB taxonomy): Bacteria > Verrucomicrobiota > Verrucomicrobiia > Limisphaerales > SXTU01 > SXTU01. The sequence continues at coordinate 14,041 of CAZCBE010000003.1, forward strand.
AATCCGCGTGATTTGATCCGGCCCGCCGGGCCGGAGGAGTCCCTGCGCATGAGCGCCCGCCATCGCATCCTCCGGCGCGGCAAACCCTATGGCCCGCCGTTGTTTGACCTCACGGTGCTGGACCGGTTGAATGACCTCGACGGACTGCGGGCGATTCTTGGCCTGCGCGACGACGGCCAGGCCCGGGGGCTGCACTTCTTCTGCATCAACGCGAGCATCAAGAGCCAGTTCGAGTTCATGCAGCAGGTTTGGGCGAACAATCCGCATTTCAACGGGCTCCGCGGCTGCCGCGATCCGTTGATCGGCGACAATGGCCGGCCGAATGACCCCAGTTCCCTCCTGATTCCCAGCGAAGACCTCGACCACCGGACGGCCCCAATGCCGCGCTTCGTAACAGTCCTGGGCGGGGCCTACCTCTTCATGCCCAGCCGGCGGGCGATGACTTATCTGGCGCAGCCGTAGAGGTTGCGCGAACGGGAGGTCCGACGGGAAACGCCTTCAACGCTTCTTTTCCGCCGCGAGCACGGCGCGGAGCTTGTCAAATTCCTGGCCGATGGCCTTCAAGGTGAGCAGGGCGTTGTCCCAGTCCGCAGCGATGGCCTGGTGTTCCAGTTCGGCGCAGATTCGTCCGAGCGGCTTGGCCCCGAGATTCTTCGCGCTGCCTTTCAACGAGTGGGCGGCGATCTTGAGCGCCTCGACGTCCTGACGGTCCAGTGAAGTCTGCATCGCCTGCAAGCGGTCGGGCGCGTCCTCCATGAACAGATCAATCAGCTCCACCACGGGGTCGGGCTGGCCGGGCTCGCTGAGATCGCGCAGCGTGGCGAGCACGGAGAAGTCCAAAGTGGCCTCGTCCAACGGTGGCTGGGTGCCGGGGGTGGCCGGTTCCGGCGTGCCGGCCTCGGCGGCGTGGGCGGATGTATTCACGCGCTCCAAGGCGGCGCTTAACTCAGGCAGATGCACCGGCTTGGTGATGAAGTCGTCCATGCCGGCGGCGAAACAATGCTCCGCGTCGCCGCGTCCGGCGTCGGCGGTCATGGCGAGGATGCGCACGCGCGGGTGGTTGTCCTGCACTTCCCACTCGCGGATGCGCTGCGTGGCCGTGTAACCGTCCATCACCGGCATGTGACAGTCCATGAGCACCACGTCATAGGGCTTGGTTTGCACGGCGGCGACCGCCTGCTCGCCGTTGAGCACGGTGTCAGGCACGTAGCCCAGCTTCTTGAGCTGGAGCAGGGCCACGCGCTGGTTCACGGTGTTGTCCTCAACCAGCAGGATGCGGAGCGGGCGGGTTTCGCCGGGCGGCACCTTGCTGCGGTGGAGGAAGGCCGTCTCGGACGGACTGGGCAGTGAGAGGGTGCGGTCATCATGCGTGAGCACGCGCAGCAGGCACTCCTCGAGGCGGGACAGGCGCACGGGCTTGAGCAGGCTGCCGGAAAGCCCCGCCAGCCGCATGATGTCCGTGTCCAGCCGCTGGCCCAGCGGCGTGAGGAGGATCAGCTTGGTGGCGGCGATGTCCGATTCGGCCTTGATGTTCTGCGCGATGGTCAGGCCGTCGGCACCCGCGAGCTTGATGTCGAGGATGGCCGCATCGAAGGGCATCGCACTGGCTGCCGAATCCCGCAGCACATGGAGCGCCTCGTCCCCGTTGCGCACCCCGGCGCAGCTCATGCCAAGGAAGTTCACCATGCTGACGAAGGCGTGGCGCAGGTGGGCGTTCTCCGTGACCACCAGCAGGCGAGCACCCGCCAGGCGGGAACTCGAGGGTTCACGCGCGGCGCGTCCGGGCTGCTTGTCCAGCGTGACGGTGAACCAGAAGGTCGAGCCTTCACCCAGGGTGCTGCGCAGTTCCAGCTTGCCGCCCATAAGTTCCACGAGCTGCCGCGAGATGGACAAGCCGAGTCCCGTGCCGCCGTATTTGCGCGTGGTGGAACCGTCCGCCTGGGTGAAAGCCTGGAAGATCTTCGACTGGGCTTCCGGGGCGATGCCGATACCCGTGTCCAGGACGGAGAACTTGACGGAGACGTTCGTCTCCGTTTCGGCCTCCTTGATGACCCGCAGCACAACTTCGCCGCGCTCGGTGAACTTCACCGCGTTGCCGATGAGATTGACGAGGATTTGCTGGATGCGCACGGGGTCGCCGCGTAGATAGGCGGCCACGTCGGGCGCCATCCAGGTGACGACCTCCAGGTTCTTGGCCTGGGCACGGTGCGCGAGGAGTTCGGCGCTGCGCTCGACGATTTCACGCAGGTCGAAGTCCGTCGCCTCCAGCGTGAGCTTGCCCGCCTCGATCTTCGAGAAGTCGAGGATGTCATTGATGATGTGGAGCAGGGCGTAGGCGCTGGAGTGGACCGTCTCGGCAAACTCACGCTGCTGGGGCGCAAGGTCCGTGTCTAGCAGCAGCTCGATCATGCCCACGACGCCGTTCATGGGCGTGCGGATCTCATGGCTCATGGCCGCGAGGAACTGGGACTTGAGCCGCGTGGATTCCAGCGCGGAGTCGCGCGCCTGCTGCAGTTCGCGCTCGACGCGCTTGATGCCGGTGATGTCGCGGGAGATGCCGATGATGCCGGTGATGAAACCCGCGCGGTTGCGCAGCGGCACCTTGGTGACTGACGCCCAGATCTCCGCGCCATCCATGGCAAGCTGGCGCTCGATCTTGTTGATGATGGGCACGCCGGTGAGCAGGATTTTCTGCTCGTCGGCGAAGAACTCGCGCGCCAGTTCGGTGGGATGAAAGTCGAAGTCCGTCTTGCCCACGACCTCGCCGGGATCCTTCAGCCCCAGGCGCTTGGCCATCGCGAGGCTGGCCTGGAGGAAGCGGGACTCGGTGTCCTTGAAGTAAATGCGGTCCGGCACGTTGTCCAGCAGGGCGCGGAGGAGGTCGCGCTCGATGGCGAGCTGCTCTTCCATCCGCTTGCGCTCCGTGACGTCCCAGAAGATGCCCTGGATGCCCAGCGGATTGCCGTCGCGGTCGAACAGCGGCGTCTTGACCACCTGCACGTAGATCTTGCCGCGCTCCGGCGCGAAGTGCGCCTCGATCGTCTCGGTGGTTTTCTTCGACTCGATGATCCGGTGGTCATCCCGCTGGTATTTCTCGGCCAGATTGGCCGGGAACAGGTCGAAGTCCGTCTTGCCGATGATCTCCTCGCGCGGTTTGCCCACTTCGTGGCAGAAGCGCTGGTTGACGAAGGTGAACCGCCCGGTGATGTCCTTGCGGAACATGTTCTGCGGGAGGTTGTCCACCAGCGAGTGATAGAGAAACTCGGATTCGCGCAGAGCCGCCTCGACGTGTTTGCGCTCTGTCAAATCGTGGAAGACCGTGAGCACGAGCGGATCTTCGCCCTCGACCTCGACGAAGGAAATGGACAGTTCGAGATGCACAGAGCGGCCATCGCGCAGGGTGATGCGGCGTTCCATGTGCTCGGCGATGCTGCGTGCCTGATACTCCTTGCGGAATCGTTCCAGCCGGGCCTGCGTATCTTCGCCCTGGTCGTAATGCTCGGTGTAGGGCCGGCCCAGGAGTTCTGTCTCCGTCAGGCCCACCAGCCGGCAGAAGGCGGGGTTCACCGCGCGCGTGAGGCCGTCCTTGTCCAGCAGGCGCATCCCGTCCACCGAGCGTTCCCAGATCGAGCGGAAACGCAGCTCGGAGTTGCGGAGCATCTCCTCGGCGCGGCGGCTCTCCGTGACGTCGTGCAGGATGCTGAGAATCAACGGGTCCTGGCCTTCGATTTCGACAAACGAATTCGACAACTCGAGAATCGCGCGGCGTCCGTTGCGGAAGACAATGTTCCGGTCCAGGTGCTCCGGCAGGGTCCGGCTCTGGTAGCTTTCGCGATAGAGCGCGTGCAGCTTCTGCACTTCCTCGCAGTCCTGATAGCTGACGATGTAGCACTGGCCGATCAATTCCGCTTCCGTCATGCCCACGATCTGGCAGTAGGCCGGGTTCACCTGGCGGAGGATGCCGTCCTTGTCCGTGAGCCGCATGCCGTCGGCGGATTTTTCCCAGACGGACCGGAAGCGCCGCTCCGTCTCCCGCACGGCGATCTCCGCGCGCTTGCGTTCGGTGATGTTCTCGACCGTGCCTTCGTAGTAGCGCAGGCGGCCCTCGGCATCGCGCACCGCGCGTGCATTTTCGGCGATCCAGATTACCTCGCCCCGGGCGTTGTAAACCTGCGACTCGAAGTTCTGGATGATCTCGTGCTCGCGCATCAGGCGCACAAACTCCTCGCGCCGCGCCGGGTCCACGTAGAGCTGCCGGGACACATCGCTCAGGGCCGTGACCAGCTCTTCCGGCGTGCTGAAGCCGTAGATCTTCGCCAGCATCGGGTTGGCGGAGAGGAATTTGCCCTCGGGTGTGGTCTGGAAGATGCCGTCCGTCGCGTTCTCGTAGATGCCGCGGAACATTGCCTCGGTGAAGCGCAGGGCGTCCTCGGTCTCCTGATGCTTTTTGATCTCCCGCTCCAAGTCGGCGACGTGCCGGCGCACTTCGAGCTGGGTGAGCACCTGCCGGCTTAGGCGTTGCAGGGCCAGCGCCTGCTGTCCCGTGAGCCCGCGCGTCACCCGGTCCATCACACACAGCGTGCCGACCACGTCACCTTCAGGAGTAATCAGCGGCTGCCCGGCATAGAAGCGCACCGGTGGGCTGTCCTTCACCAGCGGGTGCTCGCGAAAGCGGTCGTCCGCCAGCGTGTCGCGCACCACCAGTGTGCCTGCCTGCTGGACCGCATGCATGGCAAACGAGGCTTCACGCGGCACTTCCGCAATCTGGATGCCCGTGCGCGCCTTGAACCACACGCGCTTCTCATCCAGCAGGCAGACCGCCGCAATGGGGGTGTTGCAGAGCTGCGCGGCGAGCTGCGTCAGGTCGTCGAAGGCCGCCTCGGCGGGGGTGTCGAGGATGTGGTAGCGCTGGAGCGCCGCGAGTCTTCTGGCTTCGGTGTCACTCATGGCGTCGGGGCAGGGCAGGGGACAACCGCGCCGGGAAGGTGGCCCGGCGGCCGAAGCTGAGGCTGTGTTCGGCGCGAACGATGGGGCTAAAATCCTGCCCCACCCCCGCCTTGGCAAGCGCCGACTTGTGAATCCGCGTGACTCCCCCTGCCGATTTGCTATTCCACCGGACAGCAAACACACGCTTATGAACACTACCCGCCGCACCTTCCTTGCCTCCGCCCTTGGTTCCGCCGCGCTGGCCACCGCCGCCCCGGCCGCCGAAAAGGTCAAGATGCCCGAGGTCAAGTCCCCGCTCTTCTCGAAGCCTTCCAAGTATCACCTGGGCACCGTCACCTACAACCTGGCCGAAAAATGGGACGTGCCCACCATCATCCAGAACTGCACCGAAGCGAAGTTCGAGGGCGTCGAACTGCGCACGGGCCACGCCCACAAGGTGGAGGTGGACCTGACCAAAGCGCAGCGCGCCGAGGTCAAGAAACGTTTCGCCGACTCGCCCGTGAAGCTTTGGAGCCTGGGCAGTGCCTTTGATTATCACACGCCCGACCAGGCCAAGCTCCGCAAGGACATCGAGGCCACGAAGGAATACATTCTCCTCGGCGAGGACGTGGGCGCGACCGGTGTGAAGGTCCGCCCCAACGCCCTGCCCAAGGAAGTCCCCGTCGAACAGACGCTCGCCCAGATCGGCAAGTCCCTGCGCGAACTGGGCGAGTTTGGCGCGCAGCATGGTCAGCAGATCCGCCTCGAAGTCCACGGCCCCGGCACCGCCCTGCTGCAGCACATCAAGACCATCCTCGACGCCGCCGACCACAAGAACGTCGGCATCTGCTGGAACTCGAACCCTTCGGACATCTTCGGCGACGGCTGGGATGCGAATTTCAACCTCGTGAAGCACAAGATCTTCACGGTCCACATGCGCGACCTGTATCTGGAGGAGTATCCGTTCCGCAAGCTGCTCAACGGGCTCACCGAGATCGGCTTCACCGGCTTCACCTTCGCCGAGATTCCGCCGAGCACCGACCCGATCCGGGTGATGAAGTATTACCGCTCCCTCTGGCTGGCCTATCAGGGGCTGCTGTAGGAAGGTAATCAGTGATTAGTGATTAGTTGTGAGTGCGCGCTGGATGTCCGATGACTCTCCGTCGTGTCGTTCCTGACTGGCAGGCGAGGAGAGTTCCCGCTAGGCTCCCAGCGCGCGGATGAACTGAGCACTAAGCACTAATTACCAATCACTTTCCCCACATGGACATCAAACGCGCCATTATCACCGCCGCCGGCAAGAGCCAGCGCACGCTGCCGCTCCAGTCTCTCGTGGACCGGGACGGCCAGACCAAGACCGCCCTGGCCATCATCATCGAGGAAGTGCTGGCCGCCGGCATCGAAGAGCTTTGCGTGGTGGTCTGCCCCGGCGACGAGAAGGCTTACCGCACGGCGGCGGGCGAACACGCCAAACGGCTGGAGTTCGTCGAGCAGGCGAAGCCGCTCGGCTACGGACACGCGGTGTCGTGCGCGGCAAACTTTGCGGGGAAGAAGCCGTTTCTGCTGCTGGTGGGCGATCATCTCTACGTCAGTGGCGAGGTGCGTCGTTGCGCCCAGCAGTTGGTCGAGGTCGCGGCGGCGGAGAATTGCGCCGTGTCCGCCGTGCAGGCCACGCACGAGAGCAAGCTGCCCTACTACGGCGCGGTGGGCGGACGCCTCGTGCAGGCACGTAAAGGGCTTTACGAGATCACCGAAGTGGTCGAGAAGCCCACGCCCACCGAGGCGGAGCAACGCTTGATCGTCCCCGGCCTGCGCGCGGGCCACTACCTGTGCTTTTTCGGGATGCATGTGCTGACCCCCTCCATCATGGCGCTGCTGGCCGAGGAAGTTGCGGCCGCGGGCGCGCGCGGGGGGGTCCACCTGTCAGCCACGCTGGCCAAACTGGCGCGCAAGGAACGCTACCTCGCCGCTGAACTCGCGGGCCGCCGCTACGACATCGGCGCGAATTACGGCCTGCTCACTGCGCAACTGGCGCTGGCCTTGAGCGGCAAGGACCGGGATGAAGTGCTGACCGGACTGGTGGAATTGCTGGCGCAGCGTGTGAAGTGATTTCCCGTCTAACCACCCCAACTATGAACAAACACATTCTCCTCGCTGGCCTGCTCGTCACCACCATCCTCCTCTCCGGTTGCGAAACCCGGTCCATCTCCGACTCCGGCTACCGCTCCCGACACTACGGCTATTACGGCGGCAAATCCGGCCAGCCCAGCTTGGAACTCAACGAACTGGATGTGCTGGGAATCCGCCCAACCGACAAGCCGACTGAAGCCGAGATTCGCCACGCTGCCGCCGCGCGCTCGCGGCTTGAAGTGAAACGGGGTGCGCGCGTGATGCTGCTGCAATCCGGCGCACAGTATCCCGATGCCCCAATGGTGGCCGAGGTGGAGAAGTATTTTGCCGTCACGCCGTTCAGTGGCGTGCCGGCCCAACTCGGCGTGAAGGAGGCGGGCGATGAGTCGCTGTCGGCCCGGTTGCGGCTGGCAGCGGCGCGGGGCGGCGTTGATGCCATCGTCTGCTACTGGGGCATTTTGGAGTCTGGTCGCGTGGACCATGTGACCAAAACTATTTCGTGGGTTCCGGTCGTGAGCTGGTTCGCCCCTGACGAGACACAGCAGATGCGCATCCGGCTCAAGGCTGCGGTCGTGGACGTGAAGTCCGGCAACTGGACGATGTTGACGCCGGCGGCGTTTGAGAACGAGGCGCTGAGCACGCGCCCGGCACGGGAGAAGTCCGACCAGCAGCAGGTGACGAACCTCAAGGCCAAGGGCTATGCCGCGCTCGCCCAAGACCTGGTTCGGTCGTTGAGCAACTGAGACGCGACATGCTAGTTGACCTCATCACCGCCCGCGACGCCAGCAGCCGCAATGCCTCGCTCGACGCGCATTGCCGCGACTTGAGCGCGGTTCAATTGCTCGCCGAGTGCGCGGAACTGGATGCCTTCCGCCGCCATTCGGAGAACCTCTACGAGCGTGTCCGGGCGCTGTTTTTCCTCTACGCCATCCACCGCTTCCACCTGCCGGGGAAGCTCGAAGCCCCAGACCCAAAACGCCAGACCCCATCCCCTCAATCCTCGGGTCTGATTCCCTTCTCCGGCTACGAGCAGCTCCTTCACCGCCGTTTTGAGGAGGCGATTGACACCTTCCAAGCTGCCCAGTCAGCCGATGGTCCCAGTGACGGGCTGTGCTCCGCGCTCGCGTCGGCTTACCATCGGCTTGCCTTCCAAACGCTTGCGGATCAGGTGCGTCGCAGTGTCCGCAGCGTGCGGGGGAACCAGTGGATGTTCCGGGTGGGCCATCCCGCCGACCAACCGCTCCGTCTGCGCCCTGAACTGCTCCACCGGGCCGCTGACGGCACTTACCCGATCCTCCGCGAACTGACGCCGGTGCGCATGGACCTCACGCATTCGGCGTGGAGTGACATCTTCTTTCTCGGCATGGATTTCCCCGAGGGAGCCAAGGTGATCAACGTGTCCGTGGATCTCGGCATCCACGGGCGGGACGGCGCGCCGCGTCCGCCCGTAAGCGCATGGCTGCGCGTGCTTGATGAGCCGGTGCTGCGCCTCACGTCCGTGGACCTGGGAGCGACGGCGGACATCACGGCGTTGTCGGACGTGTTTGATTTTGCAAAGGATTACCTCGGCCTGCTCAAGGCGGCGGTCATTGCGGCGGGCGTGGTTCCGCCGGGCATTGAAGGCAGCGGGCAGAGTCTGGCCGAGTTGCTCGCGCGCATTGTTGGGCCGGGGCGTGGGTTGGAACTGGTCTCGTGCGTGAACGACATTCCCAAAGGGTCGCGCCTCGCCGTGAGCACCAACTTGCTCGGTTCGCTGGTCAGCGTGCTGATGCGCGCCACGGGGCAGGCGACCGGCCATAGTGGGGCAGGCTTCCAGCCTGCCGCACCGGGCGTCTCGCCCGCGCTGCCTCAGTCAGAGGGAGGACTCAACCAGCCAAGCTTCGCGGGCAAGATGCCCGGGGAGACAGGCGCCCCACTTCCCGGGCTTACCGGTGCGCTGGCGGAGGCGGAGCGCCGTATCGTGCTCGCCCGCGCGTTGCTCGGTGAGTGGCTGGGCGGCTCGGGCGGCGGCTGGCAGGACAGCGGCGGTGTCTGGCCCGGCATGAAGCTCATCGAAGGCGTCATTGCCGGTGAAGGCGAGCCCGAATTCGGCATCTCGCGCGGCCGCCTCATGCCACAGCATCGGATTCTCAGCCTGGATGACGCTTCCGCCGAGACGCGCAAAAAATTGCAGGACTCGCTCGTGCTCGTGCATGGCGGCATGGCGCAGAACGTCGGGCCGATCCTGGAGATGGTCACGGAGAAGTATCTCCTGCGTTGCGAAGCCGAGTGGCGTGGCCGGCAAGATGCGCTGCGCATTCTCGATGAAGTCCTCGCCGCGTTGAAGTCCGGCGACATCCGTGCGCTCGGGGCCGCCACCACGCGCAACTTCCGCGAACCGATCCAGGCGATCATCCCATGGGCTTCGACCTACTTCACCGAGCAGCTCATCGAGCGCGTCGGTCGCGAGTTTGGCGATGACTTCTGGGGCTTTTGGATGCTGGGCGGCATGAGCGGCGGCGGTATGGGCTTTATTTTTGCCCCGCAGCGCAAGGCCGAGGGCCAGCAGCGGCTGCAGGAGATCATGTCGGCCACGAAGCGCGAGCTGCAGCACGCGCTGCCGTTTGCGATGGAGCCGGTGGTTTTTGACTACGCCATCAACGAGCGTGGCACCTGGGCTGAGCTCTTGGCGGGCGACACAGCGCTGATGCCGGCGGGTTACTATGCGTTGACCGTGCCCAAGCTGCTCCGCACGGACCGCCAGGAACTGCCCTCCGCGCGCCGGGCGGAGCTGGACAAGTTCGCCACCGCCTGCCGCACCAAGCCCGAGCTGCGGGGCATGGTGCAGACGCTTTTCGACACGATGTTCCCCCGGCTTAAGGAGGATAAGGCCGGCGCGCAAAGTCTGGACGAACTCCTGGCAGCCAACGGCTTTGACCGGGAAGCCCACGAAGTCATCCGGGCCGATCTAAAAGCCGCGCGCATCGGGCTGGCACAGAATCGCCTGCCGGCCAACACCGGCATCGAAGACGTGCGGCCAGAAGACGTGTCGGATGTCCGCAGTGAGGCAGGCAAGATGCCTGCCCTACTACGGACTGCTCACGGGCGTGGGCTGGCGGCGCTCCGCAGTGGTGAGGCCGCTGTCATCACGCTGGCCGCCGGGGCCGCGAGCCGGTGGACCCAGGGCGCGGGCGTGGTGAAGTCGCTGCACCCGTTTTGCAAGCTGGGGGGACGGCATCGCACGTTTCTCGAAGTTCATCTGGCCAAATCGCGGAAGGCATCCCAGTCAGCCGGCATTACAGTGCCGCATGTGGTCACGACGAGCTATCTCACCCATGGTCCATTGTCCGAGTTTCTTTCCGCCACGCAAAACTATGGCTACGACGGCACGCTGCTCCTGAGCCGTGGCGCGAGCGTCGGCCTGCGGCTGGTGCCGACCGCGCGCGACCTGCGCTTTGCGTGGGAGGAGATGCCGCAGCAGGTGCTCGACGAGCAGCAGCAGAAGGTGCGCGATTCGTTGCGCGCCGCGCTCCTGCGCTGGGCATCCTCCGTGGGAGAAGCCAGTGATTACCGGGACAACCTCGCGCTTCAATGCCTGCATCCCGTCGGCCACTTCTACGAAGTGCCGAACTTGTTGCGCAATGGCACGCTTGCGGCACTGCTCCGCGAGCGGCCGCAGCTCAAGACGCTGCTGCTGCACAACATTGACACCGTGGGCGCGAATCTCGATCCCACCTTGCTGGGCCAGCACCTGGAGAGTGGGGCGACGTTGAGTTTCGAGGTCATCACGCGCCGGCTGGATGATCGTGGGGGCGGGCTGGCGCGGGTGGACGGGCGCACCCGGCTCGTCGAGGGGCTGGCCATGCCGCATGAGGAACTGGAGTTTGGCCTGAGCTATTACAACACCCTGACCACCTGGATTGACGTGGATGGATTTCTCCGCGCCCTGCATCTCACGCGGGAGGACGTGCTCGCTGGAAATGAAGCGGGCATTTCAGCGGCCATCCGTGCCTTGGCGGCGAAGGTGCCGACCTATATCACGCTGAAGGATGTGAAGAAGCGCTGGGGCCATGGGCAGGAAGACGTCTTTCCGGTCGCCCAGTTTGAGAAGCTCTGGGGCGATCTCACGGCGGTGGCGGAGATTGATTCCCGTTTCCTCGTCGTGGACCGGGCACGCGGCCAGCAGCTCAAGGAGCAGGCCCAGCTCGATGGCTGGCTACGGGATGGATCAGCAGCCTACGTCGAGCAGTTGTGCGCCTGGGAGTAACGCCCGTTACGCGGGCAGCCCGTCGGGCCAGTGCTCGCTGGGTTCCCAGCCGAGCAGCGCCTTGGTGGGTTGCAGGTCGAAGCGCGGCAGTTGCAGGTGCTTGCTGGTCGCGTAAACGACTGCGTAGCGAATCGTGAGCGGCGCGCGAACGGCCGCATGGAAGAAACGGCCGGCATCACCGGGGCTCAGGTAGAGATCCTTGGCCCAGTCGAGCGCGGAAATCTCCTTTTCCTGGCCCGGGCGCGGACACCAGCCGAGCCGGGCCGAAATCACGCTCAAGCCGTGCATTTCCGCGTAACCCTGGCCGATGCCTTCGGCCATGACCTTCGCTGCGGCATACCAGTAGCGCGGGGTGGTGGGCTCCTCCGGGCGGATGGCGAGTTCGGTGCGTTCGCGTTGCCACCAGTTTACCTGCCCGGTGCTGGCCAGCACGAGCCGACGCGCGCCCGCGAGCCGGGTGGCTTCCATGACGTGGTGCAGACCGATGATGTTGTTGGGCAGAATCTCAGTCATGAAGTCCGCATCGTCGGGCGTGGCCGCGAGGTGGATGACGGCCCCGGCTCCTTCGGCGGCTCGACGGACAGCGTCGGCGTCCGTGAGGTTGCCCACCTGCGAATCGGCGAGGCCGGGGGTGGGCACGCGGTCAAAGCCGCGCACCGGTTCGCCGCGCGCCACGAGTTCTTTCACGACGGCCTGGCCGACACGTCCGGCGGAGCCGGTGACGAGGATCAAATCAGAGTTCATGGGTGTGTTGCGAACGTGGTCGAAGTCGCGGGCTTGGTAGTGGAGCGCCCGGGCAAAGTCCACTTTGAAGTGGGGCGTGGGAAGCGTAGGGTTAGGTTCAGGATCAGGATTAAGAGCAGGCAGGATGAAGCCATCCCTGCTCATAATCCCGTGAGAGAGCATTGTCCGCAGCGTCTGCGTTCCGCCGGTTCCTGCCTTCCGCCCGCTTTACACCTTGGCCACCCGGACCTACCTTCCGCCGCGTGTCAGAGACGACTAAGACGCGGGTGATGCTGGGCATGAGCGGCGGGGTGGATTCCTCTGCGGCGGCGGCCTTGCTACAGTCGCAGGGCTTCGACCTGGTGGGCGTGACGCTCAAGCTCTGGCCGCAGGACTGCGTGAACCGCGCGGAGGACAAGTGCTGTGGTCCGGAAGCGGTGAAGGACGCCCGGGCGGTGGCGCATCAGTTGGGAATCCCTTACTACCTCGTGGATGAGTCGGCGGAGTTTCAGAAGCAGGTGATCGCCTACTTCGCCGAGGAATACAAAGCCGGGCGCACGCCGAACCCCTGCGTGATGTGCAACGAACGGCTCAAGTTCGGCACGCTCCTGCACCGCGCCGACCAGCTTGGCGCGCAGTTCATCGCCACCGGGCACTTCGCGCGGACGGAGAAGTGCGGAAATAGCGGACGCACCCTGCTCAAGCGCGGCCGTGACCCGCGCAAGGATCAGAGCTATTTCCTCTTCTCGCTCAAGCAATGGCAGTTGGAACGCACGATGTTCCCGCTCGGCGACAAGACCAAGGCGGACACGCGCGACCTGGCCCGCGAGTGCAAACTCAAGACCGCCGAGAAGGAGGAGAGCATGGAGATCTGCTTCGTGCCGGACAATGACTACGGGAAGTTCCTCGAACATGCCAAGCTGGCGCAACGGCATCGCGGCGACATCGTGGATGTTCACGGGCGCAAGCTCGGGACGCACGAGGGCATCGAGTTTTACACCATCGGTCAGCGCAAGGGGCTGGGGCTGTCCTCGCCCAAGCCGCTCTACGTCATCGAACTGGATGCGGCAAACAACCGGGTGATCGTGGGCGACGACACGATGCTGGACCGGGATGAATTCCGGGTGGAGCGCTGCAACTGGATCCCCTTTGAGACTCCGCCTGTAGCCATCGAGGTGACGGCGAAGATTCGCTACAACCATCCCGGCACGGCGGCCACGGTGACGCCAACGCCCGATGGCGGTGCCAGGGTCAAGCTGCACGAGGCGCAACGGGCCATCACGCCGGGGCAGGCGTGCGTGTTCTATCAGGAGGACCTGGTGGTCGGGGGCGGGTGGATCACCCGATAGTCTCAGCGACCGGTCAAGTCGGTGGGAGGCAGCGGCGGGGAGTCGCCGCGGGCGACCGCCTCGCGGGTGACCGCCCGGTTCACTTCAATCGCCACGGTCTGGACCACGGGATCAATATTGGCCGCCGGCGGGGGAGCCGTCTGATTCTCGGAGGTGGTGAGGGGGATGCGGACCGGTCGTTGGATCTGATTCGCCCCTGGGATCACGGCAGGGCCGCCGGTGGGTGCTGTCATCGGTGTCGCAGTCGGTCCTCGATAAGCCGGCACCGGAATGCTCGGAGTCGGAATCATGCTGCCGCCGGGCGTTGGCGGGGTCGGATTGGGATGGCCGAGGGGCACGGGCACGCCGGGGGCGGTCATGACGGCTGGCGTGGCGGAGGCCTTCAGTCCGTCTTTGTCGAAGGACATGGTGCGCTCCTCACCGGAGATTTTCACCCGGACTGTGCCCGCCTTGACGTTGATACCGTCGGCCAGGACTTCGAGAGTGCCCTGCCGCTGGCCTTCCGAGAGGCTGAGATACTCGGGCGAGGGCTTGCCGGGAATCTGATTCACGAACATCGCGCGCGGCGGGTTGAAGAGCGCGGTGATGCCGCTGAGCTTGTAGTTGGTGGGCGTGACGGTTTCGGCCGGCGGCGGTGGCGGAGCAGGAGGTGGGGGAGGGGGCTTCAGGCCAAATGGGTTCCGTTCGAGGATCACTTTGTAATCCCCGACCGCGTCGGCGTGGGCGGTGAAGGCGGCGCAGCCAACCGCGGCGATCAGCAATCCCAATGGTGTCGCGAGTTTCATTTCGTTTCTCTGTCTGCTGGCTTCAACACCAAGTAATGTAGCTGGTTGCGCGGAATGTGGCAATGGGGAGTGATTTTGGAACGGTGGGATATGGGCGCATTCGCGGGCGCCGCCTCGGTGGTTCGGCACGCCGGGCAAGCGAGGACGCTTGCGATACGGCCGGCCAGAGGCCGGCGCTACGGAGGGCCGGCGACCTCGCTGGCACGGAATGGTTGCGCGCCACCTTACTTGCCCGCCGCCTCGCTGAACTTCTCCAAGTCCGCGAAATTCCTCTTCCAAGTGGTATACATGATGCCGGTCACGCCGGGGAGGTCCTTGCCGGCCGCCAGCCACTCGCGGATTTGCTCCGGCCTGGCATCGTAATATCCGGCGATGACCTGCTTGTGGCCACGGTCGGCAAAGAACTTGAGGCTCTCCGCGCGCTTGCCGAAATACCACGGGACGATGCTCACGTCCTTGTCCAGGCCCTCCCACGAGCCGCTCAGGTCGCCCCGCACCAGATAGTAGTCGCCGGTGCTCCTGGCGTTGTGGTTGGGGTCGAACATGTCACTCCAGACGAAGATGCGTCCGCCGGGGTTGACCTCGCGGAGGATCTGCACGCAGGTGCGGGCGTTGTCGGCAAGGATTTGGCCGGGAGTCAGGTTCCGGCGCTGGCAGGCGGCGCACCAGTTCAGGCAGCGGATCTCATCGTGGCTCATCATGTAGCTCTTCGCACCCCAGGCGGCGTGGACGCGCCGGGCCTCGTCGCGGAGCAATTCAACCGTCTTGGGCTCCGACGGGCAGACCATCACCTGGCCCTCGTGGACGGTGACGACGTGATGGAAGGACACGCGCAGACGAGTGCCGTCGGCCAGCTTCGTCTTGATCACCGGCGGTTCGTGCCAGACCTCGAACGCGCCTTTCCACGGCACCGTGCCGGACTTCGGGTCCGCCACTGGCTCAAAATCCCGGCCTTCGACGAGTTCGGTGCCGTCCTCACGCTTCACGCTGAAGGGCGCGCCCGGGCGGCGAACCAAGTTCACCAAGGCGGTCTCTTCCAGCTTCGCGTCATCCCACCAGAGGGAACCCGTGGAGCCGCCCCAGCAGCCGAGGTAGAGCGTCGCCTCGGTCTGATCGAGGGAGTTGAAGACGATGTGATGGGTGGTCCAGTCCTGGGTGGGTTTGTGGCCGAGGTCGGCGTGGTTGAGGGAGAGCTTGCCGGCGAGGAGCTTCACCTCGGGCTTGCCGCGGAAGTCCAGGGTCTTGACGCGGACGCTGATGTGATACTGGCGGAACGGCGTGAGCTTGAGTTTCTGCGAGATGCGGGAGTTCGCGCCTTTTGGGTCGGTGACGCGGAGCGCGCCATTTTCGGGCACGAGGTTGTCGTCCTTCCAAGCCCAGAGCTTGAGGTTGGTCATGTCGCCGCCGCGCAGGTCGGCGGGGGAATCTTTCACCACCCGGGCCACGCCGCCTTGCACCACGAAGAGGGCATCCTTGGCGGGGAGCGCTTCGGCGAGATTGGGATCGTGCCAGAGCATTGCCTCGGAGTAGCCGATGTTGAACAGCGCGGGGATGATCTCCAGCTTCGTCTCGACGGCGAGGCGCTTCATGCGCGTGACGTTCTGGTGGTAGCGGGGGATGACGTCGCCCAGCTTGGCGGACTTGGAATCGGCGAGCAGCACGCCGGTGTAGCCGGCCTTGGCGGCACGACGGAAGAGCGCGTCGGCGTCGTCCACGTTCTTGTCCACCTGCAGGTTCGTCTGGAGATACACCCAGCGGTCGGTGAGTTCGGCGGCGAAGGCGCGTGGGGCCAGCACCGAGCAGGCGACGAGGCACGTGGCCAGGAGTGATTTCATGCCACGAGGTTAGCGGGCAAGGGGAGCGGGTTCAACTTGGATGGGGCCAAGCTGAGACTGTCCCGAATGCAGGGCCGACACATAAAACGGAACAAGGACTGACGAATGGGGACTGACGAATGAAGGCCAGGGAGTAAACCTGCTTTCCATGCCTCGTTTTCATTCGTCAGTCCCCGTTCGTCAGTCAAAGTCATTCTTGGCCGGTTGTTGAGCGCCTCCGCCAGCGGACATTCATCGGCTGCTTCCGCATGGATTTCCTCTGGCTGTTGATGCGCCAGCCCAACTTGGGGACTGCTGGTCCCGTAATTTTGTCCATTGGCGGCCGAGGTGAATTGCTCCAAGCTTCCCGCATCAAATACCTGTTGCCATGAAACCTATCCCTGCCTTCCTGTCGCTGGCTGCTGCGCTTTTCCTGCTCCCACCTGGCGCCCGTGCCGCCTCCGTCTCGCTCTTCGACGGCAAGTCGCTCGAAGGCTGGACCTACAACGACAAGATCTGGCGCTTGGAGGACGGCCTGATCACCGGCGGTTCGCTGGCGGAGCGGGTGCCGCGCAACGAGTTCATCGCCACCAAGAAGTCGTTTCACAACTTCGACCTGCGCCTCAAGCTCAAGCTCACCGGCACCGAAGGCTTCGTTAATTCCGGCGTGCAAATCCGCTCCGTGCGTGTGCCGAACAATTCGGAGATGAGCGGCTATCAGGTGGATTACGGCAAGGGCTGGTATGGCAAGATCTACGACGAGACCCGCCGCAACAAGGTCATCGCCGAGGCTCCTGATCTCAAGGCCGCCGTTGCCGCCATCAAGGAGGGGGATTGGAACGAGTATCGCATCGTGGCCGAAGGGCCGCGCATCCGCTCGTGGATCAATGGCGTGCCCGCGCTCGACTACACCGAGGCCGATCCGAATGTCGCGCAGGACGGTCTTATTGGCATCCAGGTGCATGGCGGCGGCAAAGCGCTGGTGCATGCGAAGGACATCACGATTGAAGAACTGCCAGCAACGCCGAACGCGCCGACGTGGGAGAAGCTCGGCGGGTTCAAGCCCTGGCCCAAACCGGCCGCGAAAAAGGCGGATGCACCGGCGGCCGACAAGAGCAAGTAGCCGCCTCTGAGCTGATGCTGGCGTCGCAGAATTTCCCTTCCTCACATGCAAGACATCACCCCCACCTCCCGCCGAGAGTTCCTCGCCACCAGCTCCGCCGTCGGCGCTGCCCTCGCGTTTCCGGCCATCACGCAGGCCGCCGGACGCAGCGACAAACTCCGCCTCGGCCTCATCGGCTGCGGCGGGCGCGGCACCGGCGCGGCGGCCCAGGCGCTGACCGCCGACAGCAACACCGAACTCTGGGGTATGGGCGATGTCTTTCCCGACAAGCTCAACGCCAGCCGCGAGACGCTGCGCAAGGAGTTCGCCAAGGACCCGCAGCGCATCAAGGTGGCGGATGAGCGCATGTTCACCGGGCTGGATTCCTATCAGAAGGTCATCGCCAGCGGGGTGGATGTGGTGCTGCTCGCCGCGCCCGGCGGCTTCCGCCCGCTGCATCTGCGCGCGGCGGTGGATGCCGGGAAGCATGTTTTCGCCGAGAAACCCACGGGCGTCTGCCCAGCGGGCGTGCGCTCCGTGCGCGAGTCGGTCGAGATCGCCAAAAAGAAGAACCTGGCCCTGCGCGCGGGCTTCAGCATGCGCTTCGAGAGCGGCTATCGCGAGGCGATGAAGCGCGTTCACGAAGGGCAGATCGGGGACATCGTGGCCATCTACTCCACACGCATGGGCAACCGCCTGGCGCGGTTTGATGGCACGCGCAAGCCGGAGTGGAGCGACCTCGAATGGCAGCTCCGCAACTGGCATTTCTTCGGCTGGCTCTCCGGCGACTGGATCATGGAGATCTCGGTCCACAGCGTGGACAAGATCGCCTGGGCGATGCAGGACGTGCCACCGGTGAAGTGCCAGGCCAGCGGTGGGCGCTGGCAGCAGACGTTTGGCAATGTCTGGGATCAGTTCGATGTGACCTACCACTGGGAGAACGGCGTGATCGCCGTGCTCAAGACGCGTTACCAGAACAGTTGCTACAACGAGCACGACGACGTGATCATCGGCACCAAGGGACGCTGCCTCCTGCGCGGTTACAACGCGCAGATCACCGGCGCGAACCCGTGGCGTTACACCGGGGCAAAGCCTCCTTCGCACCAAGTCGAACATGACGAGCTGTTCGCCGACCTGCGCGCCGGCCGCATCCCCAATGACGGCGAGCGCATGGCCAACAGCACGCTCATGGGCGTCATGGGCCGGATGTCCGCCTACACGGGCAAGGAAGTGACCTGGGAGCAGGCGCTGAACTCGAAACTGGACACCTTCCCGAAGGGCATGGCGTGGGACATGAAGCTTGAGGTGCCGCCGCCGGCGGAACCGGGCAAGACGCAGTTGATTTGAGCCCGTGCCTGGTAGGAGACGACGTGGGGAGCCTCATGCAGATTCCCAATGTAAATCGGCAGCCTGCCGCCGGACGTCACCCCTCACCCCAACCCTCTCCCCTCCTCCGAGGAAGGGAGAGGGAGAAGATATGTGTCGCGAGAGGTTTGAGACTCCTTACGTCGTCTCCTGCATGGGGTGGGTGCGACTCGTCTGATTGACCGCACCGAAACTTCGTCTCATTCTCCCGACATGAAAGCCACTCGATCGTCCGCCCTCTCGCGCCGTCAATTCACGAAAGCCGCCGTGGCCTCCGCTGGGGCGGTGCTGGGTTTCCCAGCCCTGCTCAGTGCGCGGAATCCCAACGACAAGCTCGCCATCGCCATCGTCGGCTCGGGCGGACGCGGCGGGGCGAACATGGGCGGGGTGGCGCAGACCGAATACATCGCGGCGTTGTGCGACGTGAATCAGCGCAACCTCGACGCGGCGAAGGCCAAGCATTCTTCAGCGGCCACCTTCACCGACTTCCGCAAGCTCTTCGATCACGCGAAGGACTACGACGCCGTGGTGGTGAGCACCTGCGAGCACACGCACGCGTTTGCGACCATGATGGCACTCAAGGCGGGCAAGCACGTGTATTGCGAGAAGCCGCTGACCTACAACATCTACGAGGCGCGCAAGGTGCGCGAGGCCGCCGCTGCGAACCCGAAGCTGGCCACGCAAATGGGCATCCAAATCCATGCGACCGAGAACTATCGGCGCGTGGTGGAATTGATTCAGAGCGGGGCCATCGGGGGCGTGCGAGAGGTGCATGTGTGGGTGTCACGTGCGTGGGGTTTGCAGAGCGCGGAGGCGGCGGCGCGGAACAAGGACATCGTCAATGTCACCGACCGGCCGAAGACCGCATCGCCGGTGCCCGCCGAGCTTGACTGGGATTTGTGGCTGGGCCCCGCGCCGGAGCGGCCCTTCAACGAGGTCTATTTTCCCGGGCCGAAGTGGTATCGCTGGTGGGACTTTGGCAACGGCACGATGAGTGACCTCGGTTCGCATTGGAACGACCTGCCGTTCTGGGCGCTCAAGCTCAAGGCCCCGCTGACGGTCGAGGGCTTTGGCCCGCCCGCGCACAAGGAGATCGCGCCGGCCTCGATGCACGCGACCTACGAATACGCCGCACGCGGAGCGATGCCGCCGGTGAAGCTCACCTGGTATCAGGGCGAGGACAAGCCGAAGCTCTGGACGGAGAACAAGATTCCGCAGTGGGGCAACGGGCACCTGTTCGTCGGCGACAAGGGCATGCTGCTCTCCGACTACGGCAAGTATCTGCTGCTGCCGGAGAAGGACTTCGCGGACTTCAAGCGCCCCGAGCCGACCATCCCACGCGTGAAGAGCCATTACGACGACTGGCTGAACGCCATCAAGACCGGCACGCAGCCCAGCGCGAACTTCGAGTATTCCGGCTGGCTCACGGAGGCGAACCACCTGGGCAACGTGGCGTATCGCACGGGCAAGAAGCTGGAGTGGGACCCGGTGAACTTGCGGGCGAAGAACGCGCCGGAGGCCACGCCGTTCATCCAGCGGGAGTATCGGAAGGGGTGGTCGTTGGCGTGAGGGGGCGGCTGTGTCCCGCTCGGCGCGGGATCAGCCGTAGCAACGTCCGAGTGCCGAGCGGAGCGAAAATCTTTCAACGCTCCAGGACGGCGCGGCCCGCTGCGGCCGGTCTCCACGTCACAGCCGCGCTCCGTGGCCGTTTTGTTCCTTGGGACAATGTCAGTAATACCCAGCCAAGGTTGTTGGATGACTCGGTGAAGTGTGAGGAGCGTCACTTTACCAGCCGATACCAGTTGTCGCGCTGGCGGGGTTCCAGGCCGAGGTCGGTGATGAGGCGCTGCATGTCGGCGACGCCCATGCGGTGGGTGGTGCCGGCGGCGCTCACGACGTTTTCCTCGATCATGATGCTGCCGAGGTCGTTCGCGCCGTAGCGCAGCGCGAGCTGGCCGATCTCCTGGCCTTGCGTGACCCAGGAGCTTTGCACACTCGGGAGGTTGTCGAGGTAGATGCGGCTCAGGGCCTGCGTGCGCAGGTATTCGTGCGCGCCGACGGTGGGGGATTTCAGCACGGCGTTCTCCGGCTGGAAGGTCCAGCAGATGAAGGCGGTGAAGGCCCCGCCCTGCAGCGCGCCGGTTTCCAGGGCGTGGGCGTAGGCAACCGCCTTCTCAATCGGCAATCGGCAATCGCCAATGGGCAATCGCGCCAGCGAGCGGTCCTGCTGTTCGCGCACTACTTCAAAGTGCTCGATGCGTTCTTCCACCGTCTCCACGTGGCCGAACATCATCGTGATGCTGCTGGCCAGGCCGAGGCGGTGCGCGGTGTCCATCACGCCCATCCACTGCGCAGTGTCGGCCTTGAGCGGGGCGATGCGGTTGCGCACGCGGTCCACCAGGATTTCCCCGCCCCCGCCGGGGACGGAGCCCAGCCCGGCGGCGACGAAGTCCTTGAGGATTTGCTCCACCGGCTCGTTGAAGAACTCGGAGAAGGCGACCATCTCGCTCGGGCTGAAGCCGTGGACGTTGAAGCCGGGAAACTTGGTGCGGATGTGCGAGAGGAGGTCGAGATACCACTGCTTGGTCAGCTTCGGGTGGTGGCCACCCTGCATGAGGATCTGGTTCCCGCCGAGCGCGATGGTCTCCTCAATCTTTCGGTCCATCTCGTCATGGGAGATGACGTAGGAGTCGAGGTCCTTCTCCGAACGCCAGAACGCGCAGAACTTGCAATAGACGTTGCAGACGTTCGTGTAGTTGACGTTGCGGTCCACGATGTAGGTGACGATGTCGTTGCCGCGGCCACCGTGGGCGGCAGCGCGGTGGAGCTGGCGGCGGCGGTCGGCCAGGGCACCCAGTTCCTCCAGGGGCAACGCGCAAAGGCGCAGGGCCTCGGCACGATCAATGCGTCCGCCGTCCCAGACCTTTTGGAGCAGCTCGTCGAGTGACGCGTCGTGTATCACGGGGGCAGTCTAGCATGGCGGGGCGCGCAGACAACGCGAATGGCACGGCTTGACAGCGGACGGAGGCTTTTGCCTAATGCGCGTCAGTTCAAACGCGAATCTACCAAGCGGGATTCTCACCACCTCATCACCATGAAAGTCCTTCGTCTGTTCCAATTCAGCGTGGCTTTGCTGTTCCTGGCCACCACCGCGTCAGTCATCGGCGCGGAAAAGCAGGGCATGACCCGGGAGCAGTTTCTCGCGACGCTCAAATGGAGCAAAGGCCCGGCCAAGGGCGACCTGAAAGACCTGGCCGAGATCAAGGTGCCGGCCAATTTCATGTTCACCGGCGAGGAGGGCACGCAGAAGCTGCTGCGGGCGTTTGGCAACCCGACGAATGGCCGCGAATTGGGCCTGATCGCACCGACCAACCTTGCGTGGTTTGTGGTCTTTGAGTTCTCGGACACCGGCTACATCAAGGACGACGACAAGGACAAGCTCGACGCGGATGCGATGCTCAAGTCCATCAAGAAGGGCACCGAGGCGGGCAATGAAGAACGCAAGAAGATGGGCGGCGCACCGATCACGATCACGGGCTGGCAGCAGCCGCCGAAATACAACCCCGAGACGCACAACCTCGAATGGGCGATCAAGGCGGAGAGCGAGGGCGAGCAGATCGTGAACTACAACACCCGCCTCCTGGGCCGCAAAGGGGTGATGGAAGTCGCGCTGGTGGTGGACCCCGACAAGCTCACGGCCACGATGACGGAATACCAAGCCTTGCTGAAGGACTACAGCTTCAAGGACGGCCAGCGCTACGCGGAGTTCCGAGATGGGGACAAGGTCGCCCAGTATGGCCTGGCCGCGCTGGTGGTCGGCGGGGCGGCGGTCGGAGCGGCCAAGCTGGGGTTGTTCGCCGCGCTCGCCGCGTTTCTCAAAAAGGGCTGGAAGCTGGTAATCATCGGGGTGGTGGCCTGCGCCGGCCTGATCAAGAAGCTCTTCACTTTCGGTGCGCGCCGCTCCGGTGACGGCTCCTCAGGCCCGACGGCATGAGCGAAGTCGAGAGCCTGTTTCTCGTCCTCGCGCTGCTCTACGGCGTCGAATGCCTCGGCTGGGTCCGGCGCGGGGCGGTGGTGTTTCGCACGTTCTGGGGCACGCGTTGGCAGGCGGTCCATCCCAGCCTGTATCTTGGCAGCCAGCGGGGAGGGGCTTACTTCGCCCATCCGTTGCCGCCGCTGGGCGGAATTGTCCTGAGCGCGCAATTACCGTGCTCGCTTTCCGCCGATGGGCTGCTGGCCTTCGTCGCCTCGGGAGTCAACCCCGGCGGGCGTCCGCCGCAGCGCGGTTCGTTCCTCCGGTGGGAACAGATCGAATCGCTGGCCGCCGAGGGCAAGGCGCTTAAGGTCAACGGGGCGACGTGGTTCAAGTTCAGCTCCGCGCACGCGGCCCACTGGCTGGCGGCGGCTCTAAAACGCATCCAACAGCTCCCGCGCGAACAGCGTGGTCCGGCGATACGCGAACTCCTGGCCGGGACGCTCGATCACGAAGCCGTGCGGACCGAATGGCTGGCAGCCCAGCCCGAGGTGTGCCGCCTGCGACGCTGGGCGAACAGCCTCTTCGGCTTCATGTTTGTGGTCGTGCCGGTGCTGCACTGGCATCTCGGCTTAAAGGCGTGCTGGCCGGTCGTGGTGGCTGGCTGGCTCGCGCATACCATCACCATCGGCATGCTCTTCCGGCGGGCGCATGCGCGGCTCTACTCGGCGGCCGGGGAGGAACGCTTCACGCACTTTCTCACGAGCCTGCTCGCGGCCCCGACGGCTGCCCGCGCCCACGATCTGCTCACGCGCCCGCTGCTGGAGCGCTTTCATCCGCTGGCCGTGGCCCGGGCGCTGGCGGAGGCGGGGGAGTTTCGCGAGTTCGCACGGCATATGATCCGGGAGTTGCGGCATCCAGCGCTGCCGGTTTGCCCGGTCAAAGGAGAAGAGGCGGAGGGGGCGGAACGCTTCACGCGCGAGACGATGCGCGAACTCGTCGAAGTGAGCGTGCGGCAGACGGGCCTGGACCCCGATGCCTTGCTCGCCCCGCCAACGCCGCTGGATGACGCCTGTCACTCCTACTGCCCGCGTTGCGAGGGGCAGTTCATGGCCGTGACGGGGGCGTGTGCGGACTGCGGGGGAATACCGTTGCTGCCGCTGGGCAAGCAGCAGTGACCACCGCCGGGCAAGTGGGCGCGACCTACTTCGCCGGGGTGAAGTGGAAGAGCTGCGCGCCGCGACCGGGCAGGGCGAGGTAGAGGCCGCGCGCGTGCATCTCGTTGCCGGTGCGCCAGTATTTTTCCTCGCCCAGCAGGTCTTCCATTTTCCACTCACGGCGCGCCAGGCCCGCAACCGTCGGCGTGACGTAGCACTGGCTGGGCTGCGAGGCGAGATTCACCACCACGAGGTCGAACGCGTCCGGCGTGGACTGCCATTGCACGACCACGAAGCAGTGGTCGGTCGAGTTGTCCGACCACGCGGAGCGGGGCCGGAGGATTTGAAATTCGCCGTGACCGACGGCACAGGTGCCCAGGGCGCCGAGCAGCTTCTCGTAGAAGGCGGCAATTCGCGTATCCGTCGGTTCGGAGGGCCGGCGGGACAGGTGGACGGGCAGGCGCACGCGCGCGCCTTCGAGCTGGCCGTCGTAGAGGAAGCGCATGCCCGGCAGGCCGAAGGTCAGCAGCGCGGCCACCCGGTGCTCGTTCTGGATGAAGCGCGTGGCGGCCCGCTGCTCATCGTGGTTTTCGAGGAAGTGGACGCTGCGGCGGAGGAAGTCAGGCTCCGCGTCCACAAGATGGTTCTGCGTCTCGGCGTAGTTGTCGTAGGCCAGGTGATCGTAGAGCCACTTGTCGTAGGTGTAGTCGAAGCCGAGCTGCTGCAGGTTCCGCTCCAGGTCCCAGTAAACTTCCGCGAGGAACAGAAAGCCGGGGTGCTCGCGTTTCACCGCCGTGATCGCGTCGGTCCAGAACTCGCCGGTGGCCTGCGGCGTGGGTTTGCGGAAGCCCGCCCAGGTCTTGGCAAAGACGTCCCGCAGGATGAGCATGGCCATGTCACAGCGCACCCCGTCGCAGCGCGCGGCGACATCCCGCAGCATCTCCTGCATGATGGACTGGGTCTCGGCGCGGCGGTAGTCGAGCTGGGCGGTGTCCTTCCAGCAGGGAAAGAAGGGGTCCTTGCCATGCGCGATCCACACGACGCCGGCATTAGTCTCCGTGGCAAAAGTCTCGCGGGAGCCGGGTGCGCCCTGCACGAACAGCTCGGGCTTCATCTTCACCCACGGATGGCCGATGCCCGTATGGTTCGGGACGAAATCCAGGATCAGCTTCAGGCCGTGACCGTGCAGGCGGGCGCGAAACTTTCGCAACCCTTCCTCGCCGCCGAGCACCTCGGGCACGCGATAGTCGGCGACGGCATAGGGCGAGCCAGCGACGTCCTCTGGGGTCCAGTCCGGGAGCGCCTTGCGAAAGAGATCAATGAGTGCGGGGTCGTTGAGTGCGGCCTCGCGGGCGCGGGAGCACGTCGTCCAGGTGCCCATGAGCCAGACATGCGTGAAGGCCAGGCGCTTCCAGCGGGCGAACTCCTCCTCCGGCACGTTGCCCAGGTGAATGACCTGCCCATGCCGCGTGGACAGGTCATGCAGCCAGCACCGCGTGTTCAGTTCGTAGAGGAGGGGATGCACGGTAGAAACGGAGCGATGGAGTATGGGAGTGATGGAGTGATGGAGTTTCAATACTCCAGCGCTCCATTGCTCCAGCACTCCGTCACCCGTTCAGCACTTTCAGCGCCTTCTGCGGGTTCTTCACGCGCAGGATGAGCAGGCCGCGCCGGGAGCCGGGGCTGGTGGCGCAGTAGCAATACTCGATGTTGATCTTCGCCTTGCCGAGCTTCTCGCAGATGAGCGCGAGCGAGCCGGGGCGGTTGTCACCGTCAATCATGAGCACGTCGTCCTCGACGACGAGCGTGCCGTGTTCCTCGAAGACGAACATCGCCTTCTGCGGGTTGTCCACGACCATGCGGATGACCGTATGGTCCACCGTGTCACTGGCGGAGATGGCGTAGATGTTGACCTTGGCCCCGGCCAGAGCGTGACAAACCCGGGCGAGCATCCCGGGTTCGTTGTCCAAAAAGATGGCGAGCTGCTTGGTGATTTGCATGGTGTGATGACGGAGGGTTTGGTGCTTCAGCGCAATCGTCGGAGCAGAGGTTCGCACGCGCAGACGCTTAATTCAACGCCGGAAAGCGGAAAGCCGCGGGGATTTAGCGATTGCGGAGGGTTTTTGGGGCGGGAAGCGCTTTCAAACCGGCATTGAACCGCAGAGACGCGATGGACACAGAGGTGCCCCCGCTTTCGCCGCGCTCTGTGTTCATCGCGTCTCGGTGGTCAACTTGGTAGCGGCTTCGTCGCGATGCGCAAAACTTCAGCGGACTTCCCGCTCAGGAGGTGAAGGCGTCTCCTTGGACAACGCCTCCATCATGCGGGCTTCGGCTTGGTTGCGAAATTTCTCCCGCTTGGCGGCGTAGGCCTTTCGTGCATCGTAAGTCGCGAAGCCGAGCAGCAAAGCACCCGAAAGCACGACTGCCCCAAGCAATCGGTAGCCTTTGGGAGCGGTGAGAGCGACCAGGCATCCGCAGCCGCCAATTACACCCAAATGGGCGTAGCTGCCGTATTTCCACATCGGGACTCCCAGCCAATACACTGCGAGCAGGACAATGCAAAAGCACATCGGGAGGAAACCCGTGGGGCGTTCTGCGTTGATCGAGTTGCTCATGTTACACCACCCCGCTGCGCTCCCCCTTCCTCGCCCGCACCGGCCCCAGCTTCACCACGTTCTCCGGGTCGAAGTCCGTGAGCTTGAGCCAGTCTTCGGTGAGGTCGTTGGCGGGGAAGAGGTCGTTCTCCTCGTGTTCGAGGCGGAGGGCTGTGAGGAGGTCGGTGCGGGTGAGCTGCGTGTCGCCGACCTTGGTCTCGATGGCGCGGCGGATGGCCAGGCTCTTCGCGCGCTCCACCACGGCAGCGATGATCGCGCCACTGGCGAGGTCGCCGCGGCAGAGCATCTCGCGGCGGCCGCTGCGGAAGTTCACCTCGGCGAACTCGTTGTCCGGCGTGCGGGCAAAGTGCGCCTCGGTCACGGCGCGGGCGAGGTCGGCCTTCGGCTCGGCGAGCGGGAGGGAGTCGCGCAGGTAGATTTCGTAGATGGCCTGCGCACCGGCCTGGTCGGGACGGCGGACGCGGATTTTGCGGTCAATGCGCCCAGGCCGCAGGATGGCCGGGTCAATCAGGTCCGCGCGGTTCGAGGCGAGGATGACGACGACGTTGGTGAGCGGCTCGATGCCGTCCATCTCGGTGCAGAACATCGGCACCAGCGTGCTGAGGATGCCCGAGTAGCGGCCCGCGCGGCGCGTGCCGAGGATGCTCTCGGCCTCGTCAATGAACAGGAAGGCCAGCGCCCCGTCGCGCGCCCGCTCCCGGCACTGGGCGAAAAGGTCGCGCACCTGCCGCTCGCTCTCGCCCACCCACATGTTGAGAATTTCCGGGCCTTTGATGTGCAGGAAAAACTCCGGGTGATCCACGCCCGTCTGTGTCTTGATCTGCTGGCGCAGGTTGTAGGCGGTGGCTTTCCCGAGCAGCGTCTTGCCGCAGCCGGGCGGGCCGTGGAGGAGGAAGCCCTTGGGCACCGAGTGCTCGAACTTCTTGAAGAGGTCGCGATGGAGGAAGGGCAGTTCAATGGCATCGCGGATGGCGCGCACGGCCTCGTCCTGTCCGCCGATGGCCGACCACGGAAGTTCGCTGACGGTCTCCAGCGAGCGCTCGACGCGCTTACCAACACCGATGATTTCGAGGGCGACCCGCTGGTTCACGTCGAGCCGCACCTCCATGCCGGACTTCATCTTTTCCTTGGCCAGCAGGGCGGAGCGCTGGATGACGAAGTTGGTGAGGCCGGCTTCCTGCCCGATGCGGAGGCGGCCATCGGAGAGCAGTTCGTCCACGCGGACGATCGGGCCGTTGCGGTCGAAGCCCAGGCCCTGCACGACGGCGAAGGCTTCGTTGCAGAGGACGCGCTGGCCGGCTTGCAGGCTGGGGACCGGGATGGCCGGGTCCACGCGGCAGACATAGTCCGTGCCGCCGAGGCAGACGTGGGCCTTGTCGCGATCCACTGCCGCGAGGAAGGTGCCGACGCGGAAGGCGGGCGAGCGGAGCTTCTCAATGATGGCGTCCATCTTTTCGAGCGCGCTGCGGGCCTGATCGTTCATCTCCTCCAAGGCGGCGACGCGCTCGCGGAGATAGACCATGTCGAAGATGGAGGTGTGGCGCGGCGGCAGCTTGCTCGTGATGAGGTCCACGAGTTGGAGGGCGGAAAGCTCTTCGAGCTGCTCGCGCGGGAGGAGGTCGGCGAGCGGGGGAGTGGAATGGGGCGGAAGGTCAGCGGGGGCTGGCTCTTCCCGGGGCACCGGCTTTTTCTTCGGCTCGGCCATGGCGAAAGACTACGCGTGACGGAGGGATTTGCAAATGACGTTGCATTCGCTGCGGGCGCATCGGTGCGTTCGGGGCCGGCGAGGACGCCGGCGATACGGCCCGCGGGACGCGGGCGCTACGTAGCGCCGGCCTCCGGCCGGCCGTGCCGCAAGCGTCCTCGCTTGCCCGGCGCTCCGCAGACTAGCCTGCTACCAGCTTGTTCGGTTTCGTCCACCGAATGCGTGCGAGGAGCAGGTCGCCTTTCCAGCCGCGCTTGGGGAGCATTTCGCCGTCGGTGACCCAGGACTCATCGGGGCTGACGTTCACGGGATGGAAGTTGCCGCTGTAGGCTACGTCGTCAGGCTTGTTCACGCCGTCGCCGACGAGGGGGAGAACTACGCGCTCCGTTTCGCGAAGCAGGCAAAGTTTCTTCGTGTCCACCTGCGCCATCCAGAGCGGCGCGCGCCAGCGGGGGACGTTCACGTTGGTTGCGTCCTTGCGGTTATAGACGAGCCAGAGGGCCTCGGAGTGCGCGAGCCAGTGCTGCTGCGTGGTGGACAGGGTGAGCGGCTCGCCGTTCTCCCAGGCCCACGGCTGCTTCGGTGTCCACTTCAGGCCGTCGTCTCCGGCGCAGACGTAGCCGTGATTGTCCTCGGCGCGGATGGTGAGGTAGAAGCGGCCTTGAAACTGCGTCACCGAGGGCTCCAGCAAGCCCCGGCCTTTCGCGAGCTGGATTTCCTCGCCAACGTGCTTCACCGCAAGCGTCTCGCCGTCGAACGAACAGATCACGCCGGAGACGGAGCGGGGCTTCCCTTTCACGCCGTAGGTGAACGACATCTGGATGTCGCCATTCGGCAGCACGACGCGCTGGCCGCAGTTGTTCGAGTAAATCTGGGTGCCGCGCGGGTCGTTCCATTCCAGCTTGCGACGCGGGCCCCACTGGCCGTCACGCCACACTGCATAGATCGGCCAGCGCGGCGGCTGATCAGCGGAGAACTTGGGGCCGGAGTAAAAGACGTTGTGCCCCATCGCGAGCACGGACTTGGTCTGAGGATGCCATTCGGGGACGACATCGCAGACACCTTCCTCGGTGGGGCCGGCCCCTTGCTTCACCCGGCCAAGCGGCGGGACGGGCACGGGATCGGTCCACGTTTTGCCGAGATCACGGGAAGTCATCAGATGCACCGGTCCGAAAAAGTCCGAGCCGGCGATGGTCTGGAGCGTCATGAACACGGTCCCGCCGCCGACGCCCGGGATTAGGCACGCGCGCGGGTGAAACCAGGTCGGTGCGCCGCCATCGCGGCCACGGACCAATGTAACTTTCTCAATCGAGGCGATGAGGTCGGAAGATTTGCCCGGCGTGGTCTGCGACCAGACCGGAGTTGCCGAGGCAGCCAGAAGGGCACCCGACTGAAGGAACGTGCGGCGATTCATGTGTGTGACAGACGCCACGGGCCGCCGCGAGGTTCAAGGGAGAAAGAAATTGCGGCCACAAGAAGGCGCAGAAGGCGCAAAAGGAGACGAGTCAACAAGGATGAGGGGTGGGGTGGCGGCGCATTCGCGTGCTGCGTCACCGGTCATCGGAGCCGGGCAAGCGAGGACGCTTGCGGCACGGCCGGCCGGAGGCCGGCGTTATGTAGCGCACGCGTCCCGCGGGCTGTATCGCCGGCGTCCTCGCCGGCTCGTTGGACGGGCGATAACGAAATGCTTTCGGATGGACCCGCGTCAAACTTACCAACCATGGCCTGCCCCTGACTTTGTGCCTTCTGTGCCCTGTTGTGGCAAAGAAGTGCTCCCTATTTCGCTTCGAGCAGGCCCAGACTCTTCATCCATTCACCGCAGCGCGCGGGCCAGTCGCTGATGGGGTCCTTGCTTTTCCTCATTCCAAAGCCGTGGCCGCCCTTGGCGCAAATGTGCAGCTCGGCGGAGAGGTTGTGGCGTTTGTATTCGAGATAGAGCATCGCGGCCTCGATGGGATTTGACTTGTCGTCATGCGCGACGAGGAAGAACACGGGTGGCGCGTCCGCCGGCACGCTGAAGCCGGCCCGGAACTTGGTCTTGTCCACCGGATCGAGGAAACCGCCGCCGTAAACGAACACGAGGAAGTCCGGCCCGCGCGGGTCGTCGAGGCCCGGCTGCTGCGGATAGGTGCGTGGGGTGCGGTCCCACGCGGCGTGGCCGGCGAGGTTGCCGCCAGCGGAGAAGCCGAGCAGGCCGACGCGCTTTGGGTCGAGCTTCCACTCGGCAGCGCGATGGCGCACGAGGCCGAGGGCGCGTTGGGCGTCCTGCACGGGCAGGGTGAACATCTCCGCCTCGTCACGCGTGGGCGTGCGATACTTGAGCAGCACGGCGGTGACGCCGAGGGTGTTGAGCCACTCGCACACCTGCGTGCCTTCGGAGGAATACGACATGAACATGAAGCCGCCGCCGGGCGCGACGATGACGGACGCCCCGTTGGGCCGCTCGGGGCGGAACACCGTGATGGTGGGGTCGGTCACGTCGCTGATGCGCGTGGCGTTGGTGCCGCCGTAGGACTGGATGAGCTTCGCCGTGGCCTCGGACTTGGGCTTCATCGCGGTGGGTGGACCGTCGGGCCAGAGCTTGAGCGTCACCGGCTCCGGGGCGGCGAAGGCGGCGGTGGCGATGCCGAGTAAAATCAGGAGGGCAAGGCAGATGGTTTTCATGCCACCGATAGGAATGGTTTGGTAAAGCGTGGTGTGCAGAACTCCGTGGCCGCTCTCACTCACCCCGGCCTTCTCCCGCCGGGAGAGGGAGCCACCAAGCCCGTCGCAGTTGACAAGGGTGCCGCGTTTGAACGAGGGCGGCCGATGATTCCCCCTCTCCCAGCGGGAGAGGGCCGGGGTGAAGGAGAGCGCGGACTGTGGCCCACACCGGGGGTTCGACCGGAGCATTCCAGTAAATGGTATCATGACTTCAGATCAACGGGGCAGCACTGAAACGCCGCTGGCGTCCGCTTTCAACCAAAGACAACGGATGTCAGAGCCTTTGCCCTCCGTGTAGTAGGCGACGAGGATGCGGCCATCGGGCAGCTCGACGAAGCTGGGGTAGGCACCGAGCACTTTGTCCAGCACCACCGGGCCTTTCCACGTTTTGCCGAAGTCGGTGCTGTGCATCACGACGGTGCTCTTCGTCGAGCGTTGACGGATGCCGCAGAGCAGCACGTTCTTCGAGGTGAGCAGCAGATACGGGCAGTCGCCCTCGAAGCCGACTTCCTTCGTCTCGCTCCAGGTCTTGCCGCCGTCGGAGGACTCGGTCCAGACCATGAGGGGGCGCGCGAGCAGGAGGAGGCGGTTGTCCGGCAGACGCACGAGGTCAGGCTCCAGCAGCAGATGCTTCGGCGACTTGATTTCGGCGACCGTGCTCCAAGTCCGCCCCAGATCACGCGACTCGATGAGCGCGGCGTGCTTGTAGCTGCGCGGGTCGCCGGTGTGATTGCCGTAGGGGGTCATGAGGAGCCGTCCGTCCGGCATCAGGCGGGGCGGGGTGCTGATGGCTTCCAGTTGGGTGAAGGGCGTGGGTGTTGGCTCCGGTGTGCTCCACGTTTTGCCGTTGTCGGCGGAACGCACGGTGAAGACCTGATGCGTGCCGGCCGCGCGCTTGCTGTCGTAGGTCATGAAGGTGACGAGCAGTTCGCCATTCGGCAGCGCGACGATGGACGGGTCGCGGTCATCAATCGGCGTGTCCACCACCACTTCCGCCGGCGACCACGTGCGCCCGTCGTCCAGCGAGCGGCAGAGCGCGATGCGCGCGCCCTTGGGCAAGTCCGGGCGCGGGTCGCTGACGTGGGAGTAACCGGCGTAGAACACGCAGAGCACCTCGCCCTTGGCCGTGCGGCAGAGGTCGGGGAAGGCTTCGTAGGCACCGGTGCCGGCGTCGGCGCAGACGGTGACGTAGGATGGCTTTGGCTCGGCGGCGTGCGATGGCCCGACGAGTGACAACAGAGCGGCGAAACAGGCGAGAAGTTGCAGGCAAGGAAGCAATGCCACATGCAGTCGGTCAGAACGGTCGTCTTGATCGTGTGCGCGCTTTCCCCTCACCCCGGCCCTCTCGCTTGGGGAGAGAATCCACGGTCCCAAAAACCCCGCGATTTCGGCCCCTGAACCCAAATGCAAAGCCCCAAAGATTTGAGCAAGACAAAGATTCTTCTGCCCCCATCTTTGTCTTGCCCGAATCTTTGGGGACTTCTTCGGCAGGTTCATGGGTAGGGAGAGGCGTCGTCCGCGTCGCTGAAATCCGTGCGCGTGCGTTGCTGTGTGGCTGGCTGACTGGCTCCCTCTCCCGGAGGGAGAGGGCCGGGGTGAGGGGGAAGGTGGCATCCGTTCGTCGAGCCTCATGCTTCGGGCTTTCATCAGAGAGTGGAATGAACGGCGGGTTGGTTGATGCGGATCAAGTGGTGCGTTGGACGTGGTGCCGAGCGCGGTGTTTCAATTGGACCCGGAGCCGCGTAGCCGCCAACGTGAGGAGGCGGATTGCGGCGGGGACAACGGAGTCCGCCTCCTCACGTCGTCGGCTACAGGTGTTCGTTGCGGATTCGCTGCGCGCGTAAGTCTTGCCCGGCACTCGGCGAGCGGGCATTAAGCACGCATGAATTATTTAGTGGCGGCACTGGTGGGCATCGTGGGCGGGGTCACGAGCGGGCTGTTTGGGGTCGGGGGCGGCGTCGTGATGGTGCCGGCGATGCTGCTGCTGCTGGGCACGCAGGTGACGGACATCAAGCAGGCCATCGGCACCTCGCTGGCGGTCATCGTGCCGACCGCGATGGTGGGCTCGTGGAAGCATCACACCCAGGGCAATGTCGTCTGGCCGGTGGTGGCGACCCTGGTGCCGACGGCGCTGGCGGGCGGCTACCTTGGCGCGTGGTTGACCACGAAGATTCCGGCGGATGATTTGAAGCGGATGTTTGGCGGGTTTCTGCTGGTGGTGGGAGGCAAGCTGCTGTTTTTCAAGTGAGCGGCTTGGCAGAGGATTTCTCGCAGATTCAGGATGGCCACAGGTGGGAATTCCCGGAGCGAAAGCTTCGTGCTTTGAAGCCTTGAACCCCGTGCCGGCGGCTTGTAGCCGCCGCGTTGCGGGTGGAATCCTGGAAGTTTATTCGAGCTGCTGTGGCTCACGGTCGGCGGCTGCAAGCCGCCGGCACGGGGTTTCGGGAAGGGGCACGGCGCGGTTGGCTGGCGCGGGTGTAAAGTTGTGCTCCAAGAAACCCTCGTCTTGTCAACGGGCCGGTTCGTGAACAAAATGCAGGCTATGAAGAATGCTCCGTTGATTTTGGGCTGCTTGCTAGGTGCATTGCTGGTGGGAGTGGGCCTTCTTATTGGGTTGACCGCGTCCAGCGGAACCCGGCCCCGCCTGGCACCGCCGCCGATCACTGTGGCGGTGCCGGCCGTGCCGCCGCCGGCCGTTGCCAGCACGAACCTCCGCACCTTCTTCGTGCGCGGCGTGGTGAAGGAACTCAAACCTGACGGCAAAACCGTGGTCGTGGATCATGAGGAAATCCCGAACTACATGGCCAAAATGACCATGCCGTTCAAGGTGAAGGACACCAACCAACTCGCCGGCCTGGGCACCAATGATCAGATTCATTTCCGCTTCAACGTCGCGGAGTATGAGAGCTGGGTGGACCAGGTGACGAAGACCGGCAAGGCGACGGCGGTGGCGGACACCAAACGCCGCGACTTTCGGCTCGTGCGCAATGTGGAGGTGCTCAAGGAGGGCGATGCCTTGCCGAGCTATCCGCTCACAAATCACCTCGGCCAGGCGATCAACACCGCGCAGTTCAAGGGGCAGGCGCTGGCCATCACCTTCATCTTCACGCGCTGTCCGGTGCCCGATTTCTGCCCGCGCATGAGCCTGCGTTTCGCCGAGGCAACGCGGCAGCTCAAGGCGCTGCCGAATGCGCCCGCGAACCACCACTTCCTGTCCATCTCCTTCGACGTGGAATACGACAGTCCGCTGGTGCTCCAGAACTACGCCAACAGCATGAAAGCGCAGCGGGAACTGGACCTGAGCAAGTGGGACTTCGCCACCGGGGCGCTGATTGAGATTGATGACATCACGGAGCGATTCGGGCTGACGTTCGCCCGCGAGCCGGGGACGGTCCCGTTCAACCACAATTTGCGGACGGTGGTGATTGATGCGGCCGGGAAGGTGCAGAAGATCTTCATCGGCAATGACTGGAAGGCGGAGGCGCTGGTGGGCGAGATGGTGAAGGCGGCGCAGGTGAAGCCATGAAATGGTCTCTCGCTTGAGCACCAACTAGAGCTCCGCCAAGTTCAAATGAACATCGCCGAGTTCGCAGATTCGATCGAAACTCCAGAACCGCTGGTAGAACGTCCAACGACACGGCAATGGGGAAGCACGCTGTCAGGCGGCTTCCAGTTCCCTGAAGACTACCGGCAGTTCATCGAACGCTTCGGCACGGGGGTCCTTTTCGACTTCTTCTTCATCTGGAACCCGTTCTCCCACATCGCTGGCATGAATTTCGAACTGGAGTCTAAAAAGCACGTTGAGGCTTTGCGTTCAGTTCAAAAGAAGACGCCGCGTTTGTTTGCGCACTGGCCTCCTTGCGGCCGGGTTGATGGCTTGATCCCCTTTGGTAAGACCGCAAATGGTGATGTTTTGCTTTGGGAATCGTCAGGTCCTCCGAATGAATGGAAAGTGGCCATCTCGAGCTACAGCCCTGACTTGTGGCGCACGGGGCGGACTTTAGCCGGGTTTTTGTCTGGTGTGTTGTTGGAGCAGAATTTCCTGCCGAAAGCTCTGCCCGACCTCGGTGACGCGCCCCGAACCTTCCTTCCCGTAGAGGGTGAGTGAACCGTCCGATACGCTTTGTGCCTTCTGCGCCTTTTTGTGGCCGCTCCTTCTGAATCTTTGCGGCCCGTGGCGCGTCCTTAGCTCGTTCGTTCAACCAACACATTTGCAATGAAACTTACTGCGTTTATCGCTTCGCTCATGCTCACCGCCTCCGCGCTCACCGCCGGCTCCGTCCTCGAAGTTCCGGTCAAGGACATCAAAGGCAAGGACACCTCGCTCAAGGCCTACTCCGGCAAGGTCATCCTAGTCGTCAACGTCGCCTCCAAGTGTGGCCTCACCAAGCAATACGACGCGCTCGAAGCCACCTATCAGAAGTTCAAGGACAAGGGTCTGGTGGTCGCGGGCTTCCCCTGCAACCAGTTCGGCGGCCAGGAGCCGGGCAGCAACGAGGACATCCTCAAGTTCTGCACTTCGAAGTTCAACGTGACCTTCCCGATGTTCGACAAGCTCGAGGTCAACGGTGCGAACCGCCATCCGCTCTACAAGGAACTCATCGGCACGGGCGGCAAGGACATCGGCTGGAACTTCGGCAAGTTTCTCGTGGGCCGTGACGGCAAGGTGATCGCCCGCTTCGAGCCGCGCACTGCGCCCGATGCGCCCGAAGTGGTGAAGGCCATTGAGACCGCGCTCGCCGCGAAGTAATTGATCGAGCCACAGTGCGGTGCCTTCTCCCTTCGCGGAGCGAGGGGAGAAGGTGGCCGGAGGCCGGATGAGGGGTGGGCCACCAACGCCGACGCAGCCAACCCCTCACCCCAACCCTCTCCCCTTGCTCCGCAAAGGGAGAGGGAGAAAAGCCTCCCGGACCTTCGCTCGACCACACCGATTTCCAACGCGCCAACAAAGACCTCAACCAACCCATTCATGAAACTCCCGTTCCTCCTCACTGCCTTTGCCTTGGCGACCGCCGCGACGGTTGCCTACGCCGCCGACGCCAAGCCCGAGCCCGGCACGTTCCTCACCGAGGCCGATGCTCGCGCGGCCGGCCCGGACTATGATCTGCAAGGCGAGTTTGCCGGCGACAAGCTCGGCGCGCAGGTCATCGCGCTGGGCAACGACACCTTCCGCGTGGTCTTCCACAACGGCGGGCTGCCTGGCGCGGGCTGGGACAAGTCGCCCAAGATGGAGATCGAGGCGAAGCGCGAGGGCGAGAAGGTCGCCTTCGAGAAGGAAGCTTGGAAGGCGACGCTCACGAAAGACTCGCTGACGGGCGATGGCGGGCGCGGGAAGTTCACCTTGAAAAAGGTGCAGCGCCAAAGCCCGACGATCGGTGCGAAGCCCCCGGCGGGTGCGGTGGTGCTCTTCGACGGCTCCAACTGCGACGCGTTTGCGGGTGGGCACTTCGACGACCTGGGCCGCAAGCTGCTGGCGTCCGGCAGCAAGACCAAGCAGGCGGACTTCCAGGACTACACGATTCACGTCGAGTTTCTGCTGCCCTTCAAGCCGCTTGGTCGCGGGCAGGGCCGGGCCAACAGCGGTGTCTATATGCAAGATCGCTATGAAGTGCAGGTGCTCGACAGCTTCGGCCTCAAGGGCGAGAACAACGAGTGCGGCGGCATCTACTCGAAGACCAAGCCGGACGTGAACATGTGCTTCCCGCCGCTCGTGTGGCAGACCTACGACATTGATTTCACTGCGGCGAAGTTCAATGGCGAGGGCAAGAAGACCAAGAACGCCGTGATCACGGTGAAGCACAACAATGTGGTCATCCACGACAAGGTGGAGATCGCGGGACCTACGGGAGGCGGCAAGAAGGAAGACCCCACGGGCGGGGCGATCCAGCTTCAGGGCCATGGGAATCCCGTGTTTTACCGGAATGTGTGGCTGGTGAAGAAGTAGCGCCGCGTGAAGGGGACACTCCTGTCCCCGTTCCGACTGACAGCCATCGCGCCCGTAGCTCGACATTCCAATGTCGAGAGTCTGCGTGCGCGATTGGCCTTCAAGCACTCGACATTGGAGTTTCGTGCTACCTTGGCGCGTTGCTCGATTGTCCGAGACTCAATTAGGGGACAGGAGTGTCCCCTTCACTTTACTTCACGCCAAATAAGGAATCGTCAGCGGGCCTTGCGGCAGCACGGCGACGCGGGCTTCGGGGCCGAGGGTGGCGAGGCGGGCGGCGACTTCGGCGCCGATGTCGCGGCAGGGCTGCAGGTGGGCGGAGGCCAGCACTTCGTCCGAGAGCTTGCTGAAGACGAGGACCTCGGCCTTGCGCTGGATGAGCGCCTGAATCTGCGCCTGCCACTGCTCGGGCTTCACGAAGCCGGGCGTGGCGAGCATCAGGAGGATTTCTTCTGAGCTGCGGGCGCTGCGGAGGAGCTTGTCGAGCGGGCTGTTGGCGGGGACGCCTTCGCTGCATTCGCAGGCGAGGATGATCAGGCCGCCGGGCCGCACGATGCGGGCGGCGGCGCTCATGCCCTTGACTCCCTGATAGAGATTCATGTCCAGCGGGTAGCCGCTGTTCGTGGTCACCACGATGTCGAAGGGGTCTTTCACCCGTTGCATGGCGGACTTGCGGACGTATTCGTAGCCGGTCTTGTGCGCGGCCTGCATGTCACCGGCGAAGACGTTGGTGATCTGCTTGGTCTCGTTGAGCGTGACGTTGAGCAGGAAGCTCGGGCCGACGCGCAGGGCGATGTCGAGGAGTTCTTCCCACAGTGGATTGCCGTCGGTGATGCCAAAGGCGGCGCGCGGGTCGCCGATGTTCTGTGCGCCGTGGTTGCTCATCACGGTGGCCAGCCCGGCGACGCCGGGGGCGATGCCTTTCGGCCCGCCGCTGAAGCCGGCGAAGAAATGCGGCTCGATGAAGCCGGTGATGATGCGGACATCCGCGTGGGCGCAGTGGCGGTTGAGAAGCGCGGGCGCGCCGGTGCGGGTGGTGCCGAACTGCACGAGGTCGGCGTCGTGCTCGCACTCGTGATTGATGACGCGGTAGTTCGCGACGACCTCGGGGGTGAGCATCTTCTCCAGTTCGGCCTTGGTGTTCGGGCGGTGCGTGCCGGTCTGGTTGAGCAGGGTGATCTGGTCGCGGGTGACGCCGTGGCCGGCCAGGTATTCCAGCACCCAGGGGATGATGCGGTGGTTCGGCGTGGCGCGGGTGATGTCGGTGAAATTGATGCAGATCTTTGCGCCAGGGGTTAGCCAGTCGCGCAGCGGCTTCGCGCCGATGGGATTGTCGAGGGCGGCGAGCAGGGCGGACTTTTCGTCGGCCAGGCCGGGATTGTGCGCCGGCTGGATGACCGTGGTTCGGGCGTCCGGGAATTCGACCGGCAGGTGGCTCTGACCGTAGGCGAGGTTGACTTTCATCGTATCAAGTGGAGGGAAGGTAGGCGGGGGAGGGCGTTGAGGCAAAGCGTTTCACAGCCCAGAATGGCTTGTGGCTGTCCAACCGAACACCGCACCTCTTTCCGCTCCCCGCCGAGATAAATCCTTGAACAGTCACTATTCTCCGCCAGTCTCTAACCGCACATGATTTCAGCAGGCCACGCTCCCACCCCCGCCGGGTTGTTTGACTTCGTCCCTCGCACCCGGCTGGTCTTTGGCGCGAACGCTGTCGAGCGCGTCGGCGAACTGGCAGCGGAATTGGGCGGCAAGCGCGTCCTCCTCGTCACCGACCCCGGCATCGTCAAGGCCGGCCACGCCGCCCGCGTGCAGGAATCCCTCGCCAAGGCCGGCGTGCAGGTGACCCTCTTCGACCGCGCCAAGGAAAACCCCACCACCAAGTGCGTGGACGAGTGCGTCGCCGTCGCGGCTGCCGAGCAGGTGGACCTGCTCATCGGCCTGGGTGGCGGCAGTTCCATGGACACGGCGAAAGGCTGCAACTTCATCTTCACCAATGGCGGCCGGATGCAGGACTACTGGGGCGTGGGCAAGGCGAAGAAACCCATGCTCCCGCTTATCGCCATCCCCACCACCGCCGGCACCGGCAGCGAATGCCAGTCCGCCGCCCTCATCGCCGACGAGCAGACCCACCAGAAAATGGCCTGCCTTGATCCCAAGGCCGCCGCCCGCGTTGCCATCCTCGATCCCATCCTCACCCTCTCGCAGCCCGCCCGCGTCACGGCCTGCACCGGCATTGACGCCATCGCCCACGCGGTCGAAACCGCCGTCACCACCAAGCGCAACCCCCTCTCGCAGATGTTTTCCCGCGAGGCCTTCAAGCTGTGTGTCACCAGCCTGCCGCAGGTGCTCCAGCACCCCAAGGACATCGAGGCCC
Organism: uncultured Klebsiella sp.; assembly: GCA_964496695.1. Taxonomy (GTDB): domain Bacteria; phylum Verrucomicrobiota; class Verrucomicrobiia; order Limisphaerales; family SXTU01; genus SXTU01. The sequence continues at coordinate 52,952 of CAZCBE010000003.1, forward strand.
GCGGCCGAATGCTCCTCGGCGCGGCCTACGCGGGCATCGCCATTGAGAACTCCATGCTCGGCGCGGCCCACTCAGCAGCGAACCCGCTCACCGCGCACTACAACATCGTCCACGGCCAGGCCGTGGGGATGATGCTCCCGCTGGTCATCCGCTTTAACTCAACCGACCCCGCCGCTCTCCGGGCCTACGCCGAACTCGCCTCCGGACCGGAACTTGCCACCGTGAAGGGTGGTCTCACCACCGCGTTGGAAGCCCTCCTCGCCCGCTTGGAATCACTCCTAAACCTCGCCGGCTTCCCGCGCTCCCTCTCCGACTGCGGCGTCCTGCCCGAGAAAATCAAGCTTCTCGCCGAGGAAGCTGCCAAGCAGTGGACCGCAAACTTCAACCCCCGCCGCATCGAGGTCGCAGACTTCGTCGGTCTTTACGAAGCCGCCTTCAACCGCCGCAGCGACGGGGACTTGGTTTGATTACTTTCCCTCCCGCCGCAGTCCGTTTCCCATGCCCCGTGCGTCCGTTCCTACAAGCCAGCCGCCGACGGAATCCAGCCGCATGAGTGGCGAGTCCAGCGTGTTTTTCCCTCCCCAAGACCCCGTGTCGGCGGCTTGTAGCCGCCGTCCGTTGGCCACAGCAGAACGAACCAACCTGAACTCCGAAGTAGCGACGGCGCAGCCGTCGGGTAGCACAGGCCACTGGCCTGTGCCGAGCGGCGACCAGCCGCTCGGAATGACGACGGCGTGCGAACTGGTTCAGGGCATCAAGTGGATAGGGAGCCGCTTGGCCGTTCCGTCCGGCCAGTGGCCGGACGGCACAGGCCGGTGGCCTGTGCTACCCATTCCTGCTTCGGAGTCCGGGTTCAAGCTGTTTACCGGCAACGCGGTGCAGGCCCTTGGCTGGCTGACTGGCTCCCTCTCCCGGAGGGAGAGGGCCGGGGTGAGGGGGAAGGGGCCGTTCAGCAATCAGGCCGCGTTCCTTCGCTCTGCCGCTTCCACTTTTCTCGCCATTCTCTGTCCGCTGCTCGTTGCTCTCTCTGCCCAGGCCGCCGTCCCCGCCCCTGATTCCCTCTTCCCCCCCGGCGCCCGCCAGGGCGCAGTGGTGAGCGTCAACGTCGGCGGCAAGCTGGACGGCTGGCCCGTCGGCGTGTGGACCGATCACCCCGGCATCTACTTCAAGCCCGCTACCAACAGCGGCACTTTTTCCGTGAGCGTCACCAAGGACGTGCCCCTCGGCCCGCATCAAGTGCGCTTTTACAACGGCGACGGTGCCGCCGAGCCGCGCACCTTCGTGGTCGGCCGGCGCGAGGAGATCCTGGAGGTGGAGCCGAACGATGACTTCCGCAAGGCCCAGCGAATTGACAAGTCCGCCGTCGTCATCAATGGACGCCTGGAAAAGGCCGGCGATGTGGACAGCTACGCCATTACGGCAGAGCAGGGGAAGTGGATCGTTGCCGCCGTGGATTGCTACGCGCTGGCCAGTTCGGTGGACCCGGTCGTGCAGCTTCTGGACGACCGCGGCGTGCGGGTGGCCTTCAACCATGACACCCACAATCTCGACGCCCTCGTTGCCTGGCAGGTCCCGCGCGCGGGCACCTACACCGTGCAGGTGCTTGGCTTCGCCCACCCGCCCGCCTCCGACATCGCGGCGAAGGGCAACGCCGCCTACGTCTATCGCCTCACCGTCACCACCGGCCCCTTCGCCCGCTTCGCCTTTCCCGCCGGGGTGAAGCGCGGAGCCCAGGCCTCGGTGAACCTGCTCGGCTGGAATCTGGACCAGGCCGGCGCGATGCAGCCAGTGAATGCCACTCACGCCGCCGCTGCCGATCAATTGCTCTTCCTCACGGCCGCATCCACCGGTGACCCGCTCTGGCTTGATCTCGGCGACGCGGACGAACGGACCGAAGCCGAGCCCAACGACACACCCGCCACCGCCCAGCCGATCACGTTTCCGGCCACGCTCAATGGCCGCATCGGCAAGCCCGGTGACGTGGACCGCTTCGCCTTCACCGCGAAGAAGGGCGAACGCTTCAATTTCCAGGTGCGGGCTGCCGCGTTGCATTCGCCCCTCGCCGCCCGCCTGCGTGTCGAGGAGACCAATGGCGTGCAGCTCAGCCAGCAGGAAGGCGGAGACGGCAACGATCCGAAGCTCGGGTGGAACGCGCCGTCCGACGGCACCTTCGTCGTGGCCGTGAGCGACATGTATGGCAACGGCGGCTTCGACCACTTCTACCGCCTCGAGCACGTTGCCCCGCCGCCGAACTTCACCGCGACCCTTCCCACGCATGCCTTCTTCGTGGAGAACGGCAAGACAAACGAGATCAAGGTGACCGTTGCGCGGAACGAGGGCTTCAAGGAGAAGCTTGTCTTGAGCGTAAAGGGCCTGCCCGATGGCGTAACCGCCAAAATTCCGGAAGTGTCCGACAAGGGCGGCGAGGTGAAATTGGAACTCATCGCGAGCGCCGAAGCACGGGCCGCCAGCGTGCCCATCGAAATCCTACTCTCCGCTCCCGAGGTGCGCCCGCCATTGAGCCGGGCCGCGACCTTCAGCCTGCGCGGCGGCGAGACGCGCGGCGACCGCCTCATCAACGACGGCCACGTCGCGTGGCTCACCGTCGCCAACAAGCCCGCCCCTCCTCCGCCGCCCAAAAAGAAGAAAGGGTAGGCGGGGAGTCGGCGCTGGCCCTGTGGCGGCAGGTGTCCCGACTGCCGTAGAGGGCAGCCTGCCGCCCGGACATGGCGTGCGGAGTTCATAACCGTGTCGGATTTGCTGGAGCGCTCCTTCCGCCGGGCGGGACGCCCGGCTCTACGGCAGGCGAGACGCCAGCCCACTACGGCCGCACCGCCGCAAACCGCAGCCCCCGCGTGCTCACCCCCAGCGTGCCAATCCCAAACGCCTCCATCACCGCTTCATAAATCACCACGCCAAACAAAATCACATCCGCCCGCTCCGGTGGCAGCCCGGCGAGCGTCCTCCGTTCCGCCAGCGGCAAGCCCCACAGCCGCTCCACATGCCACCGGACTCTTGCCGCGTCGAAGTGCGTGGCCTCGATGCGTTCACGATCATAGTCCGGCAGTTGCAGTTCCACCCGCGCCAGAATGCTCGTCGTGCCTCCGGTCCCGATCAGCGTGAGGTCCGCCGGCCCAAGCTTCTGGAGCACCGGCTCAAGCTTGGGCCGCACTTCACGGTCCAAAAAATCGCGCAGCCATGTGCGCGTCGCAGTGAGTTCAGCCGCCGTCGGCGGGTCGGAAAGCCGGGTGGCCTCCAGCAGCCGCACACTGCCCAGCTTGAAGCTGTCCCGAAACAATGCCCGCCCCGCCTCGCCCAAAATGAACTCCGTGCTCCCGCCGCCCACATCCAGAATCAGCACCGGTCGCTCCCGCAGCGCCGCATCCGTCAGCACGCCTTGAAAGGCCCAGTCCGCCTCCTGTTCCCCGCTGATCACCTCGACCGTCTCGCCCGTCGTCGCATGGACTGCGTCCAGCAGTTCCCGCGCGTTCACCGCATCCCGGGCCGCGCTCGTGGCGATGACGCGCAGCGCCTTCGCACCTTGCTCACGGGCCGTCTGCACAAACTGGCCCACCGCCTTGGCCGTGTCCGCGATGGCCTCCGGCCGCAGCCGATGATCCTCGTAAAAGCCCCGCCCCAGCCGCGTCTGCTCACTGCCCTCCCACACCGGCTCAACGGCATCAGGCGCAACGTCCGCGACGAGCAGCTTCACCGAGTTGGTCCCGATGTCTATGACCGCGCGACGGAACGGAGAGTAATTAGTAATTAGTGATGAGTGCTGAGTCGTCGCGAAGTGCTCAGGGTCATTTTTCACAGGGCCAGGCACTAATCACTCAGCACTAATTACTTCCTACTTCTCCTTCGACTCCCGCTTCGCCAACACCGCGGCCCCCGTGATCCCCGCATCATCCCCCAGCTTGCTGGCAATGATCTCGATCCCCTTCGCCGTGCCCGTCAGCGCGTAGTCCTTCGCCGTCTCGATGATGATGGCCATCATGTCATCCGCGAGCTGGTCCATCACGCCGCCGCCCAAAACCACGACTTCGGGATTCAGCAGGTTGATGACATTCGCGACGGCGATGCCGGTGTATTCGGCGGCCTCCTCGACGATCTTTTCAACCAGCTTGTCCCCGCGCCGGATGGCCTTGCGGATGTCGCCGCTGCGCATGTCCGTCAGTTCCGGTCCCAGCATGTCGGTGAGCACGGTCTTCTGACCATTCTTCACCGCCTGCTGGATTTCGCGGAAGAGCGCGGTGCGGCTGGCCAGCGCCTCGAAGCACCCCTTGTTGCCGCACCCGCATTTGGGGCCGCCCACCTGGAGGATCATGTGGCCGATCTCGCCCGCCGTGCGGTTGAAACCGGAGTAAGGCTTGCCATCCAGCACGATGCCCCCGCCGATGCCGGTGCCGAGGAAAATGCCCACCATCGAGCGCGGCTTGGGATCAAGCTCGGTCTCATAAACCCCGAGTGCGCAGGCGTTGCAATCGTTCTCGGCGAACACCGGCACGCCCAGTTCCTTTTCCAAAACCTTCTTGAGCGACACGTTTTCCCACTTGAGGTTGGGCGCGAAGATCATGCGTCCTTCCTCTGGGTCAATGGCCCCGGGCGCACCGATGCCCATGGCCTTGATCTGGTCCATCTGGAGGTCGCACTCGTCCACCACCTCCTGCACGCACCGGGCCACACGCTCGAGCACGCCGTCCGGCCCGCGTTCGGGCTTGGTGCTCATCTTCACCTTGCCGAGGCATTTGAGCTGCGGGGTGAAGACGCCGGCGAGAATCTTGGTGCCGCCCAAGTCCACGCCCACGAAGTATTCGCGTTTGCCAGTAGAGTCCGCCATGCGCGCAGGGGCTGGTGAGAGTTTGTATTGGCCCGCCCGACCAAGGTGGTTCAGGAGAGCGCTGGCGTTCTATCCTGCCGCCGAGGCAATGGCTACACCGGAATTGTTAAAACTGGCGCTGGGCAGTGGCGTCGGTTTGGCCAATGGACCCTTGGGGCGATGAACACGTATCAGGCAGAGGTCTTCCCCAATGAAGCAGCATGCGGCAGCAACATTCGATGGAGCCGTTAATTCGTTAACGCAGAGGCGTGGAGGACGCAGCGAGTGACGCAGAAGGCTGGCCGATTTGCGAAGCGATGCGCCGGCTCACAGTTCCTACCTTCGTTCGTTCCAGCGACGCCCTTTTCTGCTGCAAGCGCTGTGGGCGACGACCCGATTGGAATCCTACGGCTGGCGCAAGCTCTTCCCCGCCACCTCCAGCCACGACCCGTCCGGCAGCGCATAAGGCCGGAACGTCTCCAGCACGCCCTGCTGGCCGTTGTGCAGCAGCGCCCGGTGCAGGCCGAGGTCCGACGCCTTGGGCGAATCGCAGAGCGTGGCCGAGTCGTTCGCACTCATCTGGAAGAGCACGCGCAGCTCGAACTCGCTCACCGCCTTCCGGCTCAAGGCCCGCGCCAGGCTGTTGTAGCTGTCGCAGGTGCAGATGACATGGATGCCCACGCCGGAGCCTTCGGTGATCAGGCGATCAAACACCGTGCCGGGACTCGGCGGCTTCCCTTCCTCACTGGAGTAGCTGAAGTCCTCTTCGTGGCGGAGCTTCTTGAACTTCTGCAGCTCATGGACCACCACGAACCATGGAGCCCCGGGCGCGGACTCGTCGGCCGTTCGCCGGGTCAGCTCCGCGAACAGCTCGGCCATCACCGTCTCCAGATCACCGGCCCGCGCAGCGGTGAAGCCGGTGGGCAGGGCCGAGCCGACTGACTCCAGGAACTTCCGCTGCGGTGAATCTGGAGCGGTCGCTTCAATGAGGACCAGCCGTGAAGCTCCCTGCGCGGCCAGTGCCACCAAGGACGCACCCAGAATCGCGAGCGCCGCCTCTTCGCGCTGGCCGACGATGAGCAGGTTGTTGCCGCTTTGCCGGTGGAAGGCCGCTTCCGTTGGACCTTTGATGGAATTCGGCGCCCCCAGCCAGGCGCGGGGAACCGCTTCTGACTGCGGCTGGGCGAGCAATTCCGCCAGCAGCGCGTTTTCCCGGACGTCCGACGGTGCGTTGCCTTCGAAGACCACCGTGCCGGGGGCACGCACAGACTTCGACTGCGTGAGCGCGTTCACCTTTTCCAGCCACTTGTCCCGCTCCTCATCCCCGATCCACACCGTCTGGAAGGGGCTGTTGCCCTCGACGCTTCCGGCGGTGTCGTTGTAGATCGCCTCGCCGGGCCGCGAGAGCAGGCGCGGTGCGGGATTGTTGTCGTCCATGATCAGCGCGGCATCGGCCTCGTTGCACTGGAGGGCGATGCGCACCACCATTTGCCCCAGCGTCGCCCGCGCCAGCGAGTAGGCGCCGCCGAGCGTCTGCGAACCGAGAATGACGTGGATGCCGAACGCCCGGCCCTGGCGGACAATGCGATCCAGCAGCAGCGCCGCGCCCTGCGCCACGCGGTCATCGGCCACGAAGAACTCCTGAAACTCGTCAATCAGCAACAGCGTGCGGGGCAGGGGAGCATTGCCCAGCCGCCGATAGCCGGGCAGGTCCTGCGCGCCGACCTTGCGGAAAAGCTCGCCGCGTCGCTTCAGCTCTTCATCCAGCCGCTCCAGCACGCTCAGGCCGAACTCGCGATCGCTCTCGATGGCCACCACGCGCGCATGCGGCAGCCGATGCGCCGCGTAGCAGCGGAACTCGACGCCCTTCTTGAAATCCACGAGGTAGAACTCCACCTGCTCCGGGCTGCACCACATCGCGAGGTTTGTGATGATGACGTGGAAGAGCGTGGACTTGCCGGAACCCGTCTTGCCCGCCACCAGCGCGTGCTGCCGCGTGCCCTTGCCGAGGCAAAGGTATTGGAGCTTGGTTGCGCCCGTGCGGCCGATGGGCACGCGCAGTTCGTCGCCCGTGTCCAGTGTCCACTCAGTCGCCACGGCGGGCGCGATGTCTGTGAACGGCACCTGCACGCGATTGGAATCCACGCTGGCCTGGCCGGCCTTGTGCAGCAGTTCCGTCGCGACATCCGGGGCGGGCGGCTGCTCCAGCACGAGGGCGACCCCGTGCAGCACCTCGCCGCCGATGACGAAGGAGTTCCCCTCGCGCCGCACGCAGACGCTGCCCTCCCGCAGCTCGTCCGGCACGAATTCCGCCTGTGCCAGTTTGCGCTGGTCCCAGTGCAACAAGATGTAAACGCCGCAGCGCGCGCCGCTGGCGGCAATGCTCATGAGCCGGCGCATCGCCGTGTCTGAGAAGTTCGCCGGGAAGTCCGCGATCACCAGGAAGTGATACCGCTCCGCGATGCGCCCGGCCTGTTCGTTGTAATCCACGACGGTCGCGAACTCATTGCGCAGATACATCTGCGAGACCTTTTCGATGTGCTCGTTGAGGGTGGCGAGCTGCTCCTCAATCTGCGCGGGCTGAGTCCAGATACGGCTGTTGATGAGCCGCTCATCATAATCCCCCAGATGCATCAACCCGGAGAAGCTGCGGCCCAGCTCAACCGGGTCAATCAGCGTGAAGCTCAGACGTCCCGGGGGGGCGCTGGCGAGCAGGCGGAGAATGGTGTCGTTGAGCGTCGCGATGGCCTGGGCGCGTCCCTCGCCCTTCGTCTCGATGAGCAGCGAGCCATGCTGCGGCACGGTCAGGAGCAGCGGCACCGCGAAGTTCGCCGGCCCGGGCAGGGCGAGCCGGGGATTCCGGGGCAGCGCGCCTGCCAGTTTCGCCACATCCACGTCCAACCGGGCAAATTGGGCCGCATGGGCGAACTGCTCCGGGGGCGTCCATTCCCGGGCAAAGGTGGGCGACCAGTCAGGGAAGAGTTCCGCAGTGCTGCGTTGCGCTATGGCTACTGCGGTATAGAGGGGACCTGCGGCCGCGCGCCACTCGTTGGCCAGCGCCTGCCAGGCGGCTTCGCGCTGGTTGGCAGCGGTCATGAGCGTGGTTTCGTTGGCCACCACGGTCTGATGCAGTTGCTCGGCCGCCGTGGCCCGGGCCGCCGCCAATTCACCCGCAACTGCGTGCGCCAGCGAGTCGGTGGCGAAACTCCGCAGTTGCTCGTAGCGCTTCAGCGCCCGTTGCAGGCGGGCTTCCATCTCCCGTTTGCCCGCCGTCTTGGTGACATCAGTTTCGCTGAGCGCCTGGTTCCACTCGGCCTCGTGGCCTTGGCCGGTTGCGCTGGCCTCGTCTGCCAGACGTTGCTCCTCCACCTGTCGGCGGGTCTTGGCCTGCGTCTCGCAATCCGCCGAAAACTGGCGTGCTTCCGCCAGCGCCAGCGCCAGCCCTTTCGCCGCCTTGCCCGCCGCCAGCCAGCCCGTGAGATAGACCAGTCCCACGAAGGTCAGCCCGATGCCGGCCACGATGCCCGCCCCGGCGAAGGAAAGATTCTTCAAGTCGAAGCGGGTCATGTCCACGAACGGCAGCGCGCCGGCCAGCAGCAGCACCGCGCCGCCCCAGAGCCAGACCGGCAGGTAGCTGAAGAGCACCGGCAGGCCCGTGGCGCGCACATGCTCCAGATCATTCGTCGCGGAGGCGACCCTCAGCCGGAGCTGCTCCAGTGATTCACCAGGATCGCCGTCCGTTGCCGGGGCCGGGGCCGAAGGATTGAGCAGCCGGGCCCAGCCTCCGTAGCCGCGCAACGCGACCCGGGCGCTCGCCTCGACTTTGGCGAGCGTCTCCTGCTCCACCTTGAGCTGCGCCATCAGCTCCGTGCAGGCGGTGCTGGCGGCTTTGAGGCCGGCCTCGCGCTGGCGTTGCGCGCCGAGCATCTCGCGCTGCAGCTCGAACTTGCGCAGGTTCTCGCGTTCCTCGATGCGTGTGAGCCGTTGCCGGAGCGCGTTCTTGTGCGCCCGGAGGAGCCGGGTGTGGCGGTTGTCCCAGCGGGTGGTCAGCGTGGCGCGGGTTTCGTTCAGCGCGGCTTCCAGCGCGGTCAGCTCGGTTTGGTTTTGTTCCGCGCGCTGGGCGAAGACCGCTTCCGCCCGCTGCTTGAGCCGGGCCTCATGCGCCTGCTGCTCGCGTTGGAGCTGGTCCTCGCGCGCCGCGAAGCTGCGCACTGTGTCACGCAGCCGGTGCAGCAGCTCAAGGGTGGCGGTGGCGGGGGTGAGCTTACTCACAGTCGCGGTGGATTTTGGCAAGTCCCTGGTCCAACGTCTCGATGCTGGCGGCGGTGACGTTCACGCGGTTGAACAGCTCGTCCAGATATCGCTTTTCAAACTCGGCGGCCTTCGCGTCCTGCCAGTGCTCGCGCGTCTCGTTCCAACGGATCGAGAGCTGCTTGGACAACGTGAGCAGACGTGAGCGGCTGGAGTTGAGGCTCATGACGAGTAACGCGGGGAAGTCCGGTGGCGAGTCCCCTCTCCCCCATCGGGGGAGAGGGTTGGGGTGAGAGGGCGGCTTGAGGCCTGATCTTTTCTCCCACGACGAGCCGGGGCAAAGTCAGGAGCAGGATGAGGATCAGGATCAAGAGCAGGGGGAACGATGACTTCGCTTTTCCTGCTCTTAATCCTGATCCTAATCCTGCTCCCGGTTTTGGATTCCCCACCCCAGCCTTCACCTTCAGTGAGGGAGAAGCGGGTGCGGGTGATCGGCACGAATGATGACGTAATCAGCTTCATTCAGCCGGTGGCGGTGGGGCAGGTAGGTCTGCTGACGGCGCTTTCAACTCCGCGTAGCCATGCAGCGTCTCGACGGTGTGGGACAGCAGCACGACCGCCTTGCCCATGTCATTGACCAGTGCATGGCGCAGCAAATCGGCGTGCCGGCCCAATGGTTCGATCTCGACCGGATAATCGCGGAGCCACTGCTTGATCGCCTTCACCTTGGCCTCGGCCTCTTCCAGCGCGTGCTTGGCCCGGCGGACGGCCACCAGCTCGGCTTGGATGTTGCGTTTGGTGCTGCCGAGCTGCGCACTGAAAAGTTCCTGCTGCCGGGCCTCCAGTTCCAGGGTCCGGCGTTTGACCTGCTGGGCCCAGTGACGACTACGGTCATCCTGCAGCCACGCCCGCGTGCGGGTGATCTCTTCGCTCACCTCGTCTGTCACGTTGCGGGCCTTGTCCAGATAGACCAGCAGATCGGCGCGGAACGCCTCGATGGCCTCGACGGACGTGATGCGGGCCTGCTCCGGCATGGTCAGCGCTGGTTGAGATACTCCTCGATCTTCTGGGCCTTGCGCAGGAGGAAGGGGCCGTGCTGGTTCGAGACCTCGACGAACTTCTTCACGACCTTCATGGCCTGCTTGAATTCCTCGGCAAACTTGGCGTGCTCCTGGTCCTGCCAGGTGTCGCCCAGCGCCGCGAAGCGGGCCTGGAGCTGGGCGGTGCGTTCGGAGACATCCACGTTGAAGCGGCGCAGCTCCTCGGCGAAGCGGCGCACCTCGGCTGGGTCAATGATGGCTTGGGACATGGTGGTGATGGTGGCCCGGCGCTTGCGTCGGGCTGTTGGGGACAAGCTAGCAGACGCGCCCGGCATGGCCAACTGTCTTCAACTACGGAAAAGCACGCGGCTGACCACCGAGACGCGATGGACACGGCAACGGACCCGAAGGCTAATCTCTGGGTTCATCGCACCGCCGTGGTCCACTTGGGCCGCGCCATGCGGCGGTGCCAGGATCGTCGGCGACGCCTACGGAGTGCGGTGACGAGTCACCGCACTCGATAATGGTGCGCCGGATGGATTTGTGCGTGAGCAACGCGGCGTTGAAACCCAGCAAGACGGTTCCAACTACGTCACCGGCTTCTTCCAAATCGGCACCACCCGCTTCATCTCATCAATCAGCCACTGACAGGCGGCGAAGGCCTCGCCCCGATGCGGCGCGATGACTTCCACCCAGAGGGAGGATTCGTTGACCTTCACCACTCCAAGCCGGTGGACGAGCCGGACGGACTCCACCGGCCAGCGGCGCGCCACCTCATCGAAGAGCTGATGAAACTGGTGTTCGGCCATCGGACGGAAGCACTCGTATTCAATGGCGCTGATGGGCTGGCTGTCCTCGCTGCCACGCACCACGCCGCTGAAATACACCGCCGCGCCCATGCCGCCGGTCATGCGCCGCGTGGCGACGAGGGCGGGTTCGTCAATCGGGTCGGGGGAGAGGGTGAGGGAGCGAAGCAAGGGAAGTGATTAGTAGTGAGTAATTAGTCGGGTCAGCCGCCTTGGACAGGGGGAAACAAACTGACTTCATCGCCATCCTTCAGCACGTAATCGCGATTCTGATACTCGACACCGACGGCGATCAGGGTGGAGTTCTGCATGGCGACGAGCTTGGGGAAACGCGTGTGCAGTCGTTGAACCAGTTCGCCAATCGTGGCCCCCGCCGACAACTCCACGCTGGCCTGCGCACAGCCGGTGAGCTCTTTGAAGTAGGACCAGAATTGGACTTTAATTGTCACGTCATGAAGCGGCTTTGCAGGCGTTTGAAGGCTTGATCATCTGGGGCACTTTTGCTCGCGACGAGTGCGAGCGGGGCAGGGGCGCCATTCACGCACCACGCATCACTTCCCATACATCTCCGGCCGCAGCACGCCCACAAACGGCAGATTCCGGTAGCGCTCCGCGTAGTCCAGCCCGTAGCCGACGACGAACAGGTCGGGAATCTCGAAGCCGGCGTAGTCGGCCTGCACGGCTTCAACGCGGCGGGCGGCTTTGTTCAGCAGCACGCAGGTCTTGATCTGGCGCGGCTGGAGCTGCTGGAGCTTGGCGATGACGGTCTTCAGCGTCTTGCCGGTGTCGAGGATGTCGTCCACCAGCAGCACGTCGCGGTCACGGACTTCCAGGCGGAGCTCCTTGGTGAAGACCAGCTCGCGCGAGACCGTGCCGCTGCCGTAGCTGGAGACGCCCATGAAGTCCAGCCGCAGCGGCATGTTCAGCCCGCGAATCAGGTCGGCGAGAAACATCACCGTGCCGCTCAGGAGCGATACGACCACCAGATCGCGCCCGGCGAAGTCCCGCTCGATCTGCCGGGCCAGTTCGCGGACCCGCCGATGAATCTGCGTGCGGCTGATGAGCACGCATTCAAGCTCCTTCCGCAGGCGCGGCGGCGCGCGGCGGACGAGGGAGAGCGGCGATGGGTTCTTCACGACGCGGCCATTCAAGCAGAGAGGCAGGCGGATGGAAAAGAGAGAAAGCGGGAATCGTCAGGCGAGCCTTACCTGTGCGGGCGAGTCGAACCCAAACTCCGACTGATGGCCTGAGAAATACGCTATACAGACGAAATGACGGCCTTTGGGCCAACTACCACGGCTGTGGAAGATCGCCGGTGTGGACGAAATTAAGCGGCTGCATTCGCGTCATTTCGCGTGTTTGGCGGGCACGATTTCTGAGTGCGGAATGAAACCGGTGCTTTCCTACTTCGCCTCCGTCGGCTTCTGCGGCGGCCCGGGCGGGGCAGGGCGGTTCACCGGCGGGGCCATGTCCACTCGACGCGTAAACAGGGCCAGACCAAGCAGGCCGAACGCGATGGCGATGGCGGCACCGGTCACATACAGCCCTTTGATCGGCGGTTCATACCGAAACTCCACCTCATGCTTCCCGGCGGGCACCTGCACGCCGCGCATGAGATAGTTGCAGCGCAGCAGCGTTGCCGGCTGGCCGTCCACGGTGACGTTCCAGTTCGATGCGTGCTTGTCGTTGAGCAGCAGGACGGACGGTGCGGTGGCCGTGGCTTCGAGCCGGACGCGCTTGGGGGCGTAGGACAGGAATTTCACCTCGCCGGCATTCGTCCCGGACGCGTTGGTCGAGGGTGGCAGAGGCGTCGAGACGATTACGGTCTCATGCGGCTTGAAGTTGGCGTTGGTGAGCAGACTGAGAACCTCTGTCTCATTCGTAGTGGAGACCCAGGTGGTGAAGAGCTTGGCCCGGGGCAGGGCACCGGTGAACTCGACGAGCGCGAACTGGCCGGTGGCATTCGTGGTGACGGTGACCTGGTCCAGCCGGGTGGGATTGGTGATGCCCGGCTTCGGCACGATGTCAAAGGCCGTGTGGATGCGGAACCGCCTTTGGGCTGGATCAAGCTGAACGGCGAGTGAGTTGATGAAGTTCGGGTCGTTCACGCCGAAGACATACCGCGTGTTCGTCAGCTCCCAGAGCCGGGCCAGAGTATTGGCGTGGCCGAGCAGGGCTTCGCGATACGCCTTGTTGTCAGCGGTGGAGCGCGGTTCCTGCGTGATGTCCAGGCATTGGATGTTGTTGTAGAGGAAGAGGTGCTGCGTCCACTCCAGACCATAGAGCTGCTGGAAAATGGCAAACTGCTGGTTGATCTGGAAGGGAAGGGACTGCACCCGCTGCTCGTAAGGGGAGCGTTTGAGCAGGTCGATGATCGGATTGCCCGCGTATTTCTCCTGATAGTTCCAGTAAATGATCCAGGGGGTGTTGGCCCGCGCCAGGTCCACCACCACCACCAGGCCCAGCACCACGCCCGCCCACCGCGCCCGGGAACCCGACCAGTAACCGCTGAGCGCCACCACCACGGCCCCGGCGGACAGCGCGAGGAAGAAGATGAAAATGCCCACCTCCCCAATGCTGTTCGAGGCGATGGCCCGCACCGTGTCCTCCGTGAACGCAACCGAGGCGAGGTGTTTCTCCAAATCCTTCCGCGCGGAACTATACAGCAGCAGGGCGAGAAAGCTGCCGGCCACAGCCGCCCCGGTGGCTATTGTCCAGGCCCGGTCAAACCCTTGCACGGTGCTCCACCAGCTCTTCACCTGGTCGGTCAGCCCGTTCTCGGCGAGGGCGGCGGTCGGCTTGACGAACTGCTTGGCCAGCGCGTGCAGCCCGTAGCCGAACAGCACCACCAGGGCGATGTGGAACGGGTGCATGAACTTGACCGGATTGCGGATGGTCGAGGCGTAGGGCAGGGAGTAGAACAGCTTGTAGAACGGGGCGTGCTTGCCGAACGCAAAGAGCAGGGAGATCAGCGCGATGGCCGCCCAGAACCAGACCAGCTTCCGTTCCGTGTCGGTGAAGGTCCCTTGTTTCCGGCACGCCTGTGCGATGGCGAAAGCCGCCAGCAGCACCACGAGCACGCCGCCATACTCACCGGAACCCGAGTGCCGGTGCAGGGTGGGGTTGGCCAGCATGGCCCGCGCTTGGGCGTCACCGCGCTCGGCTGCGGCTTTGAATTGTTCGATGGCCGGATTCTGGCCGACGGTGCCCCAGTAAGCCCCGCCATCCGGCGTGTCCATGCGATATCCAAATAGTCCGGGGATCAGCACGCGCAGCGCCTCGATCTTTGGCAGGCTCCACATCGTCGCCTCGGCGAAACGGCGGTCGCGCGTTTCCTTGTCTTGCGCCATCCCCACGACATTCACGACCTGCGTGCTGATGAGTGTGCCCAGCGTATAGGTGGCGATGAACGCGGCGCAAATCGCCACCAGCGCGACCCGTCCGACACCTTGCGCCAGCCGCAACCCCGGCGAACCCGGGGTCACCGTCCAGGTCAGGAACAACCCGAACGCTGCAATCACCAGGCTGAACAGCGCCCCGGTGTCAAAGCCCTCCATCACGCCAAGTCCCGTGGCGAAGCCAGCGAGCGCCGAGAAGACCAGCCCGCGCCGTTTCGTCGCCGCCAGCAATGCCGCGAGGGCCAGAAACACCGCCGCCGAGGCCATCACCCACATCGAGAGCCCCCAGGCCGCAACGGAGAACCGGTCGCCGTTCAAGGCCGCCGCGAGGCCGCCCACGGTGCAGACCCAGGGCGCAAAGCCGCATTGCCGGAAGAACACCCATGCCGCGCAGCCCAGCAGAGCGAGCGACAACGGCACGATGACCTTCGCCATCGCGACCGGGCTGAGGACAATGGCCAGCAGGTTGCAGACACTGGGCGCGGGCGCGACCCCTTCGTTCCCCACCCAGTTCAGGTCCGCCCACATGCCAAACATCGCATCGGGCATCCGGCCGGACGCGGCGGAGGTCGCGCCGAGCGGACCATCGTTGGCGAAGACGATGTATTCGGGCAGGAAGCTCTTCGCGAAGAGGAGGCTCAGCACGGCGGCGAGCGCCGCCAGCAGGGCCAGGAAGGCTGCGCGTCCGTTCTGCACCGGCGGAGCGGCAGCGGGAGGGGTCGGGTTCGCCATAGCAAATCCGGCGGGCAGTCGGCCAGCCGGAAGCGCGACGTTAACGGAACCCCCTCTCGTTCCAAGCCGAAACTCGGCGCGTGGCGCTCCGGTGCTTACCCTATGGCAGGACCGAGATGTTGGCCGATGCGTTGATCTCTTGGAAGGGGCCGAGCGGCCGCTTCTTCTGGTCGAAGCGGTCCACGTTTGGCTGGCCGGACCAGAGTTTGTAGAGCACCTTGCCATCACCCATCAGGACGAGCGCCTTGAAATTCCAGCCGGTTTCCTTGGTCTTGCGGTTGAAGGCGAACACATCCAGAAACAAGTTCCCGTAGCGCTGGCTGTTCGCCACGTTCAGGTCCAGTTCGTAGGCCACTGACTTGTCCTGCGCGCTGAGCGCTTGGCGCACGGGCCCTGGCAGATCCTCCATGCGGACGGACTGGTTCGGCAGGAACCGGCTCTGGATGTCGAGATAGTTCAGGATGCGCACGTTGGGATTCTCGTAGGGGTTGAAGCCCAACGCGTGGAGTTCCGTAAGGGTGGTTCGGTCTGGGGCGATGCTGTCGAAGGCGGCTTTTGCGGAGACGAAGTTCGTCCAAGGTGAGATGGTCGTGTTCTTGCCGCTGGCATGCATGGAAGCGCAGCCAGTGGTGTGGATCAGGACCGCCAGTGCGCCGAGGAAGACCAGGATGCTTTTCATGGTAGGGGTAGGTTAAGTGCCAATGAACGGCGGAGCAGTCGTGGCCGCTCCGCAGTCTTCGGACAATGTCCCTCCGCGCTGTGTCCGAAGGCTGGGGGAACTTAAGCCCCGCCGCCGGAAACGCACTCCGGTCTTGTCCCGATTTGCCGGCGGCGGGCCATGGATTATATTGCCCCTGAGCCGACTCATGGGGACGGCTGATCGGGCGCACGAAATCCCTTTCGCGCGCAGAAATTCCGTCAGCCGGGCTGACTCTTGGGTCCTCCTGCTCTTGATCCTGATCCTAATCCTGCTCCGCGCTGGCCCGCTTGATGGGACGGCAGAACGGTCCTCCCTTTACTTCTTTGGCGGCGTGTTGGTCCCCTCAGCGGGTTTGCTCGGTGTGGCGGCAGCAGCCGGTTGGGCTTCTTGCTTTGGAGCGTCAGGCGTCTTGAAGAAGGCCAGCACTGCCAGCACCACGCCCAGCGCCGCAAGCCCCACGCCCACGCGGGAGAAGATGGCGCTGCCGGTCAGCAGGGTCAGTGAACAGAGCACCACCGCGACCTGCAGGGCGATCTCCGCGCGGTCGAAGGCGTCGTTCTTCTTCCCTGCCAGCGCTGCTTCGGCCTTGGTGGTTTCCGCTTCCTTGAGAATGTCCTCGTTCTCCTTTTTGTATTCCGCGTTCTTCTCCAGCAGCTTCTTCTTGAGCTTGCCCATCGCCTCGCGCTGGGCGTCGGTGGGGTTGCCCAGCAGGTCGAGGTCCACCTGGCTGACCATCTGGTCGTTGAGCGCGGCGCGGATGCGCTTGGCCTGATACCACGCGAAGCCGTTGGAGGCCTTCACTTCGTTGATGATCATGTCGTTGGCCGCGTTCTTTCCATAGGAGGAGACGATGGCCATGATCACGGCGATGATCGCGATCTTGATGCCGACGCGTTTGTCTTCCTTGTTGCTTGATTCGGTCGGGATTTCGACTTCAGGCATAAATTGAGTGATCGAGTTGGTGGTTTGGGGCGCGACGGGTTGGGTCGCGGGCGGGTGAGTAACAACGCCGGCCCAGGTTGCCAAGTTAATTTCCGGTGACGCGGCACACCGGCAGACGGCGGGGAAACTGCAAGGAATCGGTTGCCAGCCTTGCGGCGGTTGCTCACTCTCGCCGCGTGAAAAGCCGCCATCTGACCTTGCTCGCCTGGGCCATGACCTTGCTGTTTCCCGCCGCGCTCCGCGCCTGGGATTACGAAGGCCACCGCACGGTGAACCTGCTCGCGCTCACCTCGCTGCCGACCAACTTCCCCGCCTTTGCCCGGGATGCCGCGGCCCAGGAACGCGTCGGCTTCCTCGCGGGCGAGCCGGACCGCTGGCGCAACACGCCTGACCGGCCGCTCCGTCACTTCAACGGGCTCGACCACTATCTCGACGTGGAGGATTTGGAGACCTACGGCCTCGCGGTGACGAATCTCAGCCCCTTCCGCTACGAGTTCACCGCGCAGCTCGCCGTCATCCGGGCCAAGCACCCGGAGAAATTCCCGGCGGACGAGAAGGACTTTGACCGCATCAAGCACCTGCCCGGCTTCCTCCCCTGGGCCATCATGGAAAACTACGCCAAGCTCAAGTCCGGCTTCAGCTACCTGAAGGTGTATGAAGAAATGGGCACTCCGGAGGAAGTTGCCGAAGCGCGCCGGAACATCCTCTACATCATGGGCGTCATGGGGCACTACGTCGGCGACTGCGCCCAACCGCTGCACACCACGCGCAACTTCAACGGCTGGGTGGAGGCGAATCCCAATGGCTTCACAACGAACAAGACGTTTCACTCGTGGATTGATGGCGGTTACCTCAACAAGGTCGGCGGGCTGAAGTTCGACGAGCTGCGCGCCAAGCTGCGGCCCGCGAACACGCTTGCCAACGCCAGTGGCCCCGCGCGGAGTTCGGAAGAGGTCTTCGCCGTCGTGATGAACTTCATCCTTGAGCAGCACCGGCACGTCGCCCCCCTCTACCAGATGAACAAGGATGGCCGGCTCTCCGGCAATGGCGAGCATGGTCTGGAAGGCCTGGCGTTCCTCAACAACCAGATCAAGCTCGCGGCCCAGTTGCTCGGTGACCTCTGGCTGACGGCCTACGAGAGCGCACCCGTGGATAATTTCCTCAAGAACCAGCTCGCCCGCCGACAGCTCAAGGACGCGCCTCCAGGCACGGAAAAGCCCAAGACCACGAAGAAGAAAAAGCAGTGAAGCGTGCCGCCGCATTCCGCGTGGTGCTGGTCACCGCACCCAATTTGAAGACGGCCCGCGCGCTGGCCCACGCAGCCTTGACCGCGCGCTTGGTGGCCTGTGCAAACATTGTGCCGAAGATCGAGTCGCACTACTGGTGGCAGGGCAAGATCGAGTCCAGCCCCGAGACCCTCATCATCTTCAAGACCACGCGCGCGAAGCTGGCTGCGCTGGAGAAGTTCATTGTGGCCGCGCATCCCTATGACACGCCGGAGTTCGTTGCCCTGCCGCTGGCGGAGGGGAATGCCAGGTATCTGGCCTGGCTGGGCGCTGCCGTCGGTTGACTGCGGTGCCGGCTTCAGCCCTTCGCCGCATCGAAGCCCAGTGCGTTCGCGGCCGAGCCGTAGGCGCCGGCGTAGTCGCCCAGTTCCGCGCGAAGGAGCTTCGCCTGATGTCCGCCGGCCTGCCACTCATAGTGGCGCACATAACGCTCCAGCGGCACGAACAGCGCCTCTCCCGCCCGCGCGATACCGCCGCCGATGATGATGGCATCCGAGTCCAGCACGTTGATGAGCGAGCCGATGCTGCACCCTAGCGCCCGCACCGAGCGGTCCCAGATTTCCTTCGCTGGCGCATCGCCTTGCACGACGGCAGCAACCAGCTCGTGTGTGCTGGCAAAGCGGCCTTTGGTGCGTTCGCGAATGAACTTGTTGCCCATGAAGTGTTCGAGCGAGCCCGCCGTGTTGAAGTCGTCGCGCGGGCCGTTCCAATCCACGGTGATGTGGCCAAGATGACCCGCCCGGCCAATTGCTCCGCGCAACAAATGGCCGTCCACCATTGCCGCGCCGCCCACGCCCGTGCCTAATGTGAAAAGCATCACGTCGCGCAGCCCACGCGCCGCACCGCGCCAGACCTCGCCGAGCAGGGCGGCGTGGGCGTCGTTGAGGATTGGGATCGTATTTGGTGAGGCGAGGTAGTCCGTCCAGTCGAGCCGCTCCAGCCCAAGCAGCCGGCCGGGCATCACAGCGATGCTGCGTGCGTCCTTGGCTGCCAGCCCCGGCGCGGACAGGCCGATGCCCGAGGGTTCGCCCAATTCTCGTCGCCACGCGCGGACGAGCGATCGGATTTTCCCCGCCCACTCCATGTCGCGGTCCACAAACGGCACGCTGCGCTGGCGCAGCTTTTCACCTTCGCTCGTCACGGCGACCGCCTTGATGCTCGTGCCGCCGAGGTCAATTCCGAGGAAATAGTTGAGAGTTGAGGGTTGAGAGTTGAGAGGGGGCTGCTTTGCCGCGAGCGCTCTCGACTTTGAACTTTGAACTTTGAACTTTGAACTCTTACCCATGCTGTCCCTCCGACACGCACCACCCGCCATCCACTGCCAGCACCTGTCCGGTCGCAAATTTCGATTCGTCGCTCAGGAAGAACACGGCGGCGGCATCGAGGTCCTCGGGTTGGCCGATGCGCCCGCCGTCGAGCGGTTGCTTGGTGCGGATGAAAGCAAGGATCGCCGTATCGGCCTGCGCACGGGCGGACATCGGTGTGGCAACGAGTGCAGGTGCCAGGACATTGAAGCGAATGTTGTCCCTCGCGTAGTGCGCCGCAGCGGTCTGCGTGAGGCCGATGATGCCGGCCTTGGCCGTGGCATAGGCGTGCGTGGCGAAGAAGCCGGGAGAAGGGGACCATCCCAGCACACTGCCCATGTTCAGGATGCTGCCGCCGGTGCCTTGCGCGAGGAACTGTCGGACGGCGGCGCGGTTGGAGTAGAGGAGCGAGGTGAGATTCTCGTTTAGCGTGAACTGCCAGCCTTCGTCAGTCAGTTCATGCAACGGGCCGTCTCCGTGCTTGCGTCCGCTGCCGCCCGCGACGTGATACAGCCCGTGGAAACCACCGAATTTCTCCACCGCCAGGGCGATGGCTCGGGCGGCGGTGTCCGGCAGCATGGCATCAGCGGCCAGGCCAGCCACGGCAGGACCGAGTTCCAGCTCGACGGCCTGAACCTTCTCCGCACTACGTCCGACCACCACCACGCGCGCACCCTCGCGCACGAAGGCCTTCGTCGCCGAGAGGCCGAGCCCGCTGGTGCCGCCGATGACGACGAGGACTTTGCTGTCGAGTCTGCTCACGCGCGGAGTGGATAGGATGGACCGCCGGGCAGGCGGGCATTTACCCACACCTACCCGAGGAAGTCATAGACTCCTTGCGTCGTTTCCTACATGAGGGTTCAGATCACCGTCCCGTGCGGGATGACGCCGTTCTTGGGGATGATGACGATGCCGTCGCGGATGACGTAGTTGGGGCCGTCGAAATTCTCCGGCTTGCCCGCAGGCGAGATGACGCAGTTGTCCCCGATGCGGACGTTCTTGTCCAAGATGGTGTTCTCGATGCGGCAGTGCTGGCCGATGCCCATGCGCGGTTTGCCCGCGTTGAGGTTCTCGTGGAGGCTGGCCTGTGATTCGTAATAATCCGCACCCATCATGATGACGCGGTGGAAGTTCGTCCCAATACCCACAAAGCTGCGGATGCCCACGACGGAATGGCTGATGTGCGCATGGCTGATGATGCAGCCGTCGGAAACCAGCGCGTGATCAATGCTCGCGCCGTTGATCTTGCTGCCAGGCAGGAAGCGTGGGCGCGTGTAAATCGGCGAACTCATGTCGAAGAAGTTGAACTTCGGCAGCTCTTCCGCGCCGTCGAGGTTTGCCTCGAAGAAGCTCTTGATCGTTCCGATGTCCTCCCAGTAGCCCTGATAGATGTAGCTGAAGACGCGATGCGTGGTGATGGCCCCGGGGATGATGTGCTTGCCGAAGTCGGTGAAGTCGTTTTCGAGCAGCTTGACCAGCGTGGAGCGGTTGAAG
Organism: uncultured Klebsiella sp.; assembly: GCA_964496695.1. Classification (GTDB taxonomy): domain Bacteria; phylum Verrucomicrobiota; class Verrucomicrobiia; order Limisphaerales; family SXTU01; genus SXTU01. The sequence goes on from CAZCBE010000003.1 coordinate 73,724, forward strand.
ACGTAGATGCCCATCGAAGCGAGGTAGAAGTCCTCGTTGCCCTCGATGTCGAGTTCATCATACGACTCGCGCGGAATCTTGAGCGAGTCGAGCACGTCGGCGTCCTTGGGCTTCTCGACGAAGCGCGAGATGCGGCGTTCGTTGTTGATCTGCAGGATGCCGAGTGATTGCGCGCTGTCCCGGGTGACGGGGATGGTGGCGATTGTCAGGTCCGCCTTCGACTCGGCGTGCTGGGCGATGATGCGGCGGAAGTCCATCCGGTAGAGCTGGTCGCCGCTGAGAATGAGGCAGTATTCCCAGTCATGGTTCAGCAGGTGGACGAGGTTCTTGCGCACCGCGTCGGCGGTGCCCTGATACCAGGACGTGCTGTGCATGGTCTGCTCGGCGGCGAGCAGTTCCACGAAGCCGCCGCTGAAGTGGTCGAACTTGTAGCTCTGGCTGATATGCCGGTGGAGCGAGGCGGTGTTGAACTGCGTGAGCAGATACACGCGGCGGTAGCCGGAGTTGATGCAGTTCGAGATGGGGATGTCCACGATGCGGTATTTGCCCGCGAGCGGGACCGCTGGCTTGGAGCGGTCCTGCGTGAGCGGCCAGAGACGAGTTCCCTGCCCGCCGCCCATGACGACAGCGAGGACGTTCGGAACGTGGGGAGCCATGCGACGTGGTGCAGCCATAAATAAATCCTGTCTTGCGGTTCGGTTCGGCGCTCCTTTAACCTTTTTTCCAGCGCAAGCGCAAGCAACAACCAACATCCCTCTTCCAACCAGCTATGTGCGGCATCATCGGTTACATCGGCAAACAACAGGCCACCCCCATCCTGATCGAAGGGCTTCGTCGCCTTGAATATCGGGGCTACGACTCCGCCGGTGTCGCTGTTCTGCAGAACCGCGAACTCGGCGTCCGCAAGAAAAAGGGCAAGATTGACGAGGGGTTGTCGAAGCTCGTGCAGGCCAGTCCCATCTACGGCCAGGTGGGCATGGGCCACACCCGCTGGGCCACCCACGGCCCGCCGACCGATGAGAACTCCCACCCGCATCTCGACGAGTCCGGCAAGATCGCCGTGGTTCACAACGGCGTGATCGAAAACTTCGACTCGCTCAAGGAACGCTTCCTCAAGGACGGGGACACGTTCAAGTCCGCCACGGACACCGAGGTGCTCGCCCATCTGATCGGCCACCACTACGAGGCGCTGATGAAATCAGGGCAGGGGACTTGGAACGGTGAAGGCACGCACCCGCTGGCCCAGGCGGTGATGAACGCCCTGCGCGAAGTCATCGGCACCTACGGCATCGGCGTCATCTGCACGGACCACCCTGGCGTCATGGTCGGCGCGCGCCGCGGGTCGCCGCTCATTGTGGGCGTCGGCGACAACGAGCATTTCCTCGCGAGCGACGCCAGTGCCATTGTCAGCCACACCCGCACGGTCATCTACCTGAAGGACTATGACGTCGTCACCTTGTTCCCGGACAAGTTCAAGATGGACTCCCTCGGCACGGAGGTCGCCTCCTTCCAGCTCTCGAAGATCGAGTTCGATGCCGACGCCGCCGAGCGCGGGACGTTCGCGCACTACATGCTCAAGGAAATCTTCGAGCAGCCCAAGACCGTGCAGAACGCCATTCGTGGCCGCCTCGACGCCGAGGATGGCACCGCGAAGTTCGGCGGCTTGAACATGACCACGGCCGAGCTGCGCGCCGTGGACCAGATCGTCATCACCGCCTGCGGCACGAGCTGGCACGCGGCGCTGGTGGGCGAGTATCTCATCGAGGAGTTCGCGCACATCCCGGTCGAGGTGGAATATGCGTCTGAGTTCCGTTACCGCAACGCCCCCATCGAGAAAAACACCCTCTGCCTCGTCATCACCCAGTCCGGCGAGACGGCGGACACGCTCGCCGGCCTGCGCGAATCGCGTCGGCGCGGCCACAAGGTGCTCTCCATCTGCAACGTCGTCGGCAGCACCATCGCCCGCGAGGCGGACGGCGGCATCTACCTGCACGCGGGGCCCGAAATTGGCGTCGCGTCCACCAAGGCCTTCGTCAGCCAGGTCAGCGTGTTGACCATGTTCGCCCTGATGATGGGCCGCATCCGCATGTTGTCCAACCGGCGCGGGAGCCAGATCATCAAGGGCCTCGAAGCCATTCCCGACCAGATCCAGAAAATTCTCGACCAGAACGAGGAGATCAAGCGCATCGCCCTCAAGTATGCCCACGCCGAAGACTTCTTCTTCCTTGGCCGCCAATACAACTTCCCCGTCGCCCTCGAAGGCGCGCTCAAGCTCAAGGAAATCTCCTACATCCACGCGGAAGGCTATCCCGCCGCCGAGATGAAGCACGGCCCCATCGCGATGATTGATGAGAAGACGCCGACGGTCATCCTCGCGCCCACCGACGCGCTTTACGAGAAGACCTTCAGCAACCTCGAGGAAATCAAGGCGCGCAAAGGTCCGATCATCGCACTGGCCACCGAGGGCAACGAGCGGATCAAGGAAAAGGTCGAGGACGTCATCTACCTTCCGGCCACCTGGGAGCCGTTGCAACCGCTCCTCGCCGTCATCCCGCTGCAGCTCCTCAGCTACCACATCGCCGTCGCGCGCGGCTGCGACGTGGACAAGCCCCGCAACCTCGCCAAGAGCGTGACGGTGGAGTGATTGCGGAGCGCGGCTGTGTCCCGCTCGGCGCGGGATCAGCCGCAGCAACGTCCAAGTGCCCGGCGGTATTAGAATTCCGCCCCTCTCCGCCAAGCGCAGCCCGCTGCGGCTGGTCGCCGCGACACAGCCGCGCTCCGGTGCTGTCAGCGATGTGTGCGATTCCGCATTTCTACGGCAATCACTCTATTTGCCCCGAGTGCGTGGCTGTGGCACATTGCGTCCGTGCAACCCCGTTTCATTTCCTAGCCTCCGCCTGACCCTTACCCGTCACGCGCCAGACTAAACTTATGAGTGGGCCTAAATGCGTTGTCGTCGCGCCGCTTGCCCCGGCACTCCCCTTGGTTCCCATCCTCTTCGTCGCGGCAGCGGCCACGGTGGGCACGATGGCCCTGATCAGTTTGTCCACCCACTACCTGGAGCGGCGCAAGCTGGAGGCCCGCTTTCGGCGCACCAAGGATGATCTCACGGCCGTCGCCACCCGGCTTCGGGCGCTGGGCGAGGAATCGGATGAACTTCAGGACAACTTGGAGGAGCTTTCGCGCCGCGCCGACGAGATGATGCAGAAGGGTGAGTGCGAGCAGGCCGTGGCCTTGCTGGCCTCCTCAGTGGCGGCGGTCGAGCACCAGCGGCGACTGCTCGAGGCCTGCATTGAGCGCCGTATCGGTGAACTGCAGCGTCGCTTCTTCGAACTCACGGCGCGCGGCACGGAACTGGCCGCTGCCCGGCAGCACTTTGAGTTGTTCGCCCAGACCGCCACGCCACCGGACTGGCCGGTGGCGGAACGCGAGCGCATCGCCGCACTCTGCCGCACGGCGCTGGATCAGATCATGGTGCCCGCCCCGCTGGCTCCCGACCTGAGCGAAGCCGGCGCGGAGCGGCTCAAGGACGCAGAGGAGCAAATGAAGGTCGCCGAGCGGGCGTTGGAGCAGGCCCGGCAGGACGCTTCCGCCGAGGTCAACCGGACGCAGGCCCGCCTTATGGCCGACCGGCTCGGCATCAGCACGGCGCGCACCATCACGCTCACCGACTGGCTGGCCGCCCGACCGGCGGTGGTCGCGCCGCCCACGGCGGCGGAGAATGGCATTCTCAAGAAGCTCGACGCGCTCATGGCGCAGATCGGTGCCTTGCAGGACACCGCCGGCTGGGCGGAACTCATGCGTCGCGCCGAAACGGTGCGGACCGAAACGGATGCAGGCCGGCGTCGCCGGCTCTACGAAAGCCTCGTGCTGGAGAGCGGCCAGCGGCTCAAGCAGTTGCGTGCCACCCAGGCTTGGATCGCGGAAGTAGATGCGTTGATCGAGGAGGCTGAGCCTTATGCCGGCACTGCCGTGGACACGGTGGCCGGCGCACTGCGCGATCTCCGTCGCGCTGGGCGGCCCGAAGACCTCACCCCTTGGCGTGATCGGCTGGCTGCCGCTCAGCAGCGCGAACTGGCCCGGCTGGAGCACGAGCGCAAACGCCATGCGATCCTCGAATCACTCGCCGCGCTGGGTTACGAAACCAGCGAGGGCATGGAGACCGCGCTGGCCCAGGCGGGCAAACTGGTCATCCGCAAGCCGGGCGACGAGGAATACGCGGTCGAAGTGGTGAGTGACGCGAACCTGTCCTTGATGCAGACCACCATGGTCCGTTACGCCGATGCGCCCGTGATGACCGAGCAGCAGCGCCAGCGCGACTGCGAGCGCGAGGAGGAGTGGTGTGCCGATCACGCGCGCCTCCGCGACCGTCTGGCGCAACAGGGGCTGGCCACCAGTTTCAAGCTCAAGCTGCCTTCCGGCGAGCATCCGGTGAAGGTGGTGCAGAAGGACCGGACTTCCGCCGCGAAGCCCGCGCCGGAGAGTCGAGTCTTGCAGCACACCCGTTGAGCAGCGATTTTCAGGCCGCCAGTCCGCGCAGATCGTCGTGATGCCATGACCAGCGAGCGCACCATCTTGGAGCAACTCCCGGCCCATCCGCCGGTGTCCGGGGACGTGACCATCCTCGAACAGTCTCCCGCCCATCCCTCGCCGACGGCGCGACAGACGGCAAAGCGGGTGGGCCTGCCCGGCCCGCGCACGGCGCGGCTGGCCGCGGGTGAAGGCCGTCCCACGCTGGCCTTGATCCCCGGCGCGGAGTTTCGGGATTACCGGCTGGAGCGGCCAATCGAAGCGGCTTCCGCCGAGGCGGACCTGTGGGTGCTGGCGCATCGCCAGACGGGGGAAATGGCGGTGCTCAAGCTCTACCGCTACGGCATCCAGCCGAAGCGTGAGATTCTCGACGCTCTCAAATCCCTGCGCCAGGCCTCGGTCGTTCGTGTGATCGAGTCCGGGGCGGTGGACGGCCGGAGCTTTGAAATTCAGGAGTTCATCGAGCATGGCTCGCTCGCCAGCGCCTTCGGCAGCGGGCCGCTGCCGCCGGACCAGTTGCGCACGCTGCTTCACGAACTGGCGGACGCGCTCGCGGATGTCCATGCCGCCGGGATCATCCACCGCGATCTCAAGCCGTCGAACATCCTCGTGCGCACGCGCGAGCCGCTGGACATTGTGCTCGCGGATTTTGGCATTTCCAGCCTGTCGGATTTGTCGCTTCACCTGAGCAATGTCAACCGCACCGCCGCCTATGCCGCGCCCGAGGCCATGACCGGCGTGGTGACGCGCACGAGCGACTGGTGGAGCATCGGCGTGATGCTCCTGGAACTGTTCCGCGGCGAGCATCCCTTCGCTGGTCTCGATGAACGCACGATCAACTTCACCCTGGTCACCCGGGGCATCGAAGTGCCTGCCAGCCTGCCCGACGAATGGGCCTTGCTGCTGCGGGGCCTGCTCACGCGCGATCACCAAAAGCGCTGGGGGCTCGATCAGGTCCGTGCCTGGCTCGACGGCCGGCGCGACCTGGTGGTGCATGAGGCACTCGATGCCGAGCCCGGCGGGACGCGCTCACGGACCCGGGCCGGTTACAAGTTCGCTGGCACCGAGTATCTGGAACCGGCGGCGCTGGCCGGTGCGCTGGGCAGCCATTGGAACGAGGGCGTGAAGCACCTAGCGCGCGGCTATGTGCAGCGCTGGGTGGAAGAGCAGGTGGGGGACGAGGACCTGGCCAGCGTGCTGCAGGACATCGCCGATGACGATTATCTCGATGCCGAGCAGCGGCTGACCGCCGCGTTGCTGGCGCTCGATCCCGCACTGCCCCTCATCTGGCGGGGGCAGGTGGTGGATGCCGCGTGGCTGGCGGCGCATGCCACGATCCCGCGCCCCGCCGCCAATGCGGTTCCTCCGCCCATCCATCCCGATGACGCCCCGCTGTTGCGCCTGACCAAGGAGGCCATCCGCGAGGAAGGCGCAGCGACCTTAGCGGCGATTGAACGGCGGCTTGATGTCAGCGTGGGGCGCGCCCGCCGGCTGCTGGACGCGCTCGAAAGCCGTGGCCACCTGGGGCCGGATCGCGGCAGCCGGCCACGCGAAATCCGCTTCGACCTGCACGGGGGCAGTGCCGATCTGGCCTCGGCGGCGGCGTTGCTGCTGCAAAGCTCCCTGCCGGCGTGGCTGCACCGGCTGCGCGGCCAGGACTGGTTCCGGCAGGCCGTGGACCGGCGGCGCGAAGCATGGCGTTATATCCTCGCCCACCGTCTGCCGGTCATCGCCGAACTGGCGGATCAGCTTCTGCTCAGTCCGCACGAGGGCGTGGTGTGGACGCTCGTTGAGGAGCGCCGCCGCCAGTTTGCACGCAGCATGGATGAGACGCTCCATGAGCTGCTGATACGGACGGACGAACTCACCTTGACCGAGGCGGTGGCGCTGTCGGCCGCAGAGCCGGGCTGCTTCATCAGCCAGGAGCGCGAGCTGTTGACCGAGTGCATTGACTGGCTCAACCGCCTGCACTTTCGCTATGACCGTGCGCTGGCGGAGAAGCTCATCCTGGCCCGCGACTGGGACCTGGTCGGCGGTCACTGGAATGCCCGCCACGAAGAGTTTGGCGGCGCGGTCCCAAGCGCCTTGCAGGCGCTCTTCGAGCTGGAGGACCCGGAGTATCTCGATGCGGTGGCCGTCGCGGTCGCCGAGCACGGCCTGTTCATCAGCCGGGAGAAAAAGGTGCGGAATGACGCGCTCGCATCGTTCGATCAGCTCCACTTCCGCTACGACCGGGAACTGGCCGCGCAACTCGCGCAGGCGCAGGACTGGAATGCGGTTTACGACCGCTGGGCGGAGCGGCGCAGCAACTATGTGGATGCCTGGCCGCCGTTCTTGCGCGAGGTGCTGTTGTGCGAGAAGCCCGAGTATCTCGAAGTGGTCGCCCTGGTCGCAGCGGACCGGCTGCACTTTCGGTCGGAGGAGCAATGCGAGGCGGTGGAACGCCTGCGTCCGCGCTTCCCCGGCGTTGGCCGCGTCGCCGGCTGGGGCGCAGCCCAGGCGAACCACGGTCTGACCGAGGTGCCGCCGGTGTGCGGTCCGGCGGTCGTCGCCATCGCGGCCGGAGCTTATCACAGCCTGGCCTTGCGCGACGACGGCGTGGTGGTGGCGTGGGGCACGAATTCGCCGCAGCATGGAACAACGGCCGGACAGGCCTGCGTGCCGGCCGGCCTGGGCGAGGTCATCGCCATCGCGGCTGGCAACGAGCACAGCCTGGCCTTGCGCGCCAATGGCACGGTGGCGGCCTGGGGTGCCAACGCGCACGGCCAGTGCACTGTGCCCGCAGGTCTGCGCGAGGTGGTCGCCATTGCCGCCGGCGGGCACCACAGCCTGGCGCTGCGGAGTGATGGCAAGGTGGTGGCGTGGGGTGAACGGGCGCAGAACCAATGTTCGATTCCCAAGAACCTGCCGCCGATCACCGCACTCGCCGGAGGCGGCACGCATTCGCTGGCCCTCGCGAAAGACGGCCATGTGTTCGCCTGGGGTGGGGACGACTGCGGGCAAAGTTCCGTGCCGTGGCTGTTGAGCGGCGTTGTCGCCATCGCCGCAGGGGCGCAACACAGCCTGGCGCTGGATGACCGGGGCCGGGTTCATGCCTGGGGCGCGGGCGGGAAGAACGAGGGCAGGCCGCCGCACCTTGGCCAGACCGTGCTGCCCGCCGGGCTGGGTGGCGTGACGGCGCTCGGTGCCGGAGCCTTTCACAGCTTGGCGGTGACCGGCGGCAAAGTGATTGGCTGGGGCGATCGTCGAGCGGGCCAGGCTGCCGCGCCCTTCTTTGCCGGGCATGTGCTCGCGGTGGCGGGCGGTGTAAATCACAGCCTCGCCTTGATTGCCGCAGCGGAGGAGCCGTCGGCTGAACCAGCGGCTGACGCGTGAAAATCTCGCTGAACAAAGTTCACTTTCCGATCACCACCCTCGGCCACGGGCGGCGGGTAGGCATCTGGACGCAGGGCTGTTCCATCCACTGCCCGGGCTGCATCAGCCGTGATACATGGGCGCCGGACGAAGGCCGTGCGGTGGAGGTCGCTGAACTGGTGGACACCCTTGCGCCGTGGCTCGCGCAGGCGGATGGCGTGACGATCTCGGGCGGCGAGCCGTTTGATCAGCCGGCCGCGCTGGAGGAACTGGTCGCTGCGTTGCGCCAGAACAATCACGGCGACGTGCTGGTGTTTTCCGGCTACCCGCACGAGATGCTGTTCAACCAGCATCGCAGAGTGCTGCAAGGCATTGATGTGCTCATCAGCGAGCCGTTTGTGGCCGGGGCCGGACAGACCCTCGCCTTGCGCGGGTCCGACAACCAGCGGGTCTTTTTGCTCACGGACCTGGCCCGCGCGCGCTATCCGGCGGACCTGGATCGCAGTCCTTGGCCCGTGAAGCGCCGCCTGGATGTGGTGGTGGAGGGAGACGCCGTCTGGATGGCGGGCATTCCCCATACCGGCGAAATGGCCCGGCTGCGGCAGGAACTGGCGCGGCGCGGATTTGGCTGCAAGACCTCCGACCAGCCCGAACCCCTGGTGCGCGCATGAACGGAATCACGGCCATAGGCTCGTTCCTCACCCATCCGGGGGCCGTGCGCCAGCGGAACGAGGACGCCTGCTGCTTCGGCCAGCCGACCACGTCCATGGCGATGCTGGCCCCTGAAACGCGCGTATGCGTTCCCGACCGCCCCTGGGTCATCGCGGTGGCGGATGGGCTGGGCGGGCAGAACTCCGGTGCGCAGGCGAGCCAGGAAGTGGTCGGGGCCCTCCGGGAATGCACCGATCACACCCCGGACGGCATCCAGCAGTTGCTCTGCGAACTCAACGAACGCCTGCTGGGTCATGCCCGGCTGGACGCGCGTCTGAGCGGCATGGGCGCGACGGTTGCCGGGCTGTGTCATGGACCAGCCGGCCTGTTCGCCTTCAACGTCGGCGACGCCCGGGTTTACCGGCAGCAGGATGCGTTTCTCGCGCAGGTGACGCAGGATGACTCCGTGGCTCAGGTGCTGGTGGAGGCGGGCCAGCTTGAGCCCGGAACCACGCCGGTCCGTCGGCAGCGGGCGCTGACTCAGTGCCTCGGAGGGCGAAGCGAACAAGCCGTGGTCGAACCGCACATCCATCCGCTCCGGATCAGCCGCCCAAGCCGCTTCCTGCTTTGTAGTGACGGTCTCACCGACATGGTGGCCTTGGAAGCCATCGAGCAGGCGGTCTGTCATCAGGAGTGCGCGTCAGCGGCGGCGGGTTTGTTTCAGGCGGCCATGGCGGCGGGTGGCCGCGACAACGTGACGATTGTCGTGTTGAACCTGGTTCCCGCGGCCTGAGCGACGGCTGCCCGTGCGGCCTTCGCCCCAGCTACGCTGACCAGCGCTCAAGGCGTCGGCGAGGCCAGCAGATGGTCCACCACGAGGAACAATTCGTCCGCAGAGAAGGGTTTGCCCAGCGTCCGATGCGCCCCTAGTTTCTGGGCCATGCCGAGAAAAGAAGTTCCGGTCTTGGGCGACCCGCCGGACATGGCGATGATTTTCACGTCGGGATAGAGGCGTCGAATTTCCATGATGGTCTCGATGCCCTCCTTGCCCGGCATGAAGAGATCCACGATGGCCAGTTGCGCCGGATAGGTGCGGAGACAGGCGATGGCCGCGTCGCCATCGGCCACTTCCCGGACCTCATGGCCGGCGACGGCGAGCATGCGCCGCAGAATGAAGCGGAGGCCGTCTTCGTCGTCGGCGATCAAAATCTGTGCCATTTCTTTTGCGCAAGCCCCGGGCCGCTGCCAGACTATCGGAGCACTGCGAACCCACTTGAGCGCATTCCGCATGATTTGCCCAGCACTTACTCAAGGTGGCCGCTGATGCTGCCGATGTAGTTGTGATGAAGTGTCCTGCATGAGCCAAGATCAGCCCGCCCAGCTTCCTCGTCTGCCCGAGGGCGGCACCTTCGTCATGCCGCCGGAGAACACTCCGGGCGGCGCGCGTTTTCGTTCCACCGAGGCGTTTTACCATGTGCTGGTGGACAATCTGCCACACTTCGTCTTCCGCAAGGACACGCAGGGGCGGTTCACCTACGCGAACCAGTTGCTCTGCGAGAATCTAGGCCGCGACCTGGAGGAACTGCTCGGGAAGACGGACTTGGACCTGTTTCCAACCGAGCTGGCCAGGACTTACCTGGCGGGCGATCAGCAGGTCATGAGTTCCGGCCACAAGCTGGAGACCGTGGAGGAATATCGGCTGGGCGATGGCCCGCAGCGGTTCATCCAGATGGTCAAGGTGCCCTTGTTCGATCCCTATGGACGGGTCGTCGGGGTGCAGGGCGTGTTCTGGGATGTCACCGAGCAGAAGCAGGCGGAGGAAGCCATCCGCGAGCAGGCCGAACTGCTCAATCTCGCCGGCGATGCGATCATCGTGCGTGATCCCAGCGGGCGCACGGTGTTCTGGAACCGGGGGGCCGAGCGCCTTTACGGCTGGAGCGCCGCGGAAGCGAAGGGCCAGCCCACGACCAATCTCACCCATGAGGACCCGGACAAACTGGTGGAGATTGAACTCAGCTTGCAGACCCGCAACGAGTGGAGTGGGGAACTCCGGCAGAAGGCGCGTTCCGGCACGGAAATCGTCGTCATGAGCCGCTGGACGTTGGTGCGGGACCGGCACGGCCGGCCCAAGTCCGCGCTGGTCATCAACACGGACCTGACGGAACGCAAACGCCTGGAATCGCAGTTCCTGCGCGCCCAGCGCATGGAGGGCGTGGGCACCCTGGCCAGCGGCCTGGCACATGACCTCAACAACATCCTCGCGCCGATCGTCATCTCCGTCCCGATGCTGCGCGGCAAGCTGAGCGAGACGGAAACCAGCGAGGTGGTGGCCACCATTGAAAGCAGCGCCCGGCGGGGTGCGAACATCATCCGGCAGTTGCTTACCTTTGGGCGGGGGGTGGAGGTGGAGTGCATTCCGGTCCAGGTGCGTTATCTGATCCAGGACACCGTCAAGATCGCCCGGGAGACCTTTCCGCGAAACATCCGGCTCCGCACGCTCGTGCCGGACGATCTCTGGTCCGTCAGCGGTGACCCGACGCAGATTCATCAGGTGCTGCTCAACCTGGCGCTGAACGCCCGGGACGCCATGCCCAACGGCGGCGAGTTGTGCTTCTCCGCCCAGAACATGGTGCTGGACGAGCAATACGCCGCGATGAACATCAAGGCCAAGCCCGTCCCGCACATACTTGTCCGCGTGCAGGACACGGGCACCGGCATCCCGCTGGAAATCCGGGACAAGATTTTCGACCCGTTCTTCACCACCAAGGAAATCGGGAAAGGCACCGGGCTGGGGCTGTCGAGCGCCGCCGGGATCATCAAGACGCACGGTGGTTTCATCGAGCTGGACACGGAGCCAGGGCGGGGCACTGCCTTCACGATTTACCTGCCGGCCACACCGGGTTCGCGTCAGGTGCCCGGCATCATTGACCCGGTGCCGTCGCCATCCGGCAGCGGCGAAGCCATCCTCGTGGTGGACGACGAGGTAAGCGTGCGTGAGGCCACTCGTAAGATGCTCGAACGCCATGGCTACCGGGTGCATACGGCCGGAGAAGGTTCGCAGGCCCTCGCCTTGTTCTCCAGCCGTCTGGGCGAAATCAGTCTGGTCATTACCGACGTGGACATGCCGGTGATGGACGGCCTCGCGCTGGTGCGGGTGCTGCGCAAAATGGCACCGCAGTTGCAGATCATCGCCTCGACCGGGCTCAGCACGGATCAGCGGATGGAGGCGCTCAATCAGTTGGGGATTGAGAACCCGCTCTTCAAGCCATACACCGCCGCGGAACTGCTCCAGTCCGTCCACGACGCGTTGCACAAGGCGGGCCCGGCGCGGGTCGGAAGCTGAAGCGGGGCAGGGGATTCACCCCAGCGCCCGCCGCACTTCCTCCACTACGCTCCGCCAGTTCCCCGGCTCCGGCTGGCGGAACAGGCGCATGCGCGGATACCACGGGCTGTCCGTGCGGTGCAGCAGCCAGCGCCAGCACGCGGCGAAACTCAGGAGCGTCCACACGGGCCGTCCCAGCGCGCCCGCGAGATGGGCCACCGACGTGTCCACCGTGATCACCAAATCCAGTTCCTGAATCGCGCTGGCCGTGGGCGCAAAATCAGTGAGCTGGCTGCTCAAGTCATGCACGGGCAGGCCGCTGGGCAGCGTCTGCAGCTCGGCGGCGCGTGGACCGCATTGCAGGCTGTAGAAGGTGGCCGGAGCCGGGGCGAACAGCGGCAGCCAGTCGGCCAACGTCATGGAGCGCTGGCGGTCCGCTCCGTTGGCGGGGTTGCCGGCCCAGGCGAAGCCGATCCGCCGGGTCTTGCCCGGAGCCGGCGGAGGCAGAGCGACTCGTCCGCGCGGGCCCGCCAGATAGGGCACGGCATGGGGGATGTTTTCCAGCGTGGTGCCACAGAGCCTGGGCAGGCTCAAGAGCGGGGCGTGGGTGTCGAATTGGGGAAGCGTCGCCCCGTCAGCGAAGACTCCGCTGACGCCGGGCACCGTCGCCAGCAGTGTCACGAGGGCGGGCTGGCACTGCACCAGCACCGTCGCTCCACGGGCGGCCAGGAGTGGTGCGTAGCGGATGAATTGCAGGGTGTCGCCGAAGCCCTGCTCGGCGTGGAGCAGAATCGTGCGCCCACGCAACTCGCCGCCGTCCCACTCCGGTTGGGGAAGCTTGGGAATGGCGGGAAGCAAACCCGGGACACGCCAACGCCACTCGTAATCCTCCCAGCCGCTGGTGAATTCACCGCGCAAGAGCCGGATGACACCGCGGTTCCAGCGGGCTTCCGGGTAGTCGGCCTGACGGCGCAGGGCTTCCGCGTAGCACTGGCCGGCTTCGTCCAGCCGGTTCAACTCCCGCAATGCCGCGCCGCAGTTGGTTGGCACGTCGGGCAGGCCGGGCTTCAGTGCGTCGGCCCGGATATAGCAATTCACCGCCTCCTCCGGCTGGCCAAGCTCCTTGAACGCGTTGCCCAGGTTGAAATGCGCGTCCGCAAAGGCGGGCGCCAGGGCCAGTGCGCGCTGGTAGCTTGCGACTGCATCCGGCAGCCGGCCCAAGGCCCGGAGCACAATGCCAAGGTCGTTGTGGGCGGCGGCCAAGTTTGGTTCAAGGACAAGCGCCTGCTGGATGGACGTCGCCGCGCCCAGGCTGTCGCCCAGTTGGTGCTGCAGCAGTCCGTAAAGGTGCAGGGCGGGCGCGTGGCGAGGATCGCAGCGCAGAGCCGCTTGATACAGGCTGCTCGCCTCCGTCCATTGCCGGGCCTCGTGGGCGGTGAGCGCCGAACGCGTCAGGGCATGGCAATTCATCAGGCGCACTTCGTGTGCTTACAAGGTATCGGACGGGACGGAAAATACTTAACCAGCGGCGAGAATTGCCGACGCCGTCATTGGCAACGCTCAGGCCGAGGCATCCAGTGCGGGCTGACGGAAGGGTCCGATGAGCGCCGCCGCCTCGTAACGCGCCCGGAGCATCGCCGGGCTGCCGAAGTCGAGGAAGCGCATGAAGGTCAGTTCGCCGTTTTGCTGGTCCACCTGGCCCTGCCAGGGCGGGGCGGGCGGAATCAACTGCGCGCCCAGGCGCGGGTCTTCCGCTGCCGGCCGGACGCTGGGCCGCTCCGCGCCGGGAAAGCGAAGGACGCGATAGGGCTGGACGACGTATTGCACGCCGTAAGCGATGCCGGCACCCAAACCCTGGACAGGTGTGATAGCCGGGCCGAACCAGTAGTCCGTGAACATGTCAGCCGGGCTACACAACTTCCGACGGCCCGGCTTGTCAAGTCGCCGGAGCGTGGACTTCCTCCCGCTTTTGCGTGTTTCGCGGGCAAGTCTTCTGTTCAGGCCGTGAAGGACTTCAAGTCCGCCTCCGCCGCCGCGAGATCACGGGATGTGTCGAGGTCCAGCCCGTGGATCGGGTCAAACTGGAGCAGCAACGCCCACTCCGGCAGTTCATCGTAGGGCGTCGTGATGACCCGTTCGCCGCCGATGCCGTCGCTCACCATATGGGCGAGCGCATCCGCAAAGCCGACCACCGCCGCCAGGAAGCCTTTGTCGCCCCCGGACATCCCGGTCAATTCCGGGTCAGTGGTGTTGTGGTGATACCACACGGCGGTCCGCACCTGCGGATGGACATGCAGCCGATGGCAGAGCGCCGCGCCGATCTGGGCATGGTCCATGCCCAGGAATTCACGCTCCGCTATGAAATGCCCGCGCTTGGAACTCCAGGCCCGTTGAAGGATGCTTTCAAACTCCCGGGGGAAGTAATGTTCGACCAGCAGCTTGCCGGAGTCGTGCAGCAGGCCGGCCATATATTCCATGCCATTGGACTGCCGGAACGCGCCCGACACCTGGTCGCACAGACGGGCCACCAGCAGGCTATGGAGCCAGAACCGCTGCCAGTCCACCTTCACTTTCAGATGGTTGAAGCGGTCCATCACGCCGAGCGAACTGGCGATCCGCCGGATCTCCTGCGTGCCCAGCCGCAGCACCGCGTCATTCACGCTGCGCACCACGCCCAGGCCATAGCGTGAGGCCGAGGCCGCCCGGATGCAGTTCGTGGCCAGGCCGGGCTCCTTGCTGATGAGGGCGGACAACTCGTCCATGCCCACGTCGTCGTCCTGGGCCAGCTTCGCCAGCTTGAGCACGGCGGCGGAGAACGAGGGAAAGCTCTTGTCCGCCTCCAAAATTTCCAGCAGCCGGTCCTGCACCCAGAGCTTCGACTGGGGGACAGCTCCGAGATAATGGATCAGAGCACGGCGGTTGGCAGTCAGTTCAGGCTTCAACGTAGATGGGTTCCTTTACGCCGGACAGCGTTGCAAAGTTGCGCAGCCGCTCCAGCAGGCTCGGGGTGATGCGGTTGCCGGCGGAGATGATGAGCATGCCGTCCTTGGTGGTCACGTCGGACACCAACACCTGCCCGGGCTTCAGCTCCTTGAAGGCCAGGCTGATGGTGGGCTTGGGCGTGCCCGCGCCCAGCACGGCGGCCACGGCATCCAGCATGTCTGGGTCGTGCCAGCCGGTGCGCTCGCGCATCTGCGCCAGGGCCTCGCGGCGGGAACTGCCTCGGGATTCCAACTGCGCCATGTCCACGAGCACTTTGAGCAGCCGCGCGCCGGTGGGGATTTCCTTGCCGCCCGCCGCATCCATGGGAAAGCCAGTGCCGTCAAAGTGCTTGTTCTGGAACAGCACCATGCGTGCCACCGCGTCGAGCCGGGGGATGTGCAGGAGCAGGTTGCTCCCGGCCTCGGGCACCCGGCGCACCATCGTCTCCTCGGTGGGGGAGAGGGCTGCGCCGAGGCGGGCGCGGGCCGCGACCTCCGCCGGAAGGGTGACCTGTCCCAGGCCATGCAGCATGGCGGCCATTTCGAGTTCCCACAGGTTGGGCAGCTTCAACGACTCGGCGACCGCGCGCATCTGCTCACGAAATTGCTGGCCGCGGCCGAAGGTCTCCGGGGCGAGGAGCGAGAGGATGTCCGTCAGGGCGCGCACGCTGCCGTTGAGCGTGTTCTCCAGCAGTTCGCGTTCGGCGGTGATGAGCCGGTGGTGCTCCAGCGCGGCGGTCAGGGTGGTGGCGAGGCGCTCCGGCGGGCAGGGCTTGCTCAGGAAACGGAAGATGCTGCCTTCGTTCACCGCGTCAATGGCCGTTTGCTGGTCGGCGTTGCCGGTGAGCATCACCCGCACGGTGTCCGGCCAGCGCTGCTTCACGCGCTGCAGCAATTGCAGGCCGCTCAGCCCGGGCATCCGCATGTCGGAGACGATGACCGCGAACGGTCCGCTCTTTTCCAGCAGCGCGAGCGCCGGCTCGCCGCCCTGCGCGGTCTCGAGTTGGAACTGCCGGCGCAGGTTGCGCTGGAAGCCGGTCAGCACGTTGGCCTCGTCATCCACGCATAAGATTTTCTCAGTCACAGTCCGCCTCCTGGTTGCACGCTGGAACGGCAGCCCTCCTGCCACGCGGCGACGCGGCCGGTCTTGCCCACTCGCGCGAGGTAATCCATGTCAAACTCCGGTCGTCGGCCAGCGATGGCCTCCTGATCCACCACATACGCCAGCACATTCGCGGCATGCACGGCCGTGAGCGGGCTGAAGGTGTTCTCCAGCGTGCGGTTTGGGTGGTGATGATATGAAACGCACTCGACCACCGGCACCGGCAGGCCCCAGAGGCCGAGCAGGTAGCCGCCCACGTCCCCGTGCGTGCAGCCGAACACGCCATGCTCCGCCGCTGTGAAGGAAAGGCCGCCGTCCTGCGCCAACTTCATGGCCCGGGCATATTGCGCGCTGAAGTTCGCGGCCAGCACGAGCTTGCCGGTGTCGTGCAGCAGGCCGCCGATGAACGCCTCGTCCACGAGCTTGGCGTCCGCGTTCTCCATGCGGGCGATGTGCTTGGCGCACGCGGCGGTGATGAGGCTGTGGTTGCGCAGCGCCACCATCGAGATGCCGCCGAGGTCCGTGTTCTCGTATTGCGAGAAGGTGTGCAGCGAGAGCACGAGCGCCTTGATGGTGTCCAGGCCGAGATAGTTCACCGCGTCGGAGGCGTTCGCCACGCGCCGGCGGAGGCCGAAGAACGCGGAGTTCACCAGCTTGAGCACCTGGGCGGACATGCCCACGTCCTTGGCAATGATGTCGCCCACACGGGTGAGCGAGGCGTCCGCGGACTGGAGTTCTTCGACCACCTGCAGGTAGATCACCGGCAGGCTGGGCAGCCGGCTCATCTGGGACACCAGCGCCTTCACCTGGTCGTTGTCGAGCGAGTCACCCAGCGCCACGGCGCGCTGGACGGTGGCTTTCAGCAGCTCTGGTTCGCAGGGCTTGTGCAGATACTGGTGCGTGGAGCCGACGGCTTTGAGCACTAGGTCGTGGTCCGCATGGCCGGATAGGATGATGCGGACCGTCTTGGGGAAGCGCTTCATCACCTCGGTGAGGAGCTGGGCGCCGTTCATGCCCGGCATCCTCATGTCGGAAACCACCACATCCACCGGTGCCAGCGCCATGCGCTCCAGCGCGATGGCGCCGGACTCGACGAACTCCATGTCCCAGTCGTTGCGCATGGGGCGCAGCATGCGCTGCAAGCCCTGCAGCACCATCGTCTCGTCGTCCACGAACAACACGCGCTTCTTCATGCCCGCTTGGTCCCGCCGCTGCCCGGGGTGAGGGGCAGGCGCACGATGAATGTGGTGCCTTGGCCCGACGCGGTTTCAAACGTGATGGTCCCGCCGTGCTTGTCCACGACCACGGACCGGGCGATGGCCAGCCCCTGGCCGGTGCCCTTGCCGACTTCCTTGGTGGTGAAGAACGGTTCGAAAATCTTGCCCCGTGCGTGTTCCGGGATGCCCGTGCCCGAGTCGGTGATGCGGACCTCCACCCAGTCGCCGTCCTGCCGGGTGCGCACGGTGATGAGCCCCTTGCCGCCCGAACCATCGCCCACCTTGGTGGCAATCGCGTGGGCGGCGTTGACGATGATGTTGAGCACGACTTGATTAAATTCGCCGGGCAGACATGGCACCGGCGGCAGCGCAGGGTCGAAGTCTGTCTCCAGTTCGGCAATGTATTTCCACTCGTTGCGCGCGACCGTGATGGTGCTCTCGATGGCCCGGTTCAGATCCACCGGCGTCTTTTCCTCCGCGCCCGGATGCGAAAATTCCTTCATTGCCCGGACGATGGTGGAGACGCGCTCGACGCCCGCGAGTGATTCGCCGATGGCGCGGGGAATCTCGCCCTGCAGATAGGCCACGTCCGCCGTCTGCGCCGCCTGCTCTGCGGTGGCGACCATTTCGGGCGTGGGGCCGCCGTTCTTTGCCGCGGCCAGGAGGCACCCGTGTGCGTCCAGCAGCGTGCCGAGGTCGCGGAAGGCGTCTTGGAGGAAGCGCAGATTGTCGCCGATGTATTGCGTGGGCGTGTTGATCTCGTGCGCAATTCCGGCGGCGAGCTGGCCGATGGACTCCAGCTTCTGCGCCTGGCGGAGCTGCGTCTCCAGCACCCGCCGCTGGGTCACATCCACGGCGAGGAGGATGTAATTGAGGCGGTTCTCCACGTCCGGCTTGCTCGGGGTGACGCTCAGGTTCAGGAAGGCGTGATGGCCGTCGGGGCGGGTGACTTGGAAGTTGTCCAGTTCCAGATGCCGGTCGGTATGCACCGACTCGCTCACCACCGTCAGGAGCTTTTCCCAGTCCCAGGGAATGGGCAGCGAGTGGAAGGTCTGGTCCATCACGGACTCGGAGGAAAGGCCGAAGGTCTGCGCGGCGGCCTCGTTCCAGCGGGCCACCCGGCCGGCCACGTCCACGCCGATCAACACGGCGGAAATGGAGGCGAAGAGTTTTTCCGTCTCCGTGTGCAGGCGGCGCATTTCTTCCTCCTGCTGCTTGCGCTCGGTAATGTCGAAGATGACACCATCCAGCCAGCGCACGTTCCCGTCCAGGCCGAAGACCGCCTGCCCTTTTTCATGCACCCAGCGCAGCGTGCCGTCGTAACGCACCACCCGGTAGTCCGCCACATACGGCAGCCGCCGGCTCAGGCCCTCCTGAATGGCGGCCTGCACCACGGGGAAATCATCCGGATGCGTGATCGAGGCGAAGGTCTGCGTTCGGTCGTCCAGGAAGTCTGTGCTCGCGTAGCTCGACAGCTCCCAGATCAGTTCGCTGACGAACTCAATCCGCCGTTCGGGCGGCGGGGTGCAGCGATAGACGGCGCCGGGGATGTTCGCGATGAGTGATCGCAGGCGTTCCTCGTTTTCGTGAGCCGCGGCCTCCACCTGCTTGCGCGCAGTGATGTCACGCGCCACCAGGACGAGCTTCTCCACTTCGCCACGTTCGCTGCGGATGGCGGCCCCGGAAGATTCGAGCATGCGCCAGGTGCCGTCCTTGTGGCGCATCCGGTATTCCAGATTGATGCTGTGCCCGTCATGCGAGGCTTCCCGCCGCGCCCGCTCGATGCGGTCGCGGTCCTCCGGATGCACCTGGTCGAGTGAATTGGTGCGGCTTAGCTCCGCCGGGGTGTAGCCCAGCACGCGCTCGTAGGAGGGGCTGTTGTAGAGTCGCTTGCCGTTGGCGTCCACGACCGCGATCAAGTCCGCCGCATTGTCAGTGATGAGGCGGAGCAGTTCTTCGTTCTGGCGCAGTTGTGCCTCGGATTTACGCCGTTCCTCCAGCTCCCATTGGACTTTCTCCAACGCCTTGCGCGCCTCCTCGGTGCGCTCGAACACAGCAGCTTCCAAACTCGCCATGTGGCCCTGGGCCTCCACGAAATGCTGCCACTTCGCGGTCATGGCATTGGCGAGCTGGATGACCTCCATCAGTTCGAAGGGTTTCTTCAGGATGATGAGCTGGTCGGTGTGTCCGAAGCGGGAGAGCAGGCGCCCCAGCGCTGAATCGGCCGCGCCCGAGCAGAGCACCACCTGCAATTCCGGCGAGACGTGCCAGAGCCGGCTCAGGGTCGCTTCGCCGTCCATGCCGGGCATATACATGTCCACGAAGGCCATGGCGAAGGGTTTGCCGCTGTCCTCCGCCGCGCGCGCCAGCTTCTCCGCCTCTTCGCCGCTCATGGCGGACACCGGCTCGAAGGGGGCCACCACCGATACCGCCCCCCGCGCCACGGGCGGTGGCATCGTCAGCACGCGCTGGATGATGGTGTGGACCTGCGGATCATCGTCCACGACCAGCACACGGCGGTTTCGTTCGGGTGTCGGGCGTTGCATCGTTGAGGGAGACACCGCCAGTTTCCGTGCGGGCTGGCAAGCGCGGAAAGCTCACCGCGCAGGCGTGGCCGCCTCTTCGACTGCGGCTGCCAGCACCCGGGCGGCGGAAGGCAGATGCTGCCGCAGCTCCGGCAGGCGTTCGTTGACCTTCATCAGCAAGGCGTTGGCTCGGAACTCAATGAGCCGCCGATACCAGCGCAGAAACTCGGCGCTGACTGCAGCCTCAGACGCCGATCCAAGTGCCGGCCAGGTCCCCGCTCCACCCAACGCGGCCAGGGCCTTGACCGCGAGCAGCGTCGGGGTTTGCTCCGGGAGCAGTTCCATCGCAGCCAGCGCCTCGTTGGCCTGGCCCCCAAGCAGCAGGGCCTGGGCTCGCAAGGCGGTCAACTCGGCGTTGCCAGGCTCGTGGCCCAGCGCTTCACCAGTCCAATCGCAGGCAAACTCGATGAACTCCGGCTCGCTCAGCGCGATTTGCGCCCCGAGCACCCACACGCGTGGTTCGCTGGCACTGCCGGCGACGAGCTTGTGCAGCAGGTGCAAGGCATCCAGCTTGCGGCCCCGCTCTGCCAACCAGCGGGCGAAATCAAAGCGCGTGGCGCGGGCTCCGCTGTCTTCGGCGAGCCCATCAAGGAAGCACTTCTCGACGTCGTCGTGTCGCTGCGCACCCCAAAGGCACAGGGCCAGCACATGATGCGGCCCGGCTTTGCGAATGTCCCGGTTCACCGGGGAGAGCGTCCGTTCATTGCGGGTGGCCAGGCAGAGGCGCATCTGTCCGGCACCTGCGTCGAACTGGTTGAGTTCCAAGTGCGCCAGACCGGCCATGAAGTGCATCGTGGCGGTCAGGCCGCCGTCGCGGGCCAGCGGGGACGCCAGCACGCGCAGCACCTCGGCGAATTCCTTGGCCGTGTGGAGGTGGCAGACGAACTGGGTCAGAAGGGCCTCGCGCAGTTCCGGCACAATGTCCTTCTTGGGCAGGGCGGAGAGGCGGTTGAAAGCCTC
This sequence comes from uncultured Klebsiella sp., assembly GCA_964496695.1. Taxonomy (GTDB): domain Bacteria; phylum Verrucomicrobiota; class Verrucomicrobiia; order Limisphaerales; family SXTU01; genus SXTU01. The sequence goes on from CAZCBE010000003.1 coordinate 94,426, forward strand.
TCGGTATTGGACCAGACCTTCACGGAGGCGGCCGGAGCGCACCAGTTCCAGGCCCAGGTTCATCAGCAGCATGGGTTCGCCCGGCAGTTCTTCGACGGCGCGGCGCAGCAGGCGGAGGTTCCGCTCGACCTTGTTGCGATCCTTGATGACTTCGGGGTCGTAGCCGTGGTGCCGCAGGGTCGCGGTGCCCAGGCGCGTCTCCATGCCCCACTCGTCACACTTCACGAGGATGCTGGGGAAGATTTGCTCATGGACACGCCCGTAAAAGAAAAGTCCGGGGGCGTTGCGCCACAGACGGGGGACATAGCATTGCCCGTCATCTTCCTGGCCGACGTTCTGCAACCGCAAGCGCACAGCCATCACTCCAGGAGCCTCCATGTCCGCCCGCAGATTGTCGTGTTCGCTCGGAGGCAGTTCCTCGTCGGCGTCCAGGAACATTACCCAGTCGCCGGTGGCACGCTCCAGCGCGGCGTTACGGGCGGCGCTGAAATCGTCGTCCCACGCGTGGGCATAGACCTCGGCTCCGCGTTGTTTCGCGATTTCGACGGTGCGATCGGTCGAGCCGGTGTCCAGCACGATGAGCTGGTCCGCAAGCCCCTTCACGGAGTCAAGACACTGGCCGAGGAACTTCTCCTCGTTCTTGGCGATCACGAAGACGCTGAGGCGCGGCTTGCCGGACTTGGGCGGAGTCACCGGCCAGCGCACCTGCCAGTCGCGGCTCTTGGCGGGCAGCGACTTTTGGAATTTCTTTGCGGACTTCCAGCGGGGCACGAGCTGGCGCGCGCGTGTGGCGCACTCGCGGGCCATCGCCACGTCGCCAGCCGCCAGGGCGGTTTCACCGAGCAGCAACCAGGCTTCGGGGTGGAACGGTCGCGCTTCGAGCGCCGCAAGGCCACCGGTCCAGGCGACGAAGTTTTCCCGCTTCGTCAGCGCCAGATGGGCCGCCTTCAAATCACCGACCAGTCCGGCCGGTGGCAGCTTGAGCTGGAATTTCGGCGCACCGGTGCTGGCGCTGTCCCCACCGTAGGCAACGGTTGCCGGCTTGATGGTGGGAACCGTTTCCTTCGCGACCGCCAGATTTCCGGTGAGCGCGTGCAATCGTTCGGCGGCGACGCTGGCCGCGCGGCTCCACGTCCAATTGGTGCGGACGTGCTCGCTCGCGGCCCGGCCTTTGGTGCGGGCTTCGTCGCGATTCGCCATCAGCCAGCGCATCCGGTCACCGAGCGCGGTGGCGTCGGGTTCGAGGAGCCAGCCGCCCGCGATCAATTCGAGGTCGCCAACCCGGTTGCCGATGGAACGGCGCACGGCGGGAATCCGATAGGCGAACTCATCCGTGGCAAAGTCATCGGTGGAACCACCACCGGTCACGACGACCGGCAGGCCGCACGCCATGGCCTCCAGCACGGGCAGGCCGAAGCCTTCACCGCGATAGGGATGCACGAGGCAGTCGCACTCCGTGTAGAGGCCGGGCAGCGACTCGGGCGGCAGGTCGTTGGTGAGATGGAGAATCTCCGGCGCGTTGGGCAGCGATTGGGCAGTCTTGATCTGCGCCGCGAGCGTCTGGCCGCGATACACGCTGTCACCGCCAAAGTCCTTGATGACGAGGCACACGTCATCCGCCGCGGTGAAGCGGGCGAGATAGGCCTTGAGCAGCACGTCCGCGCCTTTGCGGAAGATGGTGCCCCCGACAAAGAGGAACTTGAAGGACTTGCGCGTCGCCAGGGCCATCGGCTTCGCGTCGGGACGGAAGCGCTCCGGGTCAATGCCCAGCGGCACAACCTTGATCTTGCGCGCGTCGAGACCGGCGCCGACATACACGCTGCGGACGTAGTGGGAGTAAGCCCAGATCTCATCCGCGTGAACGGCTTGCTTCACCCATTCGGAGGGCAGGGCGCCGAATTCCCACGGCTGAATTTGCACCCATTTGCCGGACTTGGGCGCGTCCCAGACGGGCGGCCACGCGTGGCGCACGGTTATCTGGGTGCCAATGGGAGCCACAGGCTTGAGGGAGCGGGCGATGGCGTGCAATCCGGCGGGTGCGCTCAACGTGCTCTGACCCATCCGCGTCAGGCGGATGTCGGCCAGCGCTTCCATCGCACCGGTCAGTTCGCGGTTCACATGCGAGAGGCTGCCGTAGTCTAGGAAAGAGCCGTCCCAGGCAACGGTGACGGGAGGCACTTTCGTGGGCGTCGTTTGCGGCTGGGTTTCGAGCGTCCGGGCAGTCACCGCCGGGCAGGCGGGCGTGGTGAACTTGCGTTCGATCCGCTCGAACTGCTGCATGACGCGCTCCGCGACCGCCGTGCGGGAAAAGCACGCGGTCACCTCGGTCCGGGCCCTCGCTCCACGCGCGAGTGCTTCTGCCGGGTTCTGATGCACCTGGCGCATCAGCCGGCGCAGGTGGCGTTCGGAAGGATTCGCCCAACGGTGACCGAGGTAGTGTTTCAGGAACGGCTCAACGTGCTGCACGTCCACCAACTCGTAGTCGAGGAGGTAGGAATTCTCCGCGTTCATGAACTCGGTGTTGGCGCTCCAGTTGGTCGCGATGACCGGGCGGCCCATGGCCATGGCCTCGTGCATGGGGCGGCCCCAGCCTTCGCCCCGGCTCGGCACGACCACGCAGTCGGCGGCGAGGTAGAGGCGGGGCAGATCAGAACTCGGAATCTGCTCGGTGAGCAATTCGATGCGCGGGAGCGGCTTCTTGCCGAGGCCCAGGCGGGCGGCGAACTCCTTGATGAGCGGCTCCAGTGTGTCCCGTGGGTTGGCGTCCGGGTGACCAAACAGGTAGGTGCGCAGGTGCAGGCACACGTCATCTTCCGCCGAGAACTCGCGCAGGTAACCGGCGAGCAGGACATCCCAGGCCTTGCGCCCGGACCACTCAAAGACGGAGACGAAGTTGAACTTCGCGGGATTGGGCAGCGCGAGGGGCTGATGCTGGGCGGGATCGAACAAGGTTTCGTCCACTGCGCCGGGCACGATCACGAGTTTCTCTCGCTCGACGCCGCTGGCCGCGAAGGTCTCCACGTTGAACTGGCTGGGCACCCAGACCTCGTCCATCGCGTTGCAGCAGCCGACCCAGTCCGCCGGGATGCGGTCGGTCTCATACATGGTGCGGCCGACGTGGTAGATCGTGTCGGGCGTGCGCTTGAAGGCGAACGCCGGGTTGTGCGAGACGAGCACGCCGCCACGCATGAGGAAGAACTTGTCGCGCAGGGCCAGCAGGCGGTCGCGTTCGGGACGCGGCAGCTCGGCAATGAACTTCTCGGACGTGATGTTGGTGTCGTGGAAGATGCCGAGATTGAGCTGATGCGAGAGCGGCAGCGTGAAGTTGATGGCCTCGCTGGCGTAGCCGGTGGGGTTGAAGAACGGTGCGGCCCAGCGGATGGGGAGGGAGACGCGGGCTTGCTTGGCCGTGCCGGTAGGGCGCGCTGTCCTCAGCGCGCCGCCTGAGTCTTGTGGCGTGCGGGTCATCGGCGGCGGGGTGAGGACACCCCGCCCTACCACTGCCGGATCAGGAGACGCAGGCAGTGCCGGGCGCTTCGCCGGGCGGCGCGGCTTTCCGTTCGCATCAATCAAGCCGAGGGCGCGCCATTTGTTGACGAGGTAGCGCTGGTTGGCAGGCGAGCCGCCCACCTTGATGCCGGGCTTCGCGACCCCGGACTTATGTTCGTGATGCAGCACCGGTGCGCCAGGCACGATGAAGACCTCCCACCCGGCCGCGAGGGCGCGCACCGTGTAGTCGTCGTCTTCGTGCCAGAAGAGCCCAAGTCGTTCGTCGTAGTCGCCCACGGCCTTGGCCGTCGCGCTCCGCACCCAGCAGACAAAGCCGCCACATGCCACATCCACTGGGGTAGGGGCTCCAACCGGCACGGCACCGAGTTCACGATGGTCTTCGCGAACGATGAAGTGATGGCCGACCGCCGTGCCGATGCCGACGTGCGGGTGCGCAGCGAAGAAGTTCGAGAAATGTTCCACCCAGCCCGGCATCACTTCGATGTCGTTGTCCATGAAGATGACGAAGCCATCTTCGGGCAGGTGCGGCTGGATAAGCTGGAGCAGGCGATTGCGGCCGCCGGGCACGCCCAGGTTCACCGGGCTGAACTCCGCGAAGACATTTGCGTCCGGCAGTTCCGCGAGCCACTCGCGCGTGCCGTCGGTGGAGCCGTTGTCCACGATGAAGACGTTGTAAGCCTCGGTGGAGTGCTGCTGGAGACTGGCAAGGCAGAGCTTGGTGTAGTCGAGCGCGTTATAGGTGAGGATGGCGATGTTCAGCCGCGCGGGTTTCACCTGGCCGCCGAAGTCAGGCACCGGGCAGGCGGCACGCGCCTCGGCGGTGGCGAGGGCGGCGAGTTCGCGGAGCCGGTCTTCCTCGGGGTGGGCCTTGAAGACACGATGGTAAATGGCGTGGGCCGTGGCAAGATCGCTCTGATGCAGTGCGGTGCTGGCCAACTGCAGCTCGGCGGCAATGGCGGGCGGGAATTCACAGGCCGGTTCGTCGGCGAGGGGGGGCGTGCCGGCGGTGGTTGCGCTTTCACCTTCTCCATGAACCGCGCTCGGAGTTCCGGCTTCAGCCGGTGAGACGTGCTTGCCATCCTGATGCTTCGCCGGCAGCCCAACGACGGTCGGACGCTCCGCCGCCTGAAGGCGGGACTCCATGCCTGAAGCCGCGCTCGCTTCAAAGGCCATGACATTTTCTCGCGCCAGTTGGTTTTGCGGGTCGAGTTCCAGAATGCGTTCGAGCGTCGCGCGGGCGGCGTCACGTTCACCGGCGGCGTAAAACGCCTTCGCGAGCCGTGCCAGAGTGTGGAGATCGTCCGGCTTCAGTCCGAGCAGGCGGATGCACAGGCCGGTGATTTCGGCCCAGCGTTCGCGTCGTTGCAGCACGTCGCACAGCAGTTCCAGAGCTTCAATGCCATTGGGATTGAGCGCCAGCGCCTCTCGTGCCTTGGCTTCAATTTCGGCCAGAGGATCGCTTTTCGGGCTGGCTGGGGCGGGGGACTGGGCACCCCCGAAGGTCTCGGTGCGCAGCGCAACGTGACTCTGGCTGGTTCCCGTGGCAGATTGAAATTGAGTGCGGCCGGCCAGGGCCGTGCGGAAGAACTCACGGTAGCGTTCGGCGGCCGTGTTCCAGTCGAACTTGGCGGCGACGGCAGCGCGGGCCTGCTCACCGAGCGACGCGCGGAGGGCAGGGTTGTCACGCAACTGGATGACCGCGTGGATCAGCTCGGGCAACTGCCGTTCAACAATGATCGCGCTCGAACCGTGGCGTAGATACTCGGGCACGGTGCCGTTGTCCGTGGTGATGATGGCGCGCTGCATGGCGGCGGCCTCCATGAGGGAGTTGTTGTTGCCCTCCCACTGCGAGGTGCAGACGTAGGCGTCGAGCGAATCGTAAAACGCCTTCATCTGGTCGCGGTCCAGATTCTTGTCCGAGTAGCCGCAGAAGACGAGTTCCACGCCTGGCAGCTTGCCCAGGGGAGCGATGAGTTCGGCAAAGCCCTTGGTGGGGCACGCGCGGTTGCCCGCCCAGCCGAGGCGCAGCTTGCGGCCGGACTGGTCGGCGCGGGTCGTCGGCTGGAAGAATTGGAGGTCCACGCCGTGCGAGATGAGGTCCAGATTCGGCACCAGCGGACGGAAGAGCTTCGCGAGGCGCTGGGAGACCACATGCACCCGCTGGAACCGTGTGGCGAGGTGTTCGGCGAAGGCGAGGAAGTCCTGATCCTGCCAGGAAACATGCGACCGGAGCGCCGTCACGTATTTGGCGGGGTTCTTGACCTGCTGCGGCAGCACCATGTTCCACTCCAGGGGGTAGATCAGGTCGAAAGCATCCTCGTCGAACGGCTGGCCGTGGAACTGGGTGGTGAACTCAAACTCTGCGCCGAGCCGGGCAGTCAGCGTCTGGCAGTGACGGTGGAAGACCCAGTTCGGCACGTCAGCAATGAGCAGGACGCGAGGGCGAGCCGGCGCGGACGCCGGCGGCACGGCAGGCCGGGAGGCCTGCGCTACGGCAGCGAGTTGCTCGCGGACGGCCGCGGCGGTTTCGGCTTCGCCGGTTTGTTCGAGGCAGTGGGCAAGCGCAAGGAGGACGTGCTGATCGTCCGGGGTCTGCTGGAGGATCTGGAAGCAGGCCTGGGCCGCTTCGGCCCAGCGGGCGGTGTCGAGACAGAGCGAGACCAGGAGCTTCAGGGCTTCGATGCCTTTGGGATTCTCCTGGAGCGCTGCGCGCACCAGCTTTTCCGCCTCCACGCGCGGGTCGGTGACATACTGCGGCTTGCGGAAGGTGAAGATGGTATCATCAGGGGCCGGGTCGGCGTTTTGCAGCACAAAGACGGGCTGAATGTAATTGCGCGCCTCGCCGCTGCCCTTGGTGTCGTGGTTGAACAGCTCCTGCTCGAAGCCGAACGCGTCCACGATCTTCCAGCCGTCGAGGAGCTTCGGCAGGCGATGGCGGCCATAGATGCGGTGCGCATTCCAGACCACGATGTCCTTGCCGACCGGGACGGCAAGGAAGAGCAGCCCGCCCGGCCGCACGAGCGACTTGAGTCGGCGCATGGCTTCGAGGTCGGCATTCGGGGCTACAGGATCGCCGTAGCGGCCGAGGCCGTCGTGCTCGAAGCTGGAGATGGAAAACGCGGCATCGAACTGGATCGGGTTCGCGGCATACTGCGCGGGCGTGAGCGCGTGGATGTCCGGGTGATCGGAATGGATGGGCCGATACTCGATGGTGGTGCAGCGCGCACCATAGTGCAGGCACATGGCCTCATACCAAGGAGCCTCGGATCCGAGGATGGCGACGTGCTGGCCGGCAAGCTGGTAGTGCTCAAACGCTTCGTAGAGCCACTGATTCGTCGGGACGTAACTGCCCGGCTCCTTGCGCTGGATCCGTTGCTTGTAGTCCTCGACCAGCCCGCGCGGGAACACGAGAGGCTGGTTCGTGGGGACGGTTTCGTTGTGATACCACTGCTCCGTGGCCATCAGTCCGTTCATGGTGAACGCGGCGGCCAGCTCGGCGGGCATGGCGCGGGGAGGCTCGGTGACGATGGCGGGAGAAGAAGCGACCAGGGCGGGGGCGGTGGGTTGCGAAAAGGGGACAGGAGTGTCCCCTTCACGGGGGCGGGGGGCGAAGGTCACGTCGCGGGCGAGCACGGCCATCTTGGCGAGCGGGGCGCGCAGGCTGGCGTTAAGCGGCTGGCCGGTTTGCTTCGCCAGCAGGTATTGCCAGAGGGCGAAGTGACGCTTCGCGTATTCGGGCCAGGTCCAGTTGCCGACGGCCTGCTGGCGGAGGCGCTTGTCGCGGGCGATGCCTTCGAAGATGCGGAAGAGTTCGGCCGGCTGGCTCCAGCCGTGGGTGATGCCGCCGGGAGCGTCAAGGTGGAAGCCCTGCGTGGTGACGATGGTCTGCACCCCGGCGGCGAGCGCATCCATGAAGCCCATCGAGCCTTCGTCCATCCCCAGATAGAGGTAGTAGTCGAGGCTCGGCATGAGCTTCAAATACTCGGCGCGATCGAAGGTCTTCCAATAATCCACGGTGAAACCGGCGAGCCGAAGCTGCTTCACATGTTCTTCCCAGCCGGCACCCATGATGCGGAACTGGAATTCATCGGGGGAGAGCCGTTGGCCGAGTTCCAGCAGGATGCCTTCGCGCTTGCAGCCGCTGGGCTGGACCTTGCTGGTGATGCCGACGACGGTGCGGCGGGCCTTCATTTCCCCATCGTGGCCGGGATTGACGAAGCAAAGCTTCTCGCGCGGGAGGCCGGCGGCGGCGAGTGCGTCCACGCTCTCGGCGGAGCAGCAGATGCCCATGGCGGCGTTGATGAGCTGCTGGCGGAGGCGCTCGCGTTTCCAGTCCGTGTCGATGTGCGTGACCATGACGGTCTCGGTCGTGGTCTTCCGGCCGTCGTAGTCGTAGTAAATGATGTGGTGGTTGATGTCGGCCTGCGGATCGGGCTGCTTGGAGATGGTGGCGGCGACGCCGAGCGGGCGGAGGTGCTCCTGCAGCTTCAGGGCGAATTTGCCGAGAATCCAGCCGTGGACGTCTTCGTAGCAGACGATGTGGACTTTCATAAGCAGTGCGATAGCGGGCGCGGAAAAATCAGTTGAGCGAGAGTTGTTTCAGTGAAGGGCTGCCGGCCGAGCCGAAGCGACCCTGCGGGTTGGAAGCCCGTCCCGATGCGCCGCCAGACAGGATCTCCGCTGGCAGATGGGGGGCGATGTAGTTGAGCAGGCGATACCACCATTTGTCCTCGGTGTAATCCGCTAGAACGCGCCTCCAGCCCGCGATGGCGATGCGGCGGCGTTCATCCTCATGCGCGAGGTAGTAGCGGGTTGCGTCCACGCACTCGTCCATGGTGTCGAAGCCGATGACCTCTTCGCCGAGCTTGAAGACCTTGCCGAGATTCTCGCGGCAGTCGCAGATCTGCATCACGCCGAAGGCCGGGAGCATGAGCAGCCGGGTGTTCACCGGGCCGGTGGAGTTGTGGAGGTTCCAGCCGATGCGGGCGCGGCGATAGAGACCGAGCAACTCAGCGTCCGCGAGGAAGCCGCCGGGCCAGCCCTTGCCACGCAAGATGGCCTGGGGAAATTCGCGGTTCAGACGCTCCAGACGCTGCGCACGGTCGCTCATGCCATAGATGCGTTCGCAGCACATGACCAGGTCCACGTCGCGGGAGCCGGTGTGGAGGCGTTCCTCGGTGATGGTGTGGTCCACCACATTCGCGGGGACACAGTGCGGGAGCCACGCGGCGTGACGGACGCCCCACTGGGCGTAATCGCCGACGCACGCGATGTTCGCGACGCAACTGAAGTCGAAGGCCGGGGCGACGGGCTGGGAAAGCACGGCGGAATTCTCCGGGTCGTCGGCGCAGATGAAGACGTTGAAAGTCGAGAGCTGGCGAATGAACTCGGGGTGAAGCATCGAGCCGCCGGCGGCGATCAGGACATCCTTGCCGCGCAGCTTGTCCTCCAGTTCGCCGTAGCGGTTCATGAGGTCCGCACTCTGGCTGCGCCATTTCTGATCCAGCTTCGGGAAGGGCCACCAACCGCCGACGCAGGGAACGGGGAGGGCCTCGACATTGTAGCCGAGGCGGCTGAGGCGGGCGGCGAGGCTGGCTTCCTCGGAGACGCGACCGAAGGAGTAGGCGGGATAGACGAAGGCGTAGCGGAGGTTGCGGAGAGCGGCGGGTGGTGGAGTGGCGGGGCCGAGCACCGTTGAACTCCGATCGCGTTCTCCCTTACCCCGGCCCTCTCCCGCTGGGAGAGGGAGAGACTTCGTCCGCATTGGGCTGGCTTCGAAGCTGATTCGTGGGGTGGCGCTGGCGGGGCGGGCAACTACTTCACGCTTCTGGCTACGTTGGGGCACCTGCCATACGCCCATCCAGGAGTCTTTGAGATGGATGATGTCCGGGGTGATGCCTTTGGCCTGGAAGAAGAGTTCCACGCCCCGCATGACCGCATCAATCCAGCCGAACTTGTGGCGGAGCTGGGGATGAAAATCGTGCCAGACCAGATAACCGCCGGGGCGCACCCGGTCGCACATCAGCAGGGTGTCTTTGAAAACCGCCTCCGTGTCATGGGCGGCGTCCACGAAGACGACGGCGAGGTCACGCAGTTCAGGGGGCATGACCCAGTTGCAGGTGTCCGCGTAAATCTGGTGGATGCCGGTCACGCCTTGCGCGCGGTAGAAGGCGCCGATCTGCTCCTTGGTGAGCAGGTGGGTGACGAGCTGGCCGCTGCTGGCCTGATACTGCTCGGGAAGAATGTTGACCGTGTGGACGGTGCCGCGGGGGCCGAGATTCGTGGCGAGCTTGAAAGCGCTGTGGCCGTGGGAGGTGCCGAGTTCGAGGCAGTCGCCGGTGACGTTCGCGGCCAGCGTGGTGAGGACCTCGGCGTCGCGACGGCGGCGGGAGTGGTGGTCGCACTCGGTTTCGACCACATCAATGTCCGTTTCGAGGATCGTCCCGTCCTGGGGCAGGCCGAAGTGCCGTTTGAAATCCGCCAGGGTGCTGACCGTTGCGATGCGCATGGGTGCGGTGAGGGACTACGGACCGGCGGCGAAGAGCAGGTGCTTTAAGGAAAACACGCGGCCCCGCCCGCCGCGGGCGGGGCCGCGCCAACCCAGTCAAAGAGGTTTACTGCAGCAGGCGGAGCACGCTCTGCGGAAGCTGGTTGGCTTGCGCGAGCATGGCGGTGCCGGACTGCACGAGGATGTTGTAGCGGGCGTAGGCGGTGGACTCGTCGGCGACGTCCACATCCTTGATGCGCGAACTGGCGGCCGTCAGGTTTTCGCGGCTGACGGCGATCTGGTCGGCGGTGCTGTTAAGCCGCGCCTGGAACGCCCCGATGCTGGAGCGGTCGCTGGCGAGCTGCGTGATGGCCGACTTCACGGAAGTGAGGGCGGCGGCAGCGGAGGCGCTGGTGGCGACCGAGGCCGTCGTGGCGCCGGTGTAGGAGGCGGCACCGAGGTTGATGCCGGACATGGAGAAGGTGTTGCCTTCCGAATCCGCCGTGACGCTCAGCGCGGTGGAGGAAAACAGGCTGATGCCGTTGAAGTCCTTGCCGGCCGAACTGGTGACGAAGCTGGCGAGCTGGCTGAACTCCGACTGATACAGCGAGCGGTCCGAGTCGGTCTTGGTGACATCCTGCGCCAGGATGGACAGTTCGCTCATGCGGTCGAGCGCGCGGCCAATCTTCTGGAGAAAGCCATCCTGCGTCTGGGTGAAGGAGATGGCGTTGCCAAGGTTGGATTTCGCGGCGGCAAGGCGGTTGACCTGCGCGTCCAGCTTGAGCGAGACAGCGAGGCCGGCGGCATCGTCGGCGGGATTGGTGATGCGCGAGCCGGAACTGAGTCGGGCCAGCGACTGGCCGAGCATGCTCTGGCTCTCTTGGAGATTCCGGGCGGCGGATTGCGCCTGGATGTTTGTGTTGATGACCATATGGGTGATGACTGGGTTATGGTTGGTTTGAGACTTCGACCGGTGAAACAGTCACCAGACGGGTGGTTGCCGGTGGGCAAATGGTTTCCGACTTGGGGGCCAGCCTGGGCATGGGGGCGCGCCCGTGGGTGAGCGCCGCCTGGTTGCTCTGCTGGATTTCCAGGTAGATCTCCTCCCGGTGGATGGGCACGTCGGCCGGGGCCTGGATGCCCACCTTCACAGTGTCGCCGTCCACTCGGACGATCTTCACCGTGATACGCCCGTCTATGACGATGCTTTCGCCGAGTTTGCGGGTGAGGACGAGCATGGCTCAGGTGGTGACAGAGATGGGCTGGCAGACGGGCAGGTCGGCGGCGTTGAGCGGGACGATCTGCTTGCCGATGAGCGTGCGGCGGTTGACCAGGACGGGGCCCTTGAGGTTCACGGTGGCGTTGTTCTGGCCGCGGAGGGTGACGATATTGAAGACGAGCGCGTCCTCCGGCGTGCGGAGATCGAGGAAGCTGGCATCCTCGTCGCTGATTTCCGGCTCGTAGTCGGGCGCGACTGCCGTGGGGGATACGACCACGAATGCCAGGTTCGGCTGGTCGAGCACCTGGAGCCAAAGGAACGGGGCCTCCTCGGGACGGGAGAGCAGGGCGTAGCGCTTGAACTGCTCGAAACCCAGCAAGCCCAGCGGAAGCTGCAGCACGTTGCCTTCGCGCACGGGCGCTGGCTCCACCACGGATGAATCGGCGTTCTTCATAGATTTTCTCGTCGGGGGCTGGTTTAGCAGCGGTCGTGCCACCGGACTAAAAGGGGGGAATCCGGTTCAAAGCCCGGTGTGTCCGCCGGTTCGGCGGCTCAGGTAGGCAAATTCATCCTCCGCACCGGGTGAAAGTTGCCCCTGATTCAATTTGGTAAAATTTCAGGCTTACAAACGGGCGGATTATTCCTCAAGCTGTCCCCGCGCGTTGCCGATAGACTCGGCGGAACTTGCGCCATCGTCGCATTTTAGCGGTGCCTGGAGAGCCTGTAGCTCGGACGGCAGCAAGTGTGGTGAAGGTGCGGTCTGCGGCGGCGCAGGCAACTAACTGGCTTTATGCTTTCAACCAGCCGGGCAGGCTACGAGCAGCGCGTCATCCCCATCAGCGGGCTGCTCGTCTGCGACAATCCCAAGGTCGTTCTCTGCTCCCATTCCATCGGGATGGGGGTGGTATTCGCGGCCTACGATCCGGGGACGCGCATCGGTGGGCTGTTTCACGCGCTCCTGCCGGAGGCTTCAGCCAATCCGGCGCGCGCGAAGGAGAAGCCGGGCATGTTTGTGGACGCGGGCCTGGAGGCTTTGGAATTTACACTCAAGGCCAGCGGTGCGGTGCCGTCCCGGCTGCAATACTTCGCCGCCGGGGGGGCGCAGGTGATGGGCACCAGCGGCAGCCTGAACGTCGGCCTGCGCAACACGGACACGTTGCAGCGCCTGCTCGCCGCGCGGGGGATCAAATTCAAGGGGTCGCATCTGGGAGGTTATGCCTGTCGTTCCTTCTATCTCTCCATCGAGACGGGGGAGGCGGGCGTCATGCTTTCCGGCCAACTCAACGAAATCACGCTATGACCCCCATTGACGACTACCTGAGCCGGGTCAAACAACTGCCGCCCGCCCCGCGGATTCTGCCGGAACTCCTGCAACTCCTGCGCCGCTCGGATGTGGACGCTGACAAGGTGGTCAACCTCATCCGTTACGATCCCGCCCTCACGGCTGGCGTGCTGCAACTGGCGAACAGCGCCTTCTTTGGCTCCGCCCGCCCGGCGGACGATTTGAGCGAAGCCGTGACCCGGTTGGGTTTCCAGCAGGTTTACATCCTGGTGGCGGCCGTCAGCGGCGCGCGCAACCTTTCCCCGGCCCAAAAGGGCTACGGGATGGCCTCCGGCGACTTGTGGCGGCACTCGGCCACCAGCGCGGTGGCGGCCCAGATCATTGCCAAGGAACTGGGGGATGACGTGGACCTGGTCTTTACTGCCACCCTGCTGCACGACATCGGCAAGATCATCCTCTCGGACACGCTGGAGTCTGCCTATTCAGTGATTGTCCACGAGACCTCGCAAAACAAGTATCCGCTCATCGAGGTGGAGCGGCGCGTCCTGGGGTTCGATCACGCCCAACTGGGCGGTCGTTTGCTCTCGAAGTGGAATTTCCCAGTGAACTTGGTGGCCGCCGTCGAGCATCATCACCAGCCGGACCTGGCCGGTGAGCACAAGCGCCTTGCGGCTTACGCCCATGTTGGCAACATCCTCGCCTACTCTCTAGGCCAGGGCTACGGCAACGCCGCCTACGCCATGGAACCCAGCTCTGCGGCGTTCAAAATCCTCGGGCTCGGGGAGGATGTCATGCCCGGCTACATGATGCGCACCTTCGATCAGATGGGCATCATCGAGGCGCTGTTCCGGGTGAAGACCTGAGCGAGTCAGGGGAAAGCTGACCGCAGGAACATGCGGGTTTTCGCTCGGGCAGAAGTTGGGCGAGCCTGAAAGATGGGGTCAAAAAAATCCCGATTGGGAAATCTTTCTGGCTACACTTTTTTGACCTTGAGGAGTGCACACCTCGGTTTGGTGGTCTGACGGGCAAGAAACCCTGGCTTCGCGCACACCAGCGGCGTATGTGAAGACCACTGTTCCCGGCGGCGCGGAGCGTCTGGAGTGCGGCGTGTTTCACCGCCGCTTTCGGTTGGGCGCACGGTGATGGCTATGAGTTTGCCACCGTCCTGGCACGGGGAAAAGCGGTGCTGAAAGACACCGCACTCCAGACGCTGGCGCGACTTCCAGCGCAGTGGGCTGGCGGATGCAAGCGGGGCCCGATTCCATCGAGATCGCAAGGCAACTTTCACCGCCAATCCAACAGCTCAGCGGAGATAATCCAGCAGCGACATGTTCATGATGCTGCCGCCGGTTTGGAGCGCTGCCTGGTAGGCGTTCTGTGTTTCGCTCAGGCGCACGAGGGTTTGCGCCAGGTCCGCATCCGCCTCGCCGGAAATTAGCTTCTCCATGGAGAGAGCACGGGTGGCCGCGAGGTTGTCGGTGGCTTCCAAACGGGCCTGCACCGAGCCATTTTGCGCGATGTGGAAGAGAAAGTTGTCTTCATCCTGCTGCAAGGCCGGCAGGTCGGACCCATTCACGGAGGTCGCGTCACCAGCCTGCAGGTGATCTTGCAGCGAGATCAGGTGGTTGAAGAAGTCTGCGCCCGCGCCGCTGTCGGTGAAGAGTCCGCGCGGACCAGTGCCGCTGGTGTTGGCACCCACGGTCTGCGCCGACATGGTCATGCCCTCGGTGATCTCGGTCTCCGCCTGGCTGGTGTTGCCCTGATATGCCACCGCCGTGACTTGGCCGGTGCCGTTGGTGCTGACGGTGAACGCCGGCTGGTCTGTCTTGGTCCCGGCGAAGACATAGTTCCCGCGGTGCTGGGTGTTCGCGAGCTGGGCCGCCTGCTGGATGAGCTGCGTCACCTCCGTCGCATAGTTGCGGAGGTCATCCGGTGACTTGGTGCCGTCGGCCAGCACGGCGATCTCGCCGGCGCGGTCGGAAATCTTTTTGAGCGCGGACATCGCGCTGTAGCTGACGGTGGCCTGCTCCTTGAGCGAAGCGAGATTCTTGCGATGCTGCGCGACGGAGCGCGCCTCGGTCTGGAGGTCCAGCACCCGCTGCATCGCCCGCGGGTCGTCCTCCGCCTGGCTGATGCGCTGGCCGGTGGCGGCCTGCTCCTGCAAACGGTTCTGCCGATTCGTGATGCGGGCGAGCTGCCCCACGAGGCTCTGCGAAAACATGGTGCTGGTGACGCGCATGGCTAACGTTTCATGCTCAGGATCACGTCCAGCATTTCATCCACGGTCGTGATCAGTTTGGCCGAAGCGACATAGGCCTTCTGAAATTTCACCAGGTCGGTCATTTCCTCGTCGAGCGAGACGCCGCTGACCGACGCACGCTGCTGGGACAGCATGGCGGAGACGGCCTCCTGATCGCTGACTTGTTCGTTGGCGGTGGCGAGCGACTCGCCCAATGCGGCGACGGTCTGGGAGTAGCTTTGCTGCAAGGTCTGATTGCCCAGGGCGGCGATCCGGGTGTCTGCCAGTTGGGCCAAGGCGAGGGCGGTTTGGTTGTCGCCGACGGCACCGGAAACGCCGGCGGCCTGGACCAGTGAGGGGTTCGCGAGCAGGGTGGGGTTCACGGCCATCGTGGCGGCTGTGCTGCCCGCAAAGAATGGCGCTCCGGAACTGCCTGTCAGGCTGAAGCCCGCACCATGCAGGGTGTTGACGGCGGTGATGAGCTGGGCGGCCTCGGCATTGAGATTGGAGCGCAGATCGGCCAGCGCGCCGTCCCGCGCGTCAATGGAGCCTTGGATCGCTCCACTGGTCAGCGGCAGGGCCACGCCACCGGTCGTGGTGCGGATGAGCAGCGCCCCGGTGCCGGGGTCGTAAGCCTGCAGCGTGTCGTTGACGGTCTTGCCCGTCACCATGGCCGTGCCGTTGATGGAGAGATTTACCGCGCCGGAAGTGTCTTCGGTTGCATCCACCCTTACGAGCTGCGCGAGGGTCTCGATTTTCTGCTGGCGCAAGTCACGGAGATCATTGGCCACGCCGCTGCCGCCGACCTCGGCGTTCAGGATGTCATCATTCAGTGCCGCGATGGAGGCCAGCAGCTCATTGGCGGTGCCCACATGGTCCTGCACTTGCTGGTTCAGGAGGTCGTGAAGATCGCCGAGCCGCTGGTCGGTCGTCTGAAAACGGTTCGCGAGGGTCTGGGCTTTTTGCAGCAATACCTGCCGGTCGGCGATGGAAGTTGGGTTCGTCGCCACGCTTTGGAAGGCGTCGAACAGGTCTTGGAGGCCCTCCGCGAGGCCGCTTTGCACGCCGGCGGCCGCCGCACCTTCCGCGCCGCTGGCCTGCCGGTCAATGCTCTGGCCCAGTTCGGCCTGGGCGTATTGCAGCGCCTTTTGCTGGGCCGCCCAGTAGCCGTTCACGCTCGATTCCGTCGTGATGCGCTGGTCCAGCAGCGTGTCCCGGATCTGCTGGATCTGGGTGACCTGGGCGCCGGTGCCGACGGGGCCGAGGGGCGTGGGCAACGCGTTGTTCGTGCGGATCAGCACCCGTTGACGGGCATAGGCGGGATTGTTGACGTTGGCCAGGTTGTGGCCGGACGTCTCGATGCCCTGCTGCTGCGCCTGCAGCGAGCGCGTGGCCAGTCCGAGAGTGCCGAAGAGTCCGAGCATGGCTTGAGTCGGTTATCCCACCGCGTCGTAAAGCGTCCGTGCCGGCAGCATGGCCGGGGCCATCACGCCGGCATGGCCGTAGGTGAGGGGCCGCGATTGCGGCACGAGCGAGCCGATCAGGCTCTGCATCAGCTCCACCGAGCGGCTGAGGAGAAAGTGATTTTGCCGCGCGCGGTGCTGCACGCGGCGGAGGAGGTCGTTGTTTTCCTCCACCAAAGCCAGCACCAGCGGGCGGACCGGCGGCGGGAGATGCGGCAGAAGCTCCGTGAACGGCGTCTCGTCGCGCAGGCCGAAGGAACGCGCCACGACGGTGCGGCAATCCTCGCGGTGGCGGCGCGCGCCCTGGATCACGGTGCCGTGCTCCTGGATGTGCAGGACGGTGGCGGTGAGTTCGTCGGCGACGCGCGCGCAGACCTGTTCCTGCTGCTGGTCCAGGAGCGCGAGCATCTCGCCGTATTGCTGCAGCTCGTCGCGCAGCGCCTCAATGAGTCGTTGGAGTGCGTCAGTCATGGCCGATGGGTGCGGAAAGTTTGGGAGCGGAGGAAAGCTGGCGGGAAAGGTCGCGGCTCAGGCTGCTGGCCAGGCCCATCCCGCCGGAACGGGTGAGGCTGTCGGCCATCTGGTTCACGATCAAATCCTGATAGATGCCCGAATGGGCCGATGGGGCGTTGAACTCGGTCTTGATGACCGGTTTCATCGCTTCACCCAGAATCTGGCGCACCAGGATGGCCTCGAACTGGCGACCGGCCTCGGCGACCTTCTGCGCTTCGGAGAGCTGCTTGCTGTCGGCCAGCCGGTCCAACGGCAGGTTCGCCGGGGCTGAGCGGGATTGGAGGGTGGCGAGTTCCATTTTAGCGGATAAGGAGTTCGGCCTGGAGCGCGCCGGCCTGCTTCATGGCCTGGAAGATGGCCATCATGTCGCGGGGGGTGACACCCAGGGCGTTGAGCGCGCTGGCGACCTTTTCTACGGTGGGCAGGTCGGGAAGCGTGACCAGGCCAGTCTTGGTTTCACTCACGTTGGTCTCGGTGTTTTGCGTGGTCTGGGTGGTGCCCGTCTGCGAGAACGGCGCGGGCTGAGACACGTTCTGGGTCGAGGCCACGTTGATCGTGAGATTGCCGTGCGAGACGGCGCAGTTCGCGATCCGGATGCGTGCATTGGCGACGATCGTGCCGGTGCGCTCGTTGATGACAATGCGCGCGGGCATGTCCGGTGTGACCTCGATGATTTCCAACCGGGCGATGAAATCCACTGGGACACCTTCAGCACCGCGTGGCATGGCGACGCGCACGGTGCCCATGTCCAAGGCCCGGGCGGAGTTGGTAAACTTCTCGTTGATGGCGGCGGCCACGCGTGCGGCGGAAGTGAAGTCCGCCTGACGCAGGAGCAGGTCAATCTGGTTGTCGCGCACGATGGTCGAGGGGATCTCACGCTCTACCAAGGCGCCGCCGATGATTTGCGCAACGGTCGGGTGGTTCTTCTGCACCGTCGCACCACCGGCCCCACCGGCCCCACCGATGAAGCCGCCGACGGACAGCGGGCCTTGGGCGACGGCATACACCTTGCCATCCGCGCCGGTGAGCGGCGTCTGGAGCAGCACGCCACCTTGGAGAGTCTTGGCGTCGCCCATGGAGGAGACGTTCACGTCAATCCGCGAGCCCGGCTTGGCATAGGCGGAGATGTCCGCAGTGAGCATGACGACCGCGACGTTCTTGGAGGAGAGCGTTGCCGCCGGCACCGTGATGCCAAAGCGCTGGAGCATGTTGGCCACGGCCTGCCGCGTGTAGATGGGGTCCTTGTCGCCGTCGCCAGCGATGCCGGTGACGAGGCCGAAGCCGGTGAGCTGGTTATCCCGCGCCCCGGCAATCATGGCGATGTCCTTGATGCGGGTGGCGGCAAGCGAGGAAATCGGGAGCGAGAGAACAATCGCCAGCATCAGGGCGAGCGTGGCTGGCGTGTTCCGTGTTGCGTGTTGCGTGGAGCAGTTCGGGCGCGTCCGGACGAAGTCACGCAACACGCAACACGCAACACGCAGCAGCCTACGCAGAGAGCGGTCCGGCATAACTTGATGGCGTTCGCAATGCATGGGGCTCCTCAAAACGGCGTGACCTTCTCCCAAATCTTCGTGAACCAGCCGCGCTTCTGGGAGTCGGAGACCGCGCCCTTGCCGATGATCTTGATGGTGGCATCGGCGACGTTGTAGCTGAACACGGTGTTGTTTGCCTGCACGTCGTCAGCGCGCACGGTGCCGCGCAAGATGATGTCCTGGTTCTCGCCGGAGTAGGAAGTGTGGCGCGTGCCCTCAACGACGAGGTTCTTGTTTGGCAGCACGTCAATCACCCGCACGGCGACCCGGGCGGTGATGGTCTCGCTGTTGGCGATCTGGCCGCCGCCCTCGAAGCTGTTTTTGTTGTCGAACTTGAGCGCGGGATACTTGCCACCCTTGGTCAGCAGGCCCGAGGCGGTGGGGCCGTAGAGGAAGGAGGAGATGCTCGTGTCGGTGGCACTGTTCTTTGCCGTCTTCGTGCTCGTGCTCTTGGAGTTGCTGGTGTTTTCCGCGACCACGATGGTGACGATGTCGCCGACGGCTATGGCCTTCTTGTCGGAGAGCATCGTGGGGCCGGCGTCGTCCTTCCAGAGCGAGTCAGCGTGCAGAGGAGCAGCGAGGCTGGCGAGGAGGGCAAGCGCGAGCGTGGCGCGTGCGGCGGTCTGCTTAAGCCGGTGGCTGGCGGTGGACGGAATGCTCTGGGCGAGGGCGGAACCCTGCGCGGCACGGGTGGCCTTGACGCGGGCGGGGCTGGCCAGGACTTCACCGAACGCGAGCCACTCCGCGAGGCCGGGGGGCATCTCGGGGCGGACTTCGCCGGGGGCGAGGAGGGGGCTAGAGCTGGACAAGGATGGTGCTTTCATTTTGAACCTTTCCCCGGAATTCCCGGCGAGATTGTGGATTGCGGACGCGCACGAACTGGCCGGGCAGGCCGTCTTCGAGCACCTCCACCTTGGTGGAAATTTGCAGCGCGCCGTCTTGGACGAGGGCTTCCAAGGTCTGGCCGCGAAAGACCAGCGGGCGCACGCGGAACGCGCGGGGATTGAGCGGCACGCCGGCCGAGACATTCTCGACCAGCTCCAAGGCCGTTTCGACGCGAGGCAGGGTGTCCAGTGCTTCGCGGGACAGCAGGAGGTCGCGGCGTTCACGCACCAGGTCGGCCTCGGTGAGCAGTTGGCCGCGCTTCAAGGGGGTGACGGTCACGAGCACCTCGCGCCAGACCCGGGCCTGGGTGACTGCCGACCAGGTGCCGAAGGTTTCGTGCGACCCGCGCAGCTCAAAGCGCAGGATCATGTTCGCCCCGACGCCGCTGGTGGGCAGGTCCAGCAGCTTCAGCGTGAAGGATTCGTCAGGAATCGTGACCGGGGTCCACGGGCGGTTGAAGGCCAGTTCCAGCTCGCCACGCTGGCGGACGTGCTCGCGTTGCAGCACGGCGGAGAGCAGTTCCTTCACCTCTGATTCGCCCAGTTGCCGCGTGCGCCGGGTGACGCGGATCTGCGCCGAGCCAGTCCAGTTTGTGGTGACCAGCTCCGGGGCGGACTTTTGCAGCAGCGCGGTGACCTGGTCGCGGGAGAGGACCAGGGATTGGCCGATGGCGGGTGCGTCCGCGATGCGCAAATGGGGCAGGGGTGCCTTGGCGTCATCGGTCGAGAGAAGCTGCTCCAGGAACACGCCGTCGCCGGTGACGGAGGCGCCGGGGAGGAGGGAGAGGGTGGCGGCAATTGCAGGTGTGCAAGTGATCAGGAGACCCACCAGCAACGCCCAGCGCCGCGGACCAAACACGCACCAGCATTCCTTCTCATTGGCACCCGGCTTCAGCCGGGTGAACGAGGGGATGAACAGGCCAAACCGTTTCAACGGTTTGGCCGGTCGGCCTGCCTGAGGCAAACCGGTGAAACGGTTTGCCCCCATCAGGCACGCCAACACCCGGCTGAAGCCGGGTGCCAACGAGAGCGGTCCGGCGCTGGCCCGGAAGCTGGCCATCCTCAAGTCGAATTTAGCGGCGAGGTTCATCAGCGGCGGAGGTTGTTGGACATCTGCATCATTTCGTCGGCGGCCTGAACGGCCTTGGAGTTAATTTCGTAGGCCCGCTGGGCGATGATGAGGTTTACCATCTCCTCAACCACCTTGACGTTGGACAGTTCGAGATAGCCCTGCTGCAGCGTGCCGAAACCGTTCTCCCCCGGGTTGCCGCTTTCGGCGGTGCCCGAGGCGGTGGTCTCGCGGTAGAGATTGCGTCCGAGAGCTTCGAGGCCAGAGGGGTTGTTAAAGCGGACGAGCTGCACCTTGAAGGTCTGTTTGCCGCTGCTGCCGGTGGTGGTGACTTCGCCGTTGGCGGAGATGTTGATGGCCGTGGTGCCGGTCTGCACCGGCTGCCAGCCGCCCTGCACGACGAGGCCATCACTGGTCACGATGCGGCCGTCTGAAGCGGTCTTCAGCGCGCCGTCCCGAGTGTAGGCGCGGGTGCCGTCGGGGAGCTGGACCTCGTAAAAGCCGTCGCCTTGGATGGCTACGTCGAGCCGTTCGCCGGTGGCGGAGAGTTCGCCGGTCGTGAAGATCTTCGAGGTGGCGACCACACGCGAACCGTGGCCGACCTGCAGGCCCGTGGGCACCTGGTTGCCCGCGCCAGACTCTGCGCCAGCGTTGCGCACGTTCTGGTAGAGGAGGTCCTGGAACTCGATCTTGGTCTTCTTGTAGCCCGAGGTGTTGACGTTCGCTAGGTTGTTGGCGATGACGTCGAGGTTCACCTGCTGGGACTGCATCCCAGAGGACGACGAGTAAAGGGCGCGCATCATAGGTTAGGTCCCAGCGAGTTCGGAGATGGACTTGCCCATGCGCTCGTCCTGGAGCTGGACGAGCTTGTGGTTGGCCTCGAAGTGGCGCATGGCGGTGATCATGTTCGCCATCTCGGCGACGGAGGAGGTGTTGCCGGCCTCGAGGAAGCCCTGGCGAATGGTGGCGCGGGTGGAGTCAGTCGGCTGTAGCTTGGGGTCAAACGCGCCAAATGTGCCGCCGCCCATTGGAGTGAGGAGCTGCGGGGTGCTGAACTCGACCACTTTCAACCGGCCTTTGCGCGCCGCGCCCTGGCTGATGTCGCCGTTGGGCGCGATACTGATGGGATTCGGGTCCCGGGGATCAAGCTGGATGGTGCCGCTGCTGCCCATAACGGGCAGGCCGCTCTTGGTGACAAGCTGGCCCTGGCCGTCCACATGGAACTCACCGTCGCGGGTGTAGCCGGTCGTGCCGTTGGGAAGCTGCACTTCAAAGAAACCCGGACCGTCAATGGCCGTGTCCGTCTTCACGCCGGTGAGCTTCATCTCGCCGTTGGTGAAGTTCGTGAAGCCGTTCATGCGCGGCAGGCTGTAGGGCACCGCCTGGGTGCCATTGCCGCCGCGCGCGGACATCAACCCGGCCTCGACGGCCGAATACGAGATGTCCTGCTTCTTGAAGCCGGGGACGGAACTGGCGGAGATGTTCTCCGCGATCAACTCCTGCCAGCGGCTGCTCGCGTTCATCGCAGCCGCGGCCTGGAAAAGACTAACGTTCATCGGGACGTTGCTGAGCAGTGGATGTGCCAGCGGGCGAAATTGCGTGTTTGCTTGGAAAAACGCAGTGTTTGGTCGGGGACTGACCGGCAGTTCATTCCGGTTGCAGGAAGGGGAAGCAGGTTTTGCCGCGTGTTTCACTTGGTTCTTACTCCTGCTCCTACTCTTAATCTTAATCCTGCTCCGGCTGCTCGTTTGGGCCAGAGATTATGATTAACAGTAGGAGTAGGATTAGGATGACAGAGGGGAGGCTGCGGGGCGCAGCCTGACGGACTCCTCAATACACGCAGGCAAGCTCGAAGACCTCGCCGCAGCCGCATTCCAAACGGATGTGTGTCACGCGGTCGCCCTCGCGTTGCAGGGTCACCTTGGGAGCAGCGACAGAATGAGCGGCGTGATCACCCGGTGCGGACGGAACTGGTGATGGCTTCGGAGCGGGCTGGAAGGGCTTGAACACGGGAGCCGCGTTCCCCGCCTGTGGAATCACCTTGAGGCGGAACGTGGCTCCGTCGGCCGGGCGCGTGGTCTTGGGCACGGCCAGAGGGGCAAAGGCGTCGGTCATGGCGGGGTCACTTGCCTATCTTGTCCGCGGTTTTCAGCATGAGCGAGACTCGGCGGTTGATCTCGTCCTCGGGGTTGAAGCGCGGCAATGGCTGCGTGTCCGCATAGCCGGAGACCTTGCGAATTTGCGGCAGCTTCACCCCGTGCTCCAGCAGGCTGCGCCGTGCCGCATTGGCGCGGTCGGTGGTGAGTTCCCACGGGCCGTAATCTTCCCGTGCGGGCTTGTAGCCCTGTTCGGTGTGACCCTCCAACTCCACGCGGAAGCTGGGATAGCGGGAGACCTGCCACGCGAGCGTGGAGAAGACCCAGCGGCCATACTCGGTGAAACGTGCGGAGTCCTTCTCAAAGACCGGCTTGCGATTGCGGTCGAAGATGCTGATGCGCAGGCCGTCGTTGTTGAGTTCCAGCTTCACCGTCTCCTCGTTGTCGAGGTCGGGATGCTTTTGCAGGGTGGCGAGCAGGTCCTCGTTGAGCCGGCGCAGCATGGTCAATTCGACGGCGGAGGCGGAGTCAAAGTTGCCCTGGCTGGAGCGCACCGCCTGCATCTCCTTGTTGGGGATGATGCCGGTGGACTGTTTGGTGATCGTGGAGAACGGATTGCTGAACGAGCGTGCGACGGCTTCCTTGATCTTCTCATCCTGGGAGCTGAGCCAGAGCACCATGAAGAGCGCCATCATGGCCGTGACGAAGTCGGCGTAAGCCACCTTCCACGAACCGCCGTGATGTCCGCCGTGCTTCTTGGCCATGGTTATTTCGCGGAGTTGAGGGACTTGAGCATGGTCTCCAGCTCGTCGGCGGAGGGCTTCACGTCACTGGTCAGCGCGCGCCGGGAGACTTCGATGGCCATGAGCGGGGCCATGCCGTTGGCGAAGCCGACGACGGCGGTGGCAATGCAGCGGATGTAGGCCGCCTCGGCCACGCCGATGAAAGCCAGGTTCACGGCGAGCGGGTTCAGGTAGCCGTAGGAAATCAAGATGCCGAGGAACGTGCCGACCAGTGCCGCGCCGACCTTGTGGCCGATTTCTTCGATGGGGCCGTTGATCGAGGCCATGGTGACGACGATGCCGAGCACGGCGGCCACAATGCCGAAGCCGGGCATGGCATCGGCGGTCTTGGTGAGCACATCCACGGGGGCGTGGTGCTCGTCCTCCATGCTGTCAATCTCCACGTCGAGGAGCATCTTGAGCTGGTCGGGCTTGATCTTGCCATCAATGATCGGCTTGAGGCCGTTGCAGAGAAATTCCAGTGCGTGGTGGTTGTTCAGGAAGCTGGGATACTTCGAAAAGATGCTGCTGTTTTTCGGGTTCATCACATGCTCTTCGAGGGCTATCATGCCGTTGCGGCGACCAAGGAGGAACAGTTCGTAGAGGGCCTTCAGCAAGTCTTCGTAGCTTTGCTTGTTATAGGGGGAGCCTTTCAACGCGTGGATGATCTGTTTCACGAGGTCCATCAGCACCTTCTTCGGAGACATGATGATGAGCGCCCCTGAGGCCGCGCCGACAATGGTGACAATTTCGGACAAGTGCCACAGGGAGGCCGGGTGGCCGCCGGCCATGGAGAAGCCGCCCAGCACACAGAGCAGGACTACGATGCCGCCAATAATGATCGTCATGGCAAATGGGGATTAGACCGGGGAGGCGTCCTTCCGCCGGAGGTGGGCCTTGATCGAGAGAATGGCCTGGGAGTGAATCTGGCAGATGCGCGACTCGGTGACGCCGAACGCCTCGGCAATCTCGCGCAGCCGCATGTCCTCAAAGTAGTAAAGGGCGAGCACCTTGCGCTGCATCTCCGGGAGCTGCTGGATGCGGGCGGAGATCAGGTCGGCGAGTTCGCGGCGGTTGACGCCGTCTTCGGGACTTTCAATTGACGTGTCAGCCACGCTTTCGTAGTTCGTCGCGCCGTCGTCGGAGTCGGAGTTCTGCGCGGCGTCGAGGCAGACGAAGGTCGCCGGTCGCACGTCCGCCAGCCAGCGGTGATACTCGACCAGGGGGATGTTCAACTCGCGGGCGACCTCGTTGTCCGTGGGCATGCGGCCGTGCCGCTGCTCGACTTCCTGCATGGCGAGCTGGATTTTCCGCGCCTTGTGGTGGACGGAGCGCGGCACCCAGTCGAGCTTCCGCAGTTCATCGAAGACCGAGCCCCGAATGCGGATGCGGGCGTAGGTCTCGAAGGAGGTGCCGGCGTGGGAATCAAAATTACGCACCGCGTTGAGCAGGCCGACGAGCCCGGCGCTGTGGAGATCGTCTGCGTCCACATGCGAGGGCAGGGCCATCGCGAGCCGGCCGACGACCGCCTTCACCAAAGGGAGATACTGGGTGATGAGGCCTTCCTCCGGCGCACTGCCGGCGGAGGCGTCCCGGCGATAGCGCTGCCAGAGTTCGGCGGCAGGCAATGAGCGGGGCTCCCACGCCATCTCGGTGGTTTCGGTTGGGGCAGGGCAGGTCGCGGTCATACGTTATCTCCCTTTGGGCTGGGCGGCGGGCGTCTCCGTGGCGGCGGTGGCGAACTTCTCCTGCTGGGCCTGGACGAAGCATTGGATCCACATCCGACCCCACCAGCGAAGCAGGAGCCCGCCGGCCAGTGCCGTCACGCTGGCGCGCCAGAGGGCGTCCGGCCAGGCGCTGGTCTGAGCAAGGCCGAAGCAAGCTCCAATCAGGAACCCAAGCAGGCCGCCAAGTATCATCAAAATCTTCATTCGTCGCCGTAAGGGTGTTTAGCAGGTCGTTTGCCAGCGAGTTCCCGGCGGAGGGAAAGTGGTGGAATCCCTCGATTTTCCAGTGAAAATACCTGTCAAAAGCGCTTCTGGACTCGCGGTCCGGAAGTCGCCCGGAACATTTTGCCCGGCTCCTAGGAAGCGCAGGGCGACGTTTGTGCCGAAGACGAGATTCCAGAGTTTTCCTTGGCGTGGCTCCTCGTCTAGGTGGGTCAGCACCAGATCGGTGAGGGGCAGGCCGGACCAGGCGCGGGCCTGGCTGAGCAAAAGTTGCGTGTCGTAGGCGGCGTTGAGGACGAGATGGATTTGGGCGTGCGGCCAGATGGCGAGCCGTTGACGTAGGCTGGCCAGGGCCACCGGATCACGCGCATCCACGCCGGGCAGGTCCACGAACCCAATTTCGCCCGGACCAATGGCGGCGGTGGTGTCCCACGCACGCTCGACCGGCACGCCGAGAATCTCACCATGCACGCTGAGGCTCTCGGCGGTGTTGGCGGTCTGGCCGTCCAGCCGCCAGACGCGGGCGGACTGCCCCTCCAGCAGCACCGCCTGGGTGAGCCACTTGCACAGGGCGGTGGTCTTGCCGGCACCCGGGGGGCCGAGAAACACATGCAAAGGACGGGACTCCTGCACGGGCGTCAGGGCAGGGGCGTTCCACAACTGCGTCATCACTTCGCGGGCGCAGGCCATCTCCTCGCTGAATTGTGCGGGCGGGGTTTCGCCATGGCGGAGTTGCAACTGTTCGATCACGCGCTGTGCATGGAGCGGGAGCAGCCCGACCTTCTGGAGCACCTGGCCGATGCGCCAGCCGGTGGCATCGGGCACAGGCTCGTAAGCGAAATCGGGCACGGCCTCTTCGCGCACTGGTGGCGGGGCGACGGGGCGGGCAGGCTGCACAACCAGATCCCGCAGCGCGGCGATTTCGCGGCGCAGGTCGCCGAGTTGATCTGACGCCGCCGGGGGGGCGTCCGGCACGGCGGCGGTCACCTCGATGCGCGGCTTTTGCCACAAGCGCGTGAAGCCGGGCGCCGGGAGCTGCCGGACATTCAGCACCACGGCTTCGGGCCCAAGCTGCTCGCGAATTTGCGCGACGGCCTCGGCGGCGGAACCGGCGATGAAGGTTTGCGTGGGCATTGCTAACACCGGAGGTCAGGCTCCGGTCGGCTGAAAAATTTCAAATTGGAGATTTCAGATTTCAAAGAGGCAAGGTCGCTTGGAGCTTGTTTGGAACTTGGATTTTGGGATTTGGAATTTCGGTCCTCATTCCGGGCAGGGCACCACGGCCATGTTCTGCACTTCCACGCGCGCGGGGACTTCGTTGTAGGACAGCACGGCGAGGTCGGCGAAGGTGGTCTCGAAGAAACGACGGAAGGCGAGGCGGATTTGCGGTGCGCAGAGCACCACCGGGGCGTGGCCGGTGGCCAGCATCTGCGACACGAACTTGGAGAGGGACTCGACCACATGCCGGGCCAGGCGCGGCTCCATGGTGAGCGTGATCTCGCTGGGCGACTGCCGGAGGCCCTGGGCGATCTGCTGCTCCAGGCGTGGATCGAGCGTGATGGCCCGGAGCGAGCCGTTGTCCTGCTGGAAGGGCTTGGCAAGCTGCGAGCCGAGGGCGCGGCGGGCGTGTTCGGAGAGTTCGTCGGGGTTCTTCGTCAGGTGCGCGTAGTCGCCGACCTTCTCCAGGATGCCCGCGAGATTGCGGATGGAAATGCCCTCGGCGAGGAGGTTTTGCAGGATGCGCTGCACCTGGCCGACCGTGAGCTGCGCTGGAATCAATTCGTTCACGACGGTCGGGTGCGTCTGCTTCAGGTTGTCGAGCAGCACCTGGACATCTTGGCGCGTGAGTATCTCGTGGCAGTGGCGGCGGACGGTTTCGGAGAGATGCGTGACGAGGACGGACGCGGCATCCACGACGGTGTGACCGCTGACCTCGGCGTGCTTGCGCTCGACATCCGTGATCCACGTCGCGGGCAACTGAAACACCGGCTCGACCGTGGGCACGCCCTTGAGCTGGGCCTTGCTGTTGGTCGCATTCATCGCCAGCCAGTAGCCGGGCATCAGCTCGCCCTTGCCCATTGCGTTGCCTTTCACCAGAAACCGGTATTCGTTCGCGCCGAGCTGGAGATTGTCGCGGAGGCGGATGGGCGGGATGAGCAGGCCCATCTCCGAGGCGAAGTTGCGGCGGACGCCGGTGACGCGTTCGAGGAGGTCGCCGCCCTTGCGCGTGTCGGCCAGGCTCACGAGGCCGTAGCCCAGCTCGATCTGCAACGTGTCGAGCGAGAGCAAGTTTTCCATCTTGTCCGGGGCGGCGGCGGTGCCAGGCGTGGCGGGGGCACCGGGCTTGGCACCTGCGGCTCCGGCGGCAGTCTTCGCTCCAGCCCCGGCCTCAACGGTGTCCGGGAAAAGATTGTGGCGCTTCATCGTCTCGGCGAGCAGCCAGACCGCGACGGCGAGGCCGAGGAACGGGACCGTAGGCAGGCCGGGGACAACGGCCATGATCAGGAGCATGCCCGCCAGCAGCATCAGCACGCGGGGCGAGTAGAAGAGCTGTTTGCCCAGCTCCTTGCTCAGTTCATCCTTCGAGGCCGCGCGCGTGACCAGGATGCCGGCGGCGACGGACGTGATGAGGGCAGGAATCTGCGAGACGAGACCGTCACCGATGGAGAGCAGCGTGAAGCGTTCGAGGGATTCACCGATGGTCATGCCCTTCTGCATGATGCCGATGGCGAACCCGCCGACGATGTTGATGACCGTGATGAGCACGGCGGCGATGGCGTCGCCGCGCACGAACTTGCTCGCGCCGTCCATCGCGCCATAGAAGTCCGCCTCCTGCTCGACCTTGCGGCGGCGGGCGCGGGCCTGCTCCTCGTTGATGACGCCGGCGTTCAGCTCGGCATCAATGGCCATCTGCTTGCCGGGCATGGCGTCCAAGGTGAAGCGCGCGGCGACTTCCGCGATGCGGCCGGCACCCTTGGTGATGACGATGAAGTTGATGAGGACGAGGATGGCGAAGACAACGAGGCCGACGACGTAGTTGCCGCGCACCACAAAGTTGCCGAAGGCCTCGATGATGTGGCCCGCGTAACCGTCGAGCAGGATGAGCCGGGTGGAGGCGACGTTGAGCGCGAGGCGGAACAGCGTGACGATGAGCAGGAGCGTGGGAAACCCGGTGAAGTCCGCCGGCTCCTTCACATAAAGAATCACCAAGGCGATAAGCAACGCCAGGGCGATGCTCAGGGCGAGGAGCAAATCCAGCAGGAACGGCGAGACCGGCAGGATGAGCAACATGATGATGCCCAGGAAACTGCCGGTGAGCCAGAGGTCACCCTGCTTGAGGAGGCGGCTGATGCTGGAGGTTAGATTTGCCACGGTCAGGGGGTGAGGTTGAGGCGCGGAGAAATGCCCAATTCCCAATCTTCAACGCCCAATGAATGACCAGTCGCCAATGACCGATGACCGGCGGGTGAGCATCGCGCCCCGAACCGGCGGAAAGCCGGCCGAGTCGCTCCCCATTGAGCATTAAGCATTGGGCATTGATTGGTCATTGCGTCATTGGCCATTCGTCATTTTACCAGCGAGCCTTCCATGTAGTAGCGGTAGCGGTTCACGCGATAGACCCATGCGAGCACTTCCGCGACTGCGGCGAAGAACTGAGCAGGAATCTCGCCACCCACCCGGCCATACTTGAAGAGCATGCGAGCGAGGGGCTTGTTTTCGAGGATCGGGATCTGATGCTGGCCGGCAATTTCCCGGATGCGGAGGGCGTTCAGGCGCGAGCCTTTGGCCACGATCACCGGGGCTTTCATCGTCTTGCGGTCGTAGCGCAAGGCGATGGCGATGTGGGTGGGGTTGACCAGAATTACATCGGCTTTGGGCACATCCTGGAACATTTTGCGCTTGGCGAGCTGCATCCGCTTGCGCTTTTGCTGGGCTTTGACCTCGGGATTGCCTTCGCTGGCCTTGCCTTCCTCCTTCACTTCTTCCTTGGTCATCATCATATCCTTCTGCATGCGGAAGACCTGCCAGGCGTAGTCGGCCAAAGCGATGAGCACGAGCACCCCGCCGACGCGCCAGAGGATGCGTCCGGCAGCACCGGTCATGAATTCGGCAATTCTTGCCGGGCTGACGGCGGTGAAGAAGATCGGGTCATCCAAGACACGCATCACCTCGCCGTAGGACAGCCCGATCACGACGGCGAGCTTGATGGCGTTGACCACGGCGGGCATGAGCGAACGCACGGAAAACATGCGTTGCAGTCCGGCAATGGGGTTCACCCGTTCCCACTGGCCCTCCAGTGCTTCGGACGCGGTGCGGAACCGGCTTTGCATCCCGCCCGCCAGCAGGCCGCCGGCGAGGCCGGCGACGGCCACGGGCCAGACGCATTGGCCAAAGGTCGTCATGCCGCCGATGAAGTAAGCCTGCATGCCGTCCAGCGTGACCGGCCACTGATGCAGGTGGCCGAGCACGCCGCTCATGGTAAGGACCATGCGCCCCCAGATTTCTGCGCCAGTGAAAGAGAGCGCCGTCAGCCCGCCGCCGAGGACGAAGACCGTCTGCACCTCGACGCTGCGCGGGAACTGGCCGCGCTTCAGCGCCTCTTCCAGGCGCTTGGGCGTGGCTTGCTCTGTTTTGTCGCTGCCGGATTCGCTCATGGGTGCGTCAGCCGGCGAGGAGGCCGGCGATGTTCAACACGTCGTGAGGCAGGCGGCGGAGCCAGTTGGAGATGTGCTGGGCCATGAGGTTCAGGGAAAGCCCGAAAACC
This sequence comes from uncultured Klebsiella sp., assembly GCA_964496695.1. Taxonomy (GTDB): domain Bacteria; phylum Verrucomicrobiota; class Verrucomicrobiia; order Limisphaerales; family SXTU01; genus SXTU01. The sequence goes on from CAZCBE010000003.1 coordinate 124,216, forward strand.
ATCAGGCCCGCGATGGTGCGGATGGCGAAGCTCTCGGTGAACACGTTCATCTGTGGCACTGCGCGGCCCAGCACGGCGAAGACGAGCGAGATCACGAACGACACGGAGATGAGGGGCGCGGCCATCAACAGCGCGACGAGGAACATCCGGCTGGACTGCGCCAGCACATTGGCGAAGAGCGGTTCATTCAGGCCAGCGCGACCGGCGGGCAAGGCCTGATAGCTCTGCTGAAAGGCCACGAGCAGCCAGTGATGCAGGTCCAGGGCCAGAAACAGGATGGCGGCGAGGTAGTAGAGGATGGTGCCGGGCGCTTCGGAGCGGCTCTCGCTAAAGGGGTTCAGGGTCGAGGCCATGCCCAGGCCCATCTCCTGCGTGATGATGGCCCCGGCCACGTCGAGCATGTAGAACGCCATGCGGGCCACGAACCCGAAGAGCACGCCCACGCCGACCTCCTTCACCATCAGCAGCACGAACTCGAACAGGCTCACCTTGGCCAGCGACATCGGCGGCAGCCCGGGTGCGATGAGGAAGGCGATCAGCACGCACAGCGCCAGCCGGATCTGCGTGGGGACGTTTCGGGCATTGAAGACCGGGAACACCGCCATCAGCGCGCTCACGCGGGCGAAGACCAGCATCCAGTTGGTGAACTCGAAGGGCATGGGGGAGGAATGACCAATGTTCAATGACCAATGACCAATGAATGCCCAAGCCCGGATGTCCAACGGCAACCGGAGGCTTCGACACAGATGATCGTGCGAGCTGGCGTTGCCGCGCCGCAGCCGCCATTGGTCATTGGGAATTCATTGGTCATTGGAAATTGGGAATTGGTCATTCCCTACTTCACCATTTCCGGAATCTTCTGGATCATGAGGGTGGTGAACTCCAGCAGGGTGCGCATCATCCAGGGCAGCAGCACGACGAGCAGGGCAACGATGCCCAGCGCCTTGGGCACGAAGGAGAGGGTCTGCTCTTGGATGGACGTGACTGCTTGGAAGAGGCTTACTGCCAGTCCGATGCTCAGGGCGGTCAGCAGGATGGGGGAGGCCAGGGTGACGGCCTGAAACATCAGGCTCTTCAGAATCTCAACGGCGAATTCGGGGCTCATGGGTTTTTAGGGGATGGGGGGATGGGGTCTGGCGGAAGGGGAGAAAGGGCGCGTGCGGTTGTGTCCTCTCATTAGCACCCGGCTTCAGCCGGGTGTTGAGCCGCAGGGAAAGGCCGAACCGTTTCAACGGTTTGGCCGATGGATGGTTGGTTGCCCGACGCGGCAAACCGTTGAAACGGTTTGCCGTTGCTCGCATACGGCGGCACCCGGCTGAAGCCCGGTGCTATTGAGATGGATTGGCCTATCATTCAGTTCCAGCGCCGGGCGGACAATTTTGCCGCCCACGAGCGCCTTGGGACTGAATAGCGATTCAGATGCCAAAGCTCTGAACCAGGCTCCGAACGATCAAACTCCAGCCGTCCACGAGCACGAAGAGGAGGATTTTCAGGGGCAGGGAAATGGTCATGGGCGGCATCATCATCATGCCCAGGCTCATCAGCACGGTGGCCACCACGAGGTCAATCAGGATGAACGGCACGAAGATCAGGAAGCCCATCTGAAACGCCGTGCGCAGCTCGCTGATGATGAAGCCGGGGATGACGACTTTCATCGGCAGTTGGTCCGGCGAGGTCGGGCCGAGGCCGGCCATGCTGGCAAACAGCTCCACATCCTTGGCGCGCGCCTGCTTGAGCATGAAGCTGCGGATGGGCTTGGCCGCGCGGTCCAGTGCCTCGTCGGCGGAGATCTGCTTGGCGTTGTAAGGTTTCAGGGCATCACGGTCCACGGCCTCCCAGACCGGGGCCATGATGAAGAAGGTCATGAACAGCGAAAGGCCGATGAGCACCTGGTTGGCCGGCACGCCTTGGAGCGACAGCGCGCTGCGCACAAACGAGAGCACAATCACGATGCGGGTGAAGCAGGTCATCAGCAGGACGATGCTCGGCGCGAGGGTGAGCAGCGTGATGACGAACAGGATCTTGATGCCCGTGTCCACGTCCTGCGGCTGGGCGCTGCCGGGATTGAGGCTGATGGTGAACGGGGGCAGGCCGCCGGCGGGGGGCGGCTGCTGGGCGAGCGAGGGCAGGGTGGCTAAGAGCAGGAGCAGGATGACCAATGACCAATGACCAATGTCCGATGACCAATGAATGCCCAATGGACCGGTGGACCGGCGAACATTGGTCATTGAACATTCATTGGGCATTGGGCAATTGGGAATTGGCATTTTCCGCCACTCATTTCCGCGTCAGGACTTGCTGCAGCGCTTCCGCAAAACTGGGTGTTGCCGGGGTGGCCGCCTCACCGGGCTCCGCATTGGGCAGATGGCTGACGAGCGTGACGCCGGTGGGAGAGGAGGAGAGCAGCAGCCGTTGCTGTTCGTAGCCGATGACGTAGAGAGCGTTGCGATTGCCGAGGGATTTGACTTCGAGGATGTTGAGCTTCGGGGCCTGGCCGCGCTGCACGACCACGCGCTGCCAGTTCCGGAGCGCCCAGACGCCGCCGAGGAAGAGCGCGAGCACGAAGACCAGCCCGCCGAGCACGCGCAGGACGGACGCGCCGACCTCCGGCAACGGGGCTGCGGGGGCAGGAGGGAGGGGGGCGGAAGGCTCCGCAGCCTGAACCGCCACGGCCAGAACGCACCAGAGGATGAAAGCCAGCGGCTTCACACGGGCTTGCCTACGAGTTCGGTGAGCTTGATGCCAAACATGTCCTCGACCACGACCACCTGGCCGCGCGCGATGAGCTTCTGGTTCACGTAGATGTCCACGGGCGTGTCCGCGAGCTTGTCGAGCTGCACGACGGCACCCGGAGCGAGCTGCAGGACTTCACGCATCGGCATCAGGCAGGAGCCCAGCTCGACGGACAGCTTGACCGGCACGTCGAGGAGGACTTCGAGGTTGGGGGAGGTGGCGGGGGCGCTCATGGGAAAATCTATTTGGAGGTGGCCGGCCCGGTAAGTTCGACCGCCCATTGGCCGCCGCAGGTGCCGAGGCGACCGGAGAATTTGACGCGACCGGCGAGGCGCACCTGCACCTGGGCGGCGATCTGCGGCGAGAGCTGGATGACATCGCCGACGTTCAGGTTGGCGAGTTCCCGCGCGGTCATTTCCAGCCCGGTCCAGTGGGCGCTGACCGCGAGCTTCATGTCATCCAGAACATTGTTCCACGGCACCGGCGGGGCCGAAGCTGCGGCCGCCCGGCTCTTGGGGCCGGGTTCCTCCGGGGGGGCGATCTGGCGCAGCAGTGGCTCTAGCGTGGGATAGGGGAACGCGAGCTGGACGGGGACTTTGCCGTCCGCGAACGCGGCCTCGAAGACGACCTCGATGATCATCGTGTCCGGCGGCGCGGACTGCAGGAAGCGCGGGGCGCTCTCATGGCCCAGCAAGTGCGGCTTGGGATTGGGCGGCTCGGGGAAATGCACCTGCCACTCCTCCAGAAAGATTTGAGTCCACTGGTCGAAGAGCGCGATCTCGACATCGGTCAGTTCGCGGGCCTCACCCAGCCGTTCGCCTGGGCCGCCCAAGAGGCGTTCCACGACGGCACTGGCCAGTGCGGGGGGAGTTTCCAGCAGACAGACCCCGCGCAGCGGGTCCAGCTTGAAGAGGGTGATATGGGTGGTGGCGGCCAGGCTCTCGATGAAGCTCGCGTAGCTGACAGCCTCCACGCGGGCGAGCCGGAGGCCAAAGTCACACCGCAGCCAGAGCGTCAGGCGGTCGCCCAACGCGCGCGCCAGCTCCTCGTGCCGCTGGCGCAGCGCGCGCGCCTGGCGTTCCGAGAGAATGCCGCCCTGCCGGAAATCAAAGGGCTGGGTCTCATTGGCCGTGTCGGCGTTGGCGTCCATGGTCGCGGTTACTGGATGGCGAACTCGGTGATGTAGATTTCCTTCACCACGTTGCCGCCCAAAGCGGTGTTCCAGGCGGACATCAGCTCGTTGCGGATCAGGTTGCGCGCCCCGGGCTTTTCCAGGTCGGCGATGGTCTTGGTGCCCATGACGCCGATGGCCACATCGAGCATCTGGTCCTTGCGCTCATCCAGCTTGGTTTTGAAATCGGCGGAACTGCCGACCAGCGTGTAGTTGGCGATGAGATACCGCGCGCCGGCACTGCCCGCGACGTTGACCAGCACCTTGTTGAGCTGGTAGGTGATGCGCGGGCCGCCCTTGCCGGCAGCTTCCTTACCGCTGGGCTTGGCCTCTTTGCCACCGCCGTGACCGCCATCGGACTTGGCCGGCGCATGGCCGTCGGCCTTTTCCGGTTTCGCAGCCTCCTCGTGGCCCCCTCCGCCGCCCAGCTCCGCCTTGAGCTTGGGCAGGAGCACATAGTTCGTCATGACGAACGCCATGGCCGGCATGCCGACGAGCATGACGATGAGCGGCAGCCAGGCGGCGGCGCCGCCTTTGGCGGGTGCGGTTTCTTTGGGAGCTTCGGCCATGGTCAGAGCTGGTTAGCGCTTGAGGTTCACCAGTTCCTGGAGCACCTCGTCGCTGGTGGTGATGATGCGGGTGTTGGCCTGGAAGGCGCGCTGCGTGGTGATCAGCGTGGAGAATTCATTGGCGAGATCCACATTCGAAAGTTCCAACGCACCGGCTTCGAGCTTGCCCAGGCCGCCGGCACCGGGCGAACCCGGCGTCGCCAGCGGACCGGCGGAGCTGAGGCCCGAGAACAGGTTGTCACCCTCTTTGGTGAGCACCTGCGGGTCGCTGAAGTTTTGGAGCAGCACCTGGCCGCGCGCGAACTCGGTGCCGTCTGAGAGCCGCACGTTGACCTTGCCGGTCTGGTCAATGGCATACGAGGCGACGGTGGCGCCGACGGCCGCCGTGGAGGGGGCACCCGTGGGGTCAATCCGAATGTCGCCCAGCGTGGTCAGGCCGGCATTGGAGTAGCCCTGCAGCCGCATGCCTTTGTCCGAGACGACGTAGCCATTGGCGTCGGTGTGAAACTCACCGGCGCGCGTGGCGAACGTGCTGCCGCTGATTACATCGCGGACCGTGAAGAAGCCCTGGCCGGAGATCGCGAGATCGGTCGCGTTGCCCGTGCGGGAGATGGCGCCCTGGCCGAAGAGGTTCTGGATCGCCGCCGTGTTGACGCCGGTGCCGACCTGCAGGGCGGCCTGGCCGCTGCTGCTGGCACCGCCCGCCGCGCTCGTGCGCAGCGTCTGGCTGAACGAGTCCGCGAAGTTCACCCGCGCGGACTTGAAGGCAGTGGTGTTGACGTTGGCAATGTTGTTGGCCACGACGTCCAGGCGTTCTTGGAACTGCTGGATGCCGGTGACGCCGGAGTTGAGGGAACGGATCATAGTTTTATCGGTTGGGTTAGTTGATGGCCGGCGTGATGCTGAGCACCTGGCTCAATTCATACGGCTGGCCGTTGATGACTAGCTTGGGCGTCCCTGCCTCCATTTGGATGGCGGTGACCTGGCCCTGTTCGGGCAGTCCGCCGTCCACTTGCACGACCACGTTGCGACCGAGCATCCCGTTGGCCTGCAAAACTTGCTGCTGCTCCCGCAGTGCCGCGATGTCCGCGGACATGGCCTTGGACTGTTCCAAGGTGGTGAACTGCGCCATCTGCGCAATGAACTCCGTGTCCTTCATCGGCTGCATAGGGTCCTGCGACGTGAATTGCGTCATCAGGAGCTTCAGAAAATCGTCCTGGTTCAGCACCTTCTGCGGCACGCGCGGCGTGGTGTCGGTGCTGCCGGAGGAACTGGTGGAGGTGATGGCGGAGACACTCATGGTTTAAGCCCAGAATTCCCAACTGCGGGTGGAGCCGGACACCACCGGACGCGGGAGGCCGCGGCGGGCGGAGGTTGCTGCGGGTGAGGTGGCAGGCACATCTTCCAGCGGCTCTGCCGGGGAGGAAGCGTGGCGCTGCGAATACGGCTGGCCATCCGAGGAAAGCCCGCTGCTGCCAGCCTGGGATTGGAACGTATCGGAATTGCGGTCGGAGGAAAACTCCAGCGCGCCCAGACGGACGCCTTGCTGTGCCAGCGAGTGGCTGATTTCACCCCAGTTGGCCGCGAGAAGCCGGCCGTCACCCTGTTCGCAGCGGGCCTGCACGGTGACTTCGCCATTCGTGCCCATGGACAGTCGCAGCGAGAGTTCCGTCCCGGCGTCCGGCTTGAGCACCACGGACATCTCGGTGGCGCCGGTGTGCCGCAGTTCGGAAACGTGTTTGAGCAGGTTGGATTGCAGGGTGTCTCCGGGCGTTGCCGCCGTGGTAGTGACGGGGGCAGGCAGTGCGCCCAGTTCTTCACCGGCACGGAAACCCGGCTGGCCGGGGGAGAGGAGCGAAATTAGCTGCGACGCTGAGTTCGTGCTGGAATCAACGGCATCGTTCGCGGGCACCATGCGCGCTCCACCGCGCCGCACCGGCTCAGGGGGCGGGCTCAAAGCGGCAACCGCCGTCTCCGGCAGATTCTGCTGCGCTGGCCCGGCAAATTGTTTCGCTTCGGTGGACTTCTTCACGCCGTCAGTCTGTTGAGCAGTGCCTGTGCCAGCAGGCTCATCCACCGAGACTGGCTCAACGGAATCGCGCGTTGCTTCATCTAGGGAAGCGAACTTGGCCTCGGCGGCGGAAGCGCAGAGCCGTGGCAACGGGGGCGGTTTCCTGATCGGCTGCGGTTCGGATGCGGCACCATCTGGAGCAGCCGCCAATGCTCGGGAGGCGAGTTCGAGGTTCCCCCGGCTGACCCCACTGAATTGCGTCACCTGTTCGGGGGGCGGGGCGCGTTCAATTTGGACCTGGCGGGGTGCGGACGACGGTTCAGGAGGCTGGGATGAGGTGCTGGCTTCGTTCAGCGGGATCTGGCGGAGAGCCAGGAACTGGTCCGGCACGACTGCACTGGGCTCCCGGCCGAGATCGGTGGGGGCGTGGCTGACAGTTGCCTGAACGGCTTCCGCTCCGCTGATCGCATCGAGTTGAGTGCCCCGTCCTTGCGCCAAGCCGCGCTCAAGCTGGACGCCTGCAACTGGCTGGGAAGCATGGCGTGCTGGCAGTGGCTCAGCAGGTTGGGCCGGGACGTCGCCTTCATCTGTCGTAGTGTGGCTGGGAACCAAGAATTGGTCCGGGACGACTGCGCTGGGCTTCCCGCCGAGATTGGTGGGGGCATGGCTGACAGTAGCCTGGGCGAGTTCCACTCCGTTGATCGCATTGAACAGAGTGACCTGTCCTTGAGCCAATCCGCGTTCAAGCTGGACGCCTGCAACTGACTGGGAAGCCTGGGGTGCTGGCAGTGGCTCAGCCGGTTGGACCGGGAGGTTGCCTTCTTCCATCGTGGACTGTCTAGGAGCCAAGAATTGACCCGGCACGAGTGTGCTGGGCGCATTGCCGAGATCGGTCCGGGCTAGGCTGACTACGGACCGGGCGAGCGGTGTTTCTGGAGCAGCCGGTTGGGTTGTGATCGCGGTGGGTGCGGTTGCCAGCCAAGGCGAAGTGGCGGTCTTCGTCAACTCGGCCTTGGCGGAAGGGGGGGAATTCAGAAGGGCACGTTGCGGGAAGGAATCACCGCCTCCGAGGGGAGCGGATGCCACCTGAGCGCCGTGGATTTTAGAAACCGAAGCGCCTGCCGAAGTCTTCATCGGTGGTGCGCTGGGGCTGGGGGCAGTCGTCGCCAAACCTTGGACAAGCCCGGCCAGCAGCGCGACATCCGGCGGCTCGTCCCGCTCCGGTTCGTCGTGGGCGCGAGACTTGTTTTCCGCAGGGGCTGGCTCCGTGCCGCCTGCCGATTGCTGGGGCGAGGCCGCAGGGGCCAGCATCAAGGCGATCAAGGTGGCGAATCCAGAATCCTCCGTGGTCCCGGCTGGCGCGGCTGCGGGTGCGGGCACCGGACTGGAAGCGGCAAAGCCCGCGACCGTGGTGGACGGAGCGGGAGAACTGGCGCTGGTGGCGGTCATGGCACCGGGGGGCGATTAGTGCTGGTGTTGCGGGACTGGAGGAGCCGGTAGCGATCGGTCAGCAAGGCGACCCGCTTGGCGTCATTGGCGGTGGGCTTGCTCAGCAGTTCGAGCAGCGGCGCGATCTCCGCCTCCTTCATGATGGCGAACATTTTGACGAGGGTGTCGTCGGGCAGTTCCTTCATCACCAGCACCGCGCCCTCCGGGGTCATCGTATTGTAGAGCTTGGCCAGCTTCTTCAAGTTGGCCTGCTCCTCCTCCTTCAGCTTGGTCACGTTCTGATCGAAGTCCCGCTGAAGCTGGAGGACGGCATTGGTGGCGCGGGAGATCTCCGCCTTCTCCGCCTGAAGCCGGGCGGCGAGTTCGTCGAGTTGCTTCTCGCGTTCGCCCAGGTGCTCGCGCTCGCGTCTCAAGTCAGCCACGAGCTGGTCCAGCTCCGGGTTGTTGAACTCCCACGAAGGGCCTGTGGTGTTGACGATGTGGGCCGGGTCGGCTTCCTCCTCGGCGGGCGGCTTGAGATCCAAGCCTTGCATCAGCGCGAAGGTGGTGCCGAGGTAGGTCAGCATCCCGAGGAGGCCGAGGACGATCCAGTTGGACTGAAGGGCTTTCACGCGCGGCTCAGTTCCAGGCGAAGGCCGGCGTCAGGGCGGCGGTGAACGCTCCCTGGCGGCTGGCCAGCTCGTCGAGTGTCTTCTGTTCCTCGCGGTCCAGCGCGCGGTCGTAGCGCTCGCGCTGGCGGTCGAGATACTTCTCCACGATCTCGCGCTCCTGCCGGGCGGCGATGAGTTCCTGCCAGGTGGTTTCGACACGCAGGCTGGCAAGCTGGACGTTCTGGAGACATTCCTTCTCGCGGGCGGCCATCTCGACTGACCAGTTCTCCAACTGCGCCAAACTGGCCGCCGCAGCGCCATTGGCCTGACTACGGCGTTCCACAAAAACCTTCTCCAGCTCCTCGCGGGCCTTCCACAGAAACGCCATGGCCTCCTCCCGGGCATGAACCGCCTTGCCGTATTGTTCCAAGGCACTTTTTTCCTGCCGGGTGCGGAGCGTGCGGACCGCTTCGAGGGTGAACTTGAATGGTTTCATGGCTTGCCTTTTACGTTGTTAACCGTTGATTTCACGGTGGTTTTCGCCGGTTCCGGGCTGTTCATCGCCCGTTCGAGCCAGTCCCAGCTCTGGGCGGCAGAAAAGCCCTGTCCCATCTGCTGTCGCAGAAACAGTGCCAACGGGTCACGGAGGCGGATGGCCTGGTCAATCTGAGCGTTGCTCCCCTGCGGATAAGCCCCAATGGAGATCAAGTCCTGGTTCCGCCGATAGACCGCCATGCTCTCCCGGGCGCGGGCGCAGAGCGCGAGTTGCTCGGGTGTCTGGAGGTCGCGCACGAGGCGGCTGACGCTGTCGAGGACGTCAATCGCCGGGTAGTGGTTTTGCGTGGCCAGTTCGCGCGTCATCACGATGTGCCCGTCCAGAATCGAGCGCACGGCGTCGGCGATGGGGTCGTTCATGTCATCGGCCTCCACCAGCACGGTGAAGAGGCCGGTGATGCTGCCGCTCTCACCAGTGCCGGCGCGCTCGAGCAATTGCGGCAGCAGGGAGAAGACGCTCGGGGTGTAGCCCCGCGTAGCGGGCGGTTCGCCGACGGCCAGACCAATCTCGCGCTGGGCCATCGCGAAGCGCGTGACCGAGTCCATCATGAGCAGCACGTTCTGGCCGGCATCGCGGAAGAACTCGGCGACGGCCATGGCTAGGAACGCACCTTTCAACCGTGCCAGAGCGGGCTGGTTCGAGGTGGCGACGATGACGACGGACTTCTTGCGGCCCGCTTCATCCAAGTCCTTCTCCAGAAACTCGCGCACCTCGCGACCGCGCTCGCCGATCAGCGCGATGACGTTCACATCCGCCTCAGCCCGGCTGGCCATCATGCCGAGCAACGTGGACTTGCCCACGCCGCTGCCGGCGAAAATGCCCAGGCGCTGGCCGCGTCCGCAGGGGGTGAAGGTATCAATCGCCTTGATGCCCGTCTGAAACGTGTGGCGGATGCGCTGGCGCTTGAGCGGATGCGGGGGAGGCAGGTTGGTGCCAACGTGACGGTCGGCCAGCACGGGCCCGAGGCCGTCCAATGGTTCGCCGAGGCCGTCAATCACACGGCCCTTGAGCGCCTCGCCGACGCCGACCTGCAAGGGGCGGCCCAGCGCGATGACTTCGCTGCCGGGATGGATGCCGTGCGTCTCGCCCAGCGGCATGAGGAGCAGATGATGGTTCCGAAACCCGACGACCTCCGCGAGCGTGCTGCCATCGTGCCGCGCGGACTCGATGCGGCAGACTTCGCCGACGGCGGCCAGCGGCCCCTCCGACTCGATGACCAGGCCGATGACCTGCACGACACGGCCACGGCTCTCGACCAGCCGCGCCTGCCGCGCCCGCTGGAGGGCGTGCGTGAGGCGGTTGGTGCTGGGCGTTTCGGAAAGGAGAGAGGTCATGATGAAAACTCCAAGCGCCAAGTTCCAAATTCCAAAGAAGCTCCAAGCTTCAAATTCCAAGTGGCGGTTGCTTGGCGGCGTATCGGGGCATTGCCCCCGGAGCGCGGGTCTGTGACCCGCAGCGGCTTCGTTGGGAAGATGACGATTGAATTCGCCAGCGCGCTGAGCGACTGGAGCATGCTGCGGGTCACAGACCCGCGCTCCGCTTGAAGCTTGGAATTTGGAGCTTCTTTGGAGCTTGGAGTTTGGAATTTGGACTTTTCCGTCTTCACGCGATCAATGACTCCCTAAGGTTCTCCAACTTCGTCTCCCGCCGGGCATCCACCGTGCCAAACCGCGTGTGGACCATGCAGCCGCCGCGCGAAATGTCCGGGGAGGCGACGACGCGAACTTTCTGCTGGCCGCCATCTGCGGTGAGCAAAGGAGACTGAGCGCGCTGGAGCACTTCCAAGTCCGCCTCGTTCACGAGCACTTCCAGTTCGGACGTGTCGTTGGCCTGCGCGATAGCTTCACGCACGGTGGCTTCAACCATCTCCGCCGAGACGGGCAGGCCGGCGACGAGCCGCTGCGCCGCCTCCAGCGCGAGGGCGATCATCGTCGTCTCGCACTCCTGCACGACCCGGGGGAACGTGCCGCGCAGCGTGGCCAGCAGGCCGTTCTGCAACTCACTGAACTCGATGCGCTGACGAATCAGTTGCTCGCTGACGGCCTGTTCGCCTTCGAGCCGGCCGCGCTCGTAAGCGGCGCGGGTCACCGCCTCCACGTCTACGGCGGGCTTGGCTGGCGATGCGGTCAAACCACTGCCGGCCAGACGCACGTCCAGCAACGGGGCGCTGAAGCGGAGGGTTTCGCAGTGGGCCATAGGGCGTCAGTTCAAGGCCGCCTTGGAAGCTTCGCGGGCCTCGTTGAGATCAATTTCACCGGCGGATTCCAGCTTGCGCATGGCCTCGATGATGCGCTGGCGGGCGGCGTCGCCGTCCTTCGCGCGCACGCTGCCCATGAAACTGATTTCCTCGTTGACCGTCTCGGCCGCGCGCTTGGAGATGCTGCCGAGCATGCGGCCCTTGAGGCGGTCGCTCGCGCTCTTGAGGGACATGGCGAGGTCGCGCAGATCCACTTCGCGGAGGATCTTCTGGAGCGACGGCGTGTCGAGCATCGCGAGATCCTCGAAGGTGAACATCTTGTTGCGGATGGACTGCGTGAGGTCCGGGTTCCGGGCTTCGAGCGCGTTGAGAATGTTCGTGGCCGTCTCGCGGTCCATGGCGTTGAGCATGGTCGCGGCGGATACCACGCCGCCGGTGCGGCTGGGCGGGCGCGAAGGCTTGGTGGTGCTGATCTTCTGGTTCAGCGTGGTAGCGAGCAGTTCCACCGACTCGACCGGCGCGGGAGCCAGGGTGGCCATGCGCTCAACGACGTGCTCGCGCTGTGCCTCGGGCAGTTCCGCGAGGATGCGCGAGGCGCGATCAGCGGGGAGATAGCTGACCACGAGTGCAATCACCTGCGCGGGTTCGTGCTTGAGCAGGTTGGCCAGCGGGCGCGGCTCCATGTCGAGGAGGTTTTGCAGGGCGGGAATGGTGGGCCGGTTGTTGGCCGGGGAGACCTTGTTCATCACGTCCGAGGCGCGGAACGCACCGACGCCTTTCTCCAGTGCGGCGTGGACGAACTTCAGCCCGCCACAGACACCCATCGTGGCCTGCACGGCGAGGGAGGAGAACTCCTTGAGCACTTCGTTTTGAAAGTCCTGCGTGAGGAAGGGCAGCTTGCTCATCTCCAGCGTGACGGCTTCCAGTTCGGAGGCTTCGAGCTGCCGGAGGATCGTGGAGGCGGTCTCGGGGCCGAGGATGATGAGGAAGGCCGCGAACCGCTGCGGCTTGTTCATCTGCGCGTAGTTCAACCCGGTCAGAGAGTCTTCAGCGGCGTCAGGCATGGCTAGTTCTGGCTGGGGTTGCTGCGGGTCATCCAGGTGCGGATGGCCTGGGTCATGTTCTCAGGGTTCTCGCGGACCATCTGGTTCAGCGCCTCGACGCTCAAGGGCGGCGTGGCCGTCCGGCGGTCACCGACGCTGCCCAGCTTGCCGACGGGCACGCCGAGCGGGATGTTCTCCAGCGGCGTGTTCTTGAAGGCGCGCCAGAACACCACGAGCACGGCGAGTGCGATCACGCCGTAGCCCACCTGCTGGCCGAGCTCGATCCAACGATCCTTCTGCTGCTGGGTCTCCAGCTTCGTGACCATCTCCGCGCCGAACTCTTCGTTAAAGGTCATCTCCTCCAACGTGATCTCATCACGGCGGGTGGCGTCGTTCTCCACCACGCCCAGCGCGGTGCGGACGATGGCCCGGAGCTTCTTCAACTCCTCGTCGGAGCGGGTGACGGCCTTGCGATCCTTGCCCGCGCCTTCCATCTTCGCAGCCACAAAGACAGCGGCGGAAACGCGCTTGAGACCGCCGGCGGCGAGCACGCTGCTGCTGGTGGTCTTGTTGATCTCGTATTGAGTGTTGCCGACCTTCTTCTTCGTCTTGGAGTTGGTCTGGGGCAGGCTGGCGAGGCTGTTGGTTTCCGTGGTGCTGTTGCTCGCAACGCCGGGTGCGCCGCCGCCGCCGGCCGTGCTCGTGGCGCTGTCGGTGTTTTCGTCGGTGACAGTGGAGGAGCGAACCACCTGGCCCTCGGGGTCGAACTTTTCCTCGGTGCGGGTGAGGGAATCGAAGCTGATCTCCGCTGAGACGCGCACGACGGCCTGGCCGGGGCCGAGCACCTTTTCGAGCATTCCCTCCGCCTTCTTCGAGAGGTAGTGCTCCATGTTCTTGCGCGCGGTGAGCTGTGTGTTCGAGAGGCCGCCGATGGAATCGCCCTCGTTGTTCTCGGAGAGCACATTGCCGTGGTTGTCCACCACGCTGACGAAGTTGGCCTGCAAGCCCTCAACCGCATTCGCGACGAGGAAACGGATCGAGTTCACCGCGCTGGGCTGGAGTTGCGCGTGGGCCTTGAGCTTTACGAAGACGGACGCGGTGGCGCGGCGGGTGTTGTCGGTGAGGAGGCGGTTCTCCGGCATGACAATCATCACGCGGGCGGCCTCGATCTCGTCGAGCTGGCTGATGGTGCGGGCCAGTTCGCCCTGCACGGCGCGGGTGTAGTTCGCGTGCTGCACGAAGTCGGAGATGCCGAAGTTGGGCTTGTCGAAGATCTCGAAGCCCACGCCGTCACCGCGCGGAATGCCGCGCGAGGCGAGTTGCATGCGCAGGGTGTGGACCTTGTCGGCCGGGACCATGATCGAGCCGTTGGCCCCGGTGCGGTAGGGTGTCTTGGATTCGGTCAGCACGGCGACGACCTTGGCGGCCTCGGTGTCATCGAGCTTGCCGTAGAGGAGCGCGAAGTTGACGCGGCTGGACCAGAACATCATGCCCGCGAGGCCGCCGATCACCACGAGGGTGGCGAGCACGAGGGTGACGCGCTGGTTGACGCCGAGCTGTTTCCAGATGCCGGCGAATTGCTCGCCGAGTTGGGAGAAGGGGCCGTTCATGAAAAGAGGGGGATGTCCAATGTCCAATGTCCAATGCCCGATGAATGACCAAGCCCGAATGACCTGGCGTTCCGCGACGGATGCGGTTGAATGGAGCCAGGGTTGGGCTTCACGCGCGCCAACTTATGCCCATGGCTGATGAAGTCTGAGAGGGGACACGCCCGTGGGTGGATGCTGCCTTCCCCCTCACCCCGGCCCTCTCCCCAGGGGAGAGGGAGAGACTTCGTCCGTCCTGGGTGCAATCGCGTGCACCTGGTTTCAGACTGGCTGACTGCCCCCCTCTCCCCAGGGGAGAGGGCCGGGGTGAGGGGAAAGCGCGCGTGCGAACGCGGCGACCGTGAGGGTGCCCCGAGCCGGAGGCAGGCAAGCCCAGCGCCGAACAGCGCATTGGGCATTGGGCATTCTTTGGTCATTGGAAATTTGGAATTGGTCATTTCAAACCTGCATCCGCATGAGTTCCTGATAGGATTCCAGCAGCTTGTTCCGCACCTCGACCATGAGCTGGAAGGAGACGCTGGCCTCTTCCATCGCGATCATCGCCTGGTGCAGCGGGACGTTCTGGCCGGCCAGCAGGGCGTTGACCGTGTCCTTGGAGACGGCCTGCTTTTCGTTCACGCCCTGAACGAGACTGCCCAGCATCTCCCCGAAGACATCGCGGCCGCTGCCGAGCGGCTGGAGGGCCGGCTGCGGGTTGAGGTGCCCCAGCTTCTCCAGGTCCGCCTGCGCGATGGGCGCCTGCTTGATGGCGTCCTCGGCGGATTTCGGCAGCGTCAGGCCTTGGAGGCCCGGCATCATGCCGCGGATGGAGGAGAGGGGGTCCATTCAGAGGGGGCGGGGAGGAGCAGGATTAGGATCAGGATTACGAGCAGGAGTTCTGCTGCCGGAAGCCACTTTCGTGCTCCTGATCCTAATCCTGATCCTGCTCTCGGTGTTTGCGTTCATCCTCATCCACGTTTGCCAATGCCGAGGGTTTGCAAAGCCATGCTGCGGGCGTTCTTCACCACCGCGAGGTTCGCCTCGAAGGACCGCGAGGCGGCGATCATGTCCACCATCTCCTCATGCACGTTGATGTTGGGCATCGCGACCATGCCCTGGGGGTTCGCGTCGGGATGGCCGGGGTTGTAAACGAGCCGGGGCGGGGAGGAGTCCTTGGTGATGCGGGAGACGTGCACGCCCTTGCTGCCCGCGTCCTGAGCACCTGCGCCAAGCATTTGCCGGTTCAACATGGCCTCGAAGACGACTTCCTGCCGCTGGTAGGGCTTGCCGTCCGGCCCGCGTGAGGTGTTGGCGTTGGCGATGTTCTGCGAAATGACCTCCATGCGGATGCGCTCCGCCTCGAGCGCGCTGGAGGTGCTTTGAACGCCGGAAAGGAGGGGCAGCATACGTCAGGTTCAGGCGGCGCGGCCGGTGATCGCGTAGCGCAGTTTGAGGAGCGACGAGGAGACGAGCTGCGTCTCCAATGTGTGCTCCAAGGTGTTCTGGTTGAGCTTCATCAGCTCGGATTCGAGCTGCACGGTGTTGCCGTCGCGTCCGCTGGACTTGGCCGCGAGGTCCACTTCGAGGCGGGGGCGGATGGCGGCAATCAGCGAAGGGTCTTGCGTGCCAACGGCTTGGCGCAGCTCGGCCTCGAAGGCCGGGGCGACGTCCACGCGCTTGTAATTGGGCGTCTCCAGGTTGGCCAGATTGCTGGCCAGCGCCTCATGGCGCATCACCGACACGTCCAGGAGCTTTTTGGTCGCCTGGTAGTTCGGCTGGTTGAACAGGGCTTCGATCATGATACAAAAATCCGAAACCTGCTGAGCAAGCGCGGTGCCACGGGAAAAATCTTTTGGAAATCGAGGGAATCGGAGGGTGAAAGCGCGGCTGGGCAAAGTTTGCCGGGGCGGGGAGGAAAGGAAATGTTGGGGGCGCGCGGCATTCATGCCGCTTCAGGCCGCGAGGTTCTTTGGCTATCCCATGCCCTGCCGCGTCCGACCGATGAAGCGGCATAAATGCCGCGCGCCGCCTGTGTTCGCACCCTTGCCTCACGGCCAGGAAACCGCTACCTTCACCCCTCGAATGGAAGCCACGCTGGAATTGCCCGTCATTGCCGACCAGCACGCGTTCAATTTGGAGCGCTGGGAGGTGATTTGCGCGGACCCGGTGCTGGGGGGCTTGGACAGCCGGATCGAAACCGACCGCTTTGGTCATGTCGTTATGATGCCGCCGCCTGGAGTCGGTCACGGAGATTATCAATTCACCATCGGCTTCCATCTGCGCCAACTGATGCGCGGGGGCAAGGTGCTCACGGAATGCCCGGTGTCCACCGCCGACGGCGTGAAGGGCGTGGACGTGGTGTGGATCTCGACCGAACGGATGGCCGAATCGCGGCGGAAGGACGTGCTGGTGCTGGCCCCGGAGATTTGCGTGGAAGTCCTCTCGCCCTCCAATTCCCGCGCCGAAATCGAGGAGAAGCAGCGGTTGTATTTCGCCGGAGGCTCGGAGGAAGTCTGGCTCTGTGATTTGGAAGGACGGATGTTTTTCTTCACGAAGGAAGCGCCGACAAAGGCCGGTGAGCGCTCCACGCTTTGCCCGGCGTTTCCTTTCGTGCTGGGCGAGTGAGGGAAGAAGAACCGCGGAATACGCGGATGTGGAGAGATTTTGGAGCAAAGCGTGACAGTTGCCTAAATCCACAATAATCTCGAACTCATGAACTTGGCGATCTGCATCGGCGTCTCAGATTACACAGCACCCGTTTCAAAGCTTCCCGCCTGCAAGAGTGACGTCGCAATTGTGACGAAACTGCTGCGCAACTGCAACAAGTTCGGAGATATCCTCGAACTGCACACAGACACAAGCAGTCCTACGATCAAATCGCAGGTTTCACTTTTCATAAATAAGTATCAGGGGCATAAAGTCGGAGAGTTGTTTTTCTATTACACGGGCCACGGTGACCTTTATAAAGAAGAGTTTCTTTTTTTATTTTCCGATTATTCTGATACAAAACGAAAGCAAACTTCCCTCACGCACAGCGAATTGGATTCAATGCTCCGATCGCTAAATCCTGACCTAACAATCAAGGTGGTTGACGCATGTAACGCCGGAGTTACTTATGTCAAAGAATCCGATGCGCTTGCGAAGCATCTGGATTCTTCAAAGGGAAGCTTCAAAAATTGCTATTTTATGTTTTCTTCGCGCATCGGGCAGCCATCATTTCAAGATCGCAAATTGAGCGACTTTACCGAAGCATTCGTAGAGGCATGCGCCACTTTTCCTGGAAAGGAGATTCGCTACCGAGACATCGTGGACCATATCTCTGATCGTTTTCAGCATAACGCGGACCAGACACCCGTTTTCATCATCCAAGCACCGTGTGTGGAAGTTTTCTGTGAAATTCGAGAGCCGATACGTAAACTCTTAGCAGAGGATCTCGGAAATATTTTGGAAGCAACAGGCGGATGCTCTGACGTTCCAACTAGCAAGCAGACGCTTCTCGATGTGGTTAGGAAGAACGCCAACGAGTTTTGCACAAAAAAGGAGGCTGAAGATTTCTTCCTGGGGCTATTCGAGTGTTTAAGAGTCGCAGCGCTGCCGGGAGAGTTGAAAGATATGTATTCAATTAGCGCGGAATTTGATGACGGTTACTCAATGTTAAATAGCACCAGAAAAATCGGGCTCTGGTTAGAAGAAAATGGTGGAGATTTCTTTGCAAAACCGACGTATAGGGAGGAGCATGAACCGGGTTCGGAATATGGAGAGTATATTTTGGTTATCAATGGTTTTGAATCAACTGCGGAGATTCCATTCAAGGCTATCAGAATTGCAGCAAAGCCAATTTTTGAAAATATTCCACATGCGGTAGGATCGGTCACGTTTGTCATTTCAAAGAGCGAGTGCGTCTTTTTTTACGCATTCAATGTTGCTTTGGAAAGCGATTGGGGGAAATTGACGCCTCCTAGTCACTGCGAATGGGCTTACTTCACAGTGAAGATGAAGACAGACTTGACGGGCAGAGCCACCGCACACGATATAATTTCCCGTTACGGGATGTTTGTCGAACAAACTGTGAGGGAAAAATTGAAAATCAAACCCACAACGCCCGAGAACACAGAGATTTCGTCGGCTTCAGAAGCAACTCCGAGCGTTTGAAGGCTGGAAACTCAATAAGCTACCTAGCGCCAACGAATCCCTTCGCGTTCAAGGTGCCTATCCTGCTTCCCCATCCCCCTCCATCCCCGTCTTCCCCGCATACTCGTTCAGCTTGTTCCGCAGGGTGCGGATGCTGATGTCGAGGAGCTTGGCGGCGTGGGTGCGGTTGTCGTTGCAGCGGGCGAGGGCGGCGAAGATGTGGCGCTTCTCCAGTTCGCCGAGCGTGGGGAACTGGCCGTCGGGGTCGGGGCCGGGCTGGGCGCCGGGGGAGGCGGGAGCGCCGGTGCTGTCGGCGGAGGAGGGCGTGCTGGAGGCGGACACGGGGGCGACCACGCCGCTGAGGCCGAGGTGGTCGGGGCCCAGGGGTTCGCCGTCGCCGCAGAGGATGACGGCGCGCTCGATGACGTTTTGCAGTTCGCGGACGTTGCCGGGCCAGCCATGCGCGGTGAGGGCGGCGAGGCATTCCTTCGAGAAGCCTTGCACGCGGACACCGTGCTTGCGGGCGAAGCGGTGCATGAACTGCTCGGCGAGGAAGGGGATGTCCGTGCGGCGGTCGCGCAGGGCGGGGACGTGGACGGGCACGACGTTCAGGCGGAAGAAGAGGTCCTGCCGGAACTCCTTGCGCTCGACGCTCTGGTCCAGGTTGCGGTTGGTGGTGGCGAGGACGCGCACGTCCACCTTGATGGTGCGGTTGCCGCCGACACGTTCCAGCTCGCGCTCCTGTAGCACGCGCAGGAGCTTGGCCTGCACCTGCGGGGAAATCTCGCTGACTTCGTCGAGCAGGATGGTGCCGCCGTGGGCCAGCTCGAAGCGGCCTTCGCGCTTGTTCATCGCGCCGGTGAACGCGCCTTTCTCGTGGCCGAAGAACTCGCTCTCGATGAGGTTCTCGGGCACGGCGGCACAGTTGACCTTGATGAAGGGGGCGGTGGCGCGCGGGCTTTGCTTGTGCAGCGCGCGGGCGACAAGTTCCTTGCCGGTGCCGCTCTCGCCCTGGATCAGCACGGTGGCCTGGGTGCGCGCGACCTTGCGGAGGAGCGCGCGGAGCTGCTCCATCGCGGGGCTGTGGCCGAGGAGTTCGTAGCCGGTCTCGGCGTCTTCCTCCTGGTTGAGGTAGGCGTTGACCTTGACGAGGCGGGTGAAGTCCTCGGCCTTCTGGATGCAAATCTCAAGCTGCTCGTTCGAGAAGGGCTTGATGAGGTAGTCAAACGCGCCGCCGCGCATGCACTCGACGGCGGATTCCACCGAGCCGTAGCCGGACATCATGATGACGAGCGGGCGCGTGGGGCGGGTCTGCAGCTCGCGCAGGAGCGAGGTGGCCTCGCCGTCGGGCAGGCGCACGTCGGCGATGACTAGGTCCCAGGTGTCCTTGGCGAGGAAATCGTGCGCGGCCGCGAGCGTGGGCGCAGCGGCGACATCGTAGCGACGGGCGCGCAACTGCTGCTCCAGGTTCTTGCGGATGATGAGGTCGTCCTCGAGGACGATGATTTTCTCAATCGGCATGACCGGCGGAGACTAGCGGGAGGCGGGGGAAAAGTAATTAGTAATTAGTGATCAGTTGTCCAAGCGGACGCAAATCGGGTTTTGAACGGCACCTTGGCGACCGATGAATGCCACCGCTTGATTTCACCTTTCAAGTGCGGAGCAGCCGTCCTCCCTCACCCCCGTCCCTATCCCGCTGGGAGAGGGGGCGACGCGGTCAGAACTGGTTTGCAAACGGGTGCAACGGTCACGCAAGACTGCGGCGAGGATTTTCCCTCTCCCAGCGGGAGAGGGCAGGGGTGAGGGAGAGCGGCCACCCATTGCTATAGGGATACAAGACGCCCAGTGGCGTTGCCCAAAGCCGATTCGCGTCCATCCTCGCGGCACGAAGCCGGCGGTCCGCACTCAGCACTAATTACCAATCACTGCTTCACCTGCCTCCCTGCCGCTTGTAGAGATCAGCGACGAAGTGGGGGCGCTGGCGTTCGGCGGGGGGGAGGTGCTTGGGCGGGACGAGGCCGCGGCGGAGGAGCTGCTGCTCGTTCTCCCGGTCGAGGACGAGGATCTTCATGATGAGGTCCTGGTTCTGCCGGAGCAGGCCGGTGACTTCGGGCTGGCGGGCACGGTCGGCGGCGGGGAGGCGTTGCCAGTCGAGGCGCTGGCGCTTGATGCGGGCGAGCGATTCGTCGAGGCGGGGGAGCAGGGCCTTGCGGGTCTGGAAGAACTCGAAGCGCTTGGCCTCGTCGCCCTGGCGGAGCGCCAGGCTTTCGCGTTCGACAAGGGTCAGCACCTCCTGGCAGAGGGCCAGATGGGTGCGGAGGTCGGTGGAGATGCTCTCGCTCACTTCTTCGCGGCTGGCGCGGGGGCTTTCACGGCCTTGGGCGGGGCGTTGGTGATGGGCGGCGGCGGGGGTGGCGGGATGGCGGCTTCCGCGCCCGACTGCCATTTCAGGTTGTCCTTCCGCCATTGGGCCATTTCCACGACCGTCTTTAGCGCGGGGGAGGCGGTGGCGTCGAGTTCCTTCGCGCGGGCCAGGATCTGGTTGAAGCTCTCCGTGGCCTTGGCCGGCTGCTTGAGGCGCTCGAAGATGAGGCCGATCTGATACCAGGCGGGCAACTGCCACTGCGGCGAGCGGTCAAGCTGCGCCAGCCCCTGATAGACTTGGAGGGCCCCGAGGAGATCGCCTTCCTGATAGAGCTGGTTGGCGACGTCATTGCCCGCGCGCTGCTGCCAGTAGGCCAGTTGCACGGCGTTGGTCTGGCTGGCCCCGGCGAGCTGACTTTCCATCAGGAGCATGACCTCGCGGAGCGATTCGCGGGAGCGGCCCAAGGTCTTGTAGGAGCGGGCCAGCAGGAACCGCAGTTCGGGCACATCGGTGGACTCGGTGTTGCGCTTGAGGAAGTCGTTGCCCTGGCCGATGGCTTCGTCGTGTTTGCCTTGAAAATGCAGGGCGCGGACAAGCTTGAACTGGATCTTGCCCTTGTCCAATTCCTCGGTTTCCAAGCGCAGCAGGCGGGCGAGATACTCGGCGGCCTCGGAATACTTGCCTTGGAGGAAGAACGTGTCGGCGATCTCGATCTGCGCCTGCAAGACGAGCCGCTGGTAGTAGGGAAAGCGGTCGAGCTTGAGCGTCAGCGAGCTGGAGAGCACGGCGTAGAACTTGGCGAGCGCGAGTGTGTGCGCGCCCATCTCGCGGTGGAGCAAGCCCTGGCGCAGCAGCACCTCGGGCACCTGCGGGTCGTCCGGGTAGCGGGTGACGTATTGCGCGAAGACCTGCTGGGCGCGCAGCAACTGGGAAGACTGCTGGGCGGCGAGCCCCAGTTCCAGCAGGGCCGGGCGCTTGATGTCATCCGAGGCGTCGGACTCCAGCAGCGTGATGAGGTTGATGACGGCCTGGGAGAACTCCTTCTTCTGGCGGAGCTGGCGGGCCACGTCGAGCTGCTGCTGGTAGTCGCGGACCTTCCAGTCCGAGCCGTCCACCTTCGGCGCGGCGGGCGGGCGCAGCGCGGAGTTGCCCAGGCCTTCGAGATCAGCCGGCGGCGGGTTGGTGGCGGCGGGCGATTTTGCGGTGGACTTGATTGCGGTGCGGGCGCGGTTTTCGGAAAGGTATTTGCCGATGGCCGCGTCCACGGTGGGGGCGGCATTGGTGGCGGGTTCGGCGTGGGCTGGTTCCGCGGAGCGTGCGGGCTCGTGCTTCGGTGCAGCCGAGGCGCCCGGGGCCTTCGGGGATGCGGGCGGGTGCTCAGCCCCGAAGGCCGGCGCACCGATGGCGAGCCAGACCAGAACAATGAGGCGAGCGAAAGACATGCGTCAGGGCGTGGGCGTGGAGTAAGTGGCCTTGCTCGCCGGAGGCGGGGCCGGAGGCGGGGGCAGGAAGAGCGGACCAATGACGGAAGTGCCAGCGCCATTCGTGCCCACCGGACGGAAATAGCGGATGAGCATCTGTGCGGTGAGCAGACTATTGGGGTCGTTGGGGTCAAACATCGGGCTGAGCAACGGCCCGGTGGCGGGCGGAATGGGCGCGGGCAGCAGGACGATGGGCGGGTTGGTGACGGTGATGGTGGTGACGAGCGCGGTGTTCGTGACGGCCGGCGGAGTGACCGTGGGCGGAGGCGGGTTGGTGGTGGCCAGGGCGACGACATTGGTCGGAGGGGCCGGGGTCACAGGGTCCTGCATGAGCAGGGGCGGCAGCATCGCGATGGCGCGAGGCGTCGGGCGTGCCCGCCCCTCGAACCGCAGCGGGGCGGGACCGATGACCGCCAGATAGCCCGCGCCCGCGCTCGCCGAGAGGGCGGCGAGGCTGGTTAGCGCGAGCAATAGCAACCGGTTCATGAGTCGAGGGCGAGGCCGCAACGCGAGTTGGACGTGATTTCCCACGGCGACCCTCGAAAGAACATCGGCAAATGCCGCATGGACTTGAGCGATTCCGGCGCTTAACTTCCAGCCGACGGCTGCCGATACACTGCTAGCTGCTGGACTCATTATGGAAGCCACTCCTGCGCCCCGCGTGGTGCCACGACTTGACGAGGCGCAAATCGAAGCCCGGCTGAAAAACTGCGCCCGCCTGCCGTCGCTAGGGAGCATCAACAGCGCCCTGCGCGAACTGCTTTCCGCCGACCAGAGCTACATCGCGCAGATCTCGGAAGTGATCCGGCGCGATCCAAGCCTGACGGCTCGGCTGCTCCGGCTGGTGAACTCGGTCTATTTTGGCCTGTCCTCACCCGTCAACAGCATCGAGGAAGCGATTTTCTACCTGGGCGTGCGACAGATCCGGCAACTGGCAATGCTCACGCCGGTGATCGAGGATTTTCAGAAGCTGGCGGGGAACACACGGTTTCCCTGGCGTGAATTCTGGCGGCACTGCATTGGGGTGGCCATCATGACACGCGAGGTCATCAGCGTGGTGCGGGTGCCCAATGACGAGGCGGACTACGTGGCCGGACTGGTGCATGACGTGGGCAAAATCGCCATGGCGGCGGCGTTTACCGAGCATTTCGTGGAGATCCGGCGGCGGCTGGATGAGCAGCCTGGGTCTCTCATCGAGGTCGAACTCGACGTGCTGGGCATGGATCACTGCGAACTGGGTGCGCGCTATCTCCAGCATCACAACCTGCCCGAGGCGATGATCGAGACGGCGCGGTATCATCATCAGCCGGAACGCGCCAGTCATCACGTCCCGATCGTGGCCGCCGTGAGCATCGCAGACATGCTGGTCCGGCACGCGAAGCTAGGCGTCAGCGGGAACGTGGTGGACGTGCCGGCGGACAGTTGGCGGCAGTCGCCAGCGTGGACGCTGCTCTTCCCTAACCTCAACGAACAGGAGCACTCCCTTGCGGAGGCTTCGCTGAAGCGCAGCCTGGGACGGCTGCCGGTGGTGCTGGAAGGTTTGATCTAGGCCCGAATTCCGAAGCAGAGCACGACGGAGACGCGCCGACCACGAGCGGAACGCGGCGTTCACGCCGCAGAAGGCTGCGGCTGGAACTGTGCGCTCGAACCACCTTTGGCGTGCTCACGTTTCTGCGGCCTGAAGGCCGCGCGCCTCGCCGTCGGGCTCCGCCCGATTCGGAGTTCAGCCTCAGCGGAACGACGCAGATGTCGGAGCGCGAGCTT
Organism: uncultured Klebsiella sp.; assembly: GCA_964496695.1. Classification (GTDB taxonomy): domain Bacteria; phylum Verrucomicrobiota; class Verrucomicrobiia; order Limisphaerales; family SXTU01; genus SXTU01. The sequence continues at coordinate 147,862 of CAZCBE010000003.1, forward strand.
CACACCTTGTCGCCTTCCGGTTGCCGCAGGGCAGTGTGCATGGCATCCGCGAGCGCCTGGACCCCGAAGGGCTTCAGCACGGCGTGCGCAATGCCCGCCTCCCGCAGTTCCAAGTCTTCCACGCCCAGCAGATAGCCGGACATCAGGATCACGGGCAGGTCCGGGCGGATGGACTTGAGCTGGCGCGCCAGTTCGAGGCCGCTGAGCTGGGGCATGGTCAGGTCGGTGAGCACGGCGTCAAACTCGTGCGGGGCTCGGGAGAAGGATTCCAGCGCGTCCAAGGAGTTCAGGAACGGGGCGGCCCGGTAGTTGAGCCGTTCGAGGAAATTGCGGGCGGCCCACATCACTGCCTCCTCGTCGTCCACCACCATGATGCGCTGGCCGTTGCCGACCGGAATGCGTGGCACGACCGAGGCCGAGCCGGGGCGGGCGGATTCCAACGCGCGGAAGTAGAATTCAAAGCAAGCGCCGGCGCCGGGTTCACTGGTGACCGCGATCGCGCCGTGGTGCATCTGCACGATGCCGTGAACCATAGCCAGGCCCAGGCCGGTGCCCTGGCCGGGGGGCTTGGTAGTGAAGAACGGGTCGAAGACGCGCTGGCGCAGCTTCGCGTCCATGCCGCAGCCATTGTCGGTGAGCGTGAGGCGCAGATGCCGGCCGGGCAGCAGCGGCGGGTGGCCGTCGGTGAAGGATACGTCCAAGTCCACCACAGCGACCTCCACCGTCAGGCGTCCGGGACGGCTGCCGATGGCGTGGGCGGCATTCATGCCCACGTTCATGATGATCTGGTGGAGCTGGCCGGCATCGGCCTGGATCAAGGGTTCTTCCTCCGGCCAGGCGGTGACGAATTCGATGCTGCTTGGGAGGGAGGCGCGGAGCAGTTTGAGGGCTTCCTCCACGGTCGTGCTGAGCCGGGTGGGCTCGCGGCGGGCCTCCTTGTTCCGGCTGAAGGTGAGAATCTGCCGCACCAGGTCGCGGGCGCGGACCGTGCCGCGCAGGATTTGCTGGACTGATTCCCGCAACGGGCTGTCGGCGGGCAGGTCCATGGAGAGGAGTTCCACATGACCGAGGATGCCCGCGAGGATGTTGTTGAAGTCATGGGCCACGCCCCCGGCCAGCGTGCCGATGGCCTCCAGCTTCTGGGACTGGCGAAGCTGGGCCTCCAGCCGGGTCTGGGCCAGTTCGTTGGCCTTTCGTTCAGTGACATCGCGGGCGAAAATGACCGCGCGGGTTTCCCCGTTGGCTGCCGTGAAGTGGCGTCCCCAGGCATCAAACCAAAGCCATTCGCCCGCTCCGCGGCGGAAACGGAACGTGGCCGCGCCTTGCGGCTGGCGCAGCACGCTGGCCATGAACAGGCGGTCGTCGGGATGAATCCGGTCCAGCAGCAGGTCGGCCCGCAGCTCGCTTTCGGACAGGTCCAAGTGGCTGGCGAGGTTCGCGCTGGCGTAGTGAATGACGCCGGTCAGCGAGAGTTCCACGACGATGTCGTGGGCGTTGTCCACGAGGAGGCGGAAGCGTTGCTCGCTCGCACGCAGGGCCGCCTGCGCACGGTCCCGTTCCGCCACCGTGCCGATGAGCGAGACGGCCAGTTCCACCAGTTGCCGTTCGTCGCGTGAGGGCTGGTGCGGGGCGCGGTAGAAGCAGGAGAAGGTGCCCAGCACTTCGCCCTGCGCGGAAAAGATGGGCACCGACCAGCAGGCGCGCAGGCCATACGTTTCGGCCAGCGGGCGGTGACTGGTCCACAGGGGATCGGCTAGCACGTCCGGCACCACCACGGGCTCCCGGCGGGTGAGCGCGCTGCCGATGGTGAGGTGTCCTTCCAGCGCGCCCTCCCCGGACAGGCGGATATCCGGCAGCCGCAGGCCGGCGGCATGACGGAGGGTGACGCCGTCGGGCTCGAGCAGATGGATGCAGCCCAGCAGCCCGGGAGAATTAAACTCGATGAAGCGGGTGGTCTGCTCCAGGACTGTGGTGATCGGCGCTCCCATGGCGATGAGTTCCAGGATGCTGTGCTGGCCCACGACCAGGCGGTCCGCCAAACGGCGCGCGCTGATATCCACATCCATGCACACGAAGCGGGCCTGGCCATCTTCGGCGGGGATGGCAAACACGGTGGAGAGGCACACCCCCACCGTGCCATTCTTGCGCCGAAACTCGTATTCGCATGGTCCGTGTGGCGCGCCGCTGGCCTTTACTTCCTGGAGCAGTTCCACGAAGGCGTGCGTTTCCTCGGGCGTGTGAATCAACTGGTCCAGCGTCCGGCCTACCGCTTCGGCGGCGGGCCAGCCGTAAATCAGCTCGGAGGCCGGGTTCCAAAACGTGACCCGGCCCTGCTCGTCGAACCATTGCACGGCCACATAAGGCGTGCTCTCGATGCAGGCGCGCAGGCGCTGCTCGCTGGCGGCGAGGGCGGACTCCGCCTGCTTCTGGGCCGTGATGTCAATCAGGGTGCCGGCGTAACCCGTGAGCGCGCCGTCCGCCATGTCCACGCGGCCCGCCCGGGCCGAAACCCACACGGTCCGGCCATCAGGCCGGACGATGCGCAGGTCCGCATGAAACATGGCCTCCACCCGGGCAGTATCTTCCCAGGCCGCCGCCGCGGCAGCGACATCGTCCGGGTGGATGATGCGCATCCAGCCCTGATTCCGGGCTTCGAGGAAGCTCAAGCCGGTGAGTTCCTCCCAGCGCCGGTTGACGTAAAGGCAGTTGCCGAGGGCGTCCTGCAGGTAAACGCCCACGGGAGAAAAGTCGGTCACCGCCCGCAGCTCGACATCGGCCTGGCGCTGGAGGGAGAGCACTTCGAGGGCGGCGATCAACAGCCGGGGTTCACCCGGACGCGTGGCGGGCACCGGGTAGATGCCGCAGGTCAGCCAGCGGCGCGAGTCATCCGGGCGGGTGAGGCCGAGCAGCAGGCTTTGGCGCGGTGCGCCTTCACGAAACGCCACCCGGAAGGGATGTTCCTCGACGGAATATGGGGAGCCATCCGAGCGCATCAACGGCCAGCGATCGAAGAAATCCGCGCGGGGCAGTTCCTCGAACCCCAGGCCCAGCATTTTGGCGGCCGCCTCGTTGGCGGAGAGCAGGCAGCCATCCTCGCGGACGACGATGACTCCCTCGGCCATCGCCTCGAGCACCGACCGGCAGAGCGCCAGCGAGGGGCTGGCAACCTCCAGGGCGGGGGACGCGAAGGATGAAGTCATGGAGTGGGCGGACGCGGCGGCGGGTCACCCATACACAAGCAGGCATTGCGTGATGGGCGCGATGCGATGGTGATTCTTGAGCTTGTCAATGGCCGGTTCGTTCAAGGGCTGGCCTTCGGGCACAAGCAGGAGGCCATGCGCGGAGTAAATGGCGCTGGCCAGCACCATGCCGGGCTGCAGTTCGGAGAGGAGCACTTCGCGTTCCTTTCGCTGCACCCGGGCGTCGGGCAGGGCACGCAGGAAGGCCCGGACTGCGTCCGGGTCGAATTTTGTGCCGCTGGCGAGCTTGATCTCCTCCACGGCCGGGACGTCGGGGGCCTCCGTGTCCGCATAAGCTGCCGCGACGGCGAGCAGCCGGGCGAGCCAGGGGATCTGATCGCCCGCCAATCCGTCGGGGTAGCCCGACCCGTCGAAGTGCTCGTGATGCGCGCGAATGAGGGCGGCGGTGGCAGCCAGTTCCGGCCCGGTCGCAACCATGTCCTGGCTGGCCGCCGGATGGAGCCGGAGAGCGGCGCGCTCGTCATCGGTCAGTTGGTCCGGCTGCTGGAGCCAGCGGCGGACCGTTTCGTGCGGGGTGGCGAGCAGGCCGAGGTCATGCAGCCAGGCGGCGAGTTCCAGGCTGGTGGCGTCGGCGGCGGAGAGGGGCAGCGTTTCGGTCAGCGCGCGACAGACGTCATGGGTCCGGCGGGCGCGGCAGCCGAGCAGCGGATGACTGGCCTGCAAGGCGCGGAGGGCAATCTCCGCGTGGTGGCGCACGCGCTCGGCCAGGGCCAGCCGCTCCGCGCCGATGAGCTTGACCTGCTCGGCCAGGGACTGGTTGGCGGCGGAGAGCTGGAGGTTGCAGGCCTGCGTGGCGGACTGGAGGTCGGTGTTGCGGCGCAGCAGTTCGTAGCGCTGCACCGCGTTGCGCACCGTGGCCAGCAGTTCCTCGCGCAGCCAGGGCTTGACGATGAACCGGTAGATTTCGCCGGTGTTGATGGCCTCGATGACCGTGCCCAAGGTAAGGACGGCGGTGATGAGGATGCGGCTGGCGTCCGGCTGGATCAGCTTGGCCTGCGCGAGGAAGTCCAGGCCGGACATGCGCGGCATCTGCTGATCGCTGATGATGGCGGCGAACGGGGTGGTATGCACCAGTTCCAGGGCGCGCACGGCATCCGGCAGCGCGCTCACCTCGTAGCCAGCGCGCACGAGCGTTTCCTTCAGCGCCACCAGCACGATTTCCTCGTCGTCCACGACTAGAACACGCAGCTTGGCGGGCGGGGCTGGCGGGGTGGCGGGAGACGGATTCATGCGAACAAACTCCGGAGCTGGCGCAGGATGGCATCCGACGACATGTCAGCCGTGATGATCAGGTCAGCGCCGGCGAGCAGGTCGGTGTCCAACTCGTCCTGGTTGCAGGCGACGATCTGGAGCGCCACCTTCAAGCGGGGGAATACCTGCCGGAGGGATGCCAGCAACGGCCCCAGCCCGACATCGTGGTGTTCCACCAGCACGAGGAGGCCGTTGGGCGGATGAATGGCGGAATCCAGACGCTGCCGGAGTTCGTGATGGCTCAAGGCGGTGCTCACGGCAAAGCCCCACAGACGCAGCACTTCGGCGCTGCTCTCGACCAGGTTCGCGCTGCCGCCCACCAGCAGGACGGTCTGGCGCACGGCGGGCGGTTCCGGCACGGGCTGGGCTTCCGTGAAGTCGGACAACGGAAGCCAGAGACGGAAGGTCGCGCCGTGCCCCGGCTGGCTTTCGGCGGCCAGCGCGCCGCCGTGCTTTTCGGCGAAGAGCTTGGTGTTGTAAAGGCCCAGCCCGGAGCCTTTGTTCATGGCCTTGGTCGTGAAAAACGGATCGAAGATGGTCGCGAGCGAACGCGGGTCAATGCCGTGCCCCGTGTCGGTCACGCGGAAGCAGGCGCAGGGCGGGCGGGGCAGGGGACCGCGCCAGTGTTCCAACGGCGGCAGCTCGGTGGCGATGCTGGAGGCGAACACCAGCCGGCCGCCGCGCGGCATGGCCTCCGCCGCGTTCAGCGCGAGGTTGATGGCCACCTGCCGGAATTCAACCGGGTCAAGGTAGAGGGGCAACTGGCCCGGCACCAGCTCCAGGCTGGCCTCGATCGTGCGGGGGATGACCCGGCGCACCAGCTCAAACACCTCGGTGGCGAGCGCGTTCAAATCCTGATAGCTCCGCTCGCCGGTCTTGCCGTGGTGGAGGTGGATGATCCGGTGGACCAACTGGCTGGCCTGGCGGGCGTTCTTTTGGATCAACTGCAGCCCTTCGCGGAACGGGTGTTCCTCCTCCACCTCTGACACGAAGGACTCGCTCAGGGAATGGATGCCGGCCAGCACGTTGCTGAAGTCGTGCGCCATCCCCATCGTGATGGTGCTCAGCGTCTCTTTCCACGCCGCCCCGGAAAGGCGCTTCTCCGCCAGGGTCTGCCGGGTCACATCCAGCCAGACACCCTCGTAGCCCAGCAGCAACCCGCTGTCGGTGACCACGGCCTGGCGATGCTCCAGCACGTAGTGAATCTGCCGGGTGGCGAGGTTGCGCACCCGGTAGGTGCCGGCCGAGCCGCGCAGGGTCTTGGCCGCCTGCCGCGCCCGCTGGCGCAGTTCCTCGGTGTCGCCTTCATGCACCACATCCCAGAACCGGGTGGGCGCCCGCTGCCACTCCGTCGCCGAGACCCCGGTGAGTTCCTCGATCTTTGGGCTGACGAAGGAGAAGCTGAAATCCGCGCGCTGGCTGAAGACAACCCCCGGCCAGTGGGCGATGAGATTGTGCAAGCGCGCCTCGGCCCGGAGCATCCGCACAAACACCTCGCGCCGCGCGCCTTCGGAGGTGAGATGTTCGTCCCACGGCCCCTCGGCCAGCTCCGTGACGGGCGGCAGCGTGGAACTGAGGCGGACTTGCACGCTGTCGGGCGCGCGCGTGATCTCAAATTGGAACCACTGCTGTGCGCCGTCGCTTCCCGAGGTGAGCTGGAGCTGATCGAAGGGCTCCGCTGAATACTCCAGCACCTTGAGCGGCTCGTTCCATTCGGGATAACACTGGGTGAGCACCTCCCGCAGCGACAGCCCCAGCACCTCCTCGCGGCTGCGGGCCAGCCAGGCGGCCATCGGGGTGTTGAGGGCCTGGATGCGCCCGCCCAGGTTGAGGACGGCCCGTCCGGCATCCAGCCAGCCGCGTTCCGGGGCGAGCCGGGCGACCATTGGGCTGGCGCGTGGGGCTGCCGCAGTCATACCAGCGCCAGTCCAGGGGACTTTTTCTCTGCAAACACTCGGCGAGGCTAGCGGTTTCCGGCCAAGGGCAACATCAAATTTTGGGTTTTGCCCCTCCGTTTTTGCCTGAGGGTGCCGCATGGACCCGACGCGGTTCAACCGATGCGTGCGGAATCGCCCTCCCGCCCGAACTGGCTGAACCAATTCCTAAGGCCGCGTGATCTTCACCGTGTTGCTGCCCTTCTCGTTCCCCGTGGTGGTCTTCACATTATGATTATAGTAACGCGGATGGCGCACATAGTTGCGCTGAAACCGAATCCAGGGACACTCTGACTCAACCGCACCGCTGGGGCCGAGATTCAGGCGGCTGGAACCGTGCCGATTCCCCGAGTCCGGCCGGGAAGTCCTTCACAGAATCATGCTCAACAGAATCATGAAGCGGCATGATTCTGTGCCCCATGATTTGGTGAACCTCGGTGCTCAACCGTCGCGCCCCGCCGGGCTGGAACCCCTTCAGGGTTCGCGGATTATGGGGGCGGGTGACCCAGGGTAGGCGTCGCGGTGCACTGCCAACCCGGGGCTGAGGGATGCGATCCCGTTGGGATTCGGAAAGGCACGGCAATGGCGTGCGATTTGATTCAGAGCAGCTTGAGCACGGCGCACCGCTTCTCCCTCTCCCCCATCGGGGGAGAGGGCCGGG